>JAKASJ010000053.1 GCA_021819085.1 Pseudomonadota bacterium | reverse complement strand
CAGCCTCATTGCGAACCCCTCCGGAATGCACCCGCAGGGGAATTTCGCTTACATTCCTTATTTGAGGCAACGAATCGATTTCGCTTACATTTTTAATGAGTCAATTCGGGATCTGGCCGGGATGCTGGCGGAACGGCATAATGCGCCCATGAAACTCTCCGCGTGCTGCGGAAATGGACTGGAATCGGCAATGCCCCGTCCGCTATGCACAAAACTTGTGCAAAATATTGAACGCCCATGAATACGTGCACGGTTGAATCTCCGTGGCTCCATCGCCGCCGTATGAATGTCTGCTCGGCGCCTGTCGAGATGCGCGACTGGCTTCTTGACCCGGCCTCGCTGACGGGAAGACTGCGGGCCGTCTGTGCCGGAAGATTCACTGTCGAGGTGCTGACGCAGGGCTGGTCACTGCCACGATCGTGCGAAGCACTGGAACTCGGGGTGCCGCCGGGAAGATATGGCCTGGTGCGCGAGGTGTACCTGCGCTGTGACCAGGCGGCCTGGGTTTATGCGCGCACCGTCATTCCTGCAGCTACGCTGCGCGGGCCGGAACGGCGGCTTGGACACCTGAAAGCACGGCCGCTGGGCGCAGCGCTGTTCAGCAACCCCACGCTAAGGCGCACGCGTGTGACGATCGAGCGCCTTGTTCCCGGGGGTGTCCTGTATGCGGCGGCGACCCATGGCACCGGGCATGCGCCGCAGGAGATTTGGGGAAGGCGCTCGTTGTTTATGATCAACGGCAAGACACTTATGGTGAGCGAATATTTCCTTCCAGGCATCCCTCCATGCAAGCAGTGACCGCAATGCGTTTGCGTCTGCGCGATTATGCGATGCTCATGCGTTGGCACCGGCCGATCGGCGCGCTGCTGTTGCTCTGGCCGACGCTCTGGGCGCTGTGGATCGCCGGTGCCGGGCGACCTTCTCCGATTGTGGTAATCGTGTTTGTCGCGGGCGTCTTTGTCATGCGCTCGGCTGGCTGCGTCATCAACGACTTCGCAGACCGCGATTTCGATCCGCATGTGAAGCGTACACGTGGACGACCCATCGCCTCGGGGCGGGTAACGCCGCGCGAAGCAATTGTCTTGTTCATCGTGCTCTGCGTTGCCGGCCTTGCGCTCGTCATGCTTCTGAATGCGTTGACCGTCGCGCTGGCCTTTATCGGCGCATTTCTGGCCGCGAGCTATCCTTTCACCAAGCGCTTCACGCACCTTCCGCAGCTTTACCTCGGTCTTGCCTTCGGCTGGGGGATCCCCATGGCATTTGCCGCCGAAACAGGCGCCGTGCCTGTCGCGGCCTGGGTGCTGCTGGGCGCAAACATATTCTGGTCTGTTGCATACGACACCGAATATGCCATGGTTGACCGCGACGATGACGCGAGGATCGGCGTGAAGTCCACCGCCATCCTTTTTGGACGCTGGGATCGCGCCCTAGTTGCAGCGAGTCATGTGCTGACGATCCTCTTCCTGGCCTGGGGCGGTGCCCTCGCGGGGCGGGGATTGCTGTATTATGCGGGTCTAGCTGTGGCGGCCGCGATTGCCGCCTATCAACAGACGCTGATCTGGACCCGCGAACGTGACCGGTGTTTCAGCGCTTTCATGAACAACAATTACTTCGGAGCAGCGGTCTACATTGGGCTGCTCCTGGATTACTACCGTTAGGAGGACCCAATGAAATTATATGGATCTTTGACTTCGCCCTATGTGCGCAAGGTTCGGGTGCTGCTTAAGGAAAAGGGAATCGCCTGCGATTTGATCGTCGAAGGACCGTCGGATCCGGCGGGCCACGTGATTGCGCTCAACCCGCTGGGCAAAGTGCCGGTTTTGGTGCGCGATGACGGCGATGTGCTGTTCGATTCCCCGCTCATCGCCGAATACCTGGACAGCCTGGCGGGCGAACCCCTGATTCCACGCAGTGGCGAGGAGCGCTGGCATGCGCTGCGCTGGCATGCGCTGGCGCAAGGCATTTTGGACGCAGTCGTAGCCCGCTTGATGGAGGTCCGCCGGGCGCCTGAGAAGCAGTCTCCGGAGCTCATTACCCGTCAGGAGACCAAGATCGTCGCAGCGCTGAAATATGCGGACAGCGCCAAGAAGGGCCTGGCCTATCTCGTAGGCGACCGCTTCAGCATTGCCGATCTGGCATTGGGCGTGGCGCTCGAATACATTGACTTCCGTTTTCCGCATGACTGGCGCGACCGGCATGCGCGCCTGGCCCACTGGCTGGCTGGTATAAGCACACGCGGTTCGTTCGCCGAGACCATACCGCCCGGCATGGAAAGATCTCTTGATGCCCCGCACTAGGCCCAGACGCAACACGGGTACCGAGTCGGTTTCCTGCCGCCTTGTGACAGTTGTTTCCTGCCCGGGGCAATACGGGTGATCTACCGCGACCTGCGCCACTTCATCGCCCAGCTGGAACGCCGTGGCGAGCTCAAGCGCATCGACGTCGAGGTCGACCCGGTTCTTGAGATCACCGAAATCTGCGACCGGACGTTGCATGCAGCTGGCCCGGCATTGCTGTTCACGCACCCCAGGGGGCATGCAACGCCCGTGCTTGCCAACCTTTTCGGTACCCCGGAACGCGTGGCTCTGGGAATGGGAGCCGAATCGGTCGAGGCGCTGCGCGATATAGGCCGGTTGCTTGCTTTTCTCAAGGAACCGGAGCCGCCAAAGGGGTTCCGTGATCTGTGGGAGAAGCTGCCGACGTTCAAGCAGGTGCTCAATATGCCGGCGCATGTGGTCAGGGACGCACCCTGCCAGGAATGCGTGATCGAAGGAGATGCCGTGGATCTGGCGCGGCTTCCGGTTCAGACTTGCTGGCCGGAGGACGCCGGCCCCTTGATTACCTGGGGGCTCACGGTGACGCGCGGACCGAACAAGGAGCGGCAGAACCTGGGGGTCTACAGGCAACAGGTGATTGCGCGCAACAAAGTGATAATGCGCTGGCTCGCACACCGTGGCGGCGCCCTGGATTTCAGGGATTGGTGCAGCGCGCATCCCGGCGAACGTTTTCCTGTCGCAGTCGCGCTTGGCGCCGACCCGGCAACGATCCTGGCGGCGGTGACCCCGGTGCCGGATACGCTTTCCGAGTACCAGTTCGCGGGCCTGCTGCGCGGAGCAAAAACCGATGTGGTGAAATGCCTCACAAATGATCTGCAGGTTCCCGCAACCGCGGAATTCGTACTGGAGGGGTATATCGCGCCGCAGGAAGAGGCGGAAGAGGGGCCCTTCGGGGATCATACCGGTTATTACAACGAGGTCGAGCGCTTTCCGGTGTTCACCGTCGAGCGCATCACGCATCGCACGGACCCCATCTATCACAGCACCTACACCGGCCGTCCACCGGATGAGCCCTCCATTCTCGGGTTGGCGCTCAATGAGGTTTTCGTGCCTCTGTTGCAGAAACAGTTTCCCGAGATCGTCGATTTCTATCTGCCGCCCGAAGGCTGTTCGTATCGCCTGGCGATCGTGAGCATCCGAAAGCAGTACCCCGGGCATGCCAAGCGCGTCCTGTTTGGTGTCTGGTCGTTCCTGCGCCAGTTCATGTACACCAAATTTGTCATCGTTACCGACGACGACATAAACGTGCGTGACTGGAAGGATGTCATCTGGGCCGTCACCACGCGCGTTGATCCGGCGCGCGATGCGGTCATCGTTGAGAATACACCCATAGACTACCTCGATTTCGCCAGCCCGGTTGCGGGTCTGGGATCGAAGATGGGCCTCGATGCGACGAACAAATGGCGGCCCGAGACGGCACGCGAATGGGGTCGTGCGATTTCCATGTCTCCGTCCGTGCGACAGCGCGTGGACATGATCTGGGAGCAGCTCGGCATCGTGGTACGGGCCAAAGACCGGCCATGACACTTCAGGCTGGTATCGGAACGCGGCGCTGGTTCTTCTTTGCAGGCCGAATGGGGCAGCAGCAATGCCGGGTGTCCGCGACGTCCGTTTTCCAGAATGGAAAGCCGGTAATGACCGGGAATCCGGGCCAAACCCGCCCGCGACTACCGTTCCGGAAAGTTCGGCCGGAATTCCTGAGGGCCCTGGGGTGTGCACCGCGCACCGGCGAGCGAGGTTGCCGGGGGGCATGAGACAGTCATCTCCATGCGAATCCGGGCCGGTAACCATCCAGGGCCCTGCGGGTCCGCTGGAAGCGCTGCTGGCGTGTCCGGAGGCAGAATCAGAAAAGCCCATTCAAGCGGTCATCTGTCATCCGCATCCACTGTACGGCGGCACCCTGCAAAATAAGGTTGTTCATACACTTGCCCGCAGCTTTGCCGAACTGGGAGTACGCACTGTGCGTTTCAACTTCCGTGGAGTTGGCCGCAGTGCCGGCAGCTTTGATGACGGTAACGGAGAGTCCGACGATCTGTTGGCTGTTGCTGACTGGGCCCGGGGCCGTAATCCTGCCGCCGAAACATGGTTTGCCGGATTTTCGTTCGGGGCTTACGTAGTACTGCGCACGGCGGTACTGCGACCAGTATCCCGGATGGTGCTGGTGGCGCCACCGGTAAACCTGTACGACTTTAGCGCTCTGCCGTCACCCGGCCATACGGCGATCATTCTGCACGGCGATCAGGATGAGGTCGTTCCGGTGCGCCGTGTGCAGGATTGGGTAGCAGGCCTCGATGATCCGCCACAGCTCTTGGTCATGCATGGCGCCGGCCATTTCTTTCACGGACGTCTCAACGATCTGCGTGCAAGCCTCCAAGAGGCGCTCGCATCGGGCCCGCTCCGGCAACCCACCGCCTGAAAAAGGTGCGCCGCCGCAGTGTCGTCATTGTTCGCTCCGCGAGATGTCAATGGCGCACACCATCTCAGCGGTGTGGAACGGATACGACCTGCCGAGTGCACCCGGCGTGCAATGCAGGCAGTAAGGAGCCGGACGTGCGCTGCAGCGATCCGGTTTCAGGACGTCGCCGGAAGAGGTTACCATTAGTGGCGGTGTACTGAGTGATACAGGACAAACGATGTCTGACTCTGAAATGCCGGAACGCTACGCCGTGATGGGTAATCCCGTCGGACACAGCAAGTCACCGACGATTCACCGGATGTTTGCCTGCCAGTTCAAGGACAGCATTGACTACACGGCGATTCAGGTTGAGCCCGGCGGTTTTGCGCAGGCGGTGGATCGGTTCCGTGCAACCGGAGGCCGCGGGCTGAACGTGACGGTGCCGTTCAAGCTGGAAGCGTACAGGCTTGCCGAACTGCATACCGATCTGGCGGAGAAGGCGCAGGCAGCGAATACGCTCCGGTTCAACCGTGACGGAAAGATCGAGGCACATAATACCGACGGTCTCGGTCTGGTGCGCGACCTCGCCAGGCTCCTCGGCGTGGACTGGAGAGACCCGGTCGGACGGTGTCCGCAGCGCGCATTCCAAGGAAAAAGTGTGCTGATTCTGGGAGCGGGTGGTGCCGTGCGCGGGGTGCTGGCCCCGTTGCTGGAATGCGCGCCCGATTCGGTCGTTATCGCCAATCGCACGGTCGCCCGTGCCAAGGAACTGGAGCGCCTGTTCGGGAATCCTCCCATCAGCGCCTGCGGGTTGCATGATCTCGCTGGCCAAGGCTTTGACATCGTCATCAATGGCACCAGTGCAAGTCTGCAGGGAGAGGTGCCGCTGCTGCCTCAGGGAATTTTCAGCGCCGGCGCACTGGCCTACGACATGATGTATGGCGACCGTCCGACGCCGTTCATGGAGTGGGCGCGACAAAACGGCGCGGCATGCGTCTCCGACGGTCTGGGTATGCTGGTGGAACAGGCCGCGGAATCCTATTATTTCTGGCGCGGCATGCGTCCCGATACCGCGGTGGTCATGAACGCCTTGCGTGACCGCAACTAGCCGCTTTGTTTGGCACCCCTCGACCGAGCCGACCGGCAAGATTCGCTGAAGGTATCCCGCCGGGCGGTAGTTGTTCTTCAGCTGGACATAATGAGCAGCCGAGTAGTTGATCGACGCAAGCTCCGGAACGGTCAGCGGCCGGACCCGGCGCACAGGAATCCCGGACCACAGATAGTCGCCTCCGAGCCCTCTCCCCTCGGATACCAGGCTGCGTGCTCCGAGCAACACGTGGGACCGGATCACCGCCCCGTCCCGCATCACCGAGCCTGTTCCGGTGAGGCGCCGGTCTTCGATCGTGCAGCCGTGGAGGGTCGCCTGATGGCCGGTAGTCACCTCGCTGCCGATCGTCGTCGCATTGCCTGCGGGTAGCGCTGCATGTCGATGGGTGACGTGGATAACGCGTCCGACCTGGATGTTTGTACGTGCACCGATGCATAGGCGGTTGACGTTCCCGCGAATGACACATAGGGGCCAGATGGGCTGTCTTGCGCGATGGCCATATCTGCGATAAGCACCGCCGATTCGTCGACGTATGCGGACGCAGTGATCACCCGCGTGACGTCAAGATAAGAGCGGATGGTCATGGTGCCCTCGATACGGCCCGGCAAGCGCCAGCTGTAGGATGGACGAATTGCCGTGATGTTGGCAAAGAGCGGTGGCCGCAATATCCCAGGGAAGCAGCAAACCCAGGAAGATCCGGGCGGCACGTGCCTGGCGGGCGGCGGTCTGCGCATGCCCGCAAAGCGGCAATCTGCCATACCACTTCGCCCGCAGATACCTGTGCAGGTCTCCCCGGCACGTGGCACCGAAATGATCTGCCCGTCCCGAGCGGTGTATCGGAATGACAGCAGACACAACGCACCGTAGCACGGTGTTGCAGGCTCAGGACCGGAACAGGGGTTCTTCGTCCAGGAGGGCCAGCTGTTCGCGGAGAATAAGTACCTGCTCCTCCCAGTAGCGAGTGGTGTTGAACCATGGAAAACTTCGCGGAAATGCCGGATCGTCCCAGCGCCGTGCCAGCCAGGCGCTGTAGTGAATGAGCCGCAGCGTACGCAGCGGTTCGATCAGCGCGATCTCGCTCGTGTCGAAGTCCATGAAGCTCGCATAACCGTCCAGAATTTCACCCAACTGCCGCTGCATCGCATCCCGGTCCCCGGACAGCAGCATCCACACGTCCTGGATCGCCGGACCGCTGCGGGCATCGTCGAAGTCGACAATGTGCGGACCGGTATCTGTCCAGAGAAGATTGCCAAGATGACAGTCGCCGTGCAGTCGCAGCGTGCGTGCCGATACCGCGGCCATGATCCCGGCGATGCGTTCCACGAGTTCCGATGCGAGCGAGCGATAGGCCTGATCAAGGTAGCCGGGTAGGAACCCGTGATCAAGCACGTAGCGGACGGGCTCGTGGCCGAATGCCTCGACGGTCAGCTGTGGGCGGCTGTGAAAACGGGCGCTTGCGCCGACACGATGAAGGCGGCCGAGGTAGCGGCCAAGCATGCGCCGCTCCTCCGGCAAGCCGAGTTCCGACGCACGCCCGGGTTGCCACGGAAACAGTGCGTAGCGGAAGCCGGCGTGGCGGCAAAGAGTCGACCCCTCCGGGCCGACGAGCGGGGTGACCACCGGGATTTCCTGTTCGGTTAACTCGCGCGTAAAGGCATGTTCCTCCGCTATCTGGTCGTCGGTCCAGCGGCCAGGGCGGTAGAACTTGACAGCGATGGGACCGCGGGTCTCGGTATCGACTCGATAGACCCGATTTTCATAGCTGTTTAGGGCGAGCAAGCCACCGGTACAGCGCACCGGCAGGCGCTCGACCGCGTCAAGGATGACCTCTGGCGTGAGCTCCTCATACGGGTGGGCGTGGCTCACGTTCCGGGTCCGCGGGTGGATACTGTGCTCAGCCAAGACATGCTAGATTATGATCCTCTGGTCAACCGTCGTGCCCCTAACCTACCATGACACAAGTGGCGAGCGAAGCAGATAATCCCCTGCTCGATTTGCGCGGCCTGCCGCGCTTCACGAAAATCCTTCCCGAACATGTCGAGCCTGCGCTGGACGTGATGCTGGCGCGCAACCGGGAAGAACGCGAACGTTTGCTGACATCGGGCGTGCCATTTAGCTGGAACAGCTTTGCCCAGCCCATGGAGGACATGGAGGAGCGGCTGAGCCGTCTCTGGTCGCCGGTATCGCACCTCAACGCTGTAATGAACAGCGAGCCGCTGCGCGAAGCCTACAATCGTTGTCTGCCCAAACTCAGCGATTATCAGACCGAACTCGGCCAAGACGAGCGTGTGTACCGCGCCTACAAGGCCATCGCGGCTGATGCGGCGTTTGCGGAATTGACCGCAGCCCAGAGGAAGATCATCGAACATACGCTACGCGACTTCCGTCTGTCCGGAGCGGAGCTGGGTGCTGCTGACAAGAACCGCTTTCGGGAGATCCAGCAGGAACTGTCGTCGCTGACGAGCCGATTCGAGGAGAACGTGCTTGACGCGACCAATGGCTGGGAGCTGTTGATCACGGATGCGGCTGATCTGGAGGGGTTGCCGGAGTCTGCGCGTGCCGCGGCGCGCCAGGCGGCCGTGCACGAGGGCAAGCCTGGCTGGAAATTCAGCCTGCACGGACCCTCGTATGTGGCATTCATGACCTACTCCGACAGGCGTGTGCTGCGCCGGAGTATGTACGAGGCCTATGTCACCCGCGCGAGCGATCAAGGGCCGCAGGCCGGACGCTGGGACAACGGCGAAGTCATCAATCGCCTGCTCGCATTGCGGGCCGAGGAGGCGCGCTTACTCGGCTACCCGGATTACGCTTCGCTATCGCTGGTGACAAAGATGGCAAAGAGCGTCAACGAGGTCCTGGCTTTCCTGAGCGGACTCGCGGAGCGTTCCCGCCCTGCAGCGCAGCGTGAGTTGGCGGAGCTGCGTGCGTTCGCCCTCTCCGAGTTCGGGGCCACGGATCTGGAGGTCTGGGACATTCCGTATTATTCAGAAAAGCTGCGCCAGCGCCGCTATGATTTCTGTGATGAGGATCTGAGGCCTTATTTTCCGGTACCGCAGGTTATTGCCGGCATGTTCGCGGTCGTCAACCGTCTTTACGGGCTCGAAATCCGTCAGTCCGACAACCCTGAAGTCTGGCATCCGGACGTTCGCTTCTACGAAATCCGCGACATGCACGGCGAGGTGCGTGGTCGTTTCTACATGGATCTTTATCCGAGACCCGGCAAGCGCGGAGGAGCATGGATGGATGACTGCATAAGCCGCAAGCGCACTGCCACGGGCGTGCAGGTGCCGGTGGCCTATCTGGTCTGCAACTTCACCGCACCGGTAGGCGACGATCCCGCGCTCCTCACCCATGACGAAGTCACGACTCTATTTCATGAATTCGGTCACGGCCTGCATCATATGTTGACCCGCGTCGATTACGTCGGCGTTTCCGGCATCAACGGTGTTCCTTGGGATGCCGTGGAACTGCCAAGCCAGTTCATGGAGAACTGGTGCTGGGAACGTCAGGCCTTGGATAGCTTGGCGCGCCACTACCAAACCGGCGCAGCGCTGCCGCAGGTTCTCTATGACAAGATGATCGCGGCCAGGAACTTCCAGTCCGGCATGCAGATGGTACGGCAACTGGAGTTCGCGATGTTCGATATGCGTTTGCACGGCGGTTTCGGAGCGGCGGAGAAAACCGTCCAGGAACTTCTGGACGAGGTCCGCAAGGAGGTTGCGGTCCTTTTTCCACCGGCGTTCAGCAGGTTTCAGAACAGTTTTTCGCACATTTTCGCGGGCGGCTACGCCGCTGGATACTACAGCTATAAATGGGCCGAGGTTCTGTCAGCCGACGCTTTCAGCAAGTTCGAGGAAAACGGGATTTTCGACCGCCAGACCGGCGATGACTTCCTGCACAGCATCCTCGAGCAGGGCGGCGTATATGAGCCAACCGAGCTGTTCATCAGGTTTCGTGGCCGCGCACCGAAGATCGACGCGCTGTTGCGTCACTCCGGCCTGGCGAGCTGAGTCCGGCACGAGGCGAGGAGATATCCGTTCATTGGATTTGCGTGGGTACCGATGCTGTTGCCTGTGCCCGGATTTGTCGACCAGGCCTATATCAGAGGGACATCGTGGCAACGGCGACCCCCCCAGGCGCCAGTATTACCTGATGCAGCCGGGCCAGGCGGCGGCTGTTCGATCTCGGATTGTCAGCGCCGGAATTCGGGTTTGTCGGCGTGAGCAGCAAGGATGGTCTCACGCGCATCGGGGAACTGCGGACCGCGCATGGAGAAGCGTGGCCCTCAGCGTGGCTGAGGGAGCGGGGCGAGGGTGCCTGGGCCGAGGCATGGGAAAGTGATCGGTAAGCGCTGCCATGATCCGGAGCACGATTGCCCACCGAGAAGCGGACCGGAATTACGAATGCTACGCTTTCCTTATGGGGTCGATATGTTGACCCTTGCCTCCGGCAAGCCCCGCCCTGAACTGATCGAGCAGACGCTCCGCGGCGGCGGAGGAGGCTTCGATACTGTGCAGCGCTTTGCCCATATGCATGACAAGCCGGTCGACTAGAGTCGGGTTATCAAACAACGAAAGCATCTGCGCGAGCGTTGTTGGCGCGGCCATTTTTCGCACGTCTCGGCCAAGAAGTCCGGACCCGGCCAGTTCCGGATGGTAGTCGACCGCTTCCAGCAGATCTTTCTCCTCGTCGTAAAGCCGATCCAGGTTGCCGGCGTCGCAATATCGGTGAAAAAGCGTCACGAGGTCCTGCGCATCCTTGCGAGTCTTCGGCTTCCCGGTCGCGCCAGGCGAACAGTTTCAGCACTACAAGGCCCGGCAACGAAATTACAGGGACTACGAGGTTGTCGTCGATTTGCACCTCTGCTGCCGCGGCGAGCGCCTCTTCATATCCGGTCACGCTCATCAGCACGGTCATTTCCGGCGGCCATGCCACTGCATTGGGTGGCTGTTCCACGCCGCGGAACGGGATGATGTCGATCGGGTAGCCTGGCTCCTCCGCATCGGATAGGCGGTAGTGGAGTCGTTGCGGGACAATTTGCGACGCATTAAACCGACCCTCAGCCGCAAGCGCTGCCTTAATGGCTTCAAACTGCTGCCAGCTCTCAACGGCCACCGCAAAATCGACGTCTCGCGTCGCTCGAACAATAGGCAGACAGTGGACATGAGTCAGCAGGATATCCCGGGCGGTCGCACCCGCCACAAAATATTCGAACCCAAGCTTGCCGGCGAGGCGGTCCACTTCCCGCAGGATCGCAAGGACGACCGGATCAACGGGTCGATCAGCCCTGACGCAGAGCACGGTCGATATACCGCTCGCGAACCAGCTTCGCGGTTTGCATGTTGCGGGGATCGAGGGTTGCGACGAGATCCGCATAGACGAGTATCGGTGGAACGAGATCCGGATGATCTTCGTTCGGAGGAAAGTTCCAGAAGGCTTCGATAATCTCAATGTCCCCGTTGGGATCAGCGCGAAGCCGGTTCGCCGCGACCAAGCGCGTCAGCGCTTCGCGGTCGTTGTTGGGACGAACGTAAAGGACAAAGGTCGCGGGCTTCAGATATCGCGCCAGTTTGTCGGCGGTGACCTCGCCACCCCACAGGGCACCGTACTCGGTTGCGTCGAACTGTTGCCACCAGTCCGGTGTCGCGGCACGAAAGCGCTTGGGGTTGAGTTTTGGGCGTAGTCTGATCGGGTAGTTGGTGACCCACTCCTCGAAGAGTCGTTCAGGTTCCACAAGACGGCGCCGGTCTGTGCGTTGGCCGCCCATCGTGTAGCCCCGACTGTTCAGATCCAAGAACACCCCGCCGACCGCGCCAAGCGCGACGCCGGCCGCCAGAACGATTTCGCGATAGGGCGCGTTCAATAGCTCCGGCTTACACAGCAATGCGAATATAACGCGCAGTGCCGGCACGGGGTCCGGCGCCACCGATTGGTATCGTCATCTAGGAGACGCTGCCCTTTTACGAACACGAGCAAACCGGGGGCGTGGAGGTAGGCGTTTCCGGCGGTGTCAATGAAGGGAATATCGAGTTCGCGGCACCGTTCCGCAATTTCCGGTGTGATGCGCGGAGCGATGAGCAATCCCGGCTCGTCGTAGTGGTCCATCTGGTTTTTTGACAGCGCCCAAGGTGGCGAAGCGATCGATTCGCTTTAACTGTGCGGCATACCGGTGTGTATGTCCGCCAATGTCGATTTCAACGATGGCGTCGGGTCGGCGACCGATCGGCCTATCAACCTTCGGCGCCACTTTTGCTATCAATCCGGTGGTTCTTTGCAGGGCATCAAATGCGCACTGAAGGAGATCCAGAGGGTGCGGGGGCAATAAATCTGTGTCCGGCGGTGTAGCGATCATGTTCATTATTATGTCTTGTTCACGTAACGTGAACACAGATGAGTTATGAACAATTTTCCTCGCCTGTCACGCCTTCTGTTCCTGACGGAATCCGCTGACTGGGTCCTAATCAACTTGGCGCGCTTGAGAGTTCTGGCGTATTGGGTCAGATAGGGTGGCCCGGTCACGGTCCTATCTTCTTTGCCATCACGTTCGAGATCGCCTGAGCAATCGTAGAGCGGGCCTCCTTAAACTCCCCGGTGGATAAGCGGGCGCGGAGCGAAATACTGGCCGGCGCCAGACTTACGTGGTGTCCTGGGCGTTCGGTTACATTATTTGTGATGCAATTCGCAGGCCAGAACCGGCGACGCATCGCCGCCGGGGACAGCGATAGACTATTGGCCTTTTATTGTTGGAAATATTTTTGTCAGCTCCACGGCCGTCGGTACTCCGGCATTCATGACCACGACCTTGCCATTTGTCTTCTGGTATACCAGAACAGGAACGATGGGGTAGCCGACGGCCGCCTCCACAAGCTTCAGATTGTGATCTAATTCATTGCGTGTTTGCGAGTTTGGTGCTTTGGGTACAAGACCCCCACCGGTGATAAACGAATAATGGGTTTCATTGTACATGTATGCTTTGAGACGATCTTTTGCCTCTAATATCGCTGCGGCTTTCCCCATACTGGTCGGCGTGAGATACCCGACGGGTACCTCGCGAACGGTAAGATGATTGGGCGCTATTCGCGGCAGAAATATATGGAACATAAGATTGCAGTAGGGACAATTGGGGTCGAAAAATTCATAGACAACTTTCGGGCCGTGCCCGTTGGCAATCCACGTTGCATGGGCTAGTTCGGAATAGAGCGCCTTGGGTGTAAGACGTGGCGGCATCGTAGCGGCATGCGACATTCCAAAACCGAATGTAAGACATACGGCAAAAAACAGCCGCCCGATCGCATAATTCGAAAAGACATGACGACGATTGTGTTTCATGGCCCCTCCGTGCGCCGGTTAAACCGGCAAAGTGTTGTGAATGAAAGTTTCATACAATGAAGGTTTAGCCAACCACATTGGCTCCGAGTCATGCATCGGCGTCCGTAAGGGCGACGGTGAAGCG
>JAKASJ010000052.1 GCA_021819085.1 Pseudomonadota bacterium | reverse complement strand
TTAAAGAGGCGGTAGTAGAAATCAAGCGTTCCGCTGCCGCTTTCGCGTACCACCCGGTCCTGGATATAGCCGTTTATGGCGCTGCCTGCCCCGAGGTCGATCGTAAAGGGCTCGAGCACATCCTGAAGCACCGTGCCCGAGAGGGCAGGATCGAGTGCCACCGAGGTGCCGGAAAGCAGGGCGCTCGACCCGGGGGCGATGAGGGCGGCCTGGGCCGTGGCGGCGAGGGCGGTGCCGGCGCACAGCAGCGCGGCGCACAGCAGCGTGCGCCGCGCTGGCGCGCGCGCTGCAGGGGGTGCACTGCCTGCCCGCTCCGGCCGGTTCAGGATGCTGCGGGTGATCGGTTCAGGGGTATGCATGGGGGTCTCCTCCAAACCTCCTGTGGGGTTACGCACACTTCTTATTCTGGACTTCGTCCCACTTTCAGGCTGCTATCCTAGTTCTTCGCGAATGCGCACGTCTGTAACATATGGCACAAAGCATCTTCGGCGCCCAAGAATGCCGACCTGTTGACCTGACGATGACGCTTGCCTGAATCAACCTGGAGTAGTGGTCACACCGTCGAGTATCGTTGCGGAAACACCTGCACTTTTTCACGATGCCGGTGAATGTGCCCATTCCTTCTTATTATGATGAAAACCAGAAAGATCGTATGGTCGTCTGCCAGTCAACTCATCACCGGATCCCAATGGACCGACGCACAATGCTGTGAGAATTTCCCGGCCTTGAGGAATATTTCGCTGCAGCCGAAAGTCCTTTATGTAACGGCATCTCACCCGTCGGTCGATACCTTAGCCTGCCGCCGTGAAACCGCCGCTACGAAGACTGCACAATCAACATCATTAGATAAATTGGAGGACGAAAGATGCGTTATGTACTGCCTTTGTTGGGTGCCGCGCTACTTACGGCAGCAACGGCCAGCACCCCCGTGTATGCTGAAAATGCCTTTGAACCTTACGGCACCGCGGTCGACCATAGCCACATCAAGTACGACGGACTCAAGGTCGTGATGGATGCGGGCGGTTCGACGCCCGCGGACACGGCCTTTCAGACGATGGTGGCCGAGCGCATCATGCAGATGCCGCATGCCAAGCTCATCATGGTGATTCAGGGGCCAGTGATCAGAATCTTTTCCAAGGACGAATACATCCAGCATCAGGGTCTGGTACAGCGCGTGGCGGCTCTCAGGAAGAAGGGAGTGCAGATCGAGTTCTGCGGCAATTCAGTGCGGGCTGCCAAGCTCAAACCTTCCGACATGATCGGCATCGGGACGGTCGTCCCCGGCGCCTATCCGGCACTTGCCGAAGCGGAACGCCATGGCTATGCCCTGATCAAGCCGATGCGGCTGCTGCCGCCGGGCAAGGTCATGAAGCGCTGACGCCCGAACCTCCCGCCTGTGTCAGGTCTTGCGCCGGACCCAGGCGGGATATCCCCGTGAACCCTCCGGCACAGCGCACCGTTCCATCCTGCGAAATCCGCCATTCCGGAAGAGAAGACAGCCCGTTCGCTCACCCCAACAGCCGCAGCACAACAAGGAGCAGAGCACGCTTGAGCGGGCGACCGGCAATCTCATGCATGCCCGGCGGATCACCGTCCAGCTTGATCAGGACTCCTCGACATTCTCCTGCCGGTCCGGAAAGGGCGGTTGTCGGCATCCTGGAACGGCCGCAGCATCTCAGAAAAACAAAATCCGTTCGGGAACCGGGACAACTGCCGAAATGGCTATTTCCGCCGAGCGGATTCGTCACGCTGGAATGAAGCAGGCCATCGGGGTTTCGGCCTCGATCCCGAAGGCTGGAAAGACGCGCCGGAACGACGTCTTGGCTCATGAACGTACGTTTCCACGTGCATCCATTTTGCGTTTCATTGCCACGGGTACGCACCGCAACACAGGCCCCACTTTATGCACCTGCGCCGCCTCAACCAGCCCGGATAGGGTCACAGTGGGGTGCTTTGGGTCTGCTTGGTAAACCGATGATAGTTTTAACTATTTGTTTTTATTACTGAAAATAATGGAGGCTGGGGTCGGAATCGAACCGGCGTCCACGGCTTTGCAGGCCGCTGCATAACCACTCTGCCACCCAGCCGGGAACACTTGGAAAGACAGGGAAAGCGTCCTCGTCCCTGTCGTGAAAATGGAGCGGGAAACGAGATTCGAACTCGCGACCCCAACCTTGGCAAGGTTGTGCTCTACCACTGAGCTATTCCCGCAACACACGTTAAAGCGGCCGTACTCTTTCCCGAAACCGTGGAGCCGGCGGCAAGGGTGGGTATTGTAAACACGGTCACCGGCCTGTCAAGCCGGAACCGTACCTGCCCATCCGCAGACCCCACCGTCCCCGGCTCAGCGTTCCCCGGAGCTCCGAGTAAGGCTTGGCCAGGCCGCCCTGAGATAAACCGCCATGGACCACAGGGTGAGGGCTGCAGCGAGATACAGCAGTATCTCACCGACCAGGAATATCTGGACCTTCCACAGGGGCTCGCGGTAGATCATGAAAGGAATCGCCATCATCTGACCGATCGTCTTGAGTTTCCCGACGATCGACACCGCAACCCGCGCACGCCGGCCCAGCTCGGCCATCCATTCACGCAAGGCCGACACCGTGATCTCTCTGCCGATAATGATGATCACCACGACAGTGAACAATCTGACGTTGAGCACCAGCGCCTGAACACGCGGATCCGATGCCAGCAGCACCAATGCGCTGACAACCATGAGTTTGTCCGCAACCGGATCAAGGAAGGCGCCGAATGCGGACATCTGATTGAGGCGTCGGGCAAGATAGCCGTCCAGCCAATCGGTCAATGCCGCCAGCACAAAAAGCACCGTGGCCAAAAGCGGCGCCCAGGAATATGGCAGATAATAGGCGAGGATAAACACCGGAATCAGAATGATCCGCAGCAGCGTCAGCAGGTTCGGGGTATTCCAGTCCACCGCGGTGTCCCGAGCTAAAGGAAGAATGTCATTGATCGTCTTACCGGATCCACATGCATGGCAACCGGTGACACTTCACTGCGTCTGCGATTCATGCTTCTTACGCATCGACCTCATGAAACATTTCATAGATGCGCCGTGCCAGACCCGGACTGATGCCGGGTACCCGCACCAGGTCTTCGATCCCGGCTCGCGCGACCTCCTGCAATCCACCGAGGTTCTTGAGCAGCGCCTGCCGACGCTTGTTGCCGATTCCCGGGATGCTTTCCAGGGTCGAGGTGTTGCGCGCCCGGCCGCGCCGTTGCCGGTGGCCGGTAATCGCAAAGCGGTGAGCCTCGTCACGAATCTGCTGGATCAGGTGCAGCGCCGGCGAATGCGCAGGCAGTATAGTCGCGGCACGCCGGCCGGACAAGAAAAGCTGCTCGTGGCCGGGCTTGCGCTCACGCCCTTTCGCCACCGCAACAAGCCGGATACTCGCAGTCGAAAGCTCGCGCATGACGTTCTCGGCCACGCCCAGCTGGCCCTTGCCGCCATCAATGAGCAGCAGATCCGGAAGGCGCCCGCCGTCCTCCTCTTCCTGCTCCAGTGCGCGACGGTAACGGCGCGTGAGAGCCTGTGAGATCGCCGCGTAGTCGTCGCCGGCCGCGACATTTTCGATATTGAAGCGTCGATAGTCGGACTTGAGCGGACCATCTTGCGTGAACACGACACAGCTGGCGACCGTTGCCTCCCCCAGCGTGTGGCTGATATCGAAGCATTCGATCCGCTCGGGCAGCGCATCCAATGCCAGCGCCTCCTGCAGCGCCTCGAAGCGTCTGTGCAGGCTCGCCTGATCGCTCAGGAAGCGCCGCAAAGCATCACGCGCATTGAGCTCGGCGAGCCGCACCCAGCGCCGGTGCAGCCCGCGCGGATTCGGGATGAGCTGAATGTTGCGACCGGATTCCTGAGCGAAAGCAGCTTCAAGGAGACCCCGGTCGACAACCGGGTGATTCAGATAGACGGCGGCCGGGATCGGTTTTCCCAGATAATACTGCGGCAGGAAGGCGTCCAGGATCGCCGCCGCATCCGTTTCTCCGCCGCTCTTCGGAAAGAAGTTCTTGTTTCCGAGATTGCGTCCGTTCCGTATGAAGGTGACGACGACACAGGCTGCACCCTGGTCCACTACCGCAGCCAGAACATCGGCGTCCCCGCTTTCGCCGCTCACCGCCTGGCGTTCCTGAATCCGATGCAACGCCGCGATCCGGTCCCGGTAGCGTGCTGCCAGTTCGTACTCCCGACGTTGCGAAGCCTCCTCCATGCGGCCCACCATTTCTTCGATCAGCGCCTGGCTCTGACCTTCGAGAAACAGCGCGGCATGACGCACGTCCTCGGCATAGGTCGCCGCATCGATATATCCCACGCAGGGGGCCGAACATCGCTTGATCTGGTATTGAAGGCACGGCCGCGAGCGGTTGCGGAAAAAGCTGTCTTCGCACTGCCGGACCGGAAACACCTTCTGCAGCAGGTTGAGGCTTTCGCGAACGCTGAATGCAGACGGAAACGGACCGAAGTAGCGCCCACCCTCGCGCTTCGCACCACGGTGAAACGCCAGTCTCGGGAACGGGTGGTCGGAAAGAAAGATGTAGGGATAGCTCTTGTCATCGCGCAGGACGATGTTGTAGCGCGGCCGCAGGGACTTGATCAGGTTGTTCTCGAGCAGCAGTGCCTCGCTTTCGGTGTGGGTGACGGTAACCTCCATATTGTGCACCTGCCGCATCATTGCATGGGTGCGCGTCGCCAGACCCGTCGCACGGAAATAGCTGGAAACACGCCTGCGCAGATTGCGTGCCTTCCCGACGTACAGCACCTCCCCGTGCGCGTCCAGCATCCGGTACACCCCGGGTGCAGCCGAGAGTGACTGTACGAAGGATTTCGCGTTGAACAGAGTCATCGCTTCTTTGAACGTGCGGCACGGCCTGCCGCAGACCCGGCATGCAGCAATCCAGCAGCCCGCTGGACCACGCGTTCGAACATCGCTGCCGTCAGCCGACGCGTCTGTGTGTTGTACCGGCTGCAGTGGTAGGAATCGAGCAGCCTGCGGCCACCAGACACGTCGTGCTCAGCCCCATGCCCGAACGGGTAATCGCTCTGCCGCAATCCCAGGGCAAGAATGACAGCCCGGTGCGCGACTGTTCCCAGCGCCAACATCACCGAGGCACACGGCAGCGCCTGCAGCTCGCACTGCAGATGCGGATTGCAGGTCCGCACCTCGTCCGGCGTCGGCTTGTTTGCCGGAGGAAGGCACTTGACCGCATTGGTAATCCGGCAATCGTGCAGAACCAATCCGTCGTCCGGAGACACTGATTCCGCGCTGCTGGCGAAACCGAACTTGTGCAGCGTCCGGTACAGCAGCAACCCGGCATAGTCCCCGGTGAACGGCCGGCCGGTGCGGTTTGCGCCGTGCATGCCGGGAGCAAGACCCACGATCAGCAGACGCGCTGCCGGATCGCCAAACGCGGGGACGGGACGCGCATGATAACCGGGATAAGCAGCCCGTACCGACTGCAGATGGCGCGCCAGACGCGGACATATGGCGCACTTTGTCGAAAATTGGGTCAACGTCGTCCCTCCCGCCACGCCTCGATCAACGGTATTTTCCCGGAACGCCCTACCCCGGACAATCGTGCGAACAGCCGGCGGGATCGGCGACTACCTCAGACGATGGCTTGCCACACGATTTTTTTGGCAGAAACAAGATAAAATATGTTTTATATTATATTGATAATATTGCAATAACAATCGCCAACTGGCGGCCACAGGCAAGCCTGGCCGGACGGCGTTCCGGCACATCGATCCACGATGGCTGCGTGCCCATCGTCGGCTCCGCCGGGCCTCCTGCATCCAGCCGCAAACCGGATGTGGCCGGTGCCCAGCAGAATCCCGGATCACGCCAGGGGTACTACCGCCTAGAACGACTCATGCAGACCCACGACGACCGCATTCGGCATGATGCTCAACATAAACGGGCTCTTGCGATGCGCAGCGTAAATGCCCCAGGCAGTCCCGAGCGCCCATCCGGCGAGGACATCGGTCTGCCAGTGGCCCCACTCCTTCATGCGCGCCTCGGCATCGTACAGGGGCAGGGCCTCCAGCGACCAGATCCACGGGTCAGTGTGCCGGTACGCCAGAATGAACGGCGTCACGAAACTCGCCTGAAGAGTCACCTCGCCGCTTGGAAAGCTCTGGCCATGGCTGAACCACTGGTTGGGGCTGTCGGTCTGGGCGGGGCGCAGGCGGCCGAAGGCATATTTCATGACCTGGGCAGAAATCAGCGCGCTGCCAACCGATGCATCCAGGGACTGCCAGAATGTCCGGCCCAGCTTGCTCTTGCCTCCCAGCCACAAAGCGCCGCCCACCTCCAGGAGCACGACGCCACGTTCGAGGAGCAGCGAGTTATTCCGCGCCCATATGCCGGAGCTGTCGTAGGTCAGACGATAGTCGATACCGAGCGGCCCCCCGGCGGCAACGGCTGCGTGCGGCAATGCCATCAGTACTATCGCGAAAGCACTGGCGGCAATCACCGCCCGCCGGAAAGAAAACGTCAGATTCGCCATGCTGCCTCCCGCGCAGAGGGCGGCTCCGGTATGAAGCCGCGGGGAACACCCGCCGGACGTCAACCACCGAAACCGGCCGGGGCCGCCCGGTACTTTTTGTGCAACATCGAATCAGATTCAAACGTCCCGCGACAGTTCCCGTGCCAGCGGGCCTTGAAAAGGAAAATACCGCGGGGGAAACCAACCGGTCACGGTCTGCAGCCGCACCCGCGCGTCGCGCGGGTGCGGCTGCCGGCCCAGCGACCCCTACTTGGGAATGTTCGTACCATTGAAGATCTCGACTACCTCGCGCTGCAGACGCTGGGTCACCGTTTTCCAGTCGTGTGGCGCAAGATCGCTTTCGGTAATGCCGAACAGGTAATTATTCAGATTAAAATCCTTCAGCATCATCTTCGTATGGAAGATGTTTTCCTGGTAGACATTGACGTCGATCGCCTGATAACGGCCAAGCGTGGCCCGGTCGATGAAGTTCTGAACTGAATTGATCTTGTGATCGATATAATGCTTGATACCCCGCACATCGCGTGTGAATCCGCGCACCCGGTAATCGATGATCACCACGTCGGATTCGAAGGTGTGAATCAGGTAATTCAGGGCACGCAGCGGCGAAATACGCCCGCAGGTCGAAACGTCGATGTCCGCCCGAAAGCTGCTGATGCCGTTGTCCGGATGGCTTTCCGGATAGGTGTGCACGGTGATATGGCTCTTGTCCAGGTGCGCCACCACTGCATCCGGCAGCGGCCCGGGCGCCTCGGGATTGAGGGGTTCCTCCGCGATCGGCAGCTCCGAGATCAGCATCGTCACGCTCGCCCCTTCCGGGTCGTAGTCCTGGTGGGCGATATTGAGGATATTCGCCCCGATGATGCGCGCCACCTCGGTAAGAATGTCGGTCAGGCGCTCCGCGTTGTAAGCCTCGTCAATATACGAAATATACTCTCTCTGCGCCTTCTCGCTGTGCGCATAGCATATGTCATAGATGTTGAAACTCAGGGTCTTGGTCAGGTTGTTAAAGCTTTCGAGCTTGAGCTTCCTGAGTGGTTGAATCAAATCTGCCAACGCTTACTTCCTCCAGATAATGCGGGTAACCGCACGTCGTAATCCGCTTTGTAGGCCAGAAAGCGGCGCAATGCAATACTGGAAATCATTCAATCTCGTGCACCATGCGCAACGCCTGCCGGTAGCGCTCATCTTTCTCCAGTTCCCTGCGGGAATACGCATGCCGTCCGTGCATTCGCACCAGACGCAGATGCGATGCAGGGTTGTCATAGGCACCGAGACCGTCCAGGACCCGGTCTGCGCCCTCCGGATCGTTGCACACCAGCACCATGTCGCAGCCCGCCCCTAAGGCGGCGTGCGCACGCTCGAGCACTCCGCCGGCGACCTTGGCGCCTTCCATGGAGAGATCGTCGCTGAAGATGACCCCCTGGAATTCCAGACGCCGGCGCAGTACCTCCTGCAGCCAAAAGCGAGAAAAACCCGCGGGTTGCATATCCACGCGGGGATAGATGACGTGGGCGGGCATGATGCCGGCCAGCCCATAATGGATCATGCGCGCAAACGGCAGGACGTCTTCGGCGTAGATATCTTCGAAGGGACGCTCGTCGCTCGGCACGGCCACGTGTGAATCGGCCTCGACGCCGCCGTGTCCGGGAAAGTGTTTGCCGGTCGCCGCCATACCGGCACGCGACATGCCGATCATGTAGGCGTGGGCAATATCGGCGACCTTTTCAGGATCGGAATCGAATGCCCGGTCGCCGATCACCCGGCTCACGCCCCGGTCGAGATCCAGCACGGGAGCAAAACTGAAATCCACATCCACCGCGCGCAGCTCGCACGCCATCAGCCAGCCGCAGGCCTCCGCCAGGCGTTTGGCACGGCGCGGGTTCTCCCGGTACTGTGCGCCGAGGCGGGCCGCCGGCGGCAACGGCGTGAACCCTTCGCGGAACCGTTGCACCCGCCCTCCTTCGTGGTCCACAGCCACCAGCAGCCGTGGCTCGCGCAACGCGTGGATGTCGCGAACCAGCGCTTCGATCTGGATCGGCGACTCATAGTTGCGGCTGAACAGGATGACGCCCCCGACCAGCGGGTGACGCAAGCGTTCGATTTCGGCCACGCTAAGTGAAGTGTGCGCGATATCCACCATCACCGGACCCAGGGACATGTCAGTCCTCCGCGCGGATATGCACTTTGGTGCCGACCGGAACGCGGTCGAACAGATCGATGATGTCGCTGTTGCGCATCTTGATGCAGCCGTGCGAACCTGGAATGCCCATCGGATCTTCGTCCGGACAGCCGTGGATGTATATATAGCGGCGCATGGTATCGACCCGGCCAAGCCGGTTCCTGCCCGGCTCCAGGCCGCTCAGCCAGAGGATGCGCGTCAGGATCCAGTCGCGCCCCGGGAAGCTGCGGCGCAACTCCGGAGTGTAGATCTCGCCAGTCGGGCGACGCGAAACCAGCACTGCGCCAGCCGGCAAGCCTGCGCCGACCTTTGCGCGGATGATGTGCCAGCCGCGCGGTGTGCGCTCGCTGCCGTTCTCCTCTCCGACACCGTTGCGGGCACTGGCGATACGGGTCTGCATCAGCACGCGCGCCTGGGCATCGCGCAGAATGAGCAGCTGTCCGGGAATCCGGACTTCAATCATCACCGCTTCACTGTTCGGAGTCATGCGGGCAACTCAAACAGCGCCAGCGATTCCACGTGTGCAGTGTGTGGAAACATGTCGAGCACACCGGCGCTGGCCAGCCGATATCCCTTGACGTGCACCAGGACCTCGCTGTCGCGTGCCAGCGTGCCCGGATTGCACGAGACGTACAGGATGCGGCGCGGCCCGGATCCATCCGCCGGCAGCCGCTTGATCACATCCATGGCGCCGGTGCGCGGCGGGTCCAGCAGCCACTTCTCGAAACGCTCATCGCCCCAGGGGGCCGGCCCATCCGCTACATACAGGTCCGCAGCGCGGAATTCGCTGTTCCCGATCCCGTTGTGCGCGGCATTGGTCCGGGCCCGCGCAACCAGCACGGCATCGGCCTCTATGCCCAGCACGCGGCGTGCACGGCGCGCCAGAGGCAGCGAGAAGTTCCCCAGCCCGCAGAACAGGTCAAGCACAGCATCATCGGGGCGCGGATCGAGAATCTCCAGCGCGCGCCCAACGAGGGCACGATTGATCGCGGCGTTGACCTGGACGAAATCGGTGGGCAGAAAGCGCAGATCGACCTGATGCTCGGGCAGTCGATAGACCAGCTCGGCAACTTCCGGCCACAGGCGCGCGACCGAATCCGGACCGCCCGGCTGCAGAAATATCTGCATTGTGTGCCGCGCACCGAATCCGCGCAGCTGTTCCAGATCATCACCGGAAAGCGGCTCGAGATGACGGAAGACCAGCGCCACGCACGGCATTCCGTCCACGGGGTCCCCGACCGCCACTTCGATCTGCGGCATCCGCTCCGGACACGACAGTCCGCCGATCAGGACACGCAGCTGCGGCAGCAGTACGGAAACGGCCGGATCCAGAACCTCGCAGGACTCCAGGGGCGTGATGAAGGAATGGCGCTTCTCGCGGAATCCCACGAGGACCCCACCCTTCTTGGGCACCACGCGCACCCCGAGGCGCGCCTTGCGGCGGTAACCCCAGACCGGACCGTGCAAGGGGGGCAGCCAGGCGTCGGGCTGGACCTTGCCGATATGCGCCAGGCTGTCGCGCAGCACCTGCTGCTTCTCCCGCAGCTGCGCCTCGGGGAGCAGATGCTGAAGGCTGCATCCGCCACAGACACCGAAATGCCGGCAGCGCGGTACGACCCGGTCCGGCGACGGTACGAGAATCTCGGTTACGCCACCGGTGTCGAAATTCCGCTTCTTGTTGTGATAGCGGAACCGCACTTCATCGCCCGGCAGCGCGCCCTGGATGAACACCGCCTTGCCACCGATCCGGGCGACACCGTTGCCTTCGTAGTCCAGCGACTCGATGCGCGCGACGGCAAGATCCCCGCGCCCATCCTGCGGAGCGGACGGGGTGACCGGCGAGACGACATGGCGGCTCTGCATGGGTTGGAGGTTTCCGGTCAGCTCAGATCCCCGGCGCCGATGCCGGCGAGCGGAATGCGTCGGTACGCCCTTGGCCCGCACGCATCAGCCCCACGCCTCCAGGAATGCACGCCAGTGCACCCGATCCTCAGAACGCAGCAGGGCGCGCACGCGCTGCGTCTCGGCTTCCCAGGCGGCAGCCCCGAGATTGCCCCGGATGAGCTCGAACCGGAGGTAGACCAGGTAGGTATTGAGCACGTCGGTCTCGCAATAGTGGCGGATCTCGTCGATTCTTCCCGCCTGGTACTGTTCCCACACCTCGGAGCCGTGCATGCCGAGCTTGCCCGGAAAACCGAGCATTTGTGCGATCTCGTCGAGCGGAGCGACGGCGCGCGCCTGATAACCGGAAAGCACGTCCATAAGGTCGGTATGGCGCGCGTGAAAGCGGCTGAGATAATTGTTCCACTTGAACTCGCGGTCGTCCTCGCCCGTGTCCCAATACCGCGGCGCACTGATTCCGTGCAGCAGTGCCCGGTAGTGCAGCACGGGCAGATCGAATCCGCTGCCGTTCCAGGATACCAGTGTCGGTGTGTACTTTTCGATACCGTCGAAAAACCGCCGGATGAGCTCGGCCTCGTCCGAATCGGGTTCCCCGAGTGACCAGACCCGCAAGCTGTCCGCATGCCGCAATACCGCCGAGATGGCGACCACGCGGTGCAGATGGTGACGCAGGAACTCCGAGTCGCCGGTCTGCTCCCGCCGCTTGTGAAACATGACCTTGGCAATATCGGAATCACCCAGGCCATCAAGCCGGTACAGCCGCCTGCCCGAGTCGATGTCGGGAACAGTCTCGATGTCGAAAACAAGTATGTTCATGGATTTTCCGCTGATACAGCGGAGCGCCGGAAATCCGGGACACGCACCAAGCAGCAGGCGCGCTCCGATCCGCGGCAGCGCCCGCGCCGCTTCCCCGCCACTGCGGTCGATCCAGTCCCGGTGTGTGTCATGGAATCAGTCCGGAAATACCCCGGTCGATACATAGCGGTCCCCTCGGTCACACACGATCGTCACGATGGTCGCGTCACGCAGTTCGGTACCCAGGCGCAGCATTGCGGCCACTGCCCCGCCCGATGAGATTCCGCAGAAGATGCCCTCCTCGGCCGCGAGCCGGCGAGTCATCTGTTCGGCTTCCTGCTGCGAAACCTCGAGCACCCGGTCCACACGCCGCGGATCGAATATCTTCGGCTGATAGGCCTCCGGCCATCGGCGGATGCCGGGGATCGACGAGCCTTCCGTAGGATGCACACCGACAATCTGGATCGCGGGATTCTGCTCCTTGAGAAAGCGTGAGATGCCCATGATCGTGCCCGTGGTGCCCATCGAGCTCACCAGGTGGGTGATCCTGCCGTCCGTATCTCGCCAGATTTCAGGGCCGGTACTGCGGTAATGCGATTCCGGGTTGTCCGGATTAGCGAACTGATCGAGAACCCTGCCCTTCCCCTGCGCCTCCATGGCCCGTGCAAGATCGCGTGCACCCTCCATGCCTTCCGCCCGCGAAACCAGGATGATCTCCGCGCCGAAGGCCTTCATCACAGCGCGGCGCTCGACGCTCATGTTCTCCGGCATGATCAGGATCATGCGGTAGCCCTTGACGGCGGCGACCATCGCCAGTGCGATGCCGGTGTTGCCGCTGGTGGCCTCGATCAGGGCGTCGCCGCTGCGGATCTCACCGCGCTCCTCCGCCGCCCGGATCATGTTGAGCGCGGGGCGATCCTTGACCGAACCGGCGGGATTGTTCCCCTCGAGCTTCGCCAGAAGCGTGTTGGAACTTTTTCCCGCGAGGCGCTGCAGCCGCACCAGCGGCGTGTTTCCGACCAGATCTTCGATGGTCATCGCTTTCATGGGCGCATTCTAAAACAAACACGCCACGCCGGCATAGGCAATCCGGCCGGGGGTCGCGACACTCGCCTGCCACAGCCGTCGGCCGCCACCTCAAGTCGGGTCGTGCGGCCACAGTTGCGAGACGATGAGTTGCAGCGAGCGGCTGCCCTGAAACAGGTTAACATCCGGCCGGTAGGCCGCGCGTACGCGCCGGCCCGGCTGCCATGCGTCACTGGCCTGATTGAACGCAATGGCATCCAGGATGGCACCGTCGGCATGGCGCAGGATGAGCTTCGGATGCCTTTCCCCGAGGTTCCGGAAATCCCTGACCCCAGGGCCCGCCCGAATGCAGCAGCTCGGCAAGCTCGAGGGTGAGTTCTGTCCCGGCCAGCTCCCCATCGCTGACGACGACCCCCTGCAGACTCTCGCGGTCCAGACGGCGACCGACCTCTTCGGCGAAAGCCTGACTGAAACGCTCCAGACAGGACCGTTCCAGCGTCAGCCCGGCCGCCATGGCGTGACCACCGAAGCGCTGCAGCAGCCCGGGATGGCGGGTTGCTACCCCATCCAGGGTGTCCCGGATGTGCAGCCCGGCGACGGACCGCGCGGAACCCTTGATCTCGGTGCTGCCGGCCGGTGGACACGTTCCCGGATACGGCCGACGAGAATGCCGATGACCCCCCGATGCCAGGATTCGTCAAACAGGCATAGTCCCGGCGGCAGCTGGGCATCGAGTTAGGGCGGACGGAGCGCGCTCAACGCCTGCGCCTGCATTCCGGCCTCGATACTGCGCCGCTCGCGATTGAGCTGATCGAGCCGTCGTGCCAGCTCGTGCGCTCGGGCGACATCGTCGGCGATGAGACAGGCGATGCCGAGCGACATGTCCTCCAGCCGGCCTGCGGCATTGAGCCGCGGTATGCCGGGCTGATCTGATCAGATTCCGTCTGCACGCCATTAGTCTCTCGTTCTTTCCATGAGTCGGGAGGCTGCATGACTGGTGACCCTGAATGCCCCTGAAAGGATAACTTTGTCGCGCCCGGAAGCATAATTTTGCCACTTTTGGCTAGATTCGGACCGTTTCCGGGGGCTAAGTACCCTGGCCCATAAATTCGGTGACGTATTTGCTCACGCAGCCTGGGCGAGCATTTGCTCGTGCGCCTGGATTTTAGAGAGAAGCACCTCAAGGTCATGGCGCGTGAATTTCCATTCGAAAG
>JAKASJ010000051.1 GCA_021819085.1 Pseudomonadota bacterium | reverse complement strand
AAGCCGCAGGCGCAGCCCGGTGGGATCGCAGTGTATATGCGCTAAGTGTAGCGCCCACGGCGATGATGCCGCCGGCAATCAGGATGCGGTATTTCATTGTCGAGTCCAAGTGGTTTCTTGTTCCGCGGATCGCACCACGGAAGGGGGCAGGGTGAAAGGACTTTGCACGGCGTCTTCCAGGGCGCCGAGCGCCCGTTGGGCCGACAGGTCGGCCGCGAGCCGGCTTTGAGCTGCGGCGTAGAAGGCGACCTCGGCATTAGTGAGATCAAGTGGCTGCCGTTCTCCGACCCGCACTTGCTCGCGGATCGTACTGAGCTGGCGCGTCAGGTTGCCCAGCAGCCCGTTGGCGGTTTGCACCTGGGCGAGGGCCGAGCGATAGGCGGCCAGCGCGCCGTCGATCTGGCCGACCGCTGCCGACTGCACGGCGAGAAACCGGACGGCGGCCGTCCGCCGCCGCGCACGTGCCTCGGCGATCGGTCCCTGGTTGCGGTTGAGCATGGGCAGGGTCAAGGTGAGCCCGAGCTGCCACTCGCTGTCGCCGGCAAGCTGCGCATTCCAGGCGTAGCCCGGCCCGATGTTGATGTTCGGCCATTGACGGGCGATCTGGAGCTTCAGTGCCGATTGGCTGGCGGCGTATCGCTCGAGTGCGGCGCGCACGTCAGCACGACCCAGCAGGGCGTCGCGGCGCACATCGGGTCGGGTGAGATCCTGGGGAAATTCCCTGAGATCGGCGAACGAGAACCGCACGGAACGCAACGCCCGAACCGGCACCCCGAGGGTATCTGCGAGCTTGATGCGCCCTTCCTGGATTTTGCCTCGCTGGGCTTGACGGGCGAGAACCGTACGGTCGAGCGCGATGCGCACCCGGGTTATCTCGTAACTGGATGCGAGACCGGCTCTGAACTGTCCCTCGATCAGGCGCAAGACGGTCCGTTGCGCGGCTTCCTGACGGGCCAACAGCCGCTTTCGCTCCCGCGCCGCGTAAAGTTCGCGCAATGCCGCCCGCACGCGGCTTCGCACGTTCCATACGGTACCGACGAGGTCCCATCGGGCCGCGGCGGCGAGGTGGTACGCTTCGGCCATGCGGTCGCCGCGCCGCCCGGCCGTCTCGAAGGGCCAGTTTGCGGTCACGGGCACGATCCAGGGACTGGGCGCCTGCGGGATGCCGGAATCGTGCGCGGGGCCGAACGACAGGGACGGGTTCGGCCGTTCGGCGGCGGTGATGCGCGCGGCCTGGGCCGCGAGAAGCTTCGCGCGCGCGTAGGCGAGCGACGGCTGGTAATAGAACGCAACCAGGGTGAGCGCCTTGAGGTTCCAGCGATGGCCCGGGCGCGGGGGCGCGACGTGATTGGTCGCGAGGAATGCGTCGAGACCCGGTCGGACCAGGGAGCGGTCCTCGTAGGCGGCGAGCGACCGGGCGGGCGAGATCGGTCGGGGCTGGAAATGGGCGCAACCGGAGAGCGCCAGGGCGAGGACCCACAAGTGACTCGCGCGGACCCGTGCTGCCACTGACCTGCAGTTCATTCCTGTCATGATGAAGCGAATACGCACGCGCACCGCCTTTCCCGCTCTCTCAGTGGATTCGTCAGCGGGACACCGAGGGGCGCAGAAACGGCGTGCGTTGCGTCATGACAGTGAGCCAACGAACGTGAGGCGTCCCATGATCGAGCAAGACATCCGAGACCCCGATAAGCGGGGCCCAGACCGCCGACTCGAGGCCGATATTCGGACCCGTCCGGCAGCGCACGAGCAGGCGCAGCGGCCAGGATCGGCCGCAACAGCCGGTCGCCGCGGCGCATAGTGCGCCGGATGAGGGATACCATGGATGATTCTCCACCGTAGACGATGATCCGTATTGTCCGCGCGCAGGCGCGGACCCAACCACGCCGCCTTCAGGCAGCGGTCAGATCAACGACGGTGGAGCTTGGGTCCAGCGGGGAGTGAAATGCCGCGGCGACCACCGCGGAACGAAAGAAGCGAGAACATGCGGTGTACCAAGGGCGACGAACGCTGCGAAAACTGCCGGTGCCGGTGGCAATGCACCGATCTGCGGCGGGACAGCGCCCAGATGTCCGTCTTCGCCCGGCGGCGCGGAGCGCGCGGCAAACGTATGACCCGGCCCGGAAAGTCCGCAGCAGCTGTCAGCAGAATGACTGGTGAACTGCTGTGCGCCGGCATGCCGCTGGAACGTCAATCCCGACGGCCAGCAACCGACTTGGCCCGCCAGCCACGTGACCACGACCAGCATGATCGCAGCAACTTGCCACAGCGGGTGATGCGCCCGCATCACGATCGGGTCTGTATTGGTGATTGTAGCAGCCATTTTTTTAAGGCTACCTAACTTTTTTCGACATGTCAAAGTGCAGTTCCGCAGTGTTGAGAGCAAATAAACTGCTCGGTGCGAATTGCGTTGCAGGAGTCGGCCGATCTGGCCGGACATCACCGACTCCAACTGAGCTAGGCTCACTATTACCGGAACATGCATGGCTGGAAACGGATATTCAACGGGGTGGCCAGCCATGACTGCATGATCGGTATCGGACCGCGGCTTACGGTCCATCACCTCGATCCTGATCAGCAACGGGTTACGATCCTCAAGAAGAGCCCGCACTACCCCAATCAGGCCTTTACAATAAGCGCCAAACTTCCCAAGTCGGTGCGCGCAACCATCGTGCGCGCGCTCTTGAGCCCGGCGGGACAAAAAGCGATGATACGACTGCGCAAGCGATTCTCGCATGGCCGGCGGCTGGTTGCCGGACATGCCGCTGATTACGAAAGCGTGGATCAGAGCCTTGATGCGCAGTGGGGTGCGGTGTGAGTTATAGTCGAATCTGGTGTACAGCCCCGGCCCGCAGGAGTTGAGGTGGTGGAGGTTTCCGCTGAGAATCTGATTGTCGAAGTCGGATACTCAACCAACCGGGAAACCAGCCACCATGAAGAAGAGTAATGAAAAGCGCTCGGGCAGTCCATCATCGGAAATCGGCCTCGGGCTGGAGGATCTCATCCGCCAGGGCGCCCGACAGGTGATTCAACAGGCCATCGACGCGGAGCTTGCACACTTGCTTGAGCAGTATGAAAGCGTCAAGACCCTCAGCGGGCACCGCGCCGTGGTGCGTAACGGCCACTTGCCCAGCCGCGAGGTGCTGACCGCCGTGGGCCCGGTGGCGGTACAGGTGCCGAAGGTCCGCGACCGCTCGGGGTCAGGGGTGAAATTCAACTCCGCCCTGGTGCCACCCTATGTGCGCCGCTCATCCCGCATCTCGGCCGCGCTCCCCTGGCTGTATCTCAAGGGGATTTCCACCGGCGACCTGAGCGAGGCGCTGAAGGTGCTCGTGGGTGAAGACGCCAAGGGCCTATCGCCCAACGTCGTCAGCCGCCTGAAAGTGCAGTGGGCGGCGGAGCATGCCCGCTGGAACAAACGCGACCTCTCCACGGCGCGGTATGTCTACTGGTGGGTTGATGGCATCCATACCGGGCTGCGGGCCGAGGGAGCCGAGGGGCAATGCCTGCTCGTCATCCTCGGCGTGACGCCGGACGGGCGCAAGGAGCGGGTCGCGATCGATGACGGTCTTCGCGAGTCAAAGGAATCCTGGCAGGCGCTGCTGCTCGACCTGAAAGCACGGGGTCTGCAACACGGACCGATGTTAGCGGTCGGTGATGGCGCCATGGGTTTCTGGGCAGCGCTGGAGGAAGTCTTCCCTACCACGCGCACGCAGCGGTGCTGGTTCCACAAGATGGGCAACGTGCTCAACGCACTACCGAAATCGCAGCATGGCCGTGCCAAAAGCGATCTGCAGGCCATCTGGATGGCCCCCACCCGCAAGGAAGCGCACACGGCCTTCAATCACTTCGTGAAGCACTACGGCGCCAAATATCCCAAGGCCGCCGAGAAGCTGACTAAGGACCGTGACGCGCTGCTCGCGTTCTACGTAAGCGGTAACCCTACGGCGTTCTTCCCTTCGCGCGCGCGATGACGAGAATTGCTTCCGAGACAAATCACTCACGGGAGCAACAGCGATGGCGGAACAAAGGAAAGGCAAGGGATCAAGGCGCAGCCGGCACGAGTGGCGATCCTTGTTGGCGAAATTCGACGGCAGCGGCCTGGGCGTAGACGCCTTCTGCCGACGCGAAGCGATCAGTGCCGCGAGCATGTACCGCTGGCGCAATCTGCTCAGCGACGGAGGCGATGGCGGCGACACCGTGGCCACCCACACGACGCCGGCATTCGTCGATCTCGGCACGCTCAATTCGGCAGCGTCATCAAGGCCGCGGATCGATCTCAAACTCGATCTAGGCGACGGCCTGGTGCTGCATCTGGTGCGGCCCTGATGTTCTTCCCCGAAGGCCAGGTCCGGGTGCATGTCTGTGGCCGCCCGGTCGACATGCGCAAATCCTTCGACGGTCTCTACGCGCTGACGCGCCAGGAACTCGGTCAGGATCCTCTGAACGGCCGGCTGTTCGTCTTCATCAATCGCCGTGCGACGCAATTGAAGGTTCTCTACTGGGACCGCACCGGCTTCTGCATCTGGACGAAGCGGCTGGAACAGGGGCGATTCCTGTCCGACTGGTGCCGCGTCACGACGCGGGAAATGGACTGGACCGGACTCAAGCTGTTGCTCGAAGGCATCGAAGCGAAAGTCGTCAGAAAACGCTATAAACATCCCCGTCACGTTGATGCCTGCGGTATAATCGCGCCATGAATTCGGCGACCGCATCACGCGTCCTCAGCCTCGATGAAGCGGCGGCTTACCGCCCTCAGCAGGTCGTTGATCTGAGCCGCGAACTGGCGGCGGCCAAGCATCAAATCGCCTGGTTCAAGCGTCAGGTGTTCGGCCAAAAGAGCGAACGACGCATCCTGGACGGCGCCGGCCAGATGAGCCTGGGCGAAGCCATCCATCAGGACCAAGTCGCCACGCCACCGTCGCCCACCGCGCGCGCCGTCACGGCCCACACGCGGCGACCGACGACGAAGAAACCCGACACCGGCGACGACAGCCTGCCGTTCTTCGACGAGACGCGCGTGCCGATCGAAGTCATCGAACTGTGCGCGCCGGAAGCCGAGGGACTCGCGCCGGAAGACTTTGAGGTCATTGGCCACAAGGACAGTTACCGACTGGCTCAGCGTCCGGGCAGCACGGTCGTCCTCAAGTACCGCCGTCCGGTGATCAAGCTCAAGGCAAGCCAAGCAATCGTCTGCCCGAGCGCGCCGGCCGGGGTCATCGAAGGCAGTCGCGCCGACGTCAGTTTCGTCGCCGGGCTCCTGGTCGACAAGTTCGCCTATCACCTGCCGTTCTATCGCCAGCACCAGCGCCTTGGCGACGCCGGCATCACCGTCAGCCGGCCGTGGCTCACACAGATCGGCCAGCAGGGCATCGCGCTGCTCGAACCCGTCTACGCTGCGCAATTCGCCTCGATTCGCGCCTCCCGCGTCAAAGCGATGGACGAGACGCCGATCAAGGCCGGGCGCGCCGGGCCGGGAAAGTTTAAGGCCGCTTACTTCTGGCCGGTCTATGGCGAATTGAATGAGGTCTGCTTCCCATTCTTCGAGAGCCGCCGGATCGAACATGTCGAGCAGGCGCTGGGCCTGACGCCGGTTGAGCGTGGCGTCCTGCTCACCGACGGCTATACCGCCTATGAGCACTACACGAAGAAGACCGGCCTCACCCACGCTCAGTGCTGGGCGCATACGCGACGCCATCTGTTCGAGGCAAAGGATGCCGAACCGCAGGCCGCTGCGCGGGGCCTGGATTTCATCGGCGGCCTCTACGCGGTGGAAGAGCGCATCCGCGAGCAAAAACTCAGCGCCGCCAAGATGCTCGACTATCGATTGATGCATGCCAAGCCGATCGTCGAACAGTTTTTTGCCTGGGTGAATCAGCAATTCGAGGCACTGGGCCTGTTACCCAGCAATCCGCTGACCAAGGCCCTGGCCTATGCTCGCGAACGACGATTCGGACTGGAGGTCTATCTGACCGATCCGGACGTGCCGATCGATACCAATCATCTTGAGCGTGCGCTTCGGGCAATTCCGATGGGTCGGAAAAATTGGATGTTCTGCTGGACCGAACTCGGCGCCAAGCACGTCGGCATCATGCAGAGCCTGATCGTGACCTGCCGCTTGCACCAGATCGACCCCTACGACTATCTGGTCGATGTGCTGCAGCGTGTTGGCCAGCATCCGGCGAGCCGAGCCCACGAACTCACGCCGCGATTGTGGAAACAACTCTTCGCCGACAATCCGCTTCGCTCGCCCTTGCACACGCTGCGGGCGTAGGCAAGAACGCCGGATAGTTACCGGTTACCGTTCTACGACTTTCCGGCCGAGCACTGGACGCATCTGCGCACGACGAACCCGATCGAATCGACCTTTGCCACCGTGCGCCATCGCACCACCCGCACCCGCAATTGTGTCTCGCGCGCCACCTTCCTCGGTCTTGCCTTCAAGCTCATCGAGGAGGCCGAGAAGACCTGGCGGCGGATTCGCGGTGCCAACCAGATCGAGCTGTTGCTGAAGGGAATCCCCTTCAAAGATGGTGAAGCGGTGCAGGACAATCCACCGCCTCAGCAGAACCTCGCCGCCTGAACTTCATGCGATGGGTCGGGGGATGCTGTACACCAGAATTGACTTTAACTCACCACCGACCTCAGCATTATGAGGGCTTGTTTTATACATTGACGTGCACGGCTGTGCGTCTAACTACATGATCTGACGTGACTTCACTGTGCATTATGGCGCGGCCAGATGTACCCCAATGCAGCACGAGTGCAGCACGAGTGCAGCACAGATTCGAGGTCGCGCAACCGCCAGCTCAGCGTCGCGGGCGACTTACCGACGCCTTCGGAAGCAGTCCGCGGGGCGGCGCCCCTCCCATTAACACCCCCGGGGCCCGTAGAGTATTTGTGACAGATGTTCACCGGTTCTTGGCCGCGCATTTTTGCGCTGCGGGGCTCAGAATTCTCTAGCGATCACCGACGCGCTGTCTTTGCCCGTCCGGTGAGACGACGTGTTGGCCGCGATGCCTGTGGAAGCTCTTCACGGATAATTTGGCGCAATACGGCAGCGGTGACTGGCTTCTCGTTTTTTTCCAAGAATGCCTTCAGTACCTCATTCATCATTGTCTGATATCCAGCGCCCACCCGCTCCGCTCTGGCACGAAACTCATTAAGTACTGAGTCATCAATGTAAATTGTGATGCGCGTCTTTCCCTTCGGGGACACCAGCGCACCTCGTTTGCCTTTTGAAAAATTGTATTCGGCTCTCATACTTTTTAACCTCGTTTCGCGTAGCGCGGCGAACCGATATAAGCCGGATTTCCTCGCCACGAAGCGTATAGATAACAACCAGGACTATCCCCGCGCTACCCATACCGACGGCGATAAACCGTTCCTCATCTGCTGAGTCGGGATCCAGTTGGTGAATCGCGAAGGTGTCGTAAAACACGCCTTCTGCATCCGCGAAGGACACCTCGTGTTTCTTCAAGTTGCTGGCGGCTTTTCTAGGGTCGAATTGGAAGCGCACTTACAAAGTATATGTACAGTATACATACATATCAAGTGGGTGCAATTTGGCTACTAACCGGTGCAAACGGAGGATGCCGCCCCGCTTCATCTAGTCGGCATGGGTGGCGCGTCCCCTCAATAGTCACTCAACCTGCCCGATTGAGCGGATAATTCGCAATTTCAACTATAGGGAACCTCTAAAAATTCGATTTTTAGAGGTTCCCTCAAGAATTTTTCGAGATTGTCCCAAAACTCGATAAAAATGCGCTTCCGCGACTTTGGAATATATTCTTCAAGAGTCAGGGCGAGCCTAATATTTTCTTCCTTCATTAGAAGAAAATTCAAGATATGGTCTTGGTTGCTATTCGAAGTCATACATCACCTCTAACTTTCAAGCAGATGTCTGCGTACATGCCCAACACATGACGCATTCGGTCTGGTAGATCAGAACTGATGAGTTCCTGTAACCACATCCCTAACCGTCGATACAACAACGGCAGAACCTTAACGGAATCTGGATCATGGCCTTTCGGACTGCGCCCGTCTGGCGTCAGAAACACAAGAAGAGGCTTCATGCCATTTTGGTGCGACCGCTTTTCCAACCATCGCTGGTAGTCCGAAATCTGTCCATCGCCTTCCGCCGCATCAACCTTGTTTTCGATCCCGATGATCCGTCCATCGGGTAGAAAAATCACGATGTCCATACGCCGCCCGCGATCGTTATCTTCACGCATCCCATTGGCTACGCTGACCGAGTACTCGAGCGCTACACGCGTCGACTCCAAACCGACGATTTCAGCAGGATCAATCCCCAGACACTTCTTAAGGAATGATTCCAAAAACAACGTTCCCTGATCATGTTGCGCAGCCGGATCGAGCAAATAGCCGAGCATAGCCGAATGTCGAATCTCCGCGCGATCTATCCTGGCTGCCTCGAATACATTGAAACGGGAGGCTGTGCGTCTCCACCACTCCTTTTGATTCTCATATGCTGAGCAGTACTCACGAAAGAATGTACCCAGCTTTTTCTGTTGATCTTCGACGAATTGCTTTTCGACGGATCGCAAACCGTCGAAAAATTCGGTCAGCTTTTCGGGGGTAAGGCTAGTCATGACTTGGTCCTACGGTAACGATTTGAAGTTGCGCGGGCCATCGCCGTCATTTCCCGGCGCAAGCCTGTGGGCTTGACCACCTCGACCTGATCGCCAAATCCTCGCAGCCACCAGCGCAGCTGGGGTGTATCGAGCACCGTGGCGCGCACCCGGACGCGATTTCCGTTTGCAGAGGCGATTTTCTGATCAGCGCTCAAGGCTGTTTCATTCAGATGTTCGGCCGCCTCCACCGTGAAGAGTGCCTCGAGGCGGATCTGCCTGCCATTCCCGAAATCGAGTTCCCCGGAGGCGATATAGCGATCGAGATCGAACCCGTTCGGATACTTCACAGGCGCGTCCAGCTCGATCGCCGATAGAATCCGGTGCAACGCGAGCGTGCGGACATCTTGATAATGAAACAGCGTGCCGACGAGGTACGCGATCGCTCCACGCTGGACGAGCCCCAGAGGATGGACCGTGTATTCCACGGGGACTAAAGCGCCGGGCTTGTGATAGGTGATCCGGATCTGGCGGCTGTCGAGTAGCGACTCATAAACGACATCACGCACTCTATCCGCAAAAGAACTCCCGGCGCAAAGCGCAAAGTCGCTGAGCAGGCCGAGCGACGCAGAAGGAAACTCGCGGGCGAGCACCAGCGCGGGAGCCGCCTGGCGAGTCCCGACGCGCTCTCAAAAAAGATCGCGCCCGATAAAGAGGCCGGCGCGACCGCGGAGGTGCGCCTCGCGCTCGCGGGGATCCCGATGCCATCGGGCATCGAAACGCAGCACCTGCTGCTCGAAGGATCGACCGGCACCGGCAAGTCGACGGCGCTCAAAGCCGTTGTGCCCCTGATCCGCCAGCGCGGCGACCGCGCGGTTATTGTAGACCCCGCAGGCGAGATGATGTGCCGGTACTTCCAGGCCGGCGACGTAATCCTGAATCCCCTAGATGCGCGGTCAGTCGCCTGGTCGCCGTTCGCAGAGATGGGGCAGCCCAGCGACGCCGACCGGCTCGCCAAGAGCATGATTCCGGATATCGACGGCGGAGGCGATTCTCAGCAGTGGCAGCTGTACAGCCAGAATCTGGTGAGCGCCGTGCTGCAGAAACTGTGGGAAGGTGGACAGGCCACGAATGCGGATCTCGTGCACGCACTCACCATCCTGAAGTCGGAAGATCTCGAACCCATCGTCTCCGGGACGATGGCGCAGACACTTTTTGATACCGGCGCAGCAAGGATGCTGAGCAGCGTGCGGGGCATCATCGGTTCGTATTTGCCGGCTTATCGCTTCCTGCCTCCTGATGCCGGCGGGCAGTCTTGGTCGATCCGGCGCTGGATCGAGGGCGGCCAGGGCTGGCTGTGGATTCCGGTGCGCGCGGATCTGGGCGCGGCGCTGCGCCCGCTGGTCGCGGGGTGGTTGGGCGAGATCGTCAGCTCCGTGCTGAGCCTCCGCCCCGACCGCGACCGGCGGCTGTGGCTGGTATTGGACGAACTGGCGGCACTGGGTCGTGTCCAGAGTCTCGCCGATGCGCTGACCCAAGGTCGGAAATTCGGTCTCTGCTCCATCGGCGGTTTGCAGACCGTCGCCCAGCTGCGGGGGGCCTATGGCCCGCATGGCGCTCAGACCCTGCTCTCCTGTTTTTCCTCACAGCTGATCCTGAGGGCCGCTGACCCGGAAACGGCGGGATGGTGTTCCCAGGCGCTGGGCCAAAAGCAAATCAAACGCACGGTGGAATCCAGTGGCGCCGGCGCGGGCGGATCGCACTCCGGAGAGAGCGAGCAGGTCACGATCGAGCCGCTCGTTCTGCCCTCCGAAATCAGCACCCTGCCCGACTTGCAGGGCTATTTGAAGTTTGCAGGCGACTGGCCGGTCGCGCGGGTGACCATTCCGATTCCGGAGGAAACCCCGGAGGTCTGCCCGCCGTTCGTGCCGGTTGGCGGCGCGCCGGCCGCGACCCAGACCCCGGTTCCGGCAACCCCTGCTGCCCATGCGGATGCCGCACCGGCGGAGCCGGATCCCGATGCGGCACTGACGGAGCAATTCAGGAAATTGCTGAGCGGTGAATAACCGCAGTGAATTTCCGGATCTGCGTATTAGTGAGGGGCTGGGTGGCCCCATAACAGGAGACTGACACATGAACACAGAAAAACTCTTTCCCATGCTCGCCATAGCCGCGCTGCTCTCCGCCTGCGCCGCGCCCATGCGCAATGCTTCGGTGTTCGGCGACAGCGGCCGGATGCAACCGGAGGCCGTGCGGTTCGGGACGATCGTCGTCGTCCGCGCGATCCGCATCCGCCGCTCCGCGCTCGATGAGGGCCGCGGGGCGGTGGCTGGAGGCGTCGGGGGCGGCGGCCTCGGTGCGGCGATCTCCGGGGCGAAAGGCGCGGTGATCGGCGCGCTCGCCGGGATCGGCGTCGGCTCCGCGGTCGGATCCCGCGTGACCGTGCCGGGTGAACTGCTCACGATCCGGCTTCCTTCCGGCATCGTGGCATTCCCTCAGCCGCTCGCAAAAAACGAACGGCCCTTCGTGAAGGGTGAACGGGTCGAGGTGCTCGAAGGTCGCCACTTCGATCGAGTGCTGCCAGTCAACTGATAACCGCCCGCAAGGGCGGCAGCGGTCGGGCCGCCCTTGCCTCTTTCCGGCTGAATTTCCGGATTGGCACATAGGTAGAGGGGCCGCATCGCGGTCCATGAACAGGAGAAAACGACATGAAACTTTTTGACGCAGTGTTTGGTCCCGGTTTCCGTCCCCGCACGATCAAGGATTCCGTCCTGCCCCCTGAGGGACGTGGCGTCTGGCGCACGCTGCTCAGCGCCCCGCGCGTGCTGCTCAACCGTCGCAGGCCGGTCCGCCAGCACCTCACCCATGCGCAGAAACGCCACCTGGTCACCACGATGGGTATCTGGGCGGCGATCTACTCGCTTCCGATGTTCCTGGGGGCGGCGATCCTGATCAGCGTGCCGACCTACGGTGATCAGTACATCCTGCCCGGGTGTGCGGCGGTGTTCGCCGGGTTCCTGCCCTCATTCACTTGCGTCCGTGAGCGCGACCGGCTGCTTGATGAACTCGAGGCCGAAGAGCAACAGGAGGGCAAGTAACCATGACCACACTCACCCCGGCGAGCGGCGACCTGAGCGTCAAGCTGCTCAACACCATCCTGGGGCACGGATGGGACAACTTGCTGCATGGTGCGCTGGGCGCGCACCTCACGCTGCTTGGGCAACTGTTCGGCGTGTTCAACGCCGTGATCATGTCCGGCCTGGTGGCGCTGTTTGCGACCGTGACCACGAGCGGAGTGATCTCCACCGCGCATTCCGGCAGCGTCCTGGGAAAAAAGATGAACTCCGCCTGGGTGCCGATCCGCGCAATCGGCTCAATCGGTTTGCTGAGTCCGCTGCCCTTCGCAAAAGGTCTCTGCATGATGCAGGCGCTGGTGCTGTTGTTCACCAGCTATGGCATCGGTCTGGCGGACCATCTGTGGACTCCCGCCGTCCAGTACCTGGCCGTGCAAGGCGGCACGGTCGAAGGCCCCAGGCCGACCGCCGCCTGGGGTGCGGCCGATGGCATTCTGCGCGCCCTGGTCGCCCGCGACTACTTTTACTCGAGGGATCCGCAGCACACGCCGATCGGGTCGGTCACTCTTGCCTTTCATCCTGGCACAGCCGGCATCGCGCCTGCGGACAACTTTGGTGGCGCGGATGTCCCGGCCACCCAAGGCTTCTACCAGGCTGTGATCCCCGGACCCACCAACACCAACTTCGGCAGCTTCGCGACGATTACGGTGAAATGCGCCGGTCCGCAGACGGACCCCCTGTGCCACGCGAAGGCCGCGGCGGTGGATGGGTTGATTGAGAGGCTGGCCCCGGTCGCGGTGGGCATCGTGAGCCACTACCACGGCGGGCAGAACCTCCCCCCGCCGGCGCCGTCGGCCATCACCGCGCTGCTCAATTGGTACACGCAGACGGTGCAGGGTGCGGTCCCCTCATACCTTGCGCAGACCCAGGCGAAGCTCGTGCAGCAGCAGCACCAGTTCGCCCAGCAGGCGGAAAGCGAAGGCTGGGCCAGCGCGGGAGACTGGTATGAGTCGCTCGCCGGCGCGAACGATGAAGTGCACCGGCTGGTGTCCATCAAACCTACCGTCACAGTGGCTTCCAAGCATGCCTTACTCGCAAACGTTCCAAATACACAACAAACCCGGTTGCCGGCGTATCTGGCGAATGCCGAGCAGCTGATGCGGGAGGCGAACCCCGGCATGGACGTCCGATACGACGAGCGGCTGAACAGCAAGGCCGCCAATGCCGGAAATAGCGGCGTCGTCAACCTCGTTGCGCGCGAATGGAACAAACATATTGGTATGCCGCTCGTGAATGGCTTGATCTCCGCCGTTTCGGATCCAAGCGGGGACCCGCTGGCCCGGCTGCAGACGGTGGGCAACGGCCTCGATGATGCGGTCGGTGGCCTGTGGACCGCCCTGTCCGGCGCGCGCATGATTCCCGGCGTAAAGTTCCACCTGCCGACACAACTGCACGTTGCCGCGCTCGCGCTGCTCGCCTGCGGCGCGGATCTCGCCATTTACCTTCCCGCCATCCCCTTCGTGTTGTGGCTGCTTGCGATCGCCGGCTGGGTCGTGTTGGTCCTGGAAAGCCTGGTTGCCGCGCCCTTGTGGGCAGCGGCGCACGGCATGCCGGAAGGGGAAGGCTTCGCCGGGCAGACCGGCAAACAGGGGTACATGCTGTTTCTGAGCGTCCTGCTCCGCCCTGCATTGATGACGATCGGTTTCTTCATCAGCGTGGGCGTATTCGACGGCATGAGCTGGCTCGTGAGCGAAGGCTGGCGGGTTTATGCCGCAGGAGAAAACGCCGGAACCATCCTCGGGCCGGTCAATCTGGCCGCGACCGTCATGGTGCTGGTGGTGCTGTTGACCCTGCTCGCGCACCAGGCCTTCGGCCTCATCACCTGGCTGCCCGCCCATGTCACCAAGTGGATCGGCCAGGCCGGGGAGAACCTCGGCAGTGAAGGCGCGTCGGACGTGCGCCAGGGCGCGCAGAGCGCCGGGGGCGCTCTGGCCGCCGCCGGCAAGGCCCATGCGCAGGACCTGCCGAAGGGCAGCAGTAAAGGCAACGCGGCGGGCTCGGGCCCAGGCCTCGAGCCGCCGTCGGGGCAATCGGTTCAATCACCCAAAGGAGAATGATCATGCTTGACGCAGATTTCGAGTGCAAAGATTTTGATGATATCGCTGATCGCTGCGAGCGCACCGCGCGGCTGCTGGATCTCGCGAGCGATTCTCTTGCTCAGGGTGCTTGGCACTCGGCCCGGCGGTTCGTCCGGCTTGCCGCCGGCACCGG
>JAKASJ010000050.1 GCA_021819085.1 Pseudomonadota bacterium | reverse complement strand
ATCCTGAAGGAGTGCGGCGTCTCGGAGGCCGACCGCCGCGCCATGCACCAGGCCGTGCCGATCGAGCGACTGATGGCGCTCACGGGGGCCTCCACTGTTCCCTTAGCAGGATCGAGAGCGGGGGTGAGGTTTTAATCGGTCATCGGTACCGTGGTACCCCGACTGATTGGTTCAAAAGGTCTCAACATTGTACGGTATCCTTGAAAGCGAGGTCGTAGCGCGCATTCGGCCCACCCTTCCTCGTTTCATCGGTGCTATGCTGGAGAAAGTATGCGGATCTGGACCTAGTCTTAGCACGGGGCCCCAAAATTATAGTGCTCATGCCTTGTATCGGCGGAGGGCGTCCTTGGGTTAATATCACCCAGAATCATGACTAGTTTCCGCTCATATGGGTACTTAATGAGGATTCATTTCGGGACGAAAAAGTACAGAAAATGGGAAGGGTCGCCCTCACCGAAGCGTTGCTGCGCAATGCCGGCATCCAGGAGGGTGATCCAGTGGATTTGTACTTCGACGCCACTACCAAGGCCATCATTATCGAGCGCACACCATCAGACGAAACGGCTGAGGCATTCCTCAGCGCAAAGCGCACCAAGAACAGGACCAAAACACCATGACTGTCGCTGATCGCTTTTCCGGACACGAGTCCTTCGTCTGCCGGTACGGCTGGCTGCCTAAGGCCTATCAGGCGGTTTCGGTGGATCCCGAACTTCTGAAGGATGAAGAGCGAGCGATGCATACGCTGGGCATCGGCCGCAACATGTTGAAGTCACTGCAGTTCTGGTGCGAGGCCACGGGCGTTCTTGTGCCCATGGCGGGGCATGGTCACCAGCCCGGCCCCATCGGACGCAAGCTGCTCGATCCCGAGTACGGGTGGGATCAGCATCTGGAGTCTCTTGAGTCGCTGTGGTTGCTGCACTGGCGCCTGTGTACTCGTGCGGCGCTGGCAGCTTGGTCGGAGGTATTTGGCGAGGGGCGGCTTGTGCGTTTCGACCGCCAGCGGCTGGTCAGGGCACTGGCCCAACGCGCGGAAGGCTCGGCCAGGCCGCTTGCCGCTAGCACACTGGAGCAACATGCCGCTATCTTTCTCCAGAGCTACTACCAGGCCGAACGCAGCAGCGACGACACCTCCTGGTGCCCGCTGCAGGACCTCGCATTGCTGCGGGCCACCAAGGAAGAAGATGGCCGTATCGTCTTCAACACCGATCTTCGTGCGCCGATCGGTTTGAGCCTACGGGTGTTTGCTATTGCGTTGGTGGAGTTCGTGACCTCATCCGACCAAGGGTCCTCATCGGTGGATTTCCATCGTCTTCTCAAGGGCGTGAACAGCCCGGGAGTGGTCTTCGGCCTGGATGAATACCAGTTACGCGCTTTCGTGGAGAACGTCGCGCAAGGTCCCTTGCGCGACGCCATGCGTTTCGTCGACACGTTCGACACTCAAAGCGTCGTGTTCCACCGCGACCGCATCGATCCGAACTACCTGCTGGAGGCACATGAGGAGACTCCCGCCCATGCTTAAACGAATCATCGACGGCCTGGATCTGAACGCGAACCACACCCGCTCGATCTCGCTGAGCCGCGATCTTCACGACGATACGGCCATCGCCGGCTACCTGCCTACGCCCAATGCTGTCCAGGCGCTCAAACAGATTGGTACGGCGCTTGCGGAGTGTCGGTCCCAGCGTGCTTGGAAAGTAGTCGGCCCGTACGGAAGCGGCAAATCGGCGTTGGGGATTGTGCTAGCGCAATTGCTCGCTGGTCGTGATGCTCATCCAGCGACCTCGGAGATGCTGCGGGAAATTTCCGCGTCTGTCGCTGATCTATTTGCGGATTCCAGGCGTTTCGCGCTCGCGATCGTGGGAGCGCGGCTGTCCATCGGCTTAGCGCTGGAAGCGGAAGTCCATCGCGCTCTGGAAGGTTGGCACCAAGGCAAAGGAGTCAGCGCCCTGAAACGTCACCTGAGGGAGCCGGGTCTCTACAAAGGGCGCCCCATTAACGCGGTTGCCGGGGAATTGATACGCGATTTCACGTCGGTCGCTCGCACACAAGGATTCTCTGGAACATTGCTCCTTGTCGATGAAGTGGGCAAGTTCGTCGAGCATGCATTGATGCACCCAGAAGCAGGGGATCTGATCGCACTTCAGCAACTGGCTGAGGAAGCATGCCGGCAAGGGGATGATTCTCTCGCAATGGTTGTGCTTCAGCACCAGCACTTCGCGAGTTACGCGGCAGGCATTGGTCGCGCTCTGGGGGATGAATGGCACAAGGTCGCGTCGCGCTTCGAGGAGATACCATTTGACGAGCCAGTTGAGCGTTACGTGCACTTCGCGGTACATGCGCTAGGCACCAAACCGGCGCTGAATCGCGACCCCAAACTGGTGAATGCCGCACAATCCCTATTCGGAACGGCACTGGAGCAATCCGTCCTTCGAGCGCCAACATCAACTGACTGTCGTCTGTTCCAGCATCCCGAGAAACTCTATCCCCTCCATCCGCTGACGCTGGCTTCGCTGGCCATTGTTTCTAAACGCTATGGTCAGAGCGAGCGCTCATTCCATGCTTTCCTCAACAGCAACGAGCCGGCGGGGCTTCGGGATTTCGCGCAGGTTACCTCCATAGAGGGATACCCCTGGTATCGTTTGGCTCAAGTGTTCGACTATCTGGTTTCTAGCAATGGCCTACGTTTTCGCGATCTCACTGCAGAGCGCCGTTGGGCATTTGCGCTCGTTCGCATTGAGAGACAGGCGAAAGACGCGGACGTCTTGGCGGCACTCAAGACCATCGCCGTACTGGAATTGGTGCAGGCGCCTCTCGCACTACGCATTACTCCGGAATTGGTCGCATTCGCGCTCGGCAATTCCTCAGTCACTGAGACACGCACATTACTTGACCGCTTGGTGACTCAAGGCCTGCTGATCTGTCGGCACAGTCGGTCCGAATACGGTTTCGCCGTATCAGATGCCGTCAACATCGAAGCGCTCTACGAGCACGCGGCACAGGCGAGCGACGACGATCTTACCGTGCGTGGAGCCTCGCACGCACTTGGGAATCGATTGGTTGTGGCCAACAAGCACTATAGCCGTCGGGGAACGATCCGGACGCTGGCCATTGATGTCGGAACAGTCGCCGCATGGCCCCATGCAGGCGCCAACAAAAGTGATTCAGAAGGGCGGCCCGACGGCTGGCTCCGTCTGATCCTGGTAACAGCGGGCTCTCAGGAAGAACGGCAAGCCTTGGATCGCGTACGCAACGCGGGCGATCCACTCAGTGTGCACTGCTGCCTGTCGTTGTCCATTCAGGGGCGGGCGGCGCTCGCAGAGCTGGCGATCTGGCTTACGGTGCAGCGCGAGGTTGCCGCCAAGCAGCTCGATCCCTGGACCAGCCAGTACGTAGAGAGCCGCCTCCACCAGGCCAAGAAGGATGTCGATACGCTCGTACTCTCAGCGTTGGCGTCTAATCCGGGCCGTACCGGCCCGGTGTATTGGCACCTGGGTGAGGTTATTCCGGACAGTGAGTCGATGAACGTCGGCCAGGTAGCCTCTTGGATATTCGAGAAGGTCTTCCACCGTGCTCCACGCATCGTCAACGAGCTGATCAACAAGGACCGCCCGGCTTCCGCTATCGTCCTTGCACGCCAGCGGTTGCTTGACGCTCTGCTGGCTGGTTCTGGCGACCTCCCTCTCTTTCACGATAACGAATACCCACCCGAGAGGCTAATCCACGCCACACTGTTGCGCGACACAGGCATATGGCGGGCCAACGGCAACAACTGGGAGCTTGTCGAACCCAAGCGTGGGGCTCGTGTCGACATCAGCGCGCTCTGGACTGAGATTTCACTCATCCTAGCGCACGAGGATGCCCCGACGTTCGAGCAGGTGCTACAGGCACTTGCCGCTCCACCGTTTGGGGTGCGCAATGGACCGGCCAGCGTATGGCTCACCCTTTACGTGATGATCCGTCGAAGTCGCTGCGCGGTCTTCGAGCGCGGCACGCTAGTGCTGGAACTCACGGGCGAGCATCTGCAGCGCATGCATCGGAATCCGCACACGTTCACGTTGCGCGAACTCTCGCAGGAACAAGGAGGTCACAATCTGCTGCGCGACTACGGCGGCGTGCTTGTCTCACTGGGTGCCGCGCCCAGCGATGAAACCACATATCTGGAGCTGGCCCGCGCACTATACCGTTGGTTTGCACGGCTATCGGATTTCACGCAGCAGACGGGACGCGTCAGCAAGGATGCCGCGCTGGTTCGCTCGGCCTTGCGCAAGGCACAGGATCCAATCCAGTTGCTGACTTCGACACTGCCTAAAACATATTCCCAGAGCAAGGGCGGGCATCCCTTTCAGGAATGGCTGTCTGCGGTGCTGACCGATCTGGGTATGAGTCAACGCAAGCTGCAGGATGCTGTAGTCGCAGAGCTAGGGCAAGCGTTCGAGATGATCGGCCCACTCGCCAAGATCCGCAGCCAGTTGCAGTCCGAATGCTCAGGTGCCGCTACCGGATTGGCAGACGCCCGACTCAAGAGCTTTATCCTGCGTTGCACAGACTTAACGCTGACGGACGAGAAGTGGCTCGATTCCGTGGCCAGCCTGCTCGTCCAGCGTCCTTTAGACGCTTGGACGGACGAGACCGTCGACAGCTTTGCACAGGCCGTTACGGACATTTCCGGCCACTACCGACGCTGGCTGCGTCTGGTAATGCAGCGCAAGGGCGCGCCGCGCGCCGCTGAGCGTTTCGTGAGCTTGACGCTCACCAGTGCCAGCGGGCAAGAATCAGCGCTGCTGGTTACCACGACCGAGCATTCCACCCGGATTGCGCGTAATGTGTTGGAGCTGCTTGCGCAGGAGGCTGAAGCTGACCCACAAACAGCCGCCGCGGCACTGGCGCAAGCGCTCCAGAACCTGCAGGTTACGCATGCACTGACGAATTCCACCGAGGCGATGCACCATGGCAAGCGAGAAGCGGGTTAGACATATTCTCAGCTTATCTGGCGGGAAGGACAGCGCTGCGCTGGCCATTTACCTGCGTGACCGCGTGCCGGAGATGGAATACATATTCAGTGACACACGCAAAGAGCTTCCCGAAACCTACGACTATCTGCAGCGCGTCTCGAACTACCTTGGCAAAGAGGTGACGCATCTCAACGCGGACGTTGGGTTCGATCACTGGTACGAGATGTACGGCGGCATGATCCCGTCCAATCACAGGCGCTGGTGCACGCGCGCCTTGAAGCTCAAGCCTTTTGAACAATATTGTGGCGACGACGAAGTCGTGAACTATGTGGGGCTGCGCGCTGACGAGGATCGCAGTGGCTACATCAGCCACAAACCGAACATCAAGGCGGTTTATCCATTTCGCGAAGACGGGCTGGTGCTGCGGGATATCGAGGAGATCTTGCGGATCTCCGGCGTAGGCATGCCGCCATATACCCGCTGGGGCCGCACCCGCTCAGGTTGTTACTTTTGCTTCTACCAGCAAAAGATCGAGTGGGTTCGTCTCAAGGAAACGTACCCGGACCTGTATGAGAAGGCCAAGGCATACGAGAAACCATACGAAAAGACCGGCAACTTCTTCACGTGGAGCCAGGGGGAAAGCCTGGCGGAACTAGAACGACCCAAGCGCATGGAGGAGATCAAGCGTGAGCACGTGATCCGCATGGAACGCAAGGCTCAGCGCCGCTGGAATGTGACGCTAATGGAGGTCTTCGGACAAGCGAATTCCGCCGAGGTGCCGGAGGACGATGATGATCAGGGGTGCCTCGTATGTCAGCTGTGACCGCTGTTGGGCACGGGGTCCTCTTGTCGGGAAACTTTCGAGAGACGAGCGCCACCTTGTTGATTGGGCGTTCGGTTTTTGTACCGATAGGTAATTGTCTGTGGGTATAAAAGTCAAGGCTCGCGTCCTGCTTGAACTTGGTGCTGAGTTGATCAGTTCCGACCAGATCGCTATCTACGAGCTGGTGAAGAACTCTTTAGATGCACGGGCAACGCGCATTGCAGTACATGTTTGCGTCACATTACCGCGCAGTGAATACCATGGTATTCGCCAAATCCTTGAGCGATCTTTCCAGAGGCAGGAAAGGCTTTCTCGGGATACGGTTCGGCAAATGATCGAGGCCGGCATGGAGCCCACGGCAGCGGAGGGGGACCGTGATTCATTCCTAGAGGAGGCGCTGTCGCCGTCAAACGGTGATTACATCCAGGCATTAGATGCCGCCTACGAACGCCGCAATTGGATCGAGATTTCTGACGACGGTGGCGGCATGTCGTTTGAGGACCTTGGTGGCGTCTATCTCACGATTGGCACTACTCACCGCCTGGATGACCGAATGCGCAATAGCGCCCACACGGTGCTTGGTGAAAAGGGCATAGGGCGCCTATCCGCGGTGCGCCTTGGCGATCAGCTTCACGTCTTGACGTCCAAGACGAACGAGAAGACGCTGAATGAACTCAAGATCGATTGGTCCACGATCAAACGCAATCCACACCTCAGCCTAGACGAATTCCCAGCAGCGCCCAATGTCGGTCCGAAGAAGAACAAGGCGTCTGATCACGGCACAATCATCCGCATGTCGAACCTGACAAGCGAGTGGTCGATCGAAAAGATGGAGTCTCTTGCGAAGACAGATTTTGCCAAATTGGTGGACCCGTTCCTGACTTCGTTCAGCCGCCCGAATGTGCGACTGTACTTTAATGGGCAGTCAGTCGACATCCCTTCGTTTCAGACGCGTCAGCTCGCATACGCACACGCACGATGCTTAGCAGGTTTCGCGCTCGATGCTGATGGGCAGCCTGTCCTATCGGGTGTGGTAACGTATAAGGCCTACGGGCAGAGTAAGACCTTCAGGCTGGAGGGGATGCATCTTCTCAGCGCACTGACTCCGAAGGGCAAGCGTCCAAAGACTGGTAAGGCTTTCCGTCCAGCGGGTACGCTAATGCAGGGGCTGGCAAGCCTAGGCCCTTTTGAGATGGAGGCACATTGGTTTAACCGGCAGAAGCTTCGCCTCGATAAGCCTGATGGCTATGAAGCGGCCCTACAGTGGTTGACGCACTGGGGTGGAGGGTTACTGCTCTATCGCGATCACTACCGGGTATATCCGTACGCGGAGGCGCGTGACGACTGGCTCGATCTGGACGGCATTGCGTTGGCCACGCAGGGGTACAAAATGAATCGGAAACAGCTGGTCGGTGCGGTCCGCATCTCCAATCGTGGCAATCCACATCTGCAGGATCAGACCAATCGGGAAGGCTTGCGTGACACGGAAGAGAAAGCAGCGCTGATCGCGCTATTGCGTCACATCTTGGTGGTCGAGTTTAAGAGCTACCTCAACGCGGTGGAGGGGGCACAGGACGAGTCGGCGGCTAAGGAGTTTCCGAAGCTGGAGAAGCGCCTGGAGGAAGCCCAGAAACAGGCGCTGAAGCAGGTCCAGTACCTGAGGGCCAAAGTCAAGGCTCCGGAGGACGTCGCGGCGATCAACACCCTACTTGCTCGCATGACGGACATGTCGGAAGCCTGGGAGCGTTCTAAGTTGACCGTGCGCGCCTATGAGGAGGATATTGACAAATACGTCCATCTCGCGGGCGTCGGCCTAATGACAGAGTTCATCTTTCATGAATTGGCGCGCCTTTCCGCAAACGCCTTGAAGCTGCTGCAGACCTACAAGCCGAGCAACGCGACCGAAAACCGCCAGCTTAGGAATCTGCGAGATCAACTGGGTACTCTCGAGAGGCGGATCCGAATCCTAGATCCATTGTCAACGCCGGGGCGTCAAAGGAAGGAATCGTTTGACCTAGTTCAGATGCTGCGGGATGTCGTGGAAATGCACGAGCCTCAATTTGGGCGTCATGGAATCCGAGTCGACCTGACCGGTTTAGGCAAGACGCCCGTGCTGATCAAGGCCGTCCGCGGGCAGCTTCTGCAGATCATAGAAAACTTCATCTCCAACTCGGTTTATTGGCTCAAGTTACTTGCGGCGACAACGAAGTTCGAGCCCGTCATCAGCTTCAGCATCGACAGGACCGCCACCACGCTCACCGTTCTGGACAACGGTCCTGGGATTCCAGAAGACCGCGGCGATGAAGTATTCAATGCGTTCTTTACGACCAAGCCTTCTGGCGAAGGTCGCGGGATGGGTTTGTATATCGCGAAAAAGCTTGCGGAAGGTAATGCGATGGAAATCGCACTTGCGGAATCGAATGAAGACCGGGTCCATCATGGATTCGTTATCAGCTATAGAGGGGCAAGGGATGGGGGGTCTTGAGGAAGCGCTCGTCAAGCCGGTAAAAAAAGTGGTTGTAATCGACGATGCCTATGCACCGGCTGATCCTACCGACATTGATGGGGAAGCGGTATCCCGATTTCGCGACGCCCTACTCGATGGGCCGAAGCAGTTGACGCAGGTGAAGAGGGAGTTTCGTTGCCCAGAGCTTGATCCCTCAGTTCCGCTGCACCTTGATCGGCTCCTTCAAGACAGGACCGCTGTGGCTCGGCTTTGGGCTTTGCGAGAAAAGCAAACCTGGTCCTGGCTCATGGACTCCGTCTTCCAAAAGTATGCAGGGGACGTGGAAGAGAAGCGAGACGCTCTCGAAGGGCTTGAGGGCTTCTTGAGCGAGCGGAAATGGCGTGTCGACCGCGTTTCGAGGTTTGACCCCGCGACGCTCGATGTCGTCGGATATCAGGTCATCTTTCTGGACTTCTACCTCAAAGACGAGAGAGGCCCCGAGCAGCCATTAGCGCGCGCCGTGGAGCTTGCTAAACTGATTATTGATGCGAGACAGGAAGGTACTCTCAAGCAATACCCGCTGGTTGTACTGATGTCGTCGAGGCCAGGGGCGGCAGAACAGCAGGGAGCTTTCAAGGAAAAAACGGGGCTTCGAGCGGATTTCTTCTGCTTCGTCGAGAAGAACCAGGTCGCCCAGCAGCTCATGCCGAAGCTCAGACGCATGCTTGATGGCTACCACGGCAAACAATCTTGGGCGCACATGCTTGACGAGTTCTGGCTAGGTGCCTTTCGTGCAGCGCGGACGTTGCGGCAGGATCTTTCAAAGATCGAGCCTTCGGAAATTGCGCTGCTTCATGAAGCTGAGCTTGCTGTTGAAGAGGCCAGGCTTCCTGATTACCTGTCATGGTTAGTCTCGGAGTCGCTCGCCAGCGGTTTGCTGGGGGACGCGGGAGTGCGCGCCTTGGGGACGCGACTGCCAGATTTGATTGGGCACAGCGCGTTTCCCGGGACGGTACCGCCCGGCAGCCGACTGGCCGAGATGTACATGCGCTCGGTGATGCGGCTCGATATTACCGACGACCTCCGTGAGACAAAGAGTTCGCCGGTCCAACTGGGTGACCTCTTCGCGAGATTGAACAGGGACGGCACACCGAAGGAGTTCCTTCTCGTGGTTGATCAGAGCTGTGACCTCGCAAGGCCCCACTCCAGTCAGAAGACCGTGGTCTTGTGCCTGCGCAGTGTTCCGCAAGAGATCGGCGACGTGGCACTCGCGTTCTATCGCACGGCGTATGGATCGGTCGACTTGGTCAGGATGGCTTTCGGCGAGGGGCAAAAGTACTACTTGGCGAGCTGGGATCCAGTTAACCCCACGACACCGGAATTGGCGGAACTGTCCCAGCGCAGGGGTACCCTCAAACGGCTGGCTCGATTGAAGCCAGTTGCTGCACTTGCAAGGCAAGAAGACTTAACTCAGCGCGTAGGGCGGATCGGTCAACCTGTTGCGCCGCCGTCGGTAACAGCGTATCGCGCAAAGCTCGTCCTGATAGGCAAAAATGGGTTCCAGAAGGAATTTGACGCCACTAAAGAGCCTTGGGCTTCAGTCATCATTGTGCAAGGACGCCATATGCCCAAGTCAGATCCTGTCGACGGCGGCGCTGCGTCGAGGAGAAAGACCAAGACAACGACGACCTTGAGTCTGACATCGGACTTCGGCGAATGGCTCTCGGGCAAGCTGAACCGCGCCCACCTGGCAGACATTCAAGCTTCCAGCCAAGCCGATATGTTGAGGGCGCACTTGACGGCTGGGACGGTGCAGCGCGTAAGCTTCGAGAGCGGGGACCAGATTAAGACGAGTCTTGGGCGATCATGGAGAAAGGCGAGCCTTAAGAACCCTTCAGTTACCATCCATTGCGTCTTCGACAAGGCCATACCGAGTGATCTGACGGACCCCAGGATCGTGCTGTTGTTAACGCCTTATGAGCAGCAGCTCTGATAGTTACTTTATCGCCTTCGAGCATCCGCCCATCCGCGATGTACTCGCCTCATTCACTGACGGCAAAGACGGCCACGGATGCGCCGCAGCCGGGTCTTTGCGAAGTGACGCCGCTGGCGCGTGTACGGGACGGATTTGCGGAGGTTACAGAGGTGGCTTACCGAGATCTGCGCCAGGCGCTCGTATTCGGTCTGCCCAAAGACCCGCAGGGCCCGCTCACAAAGATTATTCCGCGTCACGGATTATTCCGCGTCACGGTGCAGCGCTGCGATTTCGCGGCGGATCGCGGATCAATGGCACGCCCGGTCGCGGCATAATTACAGGCCCTCGAGGAACGTAAGCAGCCGATCGGGGGCGTGGAAGCGGCGGGGCGCAATGCCCGCGGAGGTCGCATGCGCCAGCGCCTGCTCCTTCAGGCGCATGTCGGCATGCAGATAAATCTCCGTGGACTGCGTCGATTCGTGTCCGAGCCACAGGGCGATGACCGTGATATCGACGCCGCTTTGCAGCAGGGCCATGGCCGCGGCGTGTCGCAGCGTGTGCGGGGTGACGCGCTTGGTCTTTAACGAGGGGCAGGCTCGGCCGGCGGTCGCCGTGTGCCGCGCCACGATGCCTGCCAGGGCATCTGCGCTCAAGGCGCCGCCACCCCGGGCGCTCGGAAAGACCGGATCCGCAGGATCCCCTCGGCGTTCGCATAGCCATGCCTTGAGGAGGGCCGCCACTTCGGGGCGCAACGGGGTGCAGCGCGTCTTGCGTCCTTTGCCGAGACAGCGTACATGGGGTCCTGTGCCGATCGCGACGTCCCGGCAGCAAAGCTGCCGGATCTCACTGCTGCGCAGGCCGGTCTGGAGGGCCAGTGCCAAGAGGGTGCGATCCCGCCGGCCGATCCAGGTCCCGGCATCCGGGGCGGCGATGAGCGCCTGCGCCTCCTCCGGGGTGAGAAACGCCACCGGCCCGCGCTCGAAGCGCTTGGGCGGAATCGCGAGGATGCGCTGACACTGCAAACTGCGCGCCGGTTCGGCCAGCGCCACGTAGCGAAAGAAGCCGTGAAGGGCCGCGAGCCGCTGATTGCGGGTGCGCGCCCCATTGCCCCGCTCACGCTCCAGATACTCGAGGAACGCCTCCAGGAGCGGGGCATCGAGCTGCTCGAGGCGCAGCGCCGACGGGGTGCAGTGCAGGTGTGCCGCGGCAAAGCGCAACAGCAGGCGGAAGGTGTCGCGGTAGCCTCCCACGGTGTGCGGACTCGCACCCTGGCTCCCAAGCAACCGCTCGGTGAAGAATTGCTGCAGCAAGGCCGGGAATGTCGTCGGGCTCATCGTGCACCTCCCGTATCCGCACGCCCGCTTTGGCGTTCGGTGGCCAACATCAGCAGTTCCGGCACGGCCTCGATGTACCAGTAGGTGAGGCCAACTTCGGTGTGGCCGACATACGTCGCAAGCTTCGGCAGCTCGCGCGTGACATCCGCCCCGGCGCGGTACCATGCCACCAGCCGGCCGGTGACGAACGAGTGGCGAAAGTCCTGCAGCCGCGGCCCGCGGCCAGCGCGGGGCGAACCGTTTGCAGGGCGCAGGCCGACGGCGCGGGAGAGTCTGACGAACATCCGCCGGACGCTGGAGCCGGCGAGGCGCCGCCCCCGCTCGGAGAGCAGGAACGCCGGGGTCTGCGGATGCGGACACAACGCGTCGCGTCGCGCGGCATAGTGCGCGAGCGCGAGGCGCGTAGTGGCGGCGATGGGCACGAGGCGGGACTTGCCGAACTTGGTCTCGCGGATGAAGAGGATCCCGTTCTGGAGATCCACGTCACTGCGATCCAGCGCGAGCGCCTCGCCCGGACGCAGACCGGTGGCGGCGAGTAGCCCGATGAGCGTCGTATACGTCAGTGCACGCAGGCCGGTGGGTGATCGGCATTGCGCCGCCGCGGCCATCAGGGCTTGCGTCTGCGCCTCCGTGTAGATATGGGGGCGGGGGCGGCGGTGCCGTGAGGACACCAGATGCCGAGGGGGCACTTCGGTCTGCGGATCGAAGGCACTCCACCAGGCCGCGAACTTCCGCACCATCGAGAGCCTCCGGCCCCAGGTAGCCTTCTGCACGCCGGGACGGGCGGTCGCCCAGCGCAGCGCCAACGCCGTGGTGATGTGCGCGGAGCCCTCCTGTTCGAGAAATGTGACGAACTGCCGGAGTGTGTTAGCCGGCTCCGCCAGCCGCGTCCCGAGGGCGCGGCGCACCGTGATGTATTGGGTCAGGGCCTCCCCAAGCGCGCTCATGGCGCACCTCCGGTCAGCGGCCACGGGAGCGCCACGCCCCGCAACGCCTCCAGCGAGACCTTCGCGTAGATCCGGGTGCTCGCTTGCGTATGGTGCCGCAGCACTTCGGCGATCTCCGCGAGGGAGGCGCCCTGGCGGATCATCCGGGTCGCCAGACTGTGCCGAAACAGGTGCGCGACGTGCTGTGGCTGCGGCGGGATGCCGGCACGGGCGAGGGCCAGCCGCACGATGTGGTCAATGGCACACGGGCCCGTGAGTGCGATGCGCGGCGGGATCGCACGCAGGAACACGCGGCGGGAGGTGGTGGTGCCCCGGTCGCGGCGCAGATACTCAGCCAGCGCCCGACCCACATCGGCGGGAAGCGGCAGGGACTCCATCCGGGACCCCTTCCCGCGCACAACCAGCTCGCCGGTGCGCCAATGAACATCCTCGAGCGTAAGCAAGACCACCTCGGAGGCGCGCAGCCCGAGGCGCGCGAGCAGCAGAAGGATGGCGTAGTCGCGCCGGCCCTTGGAGGTCGATCGATCCGGACTCGCCAGCGCCTCCTCGACCTCCTCGGGCGTCAACAGCGCCGGCACGCCCGCCTCACGGTACGTACGCATCGTCGGGACCGCCGCCGAGAGGTCCCTCGGGGCTTCGCCGCGCAGGAAGAGGAAGCGCAGCAGCGAGCGCAGCGCCACGGTCACCAACCGCGACGACTCCGAGGCGTGATTCCTGATCCGGCCGAGCAGGAAGGCGTGAATCGTCTTGGCATCCAACTGATCGAGCGCAAGCCGCCCCGCCTGCGCCTGCCGGGTGGCCAGAAACGCCCGGGCGCAGGGCGCATAGACCAGGATCGAACGCTCGGCGAGTCCCCGATCCTTGCGGAGGAAAGTGATGTAGCGCGCCACCAGTGCCTCGGCAGGCGTGTCCGGCTGGGAGGGTGCAGACGGCATGACGCCGCACGCGCGCAGATAGGCCAGAAAACGTCGTACCGTGGCCCGCTCGCTCTCGGTGGCCGAACATTGCGGCGGCCGGCGCCTGATGAAGGACTGGACGTGCTCCTCCCCGAGGGACCCCTCGGCGATGGCGTGCCGCTTGGCCCACCGCGCGAAGGCGATGGTCACCGCCCTGCGCTCGGCCAGGGTGTTCGGGGAGTACCCGGCGATCCGTTGGTCGTCCAGAAACGCGTCGACGTATGCCTCAAGGGGTCCGGGGCGCTCACCTCTTTGCGAACCATCTGTCTCCATGTGGCTTCTCCTGGTTTGGCACCATTGCCGAACTCAGGAGACCACGTGGATTATGCCGCGTCACGAACAGGGGGCTGGTCTGCTAATGCCTGACAACAAGCCCAAAATCTCTCTCCATGCGGGCGAGGCGGAATAATCCGTGACGCGGAATAATGCCGCTAATGCCGTTAACGGCATTAGCGGCATTCTTGACGGTGGGTCTCGAGGCGTGTTATGGCGCTCATCCATCGCCGCGAGCAGGCCGATACGGTCTGGGTACCGGACAAAAAGTCCGCGAGCTGATCAATGGAGGTCAGGTCATCGAGGTTCATAAGGGTGTGCGCCCCCCATCATGAACACAACCAGATCCGACTTTAGACTATTAGACACACAACTCCTCGTCCCTCATGTTGGAGGAGGTTTTGCCTTTCCTCCCTACCCGGTCTAGTATAGTATACAAGAGTCTCCTTTCCTTGGTGGAGGGCATCCAGCGATGGCAACCGATCCGAATAACCCCGGCAATTTTGGCAACCTCATAGGTCAGGCGATCGGCTGGGGCCGGGACCAA
>JAKASJ010000049.1 GCA_021819085.1 Pseudomonadota bacterium | reverse complement strand
TCTGCTCCAGTAATAGCGAACTGGGGCTTATTTTACCGTATATTATTGCGGATTACTCGGACGGGCTCCTAGCCGGCCCCCTGCGTCGGCACGGCTTCTTGGCGCAACGCATCACCGTCCGCTTGACAGCATTCAACCAAACACCTATCGTCCGCATCAGCTACAGGTGCCCCGCAGACATCAGGATTGCGGGGTGAAACGGGAAGCTGGTGAAGTCCGCGGATCAACTCTGCGGAAAAAATCCAGCGCTGCCCCCGCAACGGTGATCGAGTTGCGGCAAATCATCCAGCCACTGCGTGCATCAATCGTCCGGCCATCACAGCGGACATGGCGCGGGAAGGCGATTTGCCAGGTTCGCAAGAACCACTCGTAAGCCCGGAGACCGGCCTGAGCCACGTGGCAACGCTGCGGTGGGCAGCCGGTCGCGCCTTCGGGTGCTCGATCGATCTGCTCTCCTGCGTTTCCATCCGTCATCAATAATATTAATTGCGCACGGCGGGTGCGCGGGGAGAACAGTTTGTCCATCAAGTCCTGCGGTCCGGTCCTGTCCGGCATATTTCTGGCTGCCATATCCTTCGCTAACCGTGCCCGCGCCGGCGATTCCACGGCTGAGCCGATAATTGTGACCGCGTCCCGCGTCGCCCAGACCGAAAATCAGGCGCTCGCTTCCGTAACGGTCATCACGCGCAAAGACATCGAACGCAGCCAGGCGACAAACATGGTCGAACTGCTGCGCTCGGTAGCCGGCATCGACATTGCCCGCTCCGGAGGCCCGGGCGCCCAGACGAGCGTCTTCCTGCGCGGAACCAACTCCAATCACGTCCTGGTACTGATCGACGGAGTACGCGCCGCCGACACCACCAGCGGCAGCTTCGCCTGGGAAAGCATGGATCCCTCGCAGATCGAACGCATCGAGATCGTGCGCGGACCGCGGGCCACGCTGTATGGCTCCGACGCCATAGGCGGGGTCATACAGATCTTCACGCGCAAGCCCAAAGGGCCGGTGGCGCGCTTCGAGCTCGGCAGTTTCGGCACGCACGGCGCCGAAATCGGAGGCGGTACCGCCTCCGGCAAAACCCGCTTCTTTGCCGATGCTTCGTACCGCGGATCAAGCGGGTTTCCGGCGACCAATCCGTCCGCCGGACCCTACCTCTACAGTCCGGAAAATGACGGGTACCAGCAGCACAGCGTCACGGCTGGAATGCGTACGCCCTTGGGCGCAAACGGGTCTGTCGGACTGACCGCCTGGGATTCGCTTGAAAACACGCAATTCGACCCGGCCGGCGACTTCAGCCACGGGGAAAACCGGATCGTAAGCCTGCGCCTCAGGGAGCTTACCACTCCCGACTGGATGCAGACGCTGAGCATCGGCAATGCGCTGGTCAACCTGAATACCTACGGTAGTGATCAGTCCCAGATCAGCACGCGCCGCAGCTCCATCGACTGGCAGCACGACCTCAGTCTCGGGCAGCACAACCTGCTCACCGTCGGGTACAGTTTCGTCAACGACGTTGGCAATTCGAACGACATCACGAACGCCGTGACATACAATGACTCGGTCCACGACAACGCCGTGTTCGCCGACCTGCTGAGCCGGATCGGCCGTCAGCAGCTGCAGCTCGGCGTGCGTCAGGACCAGCACAGCCGTTTCGGCGGGCACACGACGGGCCAGATCGGGTGGGGCTGGAACGTGAATCCGGCATGGCGCTGGTTTGCCTCGTACGGTACGGCCTTCCGCGCGCCCGATTTCAACGAGCTCTTCAGCCCCGGCTACAGCGGATTTTTCGCCGGCAATCCCGATCTGCTCCCGGAAACCTCGCGCAGCGCCGAACTAGGAGCCCGCTACCGCCTTACCGCGACACAGCGCCTGCGCGCGAGCGTCTACGACACGAGGATCAATGACCTCATCGACTTCAGCGGTGTAAATGACCAGGCCATCAACATCGGCCACGCCAGCATGCGCGGTCTGGAGCTGCAGTATTCATGGCGCCGGAAGCCGTGGTATTACACTGCGAATGCGACGCTGCAGAAGGCGGTGAACGACATCACCGGCGAATATCTGCTGCGGCGACCGCGCCGGAAGCTGTACATGATGCTGGAACGGTCGTTCGCCCGGCGCGAAGACCTCGGCGTGGAAATCTTCGCCGTCTCGGATCACTCCGACATCAGCAACATCACCTACAGTACGATTAACGTGCCCGGCTACGCGTTAATGGACCTGTTTGGCGCGTACCCGCTGTCGCGCAACTGGACGGTCGAGGCGCGTCTGAACAACGTTCTCGACCAGCGCTACCAGGTCGTCTCCGGCTATAACACACCAACGCGCTCGGCGTTCGTATCGCTGCGCTACGCGCCGCGGTACTGACAGCGATGCCTGCCCGCCTGCCAAGGTTCCTGCTGCTGTCGCTGCTGGCACATGCAGCGGTGATTGCAGCCTTGCACGCGCCCGGATTTCCGGCGACGGCAGGCCGCACCCTGGATGTCACTCTTCTGCCGGCGAGCATCGCGAGCCGCTCCGGCACACAACGGCCGAAACCAGCCATCGCAGCGCATGCCCTGCATGCCGCGACAGCAGTCAGGAAGACCGCTTTGCCCAAGGTATCGGCGACCGAATCCGTCACCCCGGTCACCCCGGCCGGCGATGCGCTCGCGCCGCCTGAGCGTGCCCGCCCCATGACCGCAAGCCAAGCGGCAGCGCATCGATCTGATCCGGACGGCAACCGCCCGCAAACGAGCGTTCAGTCCGGTGCGCTCGGCCACCAGCTGGTGCGCGCGATCCTGCACGCCTCGGCACCTTATTTTCATTACCCTCTGCTCGCGCGCGAACAGGGCTGGGAGGGCCGGGTGACCATTCGGCTGCGGATCGGTCCGCACGGCCGCCTCAGCCGCATGCGAGTCGCCGGGAGTTCCGGATATGCCGTGCTGGACGCGGCTGCGCTGCGCAGCCTGAAGCACGTCACCCGCCTTCCGGATGCCGCCGTACCGGCGGGCGGAATCGCCTTTGACGTGCTCGTGCCAGTCGTGTATAGGCTGACCGAGAGCTGAGGTTTCACACGCCCATGGGCCACCGCCTTACCAGGATCTATACCCGAACCGGCGATGACGGAACGACCGGACTGGGTGACGGCATGCGCGTCGCCAAGGATTGCGCACGGGTCGAGGCGCTGGGCGCGGTGGATGAGCTCAACAGTATCCTGGGCGTGCTGCTCGCCGAGCCGCTGGGTCCCGAGCTCGCCGAGCCGCTGGTCTGTGTTCAGCACACTCTTTTCGATCTGGGCGGTGAACTCTCGGTGGCGGGCTCCCTCATCGTGCAGGAGCGGAGGATCGAAGAGCTGGAAGCCTTGCTCGACCGCTGGAACGCCGAACTGGCGCCGCTCAAGGACTTCATTCTGCCCGGCGGAACCCGTACCGCAGCGATATGCCATCTGGCACGCAGCATATGCCGGCGGGCCGAGCGCCGCGTCTACACCCTCTTCCGTCAGGAAACCGTCTCACCCGTCGCGCTGCGTTATCTCAACCGGCTGTCCGACCTCCTGTTCGTGCTTGCCCGCACGCTCAACAAGGCGGGCGGCGCGGGCGATGTGCTGTGGCAGCCGGCAAAGCGCGAAGACCCCGACAGATGAAGTCTCCGTACGTCAATGCCGACTCGTGCTGCGGGCCGACTCGAGGTCGGCACAGACCGCGCGCGCTCCCGCCAGGATGCGTGGCCCCGGTTGCGTAATCAGTCCCGGCCTCACGACGTAAAGATGATTTTCGCGCACCGCGCGCAGCACCCGCATGCGCCGCCAGCGTGCGAGGTCGGCAGCGGCGATCGCGTGCGGCTCGCTTATGACGATGACATCCGGGTCGGCCCGGACGACATCCTCCCGCCCGACCTGAGGCGCGATTCCGGGCAGCTGTGCGAACACGTTTTCACCTCCGCACAGATTGAGCACGTCGCTGACGATCTGCCGGCCGGTCAATGTCAGCAGCGGCCTGGACCATATCTGGAAGAAGACCGTCAGTCGCGGGCGGCCGGAGTAATCCTCGCGCAGCGTCCGCAAACCGGAGCGAAAAACCGCGGCCGAATGCTGCGCCTGCGGCTCGGTTCCGGCCAGACGCCCGAGCTTCTCGATCAGCAAAGGAATCCGGTCGAGCCGCCTGGGTTCGGTCAGAAACACCGGCAGGCCCAGTCGACGCAAACGCGCGATGTCCGCCGGCCGGTTGCCGCTGGCCCATCCGACTATGAGATCGGGATGCAGCGACACTATGCGCTCCATGTCGAGGTGGCTGCTGTCTCCGATGCGGGGCAACGCTCGCGCCGCAGCCGGATGATCGCTGAATGCCGATACCCCCACGACTTGGCTGCCGGCACCGGCGGCGAACAGCAGTTCAGTGGCACTGGGAGCGAGGCTGACGATGCGCTGTGCCGGACTTGCCAGCACGACTTCCGTTCCGCGATCGTCGGTGGCGTGGACCTGCGCCTGCGCGCCAACTGCGACTAGCGCGAGCAGCAACCCCAGCCAGCGTACCCCCACTTCAGGGTCTTCCGCCGTGGAACACCAGCGTCGGGAAAGCGCCGGCGCCGTCCTGCTCGATGCGGATGCGTGTCATACCGGCATTATCCACGCCGATGCGGAAGACCTGCTTGCGCGGCAGCCCCAGGACGATGCTGATGACCATCCGGATCACGCCGGCATGCGCCACGACGAGAACACGCCGGTGCGCATGCCGTGCTGTCAGGTCCTGCCATGCGGCGTGCACCCGCGAATGAAAGTCCGCCAGGGCTTCGGCGCCCTGCGGCCGATTGCGCACCGGATCCCGCCGGAACCGCTGCAGCACCTGGGGGTCGTCCCGGCACAGATCTTCCGGGCTGCGTCCCTCCCACACACCGAAGCCGATTTCCCTGAGACGCCCATCCTCGCACACGGGCAGCGCCAACCGGCCTGCAAGTTCGTGCGCGAATTGCGCACAGCGCAGCAGCGGTGAGGTGACGATGACGTCCCAGCACCTCAACCCCTCGACCGCCGAGCGCATCTGCCGCCACCCGGTTTCGCTCAACGGATCGTCGGTCTGACCGCGGTAGCGCCGGCCGCCGACCGGTTCTCCGTGCCGCATCAGGTCGATAAGGGTTGCGCCACCGGCGTCCTTCATCGAATCCCCTGCGATCCCGGACCCGGCCACGGTAGGTCGCCGGGACCAGGGAGGACCTTCATGGCGGGAAACAGGCGGGGCACGGCGCGGGGGCCTGCAGTGGATGCGCCGGAGATCAGCGCACAAAGAATCCGAAAAGATGCGCGCCCAGCATAAGAATGGCCATGCCGAGCCAGAACAGCAGCACCCGCCACACCAGCGCGACCACGCGGCGTACGTCGCCGGCGTCCGTCGAACTGGTGCGCGATATGATCTTGTTCCCGTAGGCATCCTCTTCCGGCTCTTCGCAGGAATCCAGGTGCATGGCACCGAAACCGGAGGCGAGCAGCGGGCCGCTGTTGATGTCCGACCACATCCCTGCCTGGCGGCGCCAGCAGTGCAGCGCGTCTTCGAAACTGCCCATGATGGCGTAGCTCAGAGCGGTGATGCGTGCCGGAATCCAGCCGAGGAGATCATCCAGACGCGCGGCCGTCCACCCGAACTCGGCGAAGCGCGCGCTTCGGTGGCCCCACAGCCTGTCGAGTGCCGACGCCATGCGCTGCAGCACCGCCCCCACCGGGCCCAGTATCACAAACCAGAATAGCGGCGCGATCACCAGCGAATTGGCCTGCTTCAATACCGCCTCGACCGTCGCGCGGGCCACTGCGGCCTCAGTGTGTTCCGCCGTGTCCTTGCCGCTCAGCTCGCGCAGATGCGCCTCTGCCTCGGCGATATCGCCATTGTCGAGCGCCGTAGACACCGCCTGGGCAGAACTGCCTAGCCGATAAAGATCCACGCACAGATAGACGACCACGATATCGAAGACGAACTTCAGTACCCAGATGATTTCTCCAAGGATCAGATCGGCCAGGAACACGGCCGCGAGCAGCGGTACCACCGCGATGAACACGGCGCTCAATCCCTGGATGCGCGTGCCGCCGTTGAAGCGCTGTTCGATGGATTCGGCCCAGTCGCCGTACCAGGACCACAGCCGCGCGCTGTTGCGGTTCGGCGCCAAGCGGTCCAGGAGGATCGCCAGCAGAATAGTGAACAGAATGTAGATCATCACCGTCCCCGGGGAAATCATAGGCCATCCGCGCCCGCCGCTCATGCCGCCGGCACAGATCGGATACACATTATATATGTTACAGGGACTGCCTGTAACGCGACCAGTCGAACGACGGGCCCGGATCGGTCTTGCGTCCGGGAGCAATGTCGGAATGGCCATAAATCCGCTGCGGTGTTATGCGCGGATAGGCCTGGATGAGGGATCGGGTCACCGCCGCCAGCACCTGATACTGGATATCCGCAAACGGCACGCTGTCGGCCCCCTCAAGTTCGATCCCGATGGAAAAGTCGTTCACCCGCGTGCGGCCCTCGCAGCTCGATACCCCGGCGTGCCAGGCACGGGCGGGAAAGGGAACGAACTGGACAAGCTCGCCGTCGCGACGGATCAGCAGATGTGCCGAAACCCTCAGACCCTTGAGTTCCTCGTAGAACGGATGGCAGGAGGAATCCAGAGCATTGCAGAACAGCCGCTCGATGTCGCCGCCGCCGAACCGTCCGGGGGGCAGGCTGATCGAGTGGACGATCAAAACTTCTATGGGGCACCCCGGGGGACGGGCATCGAAGTTCGGGGATCGAACGAATCGGGCGCCCTCCACCAACCCGCTGGCGGGGTCGACATGAACAACGGGTCTGGCAGGTGGCGTCAAGAACCGCTTATCCACAAAGCTGCATCGCCTTTCGGGGCCAAAAAGGTCAATATACCTGAATCCGGCCCGCTTTCCGCACGGAACCGATGCTCCCTGTCCCTTGCGGAATTCCGCCGGTGTGCAACACTATAAGTTACCGATTTCTCTGGCGGTGGCAATACAGTTCACGGGGATTCCCGATGGTGGTATGTTCGCCTCATGAATTGTACCCGTGAAGCAGGCCACCAAGCCTGCAGGCAGGCTTGGTCTAGTGAGGACTAAAGCAATGGGAAAATCAAGAAAATTGGTCATAATCACCGTACTCGCCGGGCTTCTGATGGGACTGGCGGCGCCGGCATACGCCTACCAGGAGGGCGACGGCGGCGCGATCCTGCTTGACCTGTTTGTCCTGCGCCCGGTGGGATTCGTGGCGATGGTCGCGGGAACGGTTCTATTCGTCGGGGCACTGCCCATATCCCTTCCTTCCCGCAGCGTGGACAAGACCTTCGATGCGTTCGTGAAGCATCCTGCGTATTACACCTTCGTTCGCCACCTGGGCGACGAGCAATAGCCGACCGACCCGGTACAGCGGTCTGCGGCAGTCCGCAGACCGCTGGCATCACGTCCGCGCCTGCAGAATTCCCCGGATTTCGCTGTCCTCCAGAACTACCGGGTTGGTCTTCATGCTGCTGCCGCGGCAACCTGCCACGATCACCTCGAAATCCTCCGCCGTGACCCCGTAGGCAGAAAGCTGCGGCAGAGCCAGGCGCTGCGTCCAGTCGGCGAGCGTATCGATCAGCCGGCCGCGGGCATCGGCATCCGGCAGCGTACCGTTTCCGCTCAGCAACCGACCCGCACACGCGTACTTCGCGAGCGCCGGATGAGACGGCGCACGCCGTTCGAGGGCCGTGATGTTCACTGCAGTGGCCATCGCCACCAGAGTGCCGCAAACCACACCGTGGGGGATCGGAAAACAGGCGCCGATCGGAGATGCCAATCCGTGCACCGAACCCAGACCTGTCTGGGCCAGAGTGATTCCCGACAGCAGCGCTGCGTAAGCCAGCGCGGTGCGCGGTGCACCGGCATCCGGCCCCTGCTCATACCATGGCAGCAAACCCTCACGGACCGCCATGAGGCCACTCAGCGCCAGTGCGTCGGTGAAGGGGCTGGCCCGGGTTGAAACATAGGACTCCAAGAGCTGGGTCAGGGCATCCATTCCGTTGGCTGCGATCAGCTCCGGAGGACAGCTCTTCAGCAGGACTGGATCGACGATGGCGTAGCGCGGCACGAGACAGTCATGACGGAACGATTTCTTGAAACCGCCCGGGCCGCGCACACTGAGCACTGCGTTCTTGGTCGCCTCGCTGCCGGTGCCCGCGGTTGTCGGAACCGCGAGGTATGGCGTTGAGGGTCCGCGGTATGGCAGCTCGGGGCCGACTCCCTCCAGGTGATCCATCACGGAATTGCCATGCGGCAGGAGTCCGGCGATCGCCTTGGCAGCATCGAGCACGCTGCCACCTCCGATTCCGACCACGACATCGATTCCGGTCCCGCGCTGGGCGGCGACTGCCGCATCCACCAGTTGCGGTGAAGGCTCGGTATCGACCTTCATCTCCGCGAAATGCAGTCCTGCGGCCCGCAAGTCTGCCAGCAATTGCACCCACTGCGGCGATTCCCTGAAGGACTTGCCTCCCGTCACGATCAGCAACCGTCGCCCGAACCGTCCGGCAAGCGCCGCCAGCTCGGCAAATCGATCCTCGCCAAACAGGATGTTTGGCACGCCGCTGACCGCAAACGGCTGGATCATCGGGATTCCTCCACCTCGGGATACAGCCTGCGGTACTGGACACCGAGGCGCGGCGCCGCCATCCAGTCCGCCACGGCATCGCGCCATTTCAAATAATGGGCAGTCTGCCTGTGTGCCGCGGCCGCCTCCGCTGATCCGAAAACCTCGTACAGCAGAAAGTGGCCTGCATCCTGCGGCGACTGCAGTACATCGAAGCACAGGTTTCCCGGTTCGCGGACCGATGCGAGATGATTGACGCGCGTGGCCTCGATGAAATCGGCGACATGTTCTGGCTTTACACGTATATCGACCAGGGTAACGTGCATGGAAGGCTTCCGGACCCGTTTTATTGTCTTGAACCCGGGTTGCCCCATGATACTACCGGACCCTGCAGCCAGATACCGGAACACCAGCGGGACGTCGGGGATCAATGCCCGACCGCAAGTCCCGGAACCAGCAAAGAACCCCCCGGGGCCAATCGCCCGCATGACCGCCAGCCGCCGCACATCCCTGGCACAAAAGCGGGAATGATTACCGCTGGGCCGGATCTAATTGTATGATTCCAGACCGGGTCCGGTGCCTGACCGTGCATTGCGGCTGCACGCGATCCGCCACAGAGAAGCAACCAATTCCAAGAAGCGAGAGGAACCGCATACATGAAACTCTATTTTACCCCTGGCGCTTGCTCCATGGCGCCACATATCGCCCTGCGCGAAGCAGGTCTTGCCTACGAACTTCAGAAGGTCGATCTCTCCAAGCATCAGACCGACACCGGCGAGGACTACTACAAGATCAACCCCAAAGGTTACGTGCCCGCCCTGCGGCTCGACAACGGCGAACTGCTCACTGAGGTCGCCGCAATTCTTCAGTACGTTGCCGACCAGAAGCCGGCGTCCGGCCTGTCGCCGACCGCGGGGACGATGGAACATTATCGCCTCATCGAATGGCTGAATTTCATCGCGTCGGAGATTCACAAGCAGTTCGGTCCCATGTTCAACCCCAAGATCACCCCCGAATGGCGGCAGAATCAGCTGAACGCGCTGAGCCGCCGTTTCGACTATCTGTCGGAACGGCTGGCCGGCAACCAGTACCTCTTCAGCGGCAAGTTCACAATCGCGGATGCATACCTGTTTACGGTACTCAACTGGACCGGATTTTTGGATATCGATCTCGGAAAATGGCCGAAGCTCAAAGATTATATGGCCCGCATCGCCGCCCGTCCGGCCGTGAAAGAGGCCATGAGGGAGGAAGGTCTGGTCAAGTAGAGGGCAAGGGATTCGCTATCGGCGATCGGCGTCTCCTGAGTCTCCCCGGTGGGCTGCTCGCGCGCACCTGCTGCGGCCCAACCGGGGTTCTATTTGATTACCGACACAGAATGGCCATCCTTCGAGTCCGATAGACCGGCAGCCGGGCAGCACCAATCCCGCACCGTGACCCGTACCGGCAGGGATGGGCGGCAAGAAACCGTCTGATCCGGGAGGTTCCGCTCATGCGCCGGCTCAAGCCGGCGCATGCTTGCCGATCCAGACGCTGAAAGCCTGCAGGTACTTTTGCAGGAAATCCTTCGTGCCGTCATTCTTCAGGTTTCCGGCCTCATCGAACAGACCCGCGGCATTGCCGATGTAAGCCTCCGGCTGCTGCAGCATGGGGACGTCCAGAAAAACCAGCGATTGCCGCAGATGGTGATTGGCACCGAAAGCGCCGATCGCACCGGGCGAGAGACTGATGATTGCACCGGGCTTTCCGCCGAAAACGCTCTGTCCGTACGGGCGCGAGCCGACATCGATGGCGTTCTTAAGCGGTGCTGGAACGGACCGGTTGTACTCCGGCGTCACGAACAGCAGCGCGTCCGATTTCCTCACGGCCTGCCGGAAGGCAACCCATGCCGGAGGCGGATTCGCTCCATCGAGATCTTCGTTATAGAGTGGCAGATCCGCGATTTCAACGATGTTCAGACCGAGCGACTGCGGGGCGAGCCTGCTGGCGGCGTGAGCCATCATGCGGCTGTAGGACCCCTTGCGGAGGCTGCCAACGATGACCGCTACGTTGTATTTACGATCCATCAGTTCGTACTCCTTCGATATGCGTGCCCGGTCACCCCGCACGTCAGGCTTCCGGAAGACCCTCATCCCCGGCGTGATGCAATGACTGGCTTAGAGGTTATGTGCCATGTCGGCGCGCTGCCCGTTCCGTCCCCTGGGCCCAGGGTGCCGTGCCTGGAATGGATGCGACCTGCCGAAGCCGCCAGGGCCGCACGGCACATTCTGCGTAATCACGCCCGCCGGCGCAACCCTCGCAGGATGCGGCAGGGATGACACGTGACGATCAGCAGCAGGCGGATTATGGGCAGCGGCCGGTATCGGAAAATACCCAGGATGAACTCCGGAAGCAGAGCCTGAATTCATGGCAGGAAATTCGCTGCCGAAGGACGGATATCGGGAATTGAGGCAATCAAGGCGCCCCCGCACAGCACGTAGGCGGCCAGAGCCATGACTGCCACCTGATAGCCGAATATCCGCTCCCCCAGCACCGTCAGAATAACCGACCAGGTGGCATCCCCCAGTACGCTTGCCGTGCGTCCGGAAAGATTGTAGAGGCCCCAGAACTCGCCGGATTTCTCGACCGGGGTCAAGGCTGTCAGAAATACGCGACTGGAGGTCCAGACCCCGGCAAGCCCGATGCCGGCGAGCGGTGCGACGACTGCGGTGAACAGCTGCTTATCGTCCATGTGAAAGACACCCAGATTCAGCGAACTGCCTGGTCTGATGGCCAGCACTGCGCCAAACAGAAGCAGCCACACGGCCAGGTCAATGAGCACAGCCCGTTTGGGACCTATGAGCCGGACGAGGGGGCCGAACAGGAACCAGGCCGAGAGCATCGCCACCACGATGGCGGGTCCGAAAAGCGCCGCGAGTTCGCCTGCCTGGAAACCCATCACATTGCGCGAGTAAAGTCCCATCAAGGTGATAACCGAGGCGACCGCGTTCTCGTACAGGAAATCGCCGATCAGAAAACGGAACAGGAAACGGTGCTGACGCGCTTCATGGAAGGTACGTCGCATCCGGCCATAGGCTGCGACCAGGTCCACCATGGGGGAACCGCTGCGCACAAAGTCCGGCGCCAGGAACATCGCTGGCATCGCCAGCACCAGGTAGATCAGCGCCATCGGCAGGAAAACCCGGCCCGCGAGCGCATCGTTCGGCACCAGGGGACTCAGGGCAAGCATGCACAGCAACGCGCCTCCGTAACCGACCCCCACGGTCATGCTTACCACACTGGAGACATTGCGTTGGCTGCTTACCGCCGGGGTCATCGCGGTAAAGAAGGTGAATGCCCCATTGATGCAGATATACGCGACGATGAACAGCAGCATCGCTGCATCGACTGTGCTCGTCCAGGCAAGGCCGGCGGTCGCCGCAACCGCCGCAAACACGAAGAATCGCAGATACGGCTGACGCCGGCCACTGTGGTCGGCTGCCGCCCCCAGGACCGGCGAGACGACCGCAATGATCAGGGCGCCGGTGGTGACCGCCCAGCCGAAGTCGGCGCCCGTCTCCTTCAGCACTGCCTGCAGGAAGGTCCCGAAATAGGTCGACACGATGATCAGGGACCAGGAGGAATCGCCCGCCTCGAAGAGGGAGTATTTGAAAAGTATCTCCCACCAAGCCATGGGGCGCGCCGAACCTGGCGTACGATCCTCATTTGCCGTACCGCTCACGGCGACGGCGCTGCTGCGCGATCTTTCAATTTCCTGCGAACGAACCACTTGCGGGACTCCTCCAGAAACACCATTCCCGCAGCCAGCGGGATTACGACAAACCAGACTTCGCGCGCCAGAGGCAAGGTCCCCAGGATGGCATTGCCCCACCGCGTATAGTCAATGATCAGCATCAGCGCAATCTCCAGTGCCACACCCCAGACTATCAGAGGATTTCCTGAAAATCCTGTCGAGGAAAGCGATCGGGTCGCACTTCGGCACAGGAATACGTTTGCGCCCTGCATCACGATGATGGCGCTCAGGCAGGCGGTCGTGGCCTGCCGGTAAAGTGGATCACCGTGCGCGAGATCCTGACCAAACCTCCAGCCGCCCTTCTCGAGCACGAAGAAAAAGGCGGCCATGGCACCAGCCGCCTCGACAAGGCCGAGAAACAGATACGCACGCAACGCCAGGGGAAGATTGAGCAGCCGATCGCCCGCTGAACGCGGTGGCCGGCGCATGATCTGGGGGGCCGGCTTCTCCACCCCCAAACCCAGGGCACTGAGCGTATCGGTGCCCATGTCGATCGACAGGACCTGGATAGGCGTCAAGGCAAGCGGAAATCCGAACAGCGCGAATGCAAGATAGGGCACCAGCTCGGCAACGTTGTGAGTCAGGATGTAGGCCAGAAACCTGCGAATGTTCTGAAAAACGGCGCGTCCCTCCTCGATGGCATTGACGATGCTCGCGAAATTGTCGTCGAGCAGCACCATATCGGACGCTTCCTTGGCCACGTCCGTGCCACTGATGCCCATGGCAATGCCGATGTGTGCGCTTTTTAGCGCCGGGGCATCATTCACGCCGTCTCCCGTGACGGCCACGACCTGCCGCTTGCCCTTCAGGGCGTCGACGATGCGGAGCTTCTGGTCAGCGCCGACCCGGGCAAAGATGATCTCGGCCGCATCCAGCGCCATTCGCAGCTCGATCTCGGAGAGATTGCGCAGCATATCGCCCGTGATCACGCGCGGAGCCCCCGACCGCACGAGTCCAACCTCGCGCGCAATCGCCACGGCCGTGCGCGGATGATCGCCTGTAACCATGATCACCCGGATACCGGCCTCCTGGCACCGACGTATCGCCTCCGGCACTTCCGGACGGGGAGGGTCTTCGAGACCGACGAGCCCGGCGAAGACAAGCTCCGCCTCCAAGCGATCGTGCTGCCATGGAGATTCGAGGAAACGGTATGCGAACGCCAGGACCCGCAGACCCTGCTCGGCCATCTCCTCCTGCGCGCGGATCACTGCATTGCGCAGTTCTGCAGGGAATGGACGGGGTTCCCCGCCGACCTGGGTCCGGCTGCAGAGCGCCAGGACTTTTTCCGGCGCGCCCTTGCAGAAGAGCATGGCGCCATCCGGCGTTTCGTAGACCACCGAAACCCGCATGCGGTCGGCGTCGAACGGAATCTCGTCTGCCCGCTGTCCCGACGGTACTTCCATCTGCGATGTCTGCGCCATTTCAACCAGCGCAATGTCCATGGGATCTCCGAAAAAGACCGTCTTTCCGTTCCGGACACCTTCCTTGAGATCCTGGCACAGACGCGCCGCAAGGAAAAACGGCCGGTAGCGCTGCGTCGCGGATTGCGCACGCACTGCCTCTGCCACCGACACGAACCGGTCTTCCAGAAAAAGCCGGTTCACCAGCATGCGGTTCTGCGTGAGCGTGCCGGTTTTGTCGCTGCAGATGACCGTCGTGGATCCAAGGGTTTCAACCGCAGGGAGATGGCGGATGAGAACGTTGCGCCGGGCCATGCGTTGCGTGGCCAGAACGAGCGCCAGGGTGAGCGTCGGAAGCAGCCCTTCCGGCACCATGGCGACGATAATACCGATGGTGAAAATGAAGGCCCGCCAGAAGCGCACGCCGAAGGCCCACCAGCTGATCGCAAAGAAGATGCTTGTGCGACCTGAAAGTCGCGTGAGTCTCTGTTTCACAGGAGCCACAATGACCTGATGAAACCGGTTGTTCCATCAACCGTTCCCTACCCAGACATGCGGAGCCGGTAACAGCTCAGTGTGAAGCTC
>JAKASJ010000048.1 GCA_021819085.1 Pseudomonadota bacterium | reverse complement strand
ATACCGCGCCCAATTCGGGGCGAGTCAGTCAGCAGTATAAATTTAGTATTGATCCAGGGCAAAACTGTCTTTCAACCGAGACACATAAGCGCCAGTCACATGCCCGACAGCTCGATTTTTCACGAATACTCCGGAAGCCGGCGTCCTGTCGGTGTGATCATCGCGGTCACGGAAGAATCGGAAATTCGCTCGCAGTTCCGCAGCATGGCGACACGATGTCCAGGCAGAAAACGGGATCGTATGGATCGCGGATGCAAAATGCCCGATGTGGCCAAAGGTGCAGGCATTACCGGAGGCAGCGCCGCTCGCTACTTCTGAAAATCGTCAAGCTTCGGAAAGTCAGGGGCGTGCAGTTTGATCCACTCGACTGCGGCCTCCTGGCGTGTCAATTCACGCCCCTCGCGTTCCTGCATCGTTTTCCGGTAGTGCTCGATGCGGTACACCTGCCAAATCATCCGTGCCCGGAAGCGGTCGATTCTGCGCGAGAACTCGACGCCGACGATGAAATGGTCCTGTTCGGGTCTGCACCAGACTACACGGCCATCGGTCTCCAGGGCCGGCAATGCAATCGGGATATGCAACTCAATGGCAGCACCAGAATTCAGCGCCAACCTCGAAGCAAACACCAGCCCCGCGGGCCCGATTTCGCGCAGATAATCGCCGTCACCGACTACAACGGTGTCGAAGCGCAACCGGGCCCCGATGCCCTCTGGATCCAAGTTCGTGCCCTGCATGACCCCCTTCCCCCCGGGTGGAAGTTGCCACCACAAATCAGGTCATGCAGAAAACATGCCATGCGCAAGCCCACCCCTTGCCCTACAGCTTGCCATTCCTGGCCAAATGGCTGCCCAGATACTCGCCCCCTGGCCCGCGAGTGGCCAGGGGGCCCGGGCTCCGATGCGCGGAACCCGCCTTCAGCAACTCGCCGATCCGGGCAGCCAAGGCCGGTAAACGCACGGGAACATTGGCTTACCGATTTCGACCGTCGAATCAGCGCACGCCACACAAAAAAGTGGCGGTGATGCAGCCTCACAAATCGGATAGCAGGACGCTAAGAATGTGCGCGCAGCACTTTCAGGAAGGCACGGATACGACGCGCGTTGGTGCCGAGATCACTGAGCCCGACACGCGATGTCGAGCGCAGATCGACTCGCGCGCCACCCGCCACCGGTCGGACGCGCACCACGATATCGTCCGTAAAACCGAACCAGAAGGTGGTATCGGTCGCCTCGATGCGGCCATCCTGCGGGACGGCAGCAACAATACGCCAGCCGAGAGAACGCGCCGCGTTAAGTGCGTCCTGGAACGCCTCGGCCGGCGAAACGGGAAGTACTGCGGGCCGGATGTCAGGGTATGCGCGCCTTTGCAGCGCGGCGACCCGGGGGCCCCCGTAGACGCTTGAGTCCGGTGCGGAGCGCCGCAGCGGCAGGATCGCTACAAAGGTCGGCGGATTACGCGTGTCGGTCGTGATGTCGTGGATGGGCGGAAGACTGCGTGCAAGGTAAAGCCAGTGGAGCGGCACAGCGAAGACCGGAAGGCCCGCGGCAAGACTCACGATTGCCATAATTTTAGCGCGTCGCGCGCCGCCTGTGCCGGCCCATATCAGGGCCGCGAGCCCCGACACACTGGCGATGATGGCCAGACACGCCGCCCCACCCAGGACCGCAAAGCCGAAGGTGAACGACCACAAGCCGAAGCGATGACCAAAACCCGACATGACGGAAAGTATTGCGGCTGCAATCGCTAGCACCAGAGCAATGTGTGCCAACCTTGAACTCCCGCCTGCGGCATTGCCGCCTGGCATACCACTCGACCTGGCCGAAAATTTCATCGTTGTAACTCCGGGGTATCGCCATGCCTAGCGCATAAAAGTACCGCTGACGGTCAGTCCGCGATGACCTGCAATACGATTTTGCCGATATGGGTTCCGCTCTCAATCATGGCATGGGCGTCCGCGACCTTCTCCAAGGAGAAGGTCGCGTGCACCACGGGACGCACCCGACCATTCTCGAGCAGCGGCCAGACTTGGGCACGCAACGAACGCGCAATTGCCGCCTTGAACTCAACCGGACGCGAACGCAATGCCGATCCGGTGAGCACCAGTCTGCGCCGCAGCACCTGATCGATGTCCACTGTCGCCTCGCGCCCGCCCAGATAGGAGATGAAGACCAGACGCCCGTCGTCGGCCAGTATCTGCAGTTCCCTGCCGACGTAGTCTCCACCTACCATATCGAGGATTACGTCAACACCACGGCCTTCCGTGAGCGCTCTCATTACCGTGACAAAATCCTCCGTCCTGTAGTTGATTGCGCGCTCCGCGCCCAGGCGCTCACAGGCGAGGCATTTCTCGGCACTGCCGGCAGTGGCGAACACCCGCAGACCGAAGGCGCGTGCCAGTTGTATCGCACACACCCCAATCCCGCTAGCGCCCCCCTGGACGAACAGGCTTTCGCCCGACCGAATTGCCGCCCGGTCGAACACATTGCTCCACACAGTAAAAAAGGTCTCAGGCAATGACGCCGCTTCCGTCATGCTCAACCCGCGCGGGACTGGCAGGCACTGTTCGCCGGGGGCAATGCAAAACTCGGCGTAACCGCCTCCGGGCACGAGCGCGCACACCCGGTCGCCTATGTGCCAAGAACGAGTTTCCGGTCCGAGTCCGACGACGGTGCCGGCAATTTCGAGCCCAGGGATCTCGGTCACACCGGCCGGCGGCGGATATAGACCCTTGCGCTGGAGGATATCGGGGCGGTTGACACCGGCGGCTGCAACCCTGATCAAGACTTCTCCCGCACCGGGTGTTGGCATCGCGTGAGCACCAACGACAAGAACTTCGGGTCCGCCGTGGGCGGTTATCGCGACGGCACGCATTGATCTCGGTAGCGCGACACTGTTCATGAGCAGTCTCCTCGAAGCGAGGCGTACGCCGGGACTCGGCCGCGGTCCGCTGCTTCAGCGCATGTCCGGTTCCGACCCCGCAACGAAGTCGGCCCAGCACTTCTCTATCCATTCCAGAGCCGCCTGCTGGTGGGTGAGGCCCCGGCCTTCCTGCTCTAGAAGTTTGCGCCGATACCCATCGATGCGAAAAACCATCTCGATAATCTGTGTCCGCGCCTTGTCATCCGCGTTGATGAATTCTACCCCGATTACGTACTGCAATGACATTTTCTTGCACCATACAACCTTCCCAGGAACCTCGAACAACGGCCGGTTCGGGGGTATGCGCAGCCGGATAACAGTGCCGACCTCAAGCGCGACCATGGAGTTGAACGACAGGCCGCCGCGGCTGATGTTGTTGAGGTAAAGCGTCTCGCTGGCTACTACCTCCTCAAGCGACACAGATACAGGCAGACCAGACGGATAACGGACGTAGCTTCGCATGTAGCCTCTGATTTAGTTATTCTGATTTTCCCGGATCCGGTCACCCGATTTCCCTGGGCTAACCCGATCATGGCGGAGCGGGAGACCGGCAAAGCATCGTGGACTTCAGCTCACATTCCTAATTTTTTCAACTTTCGTTCCGGTACAGATCAGGCCCCTAAGTGCTCAGGGCACAGGGTCCGCGGCTGCGGCTCCATCAGCATGGCGAGACGCTCACGCACCTTGATGCCGACTCCAAGATCCCAGCAATTTACGACCGCAAGCCTTGGCCCCCCGGGAGGCATAGCGTGGCTGTGCGCAGCCCGTCCGGTATCAAACGTTATCTGAATGCTAGAAACTTCCGGCTGTGAAAGCAGACAGGAAACCGAGCTGTGATCGATCCGGGGAAACGGTGAACCAGGTTCCCCAAAAAGAACCACGCTGTAGCCCGTGCGACGACATCGATCGGGATAACTCCAGTTCCGGTTCGCATAGAGGTCAACCACAGACTGTACCCAGCCGTTGCCGTAGAGGTCTGGCCACTGATCTGCAAAACGCAGATGCACCTCGATGATGGTCCCGCCGATCGTCTCGAAATTCACGCAACCCGAATATCCCCTGAGGTTGCGCCGCAGCCAGTCGCCGCAGTAGGCCTCGATTTTGGAACGCGGCTCGGCAAGCACTGTCCAGTAATCGAACATGCCCTTCTCAAGCGTTCTGGCCAAGGCGTGGCGCCACCAGACCGGTTCTCCGTCAATGAGCGCAGCATCGCTGCTTACATGTTCCCCGTGCAGCAGCGGCATCCACAGGTGTCCGGGTTGCTGGAAACGCTCGTACTCTTCGAGCGATGCAATAATGCGGCTACCCGCCCCCATGCCACGCAGGTTATACACTGGCTTGCTGAATACCGGAAAGTGCGGCGGCGTAATGCCATGTGGCGCATGTTCCAATTCCTGCGTCTGACAAATCAGCAGTTTGTTATAGACCCAGCGATATGCCGGAAATAGGCGATAGGCGTACTCGTCGTCCGTCGGAATGACGATCTCTGCCGGACAGTCGACTCCCTCGAAGTACTGCTCACGCCAACGATCCTGTTCAATGATTGGCATGCTGCAGATCACCCGATAACGCGTACCCCGGCTTGCCGCCCGGGACATGCTCCCCGTACGCCCCAACTTCAGCGCCGGCGGCTCGCAGAAAATGTTGCAAGTAACGCACTGCCCATTTCGGCTGGCGACCGGACGGTGACGACGCCTGCAGCTTCTAGTGCAGCGAATTTCTCTGCCGCCGTCCCCCGACCACCGCTTATGATCGCCCCCGCATGGCCCATCCGCCGGCCCGGAGGCGCGGTGACGCCGGCAATATAGGCAACCACCGGCTTGGAAACATGCGCGGCGATATAGGCAGCCGCCTCCTCCTCCGCGCTGCCGCCAATCTCGCCGACCATCAGGATAGCCTCAGTCTGTGGATCAGCCTGAAAAAGCTCAAGGCAATCGATGAAACTCATGCCCGGAATCGGATCGCCGCCGATTCCGACGCAGGTGCTCTGTCCGAGACCTAGATTGGTAGTCTGCTGAACGGCTTCGTACGTAAGCGTTCCGGAACGCGACACGATCCCTGCCTTCCCAGGCAAATGGATCGAACCGGGCATGATACCGATTTTGCATGCGCCCGGTGTGATGATGCCGGGACAGTTGGGTCCGATCAGGCGGGCACCGGCCTCTCTGACTACGATGCGGGCCTCGAGCATATCGCGTATCGGAACACCCTCGGTGATGCATACAATAAGAGCAATCCCGGCCTCGGCCGCCTCGATGATTGCATCCTTGCAGAAGGCGGCCGGCACATAGATCACGCTGGCATCGGCACCTGTCCTGGCTACCGCATCCCTTACCGTGTTGAACACCGGCAATCCGAGATGGCTACTTCCTCCCTTTCCGGGTGTCACACCTCCCACCATGCGCGTGCCGTAAGCTATTGCCTGCTCAGAATGAAAAGTGCCTTGCTTTCCGGTAAACCCCTGGCAGATCACCTTAGTGTTCTTGTCTACAAGGATGCTCATGCAGCCCCCGTCACGGCCGCGACGATTGCGCCCGCGGCCTCAGCCAGACCACTGGCTGCGGTAATCCGCAGCCCGCTGTGATCCAGGATTTCCCTGCCGCGCTCAGCATGGTTGCCTGCTAACCGCACCACGACCGGCACCCCTATGCCGACTTCTGCGACGGCACCGATGATGCCCTCCGCAATCATGTCGCAGCGCACGATCCCGCCGAAGATATTGACCAGAACTCCCCGCACATTCGCATCCGCCAGGATAATCTTGAAGGCCTCGGCCACACGCTCCCGGGTCGTGGACCCGCCGACGTCGAGAAAATTTGCCGGATTGCCGCCATGCAGCTTGATCAGGTCCATGGTAGCCATTGCCAGTCCGGCACCATTCACCATGCAGCCGATGTTGCCGTCAAGAGCGATGTAATTGAGATCCCATTTCCTAGCACGCGTTTCGCGTTCGTCCTCCTGGCTCGGATCCCGCAGCGCTGCCAGCGCTGGCTGGCGATACAGTGCGTTATCGTCCACGTTTGCTTTGGCGTCCAGACACACCAGGCCGCCATCCTTCGCTACCGCGAGTGGATTGACCTCCAGCAAGCTCAAATCCTTCTCGACGAACAGCCGGGTCATTCCAGAGAGGATGCGAGTGAAATGCGACAACTGCTCCGGATGCAGACCCAGCGCGAAGCCGAGCTCACGGCACTGATAGGGCTGCAGGCCGACCAGCGGGTGCACGACCGCCTGAAGAATCTTGTCGGGCGCATCATGCGCAACTTTCTCAATCTCCACGCCACCCTCGGTCGAAGCCATGACCACCAGTCGCTGGCGCGAGCGATCGATCACAACCCCCACATACAGCTCCCGGACGATGTCCGATGGCCGTTCGATCAGCACATGGTTGATTGGCTGCCCGCGCCGGTCAGTCTGACCGGTGACTAGACGCGAGCCCAGCATAGCAATCGCCACTTTCATCGCCTCGACCGGCTCCGAGACAATCCTGACACCACCGGCCTTGCCGCGGCCACCGGCATGCACCTGGGCCTTAATCACCCAGCGCTGGCCACCAAGTTCGGCAATGGCTGCATGCACAGTATCCGGGCTGTCCACAACACGATGTTCGGGAACAGCCACTCCATAGTCGGCGAGCAACCGCTTTGCCTGGTATTCGTGGAGATTCATGTCGGTTCTATCGTGAGCGTTTTGCCGTCAATGCGCCATTCTACCTCACGGCGATGCGGCATGTCCCTGGCGTGCGCCGGGCCTGCATATGGCTGCGGTCAGCGCCGGCCGGTGCGCGCGATATGAATCGGTCGGCCATCGACGGCGAGTGCCGCCTCATGAAAGGCTTCCGACAGCGTCGGGTGGGCAAACATCGTCATCGCAAGGTCTTCGCTGCTTGCCGAGAACTGCATGGCGATGACCGCCTGGGCGATGAGTTCGGAGCAATGCGGTCCGATCATATGCACTCCGAGCACGCGGTCGGTCGCCGCATCCGCAATCACCTTCACCATGCCCGCAGTGCTACCGGAGGCAAGGGCGCGCCCACTGGCCGAAAACGGAAAAATACCTACCCGGCAGTCATTCCCGGCAGCACGCAAGGCCTGCTCGCTCTTGCCTACCCACGCGATTTCCGGCAGCGTATAGATAACGGACGGAACGGTATCGTAATTAATCGACGTTTGCTGACCGGCAATTCGCTCGGCGACCATGACCCCCTCCTCCGATCCCTTGTGCGCCAGCATCGGTCCGCGAACCACATCGCCGATCGCATAGACGCCGGGGATATTCGTACGGCAGTGCTCGTCCACGTGTATGACGCCCCATTCGTCCAGCAACAGCTCGGCTTCCGGAACAAACAGGTCACGTGTGTTGGGACGGCGGCCGACGGCCACGATCAGCTTGTCTACGGTTTCACGATGGTCCCCGCCGCGATCCTGATACGCCAATTCGACTTTGCTTTCCGTAACCTGGCACCCCAGTACTCGTGCCCCCAAGCGAATGTCCAGGCCCTGAGCGGTGAACTGACGTAGCGCCTCGCCGGCAATCTGCGTATCGGTCATCGTGAGGAATTCAGACTGCGCCTCGAGCAGCACCACCTCGGAACCTAGGCGCCGCCATACACTACCCAGTTCCAGCCCGATCACGCCGGCACCGATGATTCCAAGACGTGCTGGAACCTCGGAAAACTCCAGAGCGCCAGTAGAATCGACGATAACATCTCCATGCAGCGGGGCGGCGCCCATCTCTGCGGAAACGGAGCCCGGCGCTAGAATGATGCTTTCGGCCTCGATCAGCTGCCCGGTGCCTGCTCCGCCATACTCATGCACCTCTACCTGCTTTCGCGGCAGCAGTCTTGCATGGCCTTTCACCCAGGTAACCTTATGCGACTTGAACAAGCCGGCAATTCCCTGGGTCAGGGTCGCGACCACCTTGTCCTTGCGTGCCATCATCGCCTGCAGGTCCAGAGCCACGCCGCCACATTTGACCCCGTGCATTGCGAACGAATTCCGGGCCTGGTCGTAAATCTCCGAGGATTCGAGCAGGGCTTTGGAGGGAATGCATCCGCTATTGAGGCAGGTACCGCCGAGCGCCGATCGGCCCTGCCGGTCGCGCCATTGATCGATGCAGGCAGTATTCATGCCGAGCTGCGCGCAGCGTATGGCGGCGACATAGCCCGCCGGCCCACCACCGATTACGACCACGTCAAAACGCCTTGTCATCAGCCGAGCCCCTTAGTCGAATTCAGTGTCCGCCGCCCCGTTGCCACTTGCATCGCAGTCTCGTGTCGAACCGATTCGGAACCCCCGCTAGACCTCCAGCAGAATCCGCGGAGGATCCTCGAGCATTTCTTTGACCGTGACCAGGAAGCGTACGGCTTCGCGCCCATCGATGATTCGATGATCGTAAGAGAGAGCCAGATACATCATCGGACGGATTACGACCTGACCGCCCTCCGCCACCGGACGATCCTCGATTTTGTGCATCCCGAGTATGGCGCTCTGTGGCGGATTCAGGATCGGCGTTGAAAGCAGAGACCCGAAGACGCCACCGTTTGTGATGGTAAAAGTACCCCCGGTTATCTCCTCCATGCTGAGCGTACCGCTCTGCGATTTTTGCCCCAGCGCCGCGATCTGGGACTCGATCGCGGCCATAGTGAGCCGGTCCGCATTGCGCAGTATCGGTACCACGAGACCGCGCGGAGAGCTCACGGCAATTCCGATATCATAGTAACCGTGATATACGATGTCGGCGCCGTCCAGAGACGCGTTGATCTCCGGAAACTGCTTCAATGCCTCCACGGCAGCCTTGACGAAGAAAGACATATATCCGAGACGTACTCCGTATTCCTTCTCGAAACGCTCACGATAGCGCTGGCGCAGGTCCATCACCGGGCGCATATTGACCTCGTTGAAGGTCGTGAGGATCGCGGCCGCGTGCTGCGCGGCGAGTAGACGTTCCGCAATGCGCGCGCGCAAGCGGGTCATGGGCACGCGCTTTTCTGGCCGGCCGGTTTCGGCTTCAAACGCCGGGGCAGGACTGCCGGCCTCCACTGCTGGTAGCGCGGGAGAAGGCTTGATCGAGCGCTCGTCGAGGAAACGCAGCACGTCTTCCTTCAGGACACGACCACCCTTGCCGGACCCCGCAATCGGCTGCTGCGCCAAGCCATGATCGGCGATCAGCTTCTGGGCGGAGGGAGTCAAAATGGGCTGCTCGGCCTGAGTCGCCAAACCCTCAGAACCCTTGCCGGCGGACGCCTGGGTCACGACCTGCCCGGTCCCGCCGGCCTCTACCTGCGGCGCACCGAGCCGACCTATGACCTGCTTCGCAACCACCGTCGCACCTTCGTGCTGAAGAATTTCTTGAAGCACGCCATCGGCCGGCGCCGGGATCTCGAACACCACTTTGTCGGTCTCGATATCAGCCAGGATCTCGGAGCGCCTTACCGGATCGCCGGGATGCTTGCGCCAACTGACGACTGTGCCGTCACGGACGGACTCAGGAAAGTCGGGTACCTGGACATCTATCGACATTATCTGCCCCTCCATCGGCTCTGACCGTCAATCAATTTACCGCGTCACCGCACATGCCAGCGACCCGTTCATGCATCACTTCCCAGCGCTTCTGACACCAATGCACGTTGCTGCTGAATGTGGAGCTGCGGATATCCCACGGCTGGCGCTGCGGACGCCGGCCTGCCGGCGTATTTAAGCTGTATCTGCGACGACAGCACGTTGCGCACATGGTGCTGGCTCGCGTACCAGGCCCCCTGATTCCGGGGCTCCTCCTGACACCAGACCAAGGTTGTGACGTTCGGATAGCGGTCGAGTTCCGCCTTTAACCTCGCTTCCGGAAACGGGTAGAGCTGCTCCATGCGCAGGATGGCCGTATCGGTGCGCTTCTGCTCTCGCCGGCTTTCCAGCAGATCGTAATACACCTTGCCACTGCACAGCACGATACGGCGCACATCCGCGGGGGCAAGCGGATCCGTTTCCGCAAGTATCGCGTGGAATTTTCCGTCGCACAGCTCATCAATCGAGCTCGTCGCGAGCCGGTGGCGCAACAGGCTCTTAGGTGTCATCACGATCAGCGGCTTACGGCAGCTCTGCATCATCTGACGGCGCAGCAGATGGAATATCTGCGCTGAGGTAGTCGGAACGCAGATTTGCAGGTTCTGCTCCGCCGCAAGCTGCAGGTAGCGCTCCGGGCGCGCAGAAGAGTGCTCGGGTCCCTGACCCTCGTAACCGTGCGGCAGAAACAACGCCAGACCACACAATCTGCCCCATTTCTGCTCACCGGCACTGATGAACTGATCGATGACAACCTGGGCATTGTTGGCAAAATCGCCGAACTGCGCCTCCCAGATGACGAATGTCTCGGGATCCGTAGTTGCGTACCCGTATTCGAAGGCGAGCACCGCCTCTTCTGACAACGGCGAGTTGACCACAACGAACGGTGATAACCCGTCTCCCAGGTGACACAACGGCACGTACGCGCTGCCGTCCCTGACGTTGTAGACAACCGCATGGCGGTGAAAGAAAGTGCCACGGGCGCTGTCCTGTCCGGACAGGCGGATGCGGTACCCCTGATTGAGCAGCGTCGCATACGCCAGGGTTTCCGCAAACCCCCAGTCTATCGGAAGCGCGCCAGCCGCCATCTTGCGCCGATTGTCGTAGATCTTGGCAACATTCGGATGCAGTTCGAAGGCTTCCGGAATCTGTCCCAGCCTGGCCGACAGGTCCCGGACAACTTTCATGGTCACGCGGGTATCGACCTCCGACTTGCAGTCCTTGCCAATGAAGGGCCTCCAGTTCGAGGCATACGGATAGCGAGCTTCCTCCTCGGGAATGAAATCAAGGGTGACGCGTGCCCCCGACTCCAGAGCGATGCGATAGGACTCGGCGCTCTGCTGCGGCACATTTGGCCCGATCACTCCCTCCTCCACGAGCTTCGCGGCGTATAGGGTACGTGTCGACGGCTTTTCCCGGATTTTCCGGTACATCAACGGCTGCGTGACCGACGGCTCATCGGCCTCGCTGTGCCCGTGGCGCCGATAACAAACGATGTCGATCACCACGTCCTTGCGAAAAGTTGCACGGTAATCCAGGGCTACCTGGCCGACAAACAAGACCGCCTCCAGATCGTCGCCATTGACGTGAAAAATCGGTGCATTCACCATTTTTGCCACATCCGTGCAGTAAAACGTAGAGCGCGCATCCTGTTGCGCGCTGGTAGTGAAACCGATCTGGTTGTTTACGACTATATGTACCGTACCCCTGGTGGTGAAACTCCGCGACTGGGACATGTTGAAGGTTTCCATCACCACGCCCTGACCGGAAAATGCCGCATCACCGTGGATGAGGATCGGAACTACCTGGATGCCGTCCGAGTCGTCGCGACGGTCCTGACGCGCACGTACAGATCCCTCCACTACCGGGCCGACAATCTCAAGGTGCGATGGATTGAATGCGAGCGCCAGATGCACGGGACCGCCAGGGGTATTCACGTTCGAAGAAAATCCCTGATGGTATTTCACGTCGCCGGAACGATCGACGTTCTTGGAGGCTTTGCCCTCAAACTCCTGGAACAGCTCAGCCGGGGTCTTCCCCATGATATTGACCAGCACGTTAAGCCGGCCGCGATGGGCCATCCCGATGACCATCTCCCTGATGCCGTGGTCGCCGCCGCGCTGGACCAAGCCGTCCAGCAAAGGAATGAGGCTTTCTGCCCCCTCCAGGGAAAAGCGCTTCTGCCCCACATACTTGGTGTGCAAGAAGTGCTCCAGACCCTCCGCCGCAGTCACACGGTCAAACAGGCGCTGCCTGACCTCCTTCGATAAGCCCGCGACTCCCCGAGCGCCTTCGAGTTGGTGCTGGATCCAGCGCTTTTCCGCTGTGTCCGTGAGATACATGTACTCGGCGCCAACGGTTCCGCAGTATGTTCGCTGCAGGATATCCAGTATGTCTCGCAGGCGTGCCTTGCCCGGACCTACCAGCGACCCGGTGTCGAATTCGGTCGCGAGATCCGCCTCGGTCAATCCGTGATGTGCCGGATAGAGTTCCGGCACATCGGGCATTTGCATCATTTCCAGCGGATCCAACCTGGCGCGCTGATGTCCGCGGAACCGATAGGCGTTGATGAGCTGCAATACCCGGACCTGCTTTTCCCGATGGTCGGAGGAGATCGTCTCGGCCGACGGCACGGATACGGGTGCAGACGGGCGCATTCCGTGGGAAAGACGGCGGAAGCGCTCACGAACCGCGGAGTGGGAAACCTCCACAGCCACTCCGTCGAACTGCGGAAGCCCCTCGAAAAACCCCTTCCACAACGGATCAACGGAATCGGGGTTGTTCAGAAAGAGATCGTACAGCTGTTCCAGGTAGGGTGCATTGCTGCTGGCCAGCGGCGAGGTTTCCAGCCATGTTCTGAAACTTGCATTTTCCTGGGGGTCGTCCATCACCATCCACTCGTTTCTCGCATACCTGCCGGAAACCCCATCGAGCCACGTGCCGAGGACGTCGATCGGACCGCGCGGCTGCTTACGCACCGCCGGCCCCAAGGCCGGACAAAGTGCTGCAGTCCGGGCACGACCGGTGCGGCCTCGATTCGTTACGACTTTGACCGGCCAGTGGCACGAGCAAACCGCCGCACACGGCGATCATGCACCCTGCCTCCGAACCGGGGCCGACGCACCCTGCCGGATCTCGCGTCCCCACTTACCCCGTGGCAAAGGAGGCTATCAGCCGTGCCGACAAAGCTGGCGCCGTACACGACTTGCTGAAACTGATGATAGGACACCTGCGGCGTCCGTGCTATCCCCGTCTTCCGCACTTCCGGACGATGCCGGCTGGTGGATTATAGGCAAACCCGGCACCGCCAATCACGTAGCCCCACACCTAAACTGCGCCGCGGATTCCGCCGCAGTTGCGGTGCATCTTCTGCTGCCGTGACGTACCGCCAACCGCCTCACCGAGCGGGGCTTCGGTACCGAAAAAAACAGGTTGGACGTCCCATGGCCTTATCCGCGTATCTGTCTCTGTAAAGGAGTTCTTTTTTGCGGTTGCGTAGCTCAGCCAGCCAGCCGGTCCGGGAGAAGTCGAACCCCCTTTATGAATGATTCCGTCCATGTCCATCGCGCCAGCCACTCCGCGTCCCGCCCGTGCCTCGCGCAAGTCTCCTTGCGCCGATTCCGCGATACAAACCCTTAAGGGCGCGGCCCGCGTATCCCATCGCGGGTCGCAAAATGTGGAAAAATCAGACCCATTTCAACCCTCTTTGCCAAACACACTCCCCCCCCACAGAACCCGGACCGGGCCAGGAACGTGAGTCTGCCACCCGCACACAGGCAACGATCTTTCAGGAAGGACGCGCCGGCTCCAGGGTTGCATCGACATTGAGTTCGTCACAAAAATCGATAAATTCATCACGCAACCGTCCTATGTGCAGATCAGCCGGCACACTGACGGTCATGGTGATCGAAAACATCGGCGTACCCGTATGGGCGGCCGGGTAGGTCGAGGTACTGAGATCTTCTATATTGATGCCGCGGGTAGAAAAGAATTCCGCAACCTTGTGCACAATTCCCGGCTGATCTATCGATACCACATCCACCGTGTATGGAACCATGCTCAGACGGGGTGCGCGTTCATCTGTCGGCCGGGCAACAATGGTGAGACTGAGCTTCTTGCCCAAAGCCGGCGCCATTGCCTCGATCTTGCCGATGGCATTCCAGCTACCGGAAATCATCAGTATCAAGGCGAACTCGCCACCCAGCACGGTCATCCGGCTATCCTCGATATTGCAGCTGCCCTCAAGAATGGCACGCGACAATTCATTGACGATTCCCGGCCGGTCTTCGCCGATGGCAGACATAACCAGATATTTCTTCATGACGCTCCGTGGGTGCAAGCAATACTGTTGACGGACGCCTGGATCAGACTGCCCGAAACCTGCCAATATCATAGCGCAGGCGACACCTGCTGGAGCTGTTTCCTTGCGCGTCGGTCGCCCCGGCGCTTCTTTGGGCGGCAACAAGGGCATCAGCAGGCTGCAATAGACTCCCGCGGACCGACCACGCCTCCGGAGCACGGCGATCAATCAGATCAGTCGCCAACCGACACTGCTGACCCGGGAGTTCGATAAGATTCGGATGTCACAACGAGTCCAAAGTCGCAGATGTAGCAAACCAGGACTCCCAGATACGTGCCGGCAACCACATCGCTCACGAAATGGTAATTGGTTGCGACCAAGGCGGCGCCGAGCAGGCCCACGCCAGCTACGTAGAGCGTCCGATACCGCGGATACTGCAGCCAGAGCACCGCCGCCAGCGCCACGAACACGGTCATGTGACCTGATGGAAAACTCGTGTAGCCAGATCCACCGTGGAACCAGTGGAATCCGGTAAGGTGAGGATGTAACAGCCACATTCTCGGGTCAGCACGCCCGAAGGCGTACTGGTCGGGTAGCAGCAGCGCATTGCTGCGCCACCGCCCCCTAAGAACCGGACTTGAGAGTCACCCCTCATCCGGCTCAAGCCATTCTTCAGCACCACGCTATGGTACCGAACAACTCTATGGAACA
>JAKASJ010000001.1 GCA_021819085.1 Pseudomonadota bacterium | reverse complement strand
CAGGCGAAGGCCGCCGGCGCCACGCACCTCGTGGCGCGCGGCAAGCTGGTGGAAAAAGTTCTGGCGCGGATTGCCGGCGGCGGATAGGACTGCGATCGGCCGCCGGCGGCTTCCGCCGGTTTGTGCTAGCGCAGGTTACCGGTGTGCCCGAGCGAGTAGCGGCCGGGCTGCGGCCATACTGTAAGACCATGCGGCTCCCAGCCCACCGGTATGCTTTTGACGCGGCCGGTGGTGGTGTTGATCCGGTAGACCACATTGTCAAACCGCCCGGACAGCCAGAGATATCTGCCGTCCGCACTTACGTTGCCCATGTCCGGACTGCCGCCGCCTGGAATCGGCCAGTTGGCCACGACCTTGCGCGTGGCAAAATCAATGACAGACACGCTGCCCTTGCCGTGCGCCGGGGCTGGAATGTAGTTCGAGCCGCGGTTCGATACGTACAGATCCCTGCTATTGCGGCTCGGGTACAATCCGTGCGCGCCTATGCCGGTCGGAATGAAGCCGATTTTGCGGAAGGTATTGCCGTTGACCAGGAATACGCCGTTGGCATCGAGATCGGCGACGTAGAACACCTTGCCGTCGGGAGAGACGCGGATGTCCTGTGGCCGGCTGTGACCGGCGAGTTTCAGATAGCCGACGACCTTGCGGTGAACGAGATCCACCTTCGCCAAGCTGCCGGCGAATTCGCAGGTGAAGATCGCGTACCGGCCGTCGATCGAGAAATCGCCGTGGTCGATACCATCGCATCCCGGGGTCGGAATCGAGTACTGCAATGCCATCGTATGGGGGTTGCGAAAGTCCAGGCGTCTGCGCGCCTCGGCCACCACGATCGCCGAGCGGCCGTCCGGCGTGAAGTACATGTTGTACGGATCGTCCACCGGAATGGCGTGTCCTGGCTTGCCCGTCCAGGGGTTGATGGGAGTGAGGCTTCCGTCGGAGCGACCCTGGGCGTTGTTAGTTACCCACAGCGTCTTGAGGTCCCACGACGGCACGATGTGCTGCGGATTGATGCCGACCTTGTAGTGATCGACCACTTTGAGCGTGGCCGGATTGATCACGTAGACATCGTTCGACGAGACGTCCGGGACGTAGATGCGCGGCAATGCCCCGGTGACCGCGGGACTGAAGTTTCCGGCCGCGGTTTCGCTGTACAGATTGCGCGGATCCACCACCGGTGGCATACCGGGCACGGTCTTTATCGCCGGCAGCGGCGAAGAGCCGGCGGCAGCGCCGGCTGTCCACCCGCACAGGCCGAGGATCAGTGCCCGGCCCAGGGTCCGGACGATAGCGTGACGACGCATTCCCTTTAGCATACCCAATGCACCTCTGTCGGTTTCAGATTGTAGGACGCGGAAAGCCCGCGCCGATGGCTAGCGGCGGGCGGTATCTTTCCTGATTGCGGTAACCGTCCGCGCTATGATCGCATCCACGCCCAGCTGTCCCAGCGCCGCGCTGGAGCGGCGCGGATCCCCGTAGACGCCTTCGGACGGACCGGGGTTTGGATTTGAGCGCAGTTGCCGGAGACGGACCAGTCGGGGATCGAGCGCCAGCATCAGCGACGTGTCAGCGACACCGGCATGGGTTCCGATCTGTTCATTGCTGTACCCCAGCCGCCGCAGTGCCTGCACGTATTCGGTCTGGGTGACCCGGTAGTACGTTTGCATGGCGTGCGCGCGCACCGGGGTGTGCGCCCAGCGGCGATTCAGCCGATCCGCCACCGTTACCTCGTATCGCTGATAACCACCGTGGTCTCCCAGAAAAAAAATATCCCGGAATCCCGCATGCTTGAAGCTGCGCGCCGCGTATTCGAGAGTCTGTTCGAACGTGCCGACGGGAATGGTGATCGTACCAGGAAATCCCATATGCCCCGTCGGCGGATGGATGCGGCCTTCCGGAACGTAGGCCAGGACTGGCGCCACCAGGGCATTGCCAAGCCGCTGCGCGATGCGCTCTGACAGCAGCCGGGCACGTACGTTGTGCTTGCCCAGCGCCATGTACGGTCCGTTCTCTTCGGTTCCGCCGATCGGAATGAGGATGGTGGTTTTCCCGGCACGGATGTCCTGCCGGAGTTCGGTCCATGTGAGGTTCTGGAGGAACACCGAGTCCCGCCCCTGCGCCAGGGCAGGCCGCGTTGCGGCCAGAAACACGCAGAGCAAAAACAGGCAAAACCGGGACACAGCCTTCAGCGATGGTTGCATTAGGCCATCATAAGGTATTCCGAGCAGGTCCGCCAAGCGCGGCCGAGGTCTCTGCCGCTGAGTGCAGATGGCGCGATGGACGGTGGCAGGAATCCGCGGACGACACACGGCGGCGGTGTCTCTGGCCGTCTTGTCAAGGACGTGCTTCGGAGCCGGGCCGCCACGGCGCTTCAGGAATTCTTAAGGTACAGAGACTATTATTTGTTTTCTATCGACGTAGCAGATGTAAGGATGCCGGGACGATGCCGCTGCAGGGTGCCCGCGTCGCAGTGAACAAACACCGGTGTCCTGTCTCTAACCCCTCAGTCGCGGGATGGCGTTGCGGCGCAAGTCCGGGCGGGACGCGCGGCGGTATCGGTTCTGCCTTGCGGTCGCCCGCATACCCGACAACCCAGATTCGGTGGCCGGTTGCCGCCGGTCCAGGGCGGTGGAAATCCACAGCACCCGGCGGGCCCGCTGCCGCGTGACTGGAAGCCGTCGAATGTGCCGCGCGGCACCAGATCCTGACGTCGGGTTCATCGCGGTTGACTATTATTCGGCTTATGTGGAAATCATCAGTCCTGCGAAGCGTCGTGGATGTATGCCCGGGAATTGCTCCGGGCAGCCGGTGCAGGCGCCGCATCGGCTGCGGCCCGGCGCCGTCTGCGCCGCGCGGGCCAAGACGAGCAGGACGCGCTTTGCGCGAAACGGGTGCGCTGGCCGATCGGTGGCCCGGATGCGGGTCCTGGTCATGCGGGTACTCCAATGTGAACGGATTTGGTGCTGCGCGTGAGCCATTGAGTTCGCGTAAAGGCATATCGCGATTCTCGAATGGAAAAGTTCAATCCTTCAGGTTGCCTGTCATGAGGTCAAGCCGACTTTTTTGCGTAGGCGCAATCGGGATCGCCCTTTTGCTGGGAGGCTGCGCCACCTATCACGCACTGCCGCTGGCGGGCAGCTCGAATCTCAAAATGAGCCTTGAGCAGCTTGATCTCACGGTGCCGTCCAGGGAGTTGAACAACGGTCCAACGAAGATAGACCCGGAAATACCGCTTTCGCCTGATGAGGTCGGGCTGATCGCGGTGCTCAACAGCCCTGCTCTCGCCTCGCAGCCGGGGCAACTCAGCGCGGCCCGGGCTGGTCTGCTTTCCGCGACGCTTCTGCCCAATCCTTCGCTCAGCGCTGACTACGGGTTTTATCTGAGTGGCCCGGGAACCAGCAACTCACTGGCCGCCTCCATCTCGGAAGACATACGGTCGATTGTCACTTACGGCCCCCGCGTCAAGGCTGCCAAAGCCCGAGTCGGACAGGTCAAGGCGGATTTGCTGTGGCAGGACTGGCTGGTCGCCCAGAGGGCGCGCCTGCTTGCCGTGGATATTTATGCCGACGGGCGCGAGCTGGATATCCGCAGCAAGGAGCTCAAGCTTCTGGATAACGAAGTAAACCAGGTGCGTACGGCGACATCGGCCGGCAACCTCGCGCTGTCGGCCGAGGCTCCGCTGCTGGCCGCCCAGGCCAGTGCCGAGATTGCCATCGCCACCACCAGGATGAGGCTTATAAGGAACTGGCAGGATCTCGATGCGCTGATCGGCCTAGATCCGTCGGTGCGTTTTGCGATCGCCAGACCAAGCCTCATCAGCCTGCCGGACAACATCAAACCGCTCATAGAGACGCTGCCGAACCGCCGTCCAGATCTCGTGGCGCTACGACTCGGGTACATGGCGTCGGATCAGGACGTACGCGAAGCAATACTGGGCCAGTTCCCCGCCTTCATTCTCGGGCCAGCCGGAGGCTGGGATACATCGCGCGTCTACTCCATGGGGCCAAGCATCACCCTGGGTCTGCCTATCTTTAATCGCAACCAGGGCAAAATCGCCGCAGCCCGGGCGACCCGTGTCCAGCTGCATGCCGACTATCAGGCGCGCCTTGACGGTGCCGTGGGTACCAGCAAAGCCCTCATCGCGCGCATACAGACGCTCAAATCCGATCTCAAAAAATCTCGGGCTGGGTCGGAGGAGGCGGACTCGCTGGCAGGTTCTGCGCTGCAGGCCTTTAAGGAGGACAACCTTGATGAGCGCTCACTGACGGATTATCAGACAGCGGCGCTCGAGCGCCAGCTGGACGTACTCAACTACCAGCGGGCGCTTGATGAGACCACTCTGGCCCTATCGATCGAGCTCGGCACCGGCTTTCCAGAGGCGTTGCTCGTCTCTCCAGACAAAGTGACACACCCATGAAAAAACTTTTCCATTTCGCCCTTTTGGTGGCGTGCGCAGGCCTCATCGGATCGAGGCCTGCCCTTGCTGATGACGGCGGTGTCAGTGTTTCGGTAAACCTGATTCCCTTGCAGAAAGGGAGGCTTCCCACATCGGTGACCACCTACGGCAGGGTGGTGCCGTCCCAGAAAGCGCGAAAAACGCTTTCTGCGCCCGTTGCCACCCGGGTGGGCAACATCGAAGTTCGGCAAGGCGAGATGGTCAACAAGGGCACCCCGCTTGTGACCCTGGTTCCGAGCCCTGGGACCCGCACGACCTACAGGCAGGCCGAGCTGGCGCTCAAAGTCGCCCGGCAACTCCTGGCACGGAGTCGGCAGCTGGCCACTGCGCACCTTGAAACGGCAGCCCGACTGGCGGGGGACGAGAAAACGGAAGCCGATGCCGAGACGACTCTGGCGATGCTGCAGGAGGAGGGTGCGAATGGCCCAAATACGTTGAAGGCGCCGTTCGACGCTGTCGTCTTGCACATTGACGCGAGTTCCGGTTCGTTCGTGGCACAGGGCACGCCTGTGATCGAACTGGCCCGTCCAACGGAGCTGGTATTCAAGACCGGCGTGGTGCCCGCGCAAGCCGCAGAGATCAAGATCGGCGACAAGGCCGCCATCACGCCGTTCGGTGGAAGCGGGATCTCTCACGGCAAGGTGGTCCTGCGCGGGTCCGTCGTATCGACGGCGAGCGGCCTCGTCCCCATCGAGATTTCCCTGCCGGACGGCCCGCTGCTCACGGGAGAGATGGGCAAAGTCGTGATCAACACCGGCGTCAAACAAGGGTACATCGTTCCGCACGATGCCGTCCTGCTCAACACGAGTGGGCAGACCTACATCGTGCAGTCGATTCACGACGTTGCCAAGCTGGTTCCCGTTGCCGTAATTACTTCAAAGGGCGACAGGGATTTGGTCGAAGGCAATCTCGTTGCCGGCGCGCCTGTGGTCGGTACAGGAAACTATGAGCTCTCCAACGGCACGAGGATGCGGGCTGCTGGAGAAACGGGTGGTGCACCTGGGAGCGGCAGCGCATCGATCGGGAAGGGCAGGCAATGAACTTCGTCGAACTGGTAGAGCGGCACCGGCGCACGCTCCTGTTTGTTGCTCTTGCAGCGACGCTGGCAGGAGTGATGGCGGCGATTACCCTCCCGATCCAGCTGTTTCCAACAGTCAGCTTCCCGCGGATCCGGATCGAGGTCAGCAGCGGCGAGATGCCGGCCAAAACCATGCTGATCAAGGTGACCGAGCCCCTGGAAAAGGTCGCACGCGCCGTCCCGGGCGCGGTCAACGTCGAATCGACCACCACCCGCGGATCGGCTCAGATCTTCGTCGATTTCCCGTGGGGCTACAACATGACGAATGCGTTCCTGCGCGTCGAGACAGCCTTCGCACAGAAACTGCCGGATCTGCCCCCGGGGACGGCCTACCACGCCCTGCAGATGGCGCCCAACGCGCTCATGCCGTTCGTCTCCTTTGCCTTGATCTCCAACACGGTGCCGCCAACGGCGTTGCAATCCATCGCCAAATACCAGATCGCGCCGCTGCTGACGGGAATCCCAGGCGTCAGAAAGGTAAGTACGCTCGGCGGACAAACCAACGAGGTCGAGGTTTACCTAAGCCCGGAGCAACTCCAGACGTATGGGCTGACACCGGGCGACGTTGCTAAAGCCATATCCGGGTCGAACTCGCTGTCAGCGATGGGTCGTCTAGAGGACAACGATCTGCTTTATCTGGTGTTGACGAACAATCAGTTCAGATCCATCCAATCGGTCCGTGATGTCACCCTGCGCACGAAGAACGGCGACATCGTACGCCTGGGCAACATCGCCAAGGTCGAGGCGGGATCAATTCCGCAGTGGCTGTTGGTGGACGACGATGGGCAGCCGTCAGTCAACATCGACGTCTTCCAGCAGGACAACGCCGACTCGCTGAAGCTGAAGAAAGAAGTCGTCGCGAAGCTCGACGCCTTTATGAAGCAGGCGCCAAAGGGAATTATCGTCCACAAGTGGTACGACCAGACCGATCTCGTTAGCTCGTCAATCGGGGCCATGGAAGAGGCGATCGTCATCGGCCTCATCTTTGCGGCCTGCGTGGTGCTCGGGTTCTTGCGCAACTGGCGGGCGGCCCTGGTGGCGATGATTACCGTGCCGATGTCCGTCCTGGCCACTTGTGTGCTGCTGCTCGCATTCGGGATGGCCTTCAACATCATGACCCTCGGCGGCATTGCCGCCGCCATTGGCCTGTTGATCGATGACGCCATCGTCATGGTTGAACAGATCTCACGCCGTGCAGGCGCCCCTGGACTGGATCAGCCGCAGCGGGCCGTGTTCGGTGCGGCGCGGGAGTTTCTGGCGCCCCTGACAGGGTCCAGCATAGCCACCATCATCATGTTTATCCCGCTGGCGTTCCTCTCCGGGCTGACAGGGGCCTTCTTCAAGTTCCTGTCGATCACGATGGCGTCGTCTCTGATCATCTCCTACGCCTTCACAGCCCTTCTGGTGCCGGTGATGGCCCTCGGGCTCATCGACTTCAAGAAGTGGCACGATCCGTCCCACAACAAAGAGAACTGGATGCGGCGTCTCCATGTGCGCCTGCTGCACGGGCTTTTCGCGAGGCCGTGGCTGACCGTCATCATCCTCGCCGTTGTCGCCGGTGTTGGTTATATTGGCCAGCGGCACGTCGGCTCGGCTTTCCTTCCTAGGATGGACGAAGGGGGTTTCGTGCTGGATTACCAAACGGCACCCAGCACGTCGTTTATCGAGACCAATCGTGAACTCGCGAAAGTCGAGGAGATCCTGAAAGAAAACCCATATGTGGATACCTACTCGCGCCGTACCGGTGCCGGTCTGGGGGGTGATCTTACCCTGCCCTACCAGGGCGACTTCTTCGTCGAGCTGGTCCCGCCGTCCAAACGGCCGCCGATCTGGACCGTGATGGCCCAGATCCGGAAGAAGATCGACGCCGCAGTTCCTGGGTTGAACTATGACACCCATCAGCTCCTGAGCGACATGATCGGGGACATGGTCGGCCGCCGACAGCCGGTGGTGATCAATCTCAGCGCGCAGAACCCGGACGTTCTGCGTGGCGTGGCCAAGAAGGTTGCGGATGCGGTTTCGCATGCCCCCGGCATTCAGTCGTCATCGGTGAATCCGGGCACTCTCCCAACCGGGGATGCCCTGAACATTCACGTCAACGAAGCGCAGGCCGCCATGAACGACCTTACGGTGGCAGAAGTCAAAGGTCAGGTCGCCAGCTTTCTCAGTGGCGACGTCGTCACCGACTACATGGGAGCCGTGCAGCCTGTCGGGGTACGGATCTGGTCGCAGCCCCAGAACGCACGCTACCAGGAATACAGCCGGCTGTACCGCGATGATCTCAAGAACCTTCTGATCCATGCACCCAACGGGCGCACCTTCCCCCTGGGATCGATGGCGACGGTCCAGTTTGTCTACGGCCAACCTGCGCTCTTCCGGGAGAATCTGGCGCAGATCATCCCGGTGACGGCCGAGACCAGCGGCAAGCTGGCCTTGAGTACGACCATCACTTCGGTGAAGCAGATCCTGGACAAGGTGGTTCCGCAGGGGGTCTATTACACCCTGGGCGGCGCCTACAAGCAGGAGGCAAAGGCCGCGCACGGCATGATGATCGTTTTCGCGGCCGTGGTGCTGGCCGAGATCATCCTCCTGCTGTTTCTGTACGGGAGCTGGTGGTTCCCAGTGATCATCCTGGGCACGTCCATCCTTTCTGCCGGCGCGGTTTTCTTCGGCCTGTGGGTGGCTGGTGTCGAGCTCAACATCACCGCGATGATGGGCATGGTGATGATTCTCGGCATTGCGGTAGAGATGTCGATCTTCCTCTTTTCCGAGTTCCAGAATCTCCGGCAAACGATGCCGCCGCGGCAGGCCATCTACGAGGCAGCGCTCAACCGGTTCCGTCCGATCATCATGAGCACGTTGGCCATGATACTGGCGCTTCTGCCTCTGGGTGCTGCGATCAGCGGTTCGGGTGACCAGATGCTGCAGCCGCTCGCGGTGGCGATCATTGCGGGCATTCTGGTGCAGCTGCCGCTGGTCGTTTTGATCCAGCCGGTCTTGGTGAGGTGGACCCTACCGAAGGAGGAAACGCTGCCGGTGCCGACAGCATAAAACCGCGGCAATGAAGCCGACCACAGGTTCCACGGATCGGCAATAGAGATTTCCCTCGCTCACTGGTCTTCGCGGACGCGCCGGCTCGCCCCGCTGCCTGTGGGCGCCTGCTGTCCGCTGGGCGGCCCATGCGGGCAGCAGATCATGGCTTTCCGGGAGGACGCATGGCGGTATCAGCGATGTTCGGCGCGCTGGGGGTGACGCATATCGGGCCCGATATCTCCGCCATGATGGGTATGACCATGATCATCGGTATCGTCACGGAGGTTGGCATCTTCTATTTCTCGGAGTATGAGGCCGTCGCGCCGGACATGCCGCGCGACGCGGCACTGATCGAGGCCGGAAAGAACCGCATGCGGCCCATAGGGATGACCACGGTGGCCGCCATACTGACGCTGTTACCGCTGACGTTCGCGATCGGGCAGGGGTCAGCGATGCAGCAGCCGCTCGCGGTGGCGATCATATCCGGCGTGGTCGTGCAGCTGCCGCTCACGCCGCTGGTGATGCCGGTGCTGTTCGTACTGCTCCATGGCCAGGTCCGCAGCGAGGCGCCGTAGCGCCTCATCCCCGACTGCGGCATTCAGGCCAGCGCTTCGACCGCCGCCAGCCCATCGCCGCGACGGTGCCGACGCCATCGGTCGATGCTAAAATAGGCGTCCGGCCGGGTACGCAGGTCCTGCGCTCCGGATTTTCCTCGCTGGCGCCAACGATATCCGCATCGACTGGTGAGATGCGGCGCCTGCCGCGCAGGCCGGTGTCCTGCCGGGGTGGCCATTACAGATTATTCCCGCGGTCCGGTTTGCAAAGCGGTCCGTGCCGGACAGAGCGTGTGCAAGGAGCGAACCGATGCGCCTGCTGCTGGTGGAAGATGATCCCATGATCGGCGAGAGTGTGCGTCGCGGACTGAAGTGCGAGGGCTTTACCGTGGACTGGGTGGAGCAGGCGGAGTCGGCCGAATCCGCGCTGCGTTCGGTAAATTACGATCTGCTGCTGCTCGACCTGGGGTTGCCACGCAAGTCCGGCCTGAGCCTGCTCAGGGAGCTGCGCTGCGGCGGCAGCGGGATCCCGGTGCTGGTGCTGACCGCGCGTGACTCGGTGGCCGACCGGGTGCTCGGACTCGATACCGGGGCGGACGATTATCTGGTGAAGCCGTTTGATCTCGATGAACTCGGCGCACGCGTGCGTGCGTTGTTGCGGCGCCAGACCGGGCGTGTGCTTCCCGAAATATCCCATGGGGATCTGCGGCTGATTCCGGCCACGCACGAGGCGGTATTCCAGGACAGAGAACTGACACTGTCTGCGCGCGAGTTCACGCTGCTCGCCGCGCTTCTGGAAAAGCCCGGGGCAGTGCTGTCACGCAGCCGGCTGGAGGAGCGGCTGTACGGCTGGGGTGAGGAGGTGGAGAGCAATGCCGTGGAGGTGCACGTTCACAATCTGCGCAAGAAGCTGGGGACCGCGTTCATCCGCACCGTGCGCGGCGTCGGTTACATGGTGCCCAGGAAGCCGTGAACTCGATCCGCAGCAGACTGCTGGTGTGGATGCTGTCGGCCCTGGCGTTCGCGGGTATTGCCGCCAGCGGCATGACTTATTTCGAGGCGCGTGAGGACGTCAACGACCTGTTCGACTACCAGCTTCAGCAGATGGTGCTGTCGCTCGAGCACCGGCCAGGGGTCGCGCCGCGCGTGAGCCGCGGCGACGCCGAAGACCGTGCGGAGGAATCGGATTTCGTTACCGAGATCTGGGACCGGCACGGACAGCTCATATTCGCCAGCCATCCGCGGATGATCTTGCCGCGCTCGGCCAGCCAGGGATATGCGATGCACCACTGGCGCCACGACACCTGGCGCACCTATGAAGCCAGCTGGCGCGGACTCACCATCCAGGTCGCGCAGCCGATGACGGCGCGTGCGGAGATGGCCGCAGCCATGGCCCTGCGCGTCCTGGTGCCGGTGCTGGTGCTGCTCCCGCTTCTCGGCGTGGTGATCTGGGTCAGCGTCGGACGCGGACTGCGGCCGCTCAAGGAGATCGGCGCCGCGCTCGGGGCGCGCAGCCCCTCGGCAATGTCGCCGCTGGGCGCGGTGAACCTGCCGGTGGAAGTCGTGCCCATGGTTGCGGCCGTCAATGATCTGCTCGCACGCCTTTCCGAGGCCATGGAAAGGCAGCGCCAGTTCATCGGCGATGCAGCCCATGAACTGCGCACGCCGCTGACCGCCATACAGCTGCAGCTGCAGCTTGTGGAACGCGCCGGTTCGGCAGCCGAGCGGGAGACGGCGCTGGCGGAACTGCGATCCGGCATCGGTCGCGCCATTCATCTGGTACAGCAGCTGCTGGCGCTGGCGCGTGCAGAGCCGCAGGCGGCACCCGCGGTGTCCGGTGCTGCCTCTGTCGACGAAATGGCGCGCGCCGTCGTCGCCGACTACGCGGCGCTGGCAGTGGACCGGGGCGTGGATCTCGGCATTGCGCATATCGAGCCGGCGATGGTGGACGTTGATTCGGACAGTCTGCGTGTGATGCTGGGGAATCTGGTGGACAATGCCATCCGCTATACGCCGAGCGGCGGACGCATCGATCTGAGCGTCAGCGCTGCTGCCGGGGATGCGGTGCTGGAAGTGGAAGACAGCGGGCCCGGCATCTGTGCCGAACATCTTTCGCGGGTATTCGACCGGTTTTATCGCGAGCCCGGTACCCAGGTACCCGGAAGCGGGCTGGGCCTGGCGATTGTCAAGAACATCGTTGAGCGCCATCGCGGCCGCATTGCGCTCGGAGTTGGCAAGAACGGTCGGGGACTCAGGGCGACCGTGCGCTTTGCGCTGGTCTCGCGAGGATCGGCAGCGGCCGGCTGACGCCGCCCGGTTCCGAAAGCCGGGTCTGCCCTCGTCGGCCGTTTTGCGGTATACGGTGTCTAAAGCGTGACTGCTTGACCCACGTCAATGCGGATTCCCTCCGGCAGCCTAGATTTTAATCATGCAACACCGCTTTTTTACCGGCTGCCTCGCAGGCGGCCGGGAAAATGACGGGTGCAGATGACAGAAAGGAGGAATGGCCATGACGATTCTGACGCTGTTTATCATGCTGGGCATGCTGGCGACCCTCGTGACCCTGGCGACCGGAATAACTTCGATGGGACACGGCGGTGCCTTCGACCGCAAGCACGAGATTCAATTGATGGGCACGCGGGTTGCGATGCAGGCGATCACGATACTGCTCGTGCTGCTGACCGTCTACCTTGCGGCGCACTGAATGACCGTCTGAAGGCAGAGCCCGCTTTCCCGGCAACGTCTTGCATTGCCGGAAGGCCAGTCAGCCGGCGGGCGGCGCAGGAGTTCCTGGCGAGACGCTGTCCGGATTGCGGCCCGGCAGGACGGGGCTCGGCAAATGGACTGACGATCAGGCCCCTCGTTTTTTCGTGTCTGCGCCGCAGCCGACGGGTTCCTGGCCATTCGCCGGACGGGTGTGGCGAACGGCCTGGGTCCTTGCGGCGGTCCGCAGGAAAGCGACCGGCATTGTCAGGACCCCCCGGAGCGTGCGCGGAGACCGAGGGTTGAACTTCCGGCCCGCTCCTGGCTGCCGCGGCGACGCCCGGGGAGCGAGACCCGCCCGAGGCAAGGCTGTTAACCCCCATTTGCCCCGGGATACAGACGCCAGGGCGAGCCTGCTGCATACTCTCTTGAAAGATCCCACGGTGGGGACACACAACCGGTGTCGACGCACGACGGTGCCCATTACGCGGCGCATGGTCACCAGTGGCGTTTGCATGCAACCTCAGTTGAACGGGTCACGCAAAATTCATAAACGGAGCGCGCGTTCGCGCAGACGGGCCTGCGTCTGATCGAAACTGGCCGCGCGTCGACGCGGCCTGCCGCGGAACGGCCGGGAAACGGCGATTTCCGTGCGTGAGGACAGTGCGGGACAACGCCGTCAACAGGTGTCGGGGCATGGAGTGCGCGCAGGGAGCCAGTGTCAGGACGACCGGCGGGGGGCGGAAAAGGGCGAATCGGGGCATCCGGCATTGAACTTGCATAGGCATTGAACTTGCATAGGCCGATTGCGGACGGGAAATTGAACGCCATTCAACCAAAGGCTGGGATATGCGGGACGGTATTTGTTGTCATGCGACCTCGGGTCCTGTTTTCGGGAACGAGGGCGAGCGCGAAGTTGAAGATATGCCCCGGGGATTTGCGTGCCGGTTCGAAGGCCAGCCTGCGGCAGTCCCCGAAACGGCACAAGGCCTGCCGATAATCGGCCGGAATGCGAGGTCACAAGGTCGCGGGAAGGGTGCGGTCATTCCCGGCGCCAAAGCGTTCGGAAGTCTCCATGGGCAGCACTGTGTGACCAAAGGCACACTGGTGCATGCCGCCGGTCTGCGTGCTGCGGGGTCGATGGAGATCCGGTTGCGCAAAGGCGGACGGTCAGTAAAAGCCGAAGACATCCCGCGTCCGCGTGCGGAGGCGGTCACCGGTATGGGGGTTTGCGGTCGATGAACCGTTTCACAGTTGCCGAACTGCTGTCCCTGCCCGTGACCCGTGTCCAGGCGAACCAGCGCTATTGCGATGTCCCGCACAGCGGCGATGCCACGACGGTATTCGCTGTCTTCGACGGAGATCGTTATCTCGGGCTGGCCGCGGAGGGTCAGCTTGCTTTGTCTCCGGAAGGGGTCTTCGCCGAGTTCGCCGCGCAGAGTCGCGTCGAACCGTTGCCGGGCGATGCCCGTGTGGAAGAGGTTCTGGTATACATCCGGCGAACCCGCGCGGAGCATATCCCGGTGGTTGATGAGAAGGGCCGGTTTCTGGGCGTAGTGTCCCAGGTGTCCCTGTTCGCTGCCCTGGTCGCCCATTTCGATGCCGAACTCCGGCGTCACAGCATTGCCGCATCCGTTTTCGACAATACCAGTGACGGCATCGTGGTGACCGACGCCTCCGCCAACATTATTCTTGTGAACCGCGCGTTCACCGAAACGACCGGGTACACGCTGGAGGAGGTGAGAGGGCAGCGTCCCAGTTTGCTCAGCTCGGGTCACCATGAACCGGATTTCTACCAGTCGATGTGGCAATCGCTGCAAAATACGGGAGCGTGGAGCGGCGAGATCTGGAACCGGCGCAAGAACGGCGAGATCTATCCGGAATGGCTGAGAATCAGCTCGGTCCGTGACGGCCAGGGAGCGGTTACGAACTATGTGGGGATCTTCGCGGAAATCAGCAGCCAGCAACACCTGCAGCGCCAACTGCATCAGCTGGCCTATTACGACGCCCTGACCGGCCTGCCCAACCGCCAGCTCTTCTATGACCGGATCGGTCAGGCGATCGTGCGCGCCAAGCGCGATGGATCCGGGTTTGCGATCCTGTTCATCGATCTGGACCGCTTCAAGGATATCAACGACAGTCTGGGACACAGCTTCGGCGACAAGCTGCTGCAGGCCGCAGCGTGCCGGATCAAGGGTGTGGTGCGGGAAACGGACACCGTTTCCCGGCTGGGCGGCGACGAGTTTACGATTCTTCTGAGCGAGACCGGCTCGGAACGCGATGTCGCTGCGATTGCCTCCAATCTCGTCCAGTCCAGCGAAATTCCCCTGGATGTGGACGGCCGCAAGATATACCTCACGGCGAGCGTGGGCATTGCGCGCTACCCGAACGACGGCAGGGATGTGGATATGCTGGTCAAGAATGCGGACGTAGCGATGTACCGCGCCAAGAGGGAGGGCCGCAACCGCTATTGTTTCTTCACCAGCGAGCTCAACGTCCAGGTGCTGGAGCGCCTTTCGATGGAAGGCGCGCTGCGCACGAGCCTGAAGGGCGAAGGACTTTATATGGTATGGCAGCCTCAGGTACGGCTGGTCGATGGGGAGGTGATCGGAGTGGAAGCCCTGGCGCGCTGGCGTCATCCGCATCAGGGCGAAGTGGCGCCGGCGCAGTTCATACCCCTGGCCGAGGAGGCCGGACTCATGCCGGAACTCGGCAACTGGGTGCTCGAAGCGGCGGCCGCCGGGGGCACAGCCCTGGCCGGGATCTGCAGGCGCCGGCCCATGAGCCTGGGAGTAAACATCTCCGCCTCGCAACTGTTCGAGGGCGAGGCGCTGAAGCAGAATATCCTCGATACCCTGGAGCGCACCGGACTCGGTATGGAGTGCTTCGAACTTGAGCTGAGCGAGTCCACCCTGATGAATCGCGGGCGCAGGTCCGAGGCCGTACTGGGCGAGCTCCGCCGCCTGGGTCTGCAGCTCACAGTCGACGATTTCGGCACCGGCTTTTCCAAGCTCTCCTGCCTCAAGCGGTTGGCAGTGCAGCGCGTAAAGATCGACCAGGAACTCATCCGCGATCTGGCCGAAGACGCCGTCAGCCGCCAGCTTGTCTCAGCCATCATTCAGATGGCCCATGGCCTCGATATCCGAGTATCGGCTGAGGGTGTGGAGACAGACGAGCAGCGCAGCATCCTTCTGCAGCTCGGATGCGATGAGGGGCAGGGCGTCCTGTTCGGCAAGCCGATGGACCTCAGCGCCCTGATCGGGCAGCTGTCGCTCTAGGCCGGTCTTTCGCCGCTTCCGGCCGGCAGGATCCGGGCGCGTGCCGGCGGCGCGGCCTCAACGCGCCGGCATCAAGCCGTTTCCTACCGCCCGCAGTGGCGTTTCCCGGTCTTCCTGCTGCTGCAGTGCCCACAAATGTGCATAGACGCCGCTGCGCATGATGAGTTCGCCGTGGGTGCCGCGTTCGACGATACGGCCGTGGTCCATGACCAGGATCTGATCGGCGTCCATGACTGTGGACAGGCGGTGTGCGATGACAAGCGTCGTGTGGTTGCGCGCGATTTCCTGCAACTCCGCCTGGATGGCGCGCTCGGTCTTGGAATCGAGCGCCGAGGTGGCCTCGTCGAATATCAGGATGCGCGGGTTCTTGAGCAGGGTCCGCGCGATCGCGACGCGCTGCTTTTCCCCGCCGGACAGTTTCAGGCCGCGCTCACCCACGAGCGACTCGTATTTGTCGGGAAGCGACTCGATAAACTGGTGGATGTGCGCGGCGCGCGCCGCCTGCACGATTTCCTCGCGTGTGGCGTCCGGCCGGCCGTAGGCGATGTTGTAGTAGATCGTGTCGTTGAACAGCACGGTGTCCTGAGGCACGATGCCGATCGCTGCACGCAGGCTGTGCTGCGTCACGTCGCGGATATCCTGGCCGTCAATGAGGATCCGGCCGCTACCCACGTCGTAGAAGCGGAACAGCAACCGCGACAGGGTCGACTTGCCGGCGCCGCTGGCGCCCACAACCGCAACCTTGTGGCCGGCGGGTACCTGGAAGTCGACGTCCGACAGGATCTGGCGGCGTGCATCGTAGCCGAAACTGACATGCTCGAAGCGGATGGTGCCGTTTCTGACATCGAGTTCGCGGGCCCCGGGTTTGTCGTAGACCTCCGGCGCCTGGTCCAGAAGGTTGAACATCCGCTCCATGTCAGCGAGCGAATGGCGGATTTCGCGATAAACGAAGCCGAGAAAGTGCAGCGGCATGTAGAGCTGGATGAGAAACGAGTTGACCAGTACGAGGTCGCCAAGCGTCATCGTGCCCTGGGTGACGCCGCGGGCAGCCATGAGCATCAGGGCGGTCACGCCGGCGGCGATGATTGCTCCCTGGCCGACGTTGAGCACCGACAGCGAAGTCTGGTTGCGCACCGCGGCGCTTTCCCAGGTAGCCAGAGTGGAATCGTAGCGTTGCGCCTCGTAGCCTTCATTGCCGAAATATTTCACCGTCTCGTAGTTGAGCAGGCTGTCGACAGCGCGCGTATTGGCCTTCGAGTCCATTTCATTCATTGTGCGCCGGAAGATCATGCGCCACTCGGTGACCGCCAGCGTATAGACGATGTAGGCGACCAGCGTAATGAGCGTCACGGCGCAGAACCACGGGTTGTACTTGAGCAGCAGAATGACCATGACGAGGCCCATCTCGAAGAGCGTGGGCAGAATGTTGAACAGCATGAAGTTCATGAGGAAGCGGATGCCGGCAGTACCGCGTTCGATGTCGCGCGATACACCTCCAGTCTGGCGCTCGAGGTGAAAGCGCAGCGCCAGATCGTGAAGATGGCGGAAGACTTTGAGCGCCACGCGCCGTATCGAACGCTGCAGCACCTTCGCGAACACCACATCGCGCAGTTCGGCGAACAGGGTGTTGCCCAGGCGCAGGGCGCCATATGCGATGAGCAGGAACAGCGGCAGCACCATCAGCGCCTTGGGCCGGTTCAGGGCATCGACGATGTTCTTCAGGACGAGCGGGACGCCGACGTTCGCCAGCTTGGCCAGGATCAGAAAAACCATGGACAGCGCGACCCGGCCCCGGAACTCGCGCAAATAGGGAAAAAGCGTGCGGATCGTCTTCCAGTCGTTGCGATTGGAGGGCGGCTTTCCGGTATGGGTGATGCGCATGATCGTGGATGCCTGGTCGAGTTCCTAATTCTAACCTTCCCGGGGGCCGCGCGGCCAATCCGCTCGTGTGCGGCCTGGCCGCGCCACCAAGGCCCACGGCGAGCGCGGGATTGAGCGCTGACGCTGTCCGGGCTGCGGCGCTTCGTGGGTCCGGGCTCCGACGCTTACGCTCCCCGGCCGGCCTTCGGGCCCTGCACGCGGCGCCGTTGCGGCCGCATCTCGCTGATCGGGTAAAAATTCGCGAGAATACGCCGGCGGAAGCCGTATTGCTTGCGCAACCCTGGAGGTGCAGTCTGTCGGGGGCGCAGGCAGGTTAGGGATCCAGTGCGGGTGCCGGTGCCGGAATTCAGCCACGCCGGGAACCGCGATCCGCCGCGCTAGACCGGCATCGAGCCCGCCCGGGTGCACGGTGTGATTCGTCCGTTCGTCACAGGCCAGTTCCGGCGTGCTGTGCCGGGGCGGGGAATTGTGCCGTGCACAATTGACGGCAGGCACCCGTCCGGCTAGATAGAGGTTCATGGACCGGCGAGGGTTGCCGGCAAACCGGGAGGCATCTCGCGCAGAACATATGAAAATCAATTCCAGGAAATTCCGGGTCGCCGAGGGCCAGAAGGTCAGGCTCGGCAAGTGGCCGACGGTGGTAAAGCCGGTGTACAAGTCCAAGGAGCAATATCAGAAGCTGCTTGACGAGCACGTCGCCAGGCTGAGTTCGCTGCAACAGCTTCACTATGCCTTCAACCGCTATTCCCTGCTGCTGATCTTCCAGGCGATGGACGCCGCCGGGAAGGACGGGGCCATCAAGCACGTCATGTCGGGGGTCAATCCGCAGGGCTGTCAGGTATTCAGTTTCAAGCATCCCAGCGCCACCGAACTGGAACACGATTTTCTGTGGCGCACCACGAGGAGTTTGCCGGAGCGCGGACGGATCGGGATCTTCAACCGGTCCTATTACGAGGAGGTGCTCATCGTTCGGGTGCATCCGCAGATCCTCCGCAGCCAGGGGCTGCCCGACGAACTTCTCGACGGGGAGGCCATCTGGCGGCACCGCTACCGTTCGATCGTTGATCTGGAACGCCATCTTTTCCGGAACGGAACGCGAATCATCAAGTTTTTCCTGCACCTGTCGGAAGAAGAGCAGAGAAAGCGTCTTCTCGAGCGCATCGACAACCCGGAAAAGAACTGGAAATTCAGCGTCACGGATGTCGAGGAACGGAAATTTTGGAAGCAGTACATGAAGGCTTATGAGGATTGCCTGGGTGCAACCAGTACCGACAGTGCGCCGTGGTACGTGGTTCCTGCCGACGACAAGGAAAACGCAAGGCTGATCATTTCCCAGATAATTCTCGAAACGCTTGAGGGACTGGGGATGGCCTACCCGAGGTCCAGTGCCAAACGCCGGAAGGAACTGCAGGCGCTGCGCAAGCGGCTGGAAAAATAATGCCGGCGCCCGGTGTGCCGGGACCCGGCATCTTCCCGGCCGTGAGGCCGGCCCTGCACAATCCCTGATGCGACTAATCGGAGGCATGTGTGACTTCAATACGCAATGAACGGAAAAAGGCCGAGCTGAGCCGGCGCATGGTGCAGAAGCAGTCGTCCCCCGATTTTCTGGATCCTGCCCACGAGTGGCGACGCCTGTTCGCCGAGACTTGGGGCACGTTTCTGCTGGTTCTGGTGGCCGCGGGCGGGGGGGTGGTTGCCGCACGCAGCGGCGGGACGGTCAGCGCCGGGATGGTTGCGGTGGCGCCCGGACTCATGGTGATGGCAATCATTTATTTCATGGGTACGGTGAGCGGGGCACATCTGAACCCGGCCGTCACCCTGGCATTCGCTGCGCGGCGCAATTTTCCCTGGCGTCGGGTGCCGGGGTACGTCCTGGCCCAGTTGATCGGTGGCGTCATGGCAGCGCTTTTTCTGCGGGCCATGTTCGGCACCGTCGGTGCGCTGGGCGCCACGGTGCCAGGTACGGATGTCGGTGCCGGCAGCGCGCTGGTTATGGAGATCGTACTGACCGCCGGATTGGTGAACACGATACTGGGGACCGCATCGGGGGCGCGCAATATCGGCACCAATGGCGCGATTGCAGTGGGGGGGTACATCGCCCTGGCGGGTCTGTGGGCGGGGCCGATAAGCGGCGCCTCGATGAATCCGGTACGTTCGTTTGCGCCAGACCTGGTGCGTGGCGATCTCGGAATGACCTGGATCTACATTGTCGGGCCGGTTGTGGGCGCGCTGATCGGCGTTGTGTTCGAATGGATACTCAAGGGAAAACCGACAATCGCCGGGGCGATCGCAGCGCAGGGTTCGCTCGACGTCGACGATCCCGGGACGCCGGACCGCTAAGACAGGCCGGCACCTGCGCCAAATGGCCGGGTCTGAAGTCTGAATGCCTGTTTTTGCCTGACCGCTTCGCCCCGGCCCGCTGGTTACCGGGATAGCCTGCGGTATTTTATGCGGTGCGGCTGATCGGCGTCGGTGCCGAGCCGGCGGTGACGGTCGGCCTCGTAGTCGGCATAGTTGCCCTCGAACCACACCACCTTGCTCTCGTCTTCGAAGGCGAGCATGTGGGTCGCGATGCGGTCCAGGAACCAGCGGTCGTGGGAAATCACCACGGCACACCCGGCAAAGTCGAGCAGTGCGTCTTCGAGGGCACGCAGGGTTTCGACATCGAGGTCGTTGGTCGGCTCGTCGAGCAGCAGCAGGTTCCCGCCGCTCTTGAGGAGTTTGGCCAGGTGCACGCGATTGCGTTCGCCCCCTGAGAGATCCTTGACCAGCTTCTGCTGGTCCGGTCCCTTGAAATTGAAGCGGCCGACATAGGCGCGCGACGGCACCTCCACCTTGCCGAGGAGGATGTTGTCATGGCCGCCGGAGATCTCCTGCCAAACTGTCTTGCTGCCATCAAGGGTGTCGCGCGATTGATCGACGTAAGCGAGCTGCACGGTCGGGCCGATGCGCAGGTTTCCGGAGTCCGGTTTTTCCTGGCCGGTTATCATGCGGAACAGGGTGGTCTTGCCGGCGCCGTTGGCGCCGATGATGCCGACGATGCCGCCGCGCGGCAGGTTGAAGCTGAGGTCATCGATCAGAAGCCTGTCGCCGAAGCTCTTCCTGATGTTCTGCGCCTCTACTACTAGGTCCCCGAGGCGCGGGCCGGCGGGGATGAAGATCTCCTTGGTCTCGTTGCGTGCCTGCGACTCCTGGGACGCCAGTTCCTCGAACGCCGCCAGCCGTGCCTTGCTCTTGGCGTGGCGGCCCTTGGGTGCGGTGCGCACCCATTCGAGCTCACGCTTCATCGCACGCATGCGGGCGTTTTCCTGTTTTTCCTCGGCCTCAAGGCGCTTTTCCTTCTGTTCGAGCCAGGACGAATAGTTTCCCTGCCACGGAATGCCGTGGCCGCGGTCGAGTTCGAGTATCCATCCGGCCACGTTGTCGAGGAAATACCGGTCATGCGTGACAGCCACCACGGTGCCGGCATACTCCTTTAGGAACCGCTCGAGCCAGGCTACCGACTCGGCGTCCAGATGATTGGTGGGCTCATCCAGCAGCAGCATGTCCGGCTGGGAAAGGAGCAGCTGGCAGAGGGCCACGCGGCGGCGTTCGCCGCCGGATAGTTTGGCCACGTTCGCGTCCCAGGGTGGCAGGCGCAGTGCATCGGCTGCGATCTCGAGCTTGCGATCTAGCTCCCATGCCCCGGCGGCATCGATCCGCTCCTGCAGCCTGGCCTGTTCCTCCATGAGCTTGTTCATCTGTTCATCGCTCATCGGTTCAGCGAATTTCATGGAGATTTCGTTGAAACTGTCCAGCAGCGCCTTGGTTCCGGCAACCGCTTCCTCGACGTTGCCGCGTACATCTTTTGCCGGATCGAGATGCGGCTCCTGCGGCAGATATCCGACTTTTATATTGGACGCCGGACGCGCCTCGCCGTTGAAGTCCGTGTCGGCGCCCGCCATGATCCGCAGCAGCGTCGACTTTCCGGAACCGTTGAGGCCGAGCACGCCGATCTTTGCTCCCGGGAAAAACGACAGCGAGATGTCCTTCAGGATTTCGCGCTTCGGCGGCACGACCTTGCCGACGCGATGCATTGTGTAGATGTATTGCTGTGACATGACGCTCTTATATGATCAGGGGTGACCGGCGAACCACGTTTCTTGGGCGCTAGAGGGTACTATCTGTGTGCCACTGCTGGCAAGCGCCGGTCGCGGAAGCCCGGGTGCGCCGCACGCACGTTCAGTGGTCGAGGCGCGTCCAGCTCGCCATGGCCTGGTCCGAGTCGATCGATTCGCCGGCGAAGTTGTAGCTCAGGGTCGGGTCCGGTGGCTGGAAGTAGTTGCCTTGCACATATTCGACGCCGAAATTCCACAGTACCGCCAGGCTTGCGGCATCTTCGACGTTTTTGACGATGATGCGGCGGTTGTCGTTGCTGGCCGCCTCGAACAGCTCCTTTACCACCGCCGATCCGGCGCCTTCGTCGATCAGCGCGTGCACCAGCGCGTTGTCAATCTTGATGTAGTCGAGCGGCATCTGCAGCGGGGGCGCGTCGCGCAGCTGGCCGAATTCATCGGCAGCAAATCGGCATCCGAGTTTGCGCAGAGAGGATATGAATGCCGATGCCTCCCTGGGCTGCGCAGCCATGATGGCTTCATTGATCTCGAATACCAGCGACCCGCCTTTTACCCCGGTGTCGCGCAGGGTTTCCAGGATCATGATCGGCAGCTCCTTGTCGGTGAGCGCCGTTGCCGACAGGTTCACGAACAAGGTCACCTGGCGGCCGGCGGTACGCACATCGCGCAAGGTCCCGATAGACCGCCGCACCACCAGGCGGTCTATATCCAGGGCGAGCTGGGCTTCCGCGGCAGCGGGCATGAATTCGGCGGCCGTGACCAGGTCCGTGCCGCCCGCCGGCATGCGCACGAGCACCTCGTAGTTCTCCGACGGATCGCCCTGCAAATTCACGATCGGCTGGTACAGCAGACGGAAACTGTCGGCCCGCAGTGCGGTCTCTATGGCCTTCAGGATGCCGCTTGCGCGCTCGATTCTGTGGACGGTGGCAGAGGGCCGTACTTTGGGCGCGGCGGCTTCCTCGATGATCGCCGGCTCGACTGGCTGGCGCTGCTCGGAGGCATGGGCGCGGTAGGCCCGCGTCAGCGCCTGTTCCGCCCCGACCGCCGTGGCGTCGATGACCGTGGTGCCGACGGCACAGCGGCAGCAAAATATCTTGCCATCCTCGGTGAATGTGGCTTCGTTGAGGGCCCTGCCGATCTCTGCCGCGGCATCTATTCCCGGCCGGTCCCTGGTGTCCGCCAGCAGTGCCGCAAACTCATCGCCGCCGAAGCGCGCAAGGATGTCGCCTTCGCGTGTCTTCTCGCGCAGCAGCTGGGCAAGCTTCAGGATCAACCTGTCACCGGCGCTGTATCCATGGGCATCGTTGATTTCCCGGAGCTGCTCCAGGTCAAGATGCAGCAGTACGCCGGTCTGTTTGCCGGCCTGGGCTGCCGACACCGCCTCGCCCAGCGCCTGCAGGAAATAATGCCGGTTGTACAGCCCGGTCAGCGGATCGTGTTCGTGCAGGAACTGGAGACGGTCCTCGATGCTCTTCTGTCGCGAGATGTCGGTCACCCTGATCTGGTGCCAGTTCTCGCCATCCATGTTGATCGCCGAGATCGTGAGGTCGGCCGGGAAATGCGATCCGTCCTTGCGAATGGCGGTCAGTTCGCTGACCCGCATTCCCTGGGAGTCGCGTACGGCCTTGCGGAACTGTTCCTTGAGACGCGCGTGATCCGCCTTGCCGATCAGGTTGAGCACCGGAATTTCTTCCAGCTCCTTGACGTCATCGTAGCCGAACAGCTTGACATAGGCGGGATTGGCGCTGGTATGCATGCCGTCCTGGCTGTAGCAGATTGCATCGTGCGACCCATCGACCAGCGCCCGGTAGCGCTGCTGCAGCTGGGCGAGCTGCTGGCGCGTCTCTTCGAGTTCCAGGCGAGTGCGCCCGGCGGCGATTTCGCGCTCGATGACCGGTGCCAGACGGGAGGTCTGATGTTTGAAAACGATATCCCGGGCCCCTGCGGCCATCAGGCTAGCCATGTCCTCGTCGCTGATCGTTCGCGTCATGATGATGCAGGGAGGTTTGTGCCGAGTGTGGCGCAGGGCATCGAGCGCGGCGGGAATCGTGAGGTGCGGAACATCCGTCTCGGCAATGACGACGTCCCAGGAATCCTTGGCCAGTGCCGACTGCATGCCGACGATGTCCTGAACCCTCTGACTCTTGGGTATATAGCCGGCATTCCGCAGCGTCTCGACGACAAGCTCTGCGTCGTCCGGCGAATCGTCGATGATCAAGACATGCAGCAGTTTCTTGTCCAACGAGTCGGCCTCGTGAAAGCGAAATTCCGGCGATATGGCGGGCAGTTGCATGCGTCGCAGGAAGGTTTCCGGCAACGCGGTTTCGCGACCATGATCCGTTCGGAATCGCGATAATTAAGTTAGAATTATAACACACCCCGGCCGCGTGCGTGCAGCTGTATGTCCGTCGCCGCGGATATCCTCATTGACCCGGGCAGGGTCAGCCGCACAGAATAGGACGGATGGATTTGAGCCTCGTAAATCTGGGCAAGGAGCTGGTTTCCCTGCTCACGATCCTGACCCCCTTCAATGTCCTGCCGGTGTATGTGACGCTTACCGTCGGTATGTCGCAGCGAGCGCGTGAACACGCCTTGCGCAGGACCCTGGCGGCGGTGTTCGCGACGCTGCTGTTCTTCCAGTGGAGCGGCCTGTACCTGTTCCAGGTGCTCGGGGTCGAACTGCCCAGTTTCCAGATCGCGGGCGGCCTTATCATCGCCTCGGTGGCGTGGTCCATGCTGCACGCGACCCTTTCGCGCACCCAGACCAGTCGCACGGAAGGGGCTGAGACCATGGAAAGGGAGGATTTCTCGATCGTTCCGCTTGCCATCCCCATGCTTTCGGGTCCCGGTGCGATTACTACCGTGATCCTGCTGTCGCAGCAGCAGCACGGCCTGCGCGGCGACATTGCACTCACCAGCCTCATTGCGCTGTCAACGCTGATACTCTATCCGGTGTTCCGTCTGGCCCACCCTCTGTTTGGCCGCCTTGGCGTGACCGGAACGCGCATACTCACCCGCATCATGGGCATGCTGCTGCTTGCCATCGCAGTGGAGTTTATCGTTCAGGGGATCAGCCGCTCGTTTCCCGGAGTGCGCTGACCGGCAGCCGTCAGGCGCCTCAGCGCTTCTGGCCGGAGCCAGCCGGAGCCAGCAGGAATTCCAGGAGCGCCTTCTGGGCATGGAGCCGGTTCTCGGCCTCGTCCCAGACCACGCTCTGGGGTCCGTCGATCACGGCCGGGTCCACTTCGTATCCGCGGTATGCCGGCAGGCAGTGCATGAATACGGCATCTTTATGGGCCAGATGCATGAGCCGGGAGTCCACCATATAGCCGGAGAAGTCCTTTAGACGCTGCGTCTTCTCGCTTTCCTGGCCCATGCTCGCCCAGGTATCGGTGACGACGATGTCCGCTCCGCTTGCCGCCAGCTTCGGGTCATGGGTGAGGGTGACGCAGCTGCCGGCGGCGGCAACCACTTCCGAGTCGGGTTCGTAGCCGGCGGGTGTGGCGATGTTAAGGTTGAAACCAAAGCGTCGGGCCGCATTGATCCATGAATGGCAGACATTGTTGCCGTCCCCGATCCACGCTGCTGTTCTTCCCTTGATCGGGCCGCGGGCTTCAATATAGGTCTGGATATCGGCCAGCAGCTGGCAGGGATGGTAGCGGTCGGTGAGTGCGTTGACCACCGGAACGAGCGAGAACTCGGCGAATCGGACGACCATGTCGTGTTCGAAGGCACGGATCACGATCACATCCACCATGCGCGACATGACGCGCGCCGTGTCTTCGATCGGTTCGCCGCGGCCGAGATGCGTGTCGCGCGGGGACAGAAATAGACTGCTGCCGCCGAGATGGCTCATGCCGGCTTCGAACGACACGCGCGTGCGTGTCGAGGACTTTTCGAAAATCATCGCCATGGTCCGCTGGCGCAGCGGCGTGTACGTCTCGCCCCGCCGGTGCATCGCCTTGAGGTCTATCGCACGCCGCAGAAGCTGCTCGAGCTCGACGCTGCTCAAGTCGAGCAGCGTGAGAAAATGACGGGGCTTCACGGGTTTGCGCTCCGGGGCTGAGACGATGCCAGGAAGTCGCGGATCAGGCCGCTCACCCCCTGCACGATCTGGCCGGCCTCTGCGTCCGTGATGATGAGCGGGGGCAGCAGGCGCACCACCCGCTCGGCCGTGACATTGATGAGCAACCCGGCGTCGAGGGCAAGCTTCATCAGGTCTTTGCACGGCCGGTCAAGTTCGACTGCGAGCATCAGCCCCCTGCCGCGGATTTCCTTGACGCCATCCACAGACGCCAGTTCCTGTTTCAGATCCGCGAGCATGCGTTCGCCGAGCTCGGCTGAGCGCCGATCGAGCTTTTCGCTGCGCAGTATGTCGAGCACTTCAAGCGCCACGCGGCAGACGAGGGGATTGCCGCTGAAGGTGGAGCCGTGATTGCCAGGCTGGAATACTCCGGCGGCGTCGTCACGGGCAAGGCATGCACCGATCGGCACGCCGTTTCCCAGACCCTTGGCCAGGGTCATCACGTCCGGCACGACGTCTTCGTGCTGGCAGGCAAACCATTTGCCGGTGCGGCACATTCCGGTCTGTATTTCGTCGAACATTAGCAGCCAGCCGCGCTCGTCACAGATCCGGCGCAGCGCCTTCAGATAACCGTCATCCGGTACGACGATGCCGCCTTCCCCGGTAATCGGCTCCACCAGCACGGCAACGATGTCCTGGGTGCGTTCCCCGACCTGGGCGACGGACGCGGCGTCATTGTAGGGAACGCGGTAGAAACCCTGCACCAAGGGTTCAAATCCCGCCTGGATCTTGCGGTTGCCCGTGGCGCTCAGGGTGGCGAGCGTGCGGCCGTGGAAGCTGCCTTCCGTGACGATGATTCCGGGGGTCAGGATCTTGCGCTGATGCCCGTAAAGGCGGGCGAGCTTGATCGCAGCTTCATTCGCTTCCGCTCCGGAATTGCAGAAGAACACATTGTCCATGCCCGCTACGCGGCATAATTCTTCGGCCAGCTTCGCCTGGAGCGGCACTTCGTACCAGTTCGAGCTGTGCAGCAGCTTTGTGGCCTGATCGCACAGCGCACGTGCGATCCTCGGATGCGCGTGGCCGAGTCCGCAAACGGCGATTCCGGCGAGCGCATCCAGGTATTTCCGGCCGTTCGTATCCCACAGCGAGGCACCCTGGCCGCGTTCGAAGGCAACGGGCAGCGGGCTGAACACCGGCATCTGATAGGATCTGGCCATTCGTTTTGCAATCACCAAAAAACATAAAGGCGCCCTGCAAGCAGGGCGCCCCGCTCATCGCTGGGACCACTCAGTCTATGCCAATAACAATAACTCAAGTTTTCCGATTCGCCAAATATGGAAACGACTTTTTTCCGGTCGTGGCCGGATCGCAGTTCATCCTTTCCAAGTCGGGTTTTTGATACAGCAGGCCATCTCGCGGGATCTGTCTGTGCAGCCGGCACGCGGCTGACCGCCACGCGCCGGGCGTGAATTGCGCGGTTTTTCACCCGCAGGACATGGACCCGGTTCTCCGTGACGGAATGCGAAGTATTACGCTAAGATACCGCGGCAGTCATTTCGCAAGGTGATCGCATGGCAAAATTCTACGAGTGCCTGAACACCAGCTTGCGGGAATTCATCCAGCGCCAGCACGTCTTTTTCGTTGCCACCGCGCCACACTCCGGGCGCGTCAATCTCTCTCCGAAAGGCGCCGATACCTTCCGTATCATCGATGATGCGCGCGTGGCGTACCTCGACATCACCGGCAGCGGCAACGAAACCGCGGCCCATCTGCTGGATGACGGCAGGCTCACGATCATGTTCTGCAGTTTCGATCCGGATCCGCTGATATTGCGGCTTTACGGGCATGGCCGCGCGCTGCATCCTCGAGACGCCGGCTGGTCCGAACTGTCCCGCTGTTTCACCATGTTCCCGGGCGTGCGCCAGATCATGTCGCTGGCGATTGAATCCGTGCAGACGTCCTGCGGCTACGCCGTTCCGCGCTACCGCTACGAAGGAGAGCGCGACACCTATCTGCGCTGGGCGGAGAAGAAAGGAGCGGACGGACTTGCCGCATATCAGGCGGACAAGAACCGCGTCAGCATCGACGGTCTGCCCACCGGACTGCACGAGACACCGGGTGCGGCGGATGTTCCGGAAGACTCCCCGGACGTTTCCGACCCCAGCCAGTATTGAAATCGTCAAGAACCTGTCTTAACCTAAACCACCGACAAATCCACTCAACTATTATTTATTGATTGTTCATAACGAGGAATAACCATGAAGAACCCACTAGATTCCCTCTGGGGCACCATAATTTCCGGCGTGGTGCTGTCGCTGGTCCTCTACTACATCGCACGTCATTTTCTCGTCACGGCCTGAGCACAGCGCCGCTTGGCGACACGCCCAAAACAACTAGAAATTCTCTCAAGGAGAGCAAAAAAATGAGCTTTGAACTATTTTCCGATCGCTGGCTGCACGTCCTGGCCGGCATCATGTGGATCGGGCTGCTGTACTATTTCAATTTCGTGCAGGCCGCGGCCCTGCCCAAGGCCAGAGCGGACAGCACCGCCGCCGGCATCACCAAGCATGTGGCCCCGCTGGCGTTGCTGTATTTCCGCTGGGCAGCGGTCGTGACCTGGCTGTCCGGTGCCTATTATCTCTTTCGCTCCGGCATCGGCTTCACCGACGCATTCCTGCTGCGCGGCGGTGCCATGCCCATAGGAATCGGCGCCTGGCTGGGTACGATCATGCTGTTCAACGTCTGGGTGCTGATCTGGCCGAACCAGAAGAAGATACTGGGGTTGGTGCAGGCCGACGATGCAACCAAAGCCAAGGCCGGGCGTATCGCCTTCCTTGCGTCGCGCACGAACACCATGCTTTCCATTCCGATGATCTTCTTCATGATGGCGGGGACTCTCGGATTGCCGAAGTAGGCGCCGTCATCGTCGTTATCGGGCGGACCGGGAGGCATAGTTCCCGGTCCGCCTGCTCCCCGCGGCGTGTGCTCCACGCAATGCGTGTTTCAGTAAGCACCCTGAGGTTCGGATTGCTCCCTGCCTGCAATGCCCCGGTCCTGCAGGGTCCGGCGGGATTCGGATGCCCTGGCCATGCGGGCCGCCGATGCGGATTCGCTTTCCGATGGCCGCCCGAGGCGTGCATCCGGTCGGCCCTGTACCTGCCGGCATGCTTGCAGGGGGGCGGTGGGTCGATACGCCGTGCGGCCTGTGTTCACGGCCCGCGGTCGGCCGGTCCGCAGTCTTAGACATGTGCGAGAATCGGGCTTATGCTGGCGTGCAGACATGCGCCCGGCGCAGCTCGATGACCGGGAAATAGGGACCTCCATGAACGATACGCGACAAGTTGCGACCATGGTCATCGTGGCAGCCATCATCGGCATCGTGTTCTACGCTGCCGGGTATGGTCATGCGGCGAGCCGGGCCACGCACAAGGAGCAGCAGCTTGTGAACGCGGCGCGCATGCAGCAGGCCAAGCTTCTCGCCATAAAGAGCCGCGCCGATCTCCTGGGTGCGCGGGTTGCCCTGTACCAGGCGGAGGGCGACGTTGGCCGGGAAGACCCGGCAATGGCCAATGACCATATCGAGGAGGCCTTGTCCGATCTTGCGGCCGTCAATGCGTCCGAGGCCAATGTGGACGCAGGCCGGCTGTCCAACGTACAAAACCAGCTGCGGAGCTTCCAAGTGAGCGGTACGGCGGATCCCGATGCTCAGCGAAGCCAGATCAAGGAGTTTGGCGAGGAACTGGACAAGCTGATATCGACCCCAGCCGCCGTTCCGGCGAATCGGTGAACAGGAGCTCCACGACCGGCGGACTGCCGGGCGGACTCTTGAGGCCGCGCGGTCTTTCTGGGGAGGCGCCCGGATTGCGATGCGCCGGACCTGTCGTCAGTTCGGGTGGATGTCTTCGGCCGTGGCGGTGGCTTTCGACGGGCGCCGGGTTGTGCTGTCCAGGGCATCCAGGAACTGACGTGTGCACGCACTCCAGGTATAGCGCAATGCTTCCTGGCGGCAGCGCTGCGGGTCGAGTGTCCGGGCGGCCAGTGCTGCCCGGGCAAGGTCCTCGTCGAGAAAGCCGGTTACACCGTTTTGTATGATATCGCGTGGCCCCTGCACCGGATAAGCAGCCACCGGCACGCCGCAGGCGAGCGCCTCGATCAGTACCAGACCGAAAGTGTCAGTACGGCTCGGAAAGACGAAGACATCGGCAGCCGCCAGATGACGTGCGAGGTCTTCCCCGGTCTTGAATCCCGTGAACAGCGCGAGCGGATAGCGCCGGCGCAGCATCTCCAGGTCCGGTCCGCCGCCGACCACATAACGGGTGCCGGGAAGCTTGAGGCGGAGGAAGGCCTCGATATTCTTTTCGACAGCCACGCGTCCGACGTACATGAAGATCGGGCGCGGCCTGTCCAGGAAATCCTTGGGACGCGGCCGGAACAGCTGGGTGTTCACGCCCCGCGACCACAGCCGCAGATTTCTGAAGCCCTGCTGTTGCAGATGCTGGCGCACGCTTTCCGTGGGAACCAGAGTGGCCTCGGCGCGTCCGTGGAACCAGCGGCTGAGCGCATAGCCGACCCGCAGCGGCAGACCCGTCCGCAGATTCAGGTACTCCGGAAACTGGGTGTGGAACGATGATGTGAACGGCAATCCGCGACGGATGCACCAGCGGCGCACAGCCAGCCCAAGAGGGCCTTCGGTTGCGATATGCACGGCATCGGGCGCGATCTGATCAAGCGCAGTCCGCACCCGGCGCCCGGGAAAGAGTGCAAGCCGGATCTCGGGATAAGTCGGGCACGGCAGGGTCGCAAAGCCCTGCGGTGTCAGCAGAGTGACCTCGTGGCCGGCAGCGTTGAGTTCGTGCTCGGTGTGATCGAGCGTCGTCACGACGCCATTAATTTGCGGAAACCAGGCGTCGGTCGCGATGACTATGTTCATTGGATGCCTCGGATAAAAGAAAGACACTCTCGTCCGCCCAGCGGATTACCGCCAGGCTCCCGTCCGCCCTCTCGACCAGTGCGGTGCAGCTCTCCACCCAGTCTCCGTCGTTGCAATAGAGGATGCCGTCGCGTGTCTCGATGATCGCCCGGTGAATGTGTCCACAGATCACACCGTCGAATTTGCGCCTGTGCGCCTCGTGCACCACGGCGTTTTCGAAATGGGTGATGAAATTGACCGCGTTCTTCACTTTGTGCTTGAGATATGCGGAAAGTGACCAGTACGGGAAGCCGAGCCGGCGGCGCACCAGGTTGAACCAGCGGTTGATCTCGAGCAGCGCGTCGTAGGCCTGGCTTCCCAGCACGGCCAGCCAGCGGCTGTGCTTCACGATGCCGTCGAATTCATCGCCATGCAGTACAAGGAAGCGGCGGCCGTCAGCGGTGCGGTGCACCGCTTCGGCGGCGATGCGCACGCCGCCGAATGTGTTGCCGGCATAATCCCGGAAGAGCTCATCGTGATTGCCCGGGACATAGGTGACGCAGGTGCCGCGCGCAGCCTTGTCCAGCACCGTCTGAATGACTTGGTTGTGCAGCGGTGGCCAGTAGGCGCTTCGCTTCATGCTCCAGAAGTCGATCGCATCGCCCACCAGATACAGATGGTCCGACTCGGTGTGCCGGAGAAAATCCAGCAGGAATTCGGCCCGGCAGGACCGCAGGCCGAGGTGCATGTCCGAGATCCAGATGGCATTGAAACGCAGTGGATTCATGGCTGGGCCCTCGTTCGGGTTCGGGTTGGCACCAGCGCAGTATCACCGGGTTATGTGACGGTATATTGAATCCTGCGAGTCAGTTTTGTAACGTCGTGCCCGGGTTTGTCGCAAATCTGCCATATCGCGATGGTACCGTTTGTCGTCGATCACGCGCCGGCGGCTGCGTTCCGCAGTTCATGCAGGACTGTGGCGTGACCGCAGCAGCGCAAGAACGCCACTGGAGCATTGGAATGCGCTTCCGCAAGACTCAGCAACGCGTCACGGATCCCGGCCGCGTCATGCGTGCCGCCGGCTATTCCCTATCAGGGCTGCGGGCCGCATTCCGCACGGAAGCGGCATTCCGGCAGGAGGTTATCGTGTTCGCGCTGCTGGCCCCGCTCGGGTTATGGCTGGGACGCGATGGCGTCGAGCGGGCGCTGCTGCTGGGAAGCCTGTTCCAGGTACTGATCGTCGAACTGCTCAATTCCGCGGTCGAGGCCGCGGTAGATCGCGTCGGCCGCAAATGGCACGAGCTTGCTGGACGCGCCAAGGACATGGGATCCGCGGCCGTCGCCCTCGCGGTGCTGCTCGCGGCGTTGACGTGGGTGCTGGTTCTGGCGGATCACTGATCTGTTGCGCGGCGCGCCCAAAGCCGGACAGTGATTTGGCTCATCGCCATCCGGCGTCAATTGTATGCTTCAGGTGGCAGGCGACCTGTTTTGCCAGTGTTACTTCGATGTCGTCATAGCGCCTGATCCTGTAGATCAGGACCGGGACGATCCAGCTGATGGCGAAGAAGCCGATGATCACGTAGCCGGGGGTGCCGAAATTGCTGTTCAGTGCGGCGACCGGCCCCCAGAACTTTCCAGAGAGACTGAATTCGGTTCGGATCAGTCCCGGGGTTTCGAGTCCACACACGATCAGGGCGACCATGATCGACACATGAACTGTTCCCGCCAGGCCTGGATGGCTATGGCGTGAGTGTCGTGCTTCATCGCGGTGAAACTTCCATTGCTCCACACCTCGGACGGTTCCCGCCTGCAGCCGGACTCACCGGCAGATCCCGATTCCAGCCATCGCAACAGCACCAAGGCCGTATTTTCATCGTGACCACAGATGGCCCCGCAATGCGGGCACTGGTGTAACCGATCCGAGAGCTTTTTCTTCTCGTCCGGAAATTTCCAACACGCATGACAGCGTTGCGTTGGCTTGATCTCCCGCGTCGGCGCTTCCCCGTACCACGACCCAGCCTCTTCCAGGAAAAAATACACACTCGACGCAGTTCTCGGTGACTCCATTCGCGGGTTCGTGTGCGAATACGGTTTCGGGGATCGCTGGCGCCGTCACATCACCATCACCCCCGTTTGCCAAACCCAACACCGATGCGCCTCTTGTGCAGACAACCCTGCCGATCGTGTGCCCAACTTTCGCCTCTTCGGCGTGAGCGGGGCCAGCGCACTTTCTTAATGAAATGTACGGTTATCGCGGAACCTTCGATATGGTCGCATTGTCTTTTGTACTACTCATCATTCAATCGGAGAGGTTATGAAGATAGCAGCAAAACTCGCGCTTACCGCCGTGGCGTTCACTATGACGACTGCCGGGGCTGCAGCGGCGTCCGTGATCGGTGCCTTCCCGGCGCCGCCGATGGGTAAAGGGCCTGGCAAGATCGCGCTCTGGCCGATAGGCGGACGTCCACGGGTGGCAGACTTTGGGAGCGCGGGAACACCTTCCGGCAATAGCTTCTACATCGCGTACGACAGCCTGAACCGGAGAGTGTTTGTTCCGACAGTGGCCGGAACGACCTACATGATCAATGCACGCACCGGACAGACAGAAAGTCACTTCGCCACCATTCCGGGTGGTCGAGTTGCCGCGATTTCGCCTGATCATCACTGGCTTCTCGTACTGTCGGGGAAGCAACTTGCAGAGTATGCGTTGTCCTCGCACAAGCGCCGCTTCCTGCTACCGGTAGGTGGCAACGCACTCGTCTTCGACCCCCGCGGGCACGATGTTTTCGTAGGTGGTAACATGGATAAGGCGCTCACCGAAGTGCACTTGCCTTCAGGCAGGATCGTGCGACGCTTTCCAGTCCATCGTTCCGGTGACCTGGCCTGGGCCCACAGCCAGATCTTTTCAGCCGACATCAAAACAGGGGTCATGAGCATCCTCAACCCCAGGACCGGTCGAATCGTCCATATCAAAACAGGCGAGATGGATCCAAACTTCAATTATGCAAAGATCCCGGCAGCGAGGGCTGGGTTTATGCAACTTGCCGTCAGCCCACATGCCAACTACGTCTACGCGGCCGGTTTTTCGGGACATATACTGCGCTTCTCTTCCCGCAGGGACGCCTACCTGGGACAGGTTGCCGTATCCGCGGGCCCAGGCGCAAACAAACTGTCGGGCCTTGCTGTACTGCCGGGTGGCAGGCGGGGCCTCGTGACGGTTGAGAACCGTATGGAAGCTGTGATAGTGCAGCTCGACAGCGGTAAGATCTGGAAGACCCTGCCCGGGGTTGCAAGCAACCGCTGGATCGTCGTATCCCACGGCTGAATCGCCAGCCGATAACACAACAAGGCGAGACAGGTGATTAAAAGTTCTCCTATTGGCACTTTATCCGTGCTAACCGCGTGCTCAATGCGCGGTTAGCACCCAATACCTTCCACGAAATGCAACCGCTAGAGACACCTCGAGCGCCGCTTGATTTTGTTCTGCCATCTGCATCATGGCTGATTTCGTCTGCTCCGGTGCCCGGCATAAATCGTCCGTCCAGCGCCCATCTCTGCCGAGCGGAGGTCTGTCCGCACCCGAAGTTGCCGATTGGGCGAAGCGTTACCATTACGAAGTTCATGATCGCAATGGCGAACAGGAAGAATGCCGAGATCAGTGTCCCCGCGATGTTACCCAGATTCGCCATCGCACCGAAACGGTTCTTGATCGCTACCGCCGCCACAACTACCGCCGCGGACAGGCCGACGACGATGGTTGAATGGCCGGGCGAGAAGAAAAAGCCGACGCTCACAGGACGCTTGCCGTGCTGCATCAGCTTGCGAGTCACGTTGTCGATGGCAGCTAAATGGTCCGCATCGACGGCGTGGCGCAGACCGAAGCTGTATGCGAGAAAGCATGTACCGAGCGCGACGGGATAATCGCGAAACGTCGCAAAGGCGATACCCCAGAGCGCGATGTTCGCGAAAACCAGAAAGACATGTATGCCGGCCACCTTGCGGCGCACGTTGCGGTTTTCGTCACTGAATATCTGTCTGGCTACGTCAAACATCGGGGCTGGCCCGGCGTCTCTGGAATCATTACTGGAATAGCTCGGCCAGATGCCTCAGATACTCGTGCGCTGCCGCATCCTGCTCCGTGGGTGACCACCGCGCCCGCTCATCGGCCGCGAGCGGGCGATAGGGTCCGGCCTTGGACTCGAAGAACACGCCCGCGGGCGCGAGTGCCACGAGTGTGTGGAAGACGCCGTGCGGAACAGTCAACCCCATGGCCGGACCGTTTGCATCGAGCACAGTCGTGCCGGAGATGGCCCCGGAGGGATCGAAGAAAACCACGCCGAACCGGCCACGTAGCACGATGATGGTCTCGTCCTTGGCGGGATCGATATGACGGTGCGGCTGGATATAGGAATCCGGTTCCATGGCATTGAGCAGACGATGACTGGCATCATCGTCCGCGGAATGAAAGTTGTAGTTCTTGCGGCGCCGCGGCGATTCGCGGGCCATGCGTGACACTTCGTCGAGCAGCGCATGGTCGATCAATTGAATGTTCTTCATCGGATCACGTCCCGGCAAGGAGCTGTGCACATGATAGCAGAGCCGCCGCAGAAGGGGTCTGCGGTCCGGGCATAAGGCTGTTCGCCCTCGCCGCGCAGGTAATGCGGAGCAGGCGTTCTTGCGGGCTGTCCGGACCGGCGCAGTGCGCCGGCTTGGCAGGACAATGCGGATCCGCCGGCAATTGTTGACGTGGGTCAAAGGCGCCCCACCAGGCACGGAATAGCATGTGTTCCTGCCGACACCGCGCGCACAGCGCGCCAGCCGGAGGGCGCGGCCCTGGCTGTACGGCTGCAAGCCGAAGGCAAGGATGCGGTGCGGTGCGTACCGAAGGAGCACGGCCCATGGCACACAAACGGATCCTGTTTCGGTCTGCCGCGCGCGAGAAGATCCTTCACGGTGCGGCATCTCTCGCCGATGCGGTGCGCATCACTCTCGGCCCGAAATCCAAGTCGGTTCTTATCCAGCGAAAATGGGGCGCGCCGATCGTCTGCAACGATGGTGTCACCATTGCCAAGGAGTTTGACCTGGAAGACGCGGAGGAGAATCTCGGTGCGCAGGTGCTCCGTCAGGCAGCAGAGAAGACCGCGGAGACGGTCGGAGACGGCACCAGCACGGCAACGATTCTGGCGCATGCCATATTCGCCGACGGCGTGCGCAACGTAGTGGCCGGTGCCAGTGCAATCGATATCAAGCGTGGCCTGGAGCGCGGTTTGAGGGCGGCGGTCGAATTGCTTCGCGGACTGTCGCGTCCGGTCGAAACGCGAAAGGAAAAGGCCCAGGTTGCCACGATTTCCGCGCATAACGATGCGGCTATCGGAGAACTGGTTGCCGAAGCGATGGAGAAGGTGGGCGGCGACGGCGTGATCACGGTGGAGGAATCGAAGACCACCGAGACACAGTTGGAGGTGGTCGAAGGAATGCAGTTTGACCGGGGATATCTCTCCCCGTACTTCGTCACCGACGCCGAGAAGATGGAGGCTGTCCTGGAGGACGCCTATATCCTCATTGCCGACAAGCGGATAGGCGCGCTCCAGGATCTCATTGCGCTGCTCGAACAGATCGCCAAGACCGGACGGCCGATTCTTTTCGTCGCCGAGGAGGTCGAGGGCGAAGCGCTCGCGACGCTCATCGTAAACCAGATTCGCGGCGTGTTGCGCAGCGCCGCGGTCAAGGCTCCGGGCTTCGGAGAACGGCGCAAGGAATTGCTCGGCGACATGGCTGTGCTTACCGGCGGTCAGGTAATCTCCGACGAGATCGGCATCAGGCTCGAAAACGTTCAGCTGGATCAGCTCGGGCGCGCGAAGCGCGTGGTCGTCAGCCGGGACACGACAACGATCATCGGCGGTGCCGGCGAGCGCAAGGCGATCGAAGCACGCATCCAGCAGATACGCAGGCAGATGGAGAAGGTGGCGGGCGACTATGACCGGGAGAAGCTCGAGGAGCGGCTGGCCAAGCTGGCCGGCGGTGTGGCTGTGATCCGCGCCGGCGCGCCGTCGGAAGCCGAGATGAAAAGCCGCAAGGAGGCGCTCGAAGACGCGATCAGCGCCACCAAGGCGGCAGTTGCCGAAGGCATAGTCCCGGGTGGCGGCCTCGCCCTGCTGCGCGCCACGGCCGCGGTGGTCCGCGCGCAGGCCGGATGCGATGGCGACGAGAAGACCGGGCTGCAGATCCTGGCGCGGGCGCTCGAGGCACCGACCCGCCAGATTGCGGAAAACTCGGCGGTCGACGGAGGCGTGGTCGTCAGCCGCATGCTTGCCAGCGAGGGGAATCTCGGCTTCGATGCCGCCACCAAGGAATACGTCGACCTCGTGCAGGCGGGGATCGTCGATCCGACCAAAGTCGTGCGCATCGCGCTCGAGAATGCCGTTTCGGTTGCGAGCGTGCTGCTTCTGACGGAAGCCACGATGACCGAAATTCCCGAGCCGCCCGGGGCGGCCAGGGAGGCCGTTACGCAGCCCGGTCTGTGACCGGGCGACGGGCGGCGATGTGCCGGGCGCCACGGCGCCGGATTCCGGTTGCGCGAGGGTTGAAAATGTCCATCACCAGGCTCGAAAGCGTCGGCGCTGCATCCGCGCATGCGGAGCTTCCCATATCCAGCCTGCGTGCGCGCTTCGGCGCCGAGTTGTTTCCATTCAAGACTACGCTGGATCTCGCCGAATCCAGGGAAATCATCGGCCAGGAGCGTGCGGTGAGGGCCATGGATTTCGGGCTGCACGTCCCGGGGCATGGATACAACATATATGTCTCCGGTGTTCCTGGCACCGGCAAGAACGCCATCATCAAGCCCATGGTTCGTCAGATTGCCGAGTCGCAGCCGACCCCGGAGGACTGGTGTTACGTCTACAATTTTCGCGATCCGGATCGTCCGCACGCTCTCAATTTGCCTGCCGGCCGCGGATGTGAGTTCCGCCGCGACATAGAGACTCTGGTCAATGTACTCAAGGATGCCTTTCGCAAGGCGTTCCAGAGCAAGGACTACGAAGAGCAGCATCAGGCTCTGCAGGAAGACTTTTCCAAGACCCATGCCGCCCTCAGTGCGGATCTGGAAAAGCATGCAAGACAGCTAGATTTTCTGATCAAGACCACCCCCATGGGGTTCGTGACAGTGCCCGTCCGCAAGGGCAAGCCGATCGCGCCCGAGGAGTTCGCCGACCTGGATCCCGAGGTAAAGGCGGACATTCAGCGCCGCGAGAAGGACGTGGACGAAGCGGTGCGCGTGTTCCGCCAGAAGTTGCGTGCCTTGCAGGAGGAGATAAACAGCAAGGTCGGGAAACTCAACCAGCGCGTGGCGAGCTACACATCCGAGCACCTGTTCGAGGGTGTACGCGAAAAGTACCGGGACTTCGCCAACGTGCTGGACTACATCCGCTCGATGCAGGACGACGTTCTGAAGAATTTCGAGGGCTTTCTGGAGACGGCGGAGGCAGCCGATGCGTCTGAGGACAACACCGGACGGTTCGTTATCCGCTATGCGGTGAACCTGGTCGTGGACAATGAAGAGACGCGCGGGGCTCCGATCCTGGAGGACACCAACCCGACTTATGCAAATCTCGTGGGCCGGGTTGAACGCAAAGCGCGCATGGGGTTTCTTTACACCGATTTCACGCTCATCAAGGCCGGCTCCATACTGAAGTCGAACGGCGGTTACCTGCTGGTGAACGCACTCGATGTGCTGCGAAGCCCGTTTTCATGGGAAGCGCTGAAGCGCGCCGTCATGCGCCAAGAAGTCGTGATTGAGGATCCGGCCGAGGCCTACGGCATCGTTGCCACGGCATCCATCAGGCCGGAACCGATCCCGATGCGCTTGCGCGTCATAATGGTCGGCAGTCCGTCCCTCTACTACCTCCTGCAAGCCTACGACGAAGACTTCGGCCGCATCTTCAAGGTAAAGGCGGATTTTGACGTGATTCGGGACCTGACGGACGAGTCACCGATGCAGTATGCGCACTTCGTTGCCAATCTGTGTCATGACGAGGGCCTGTTGCCGTTCGATGCCGGTGCGGTTGCGGGCATTCTGGAGCAGGCGGCGCGTGCCGCCGAGCATCAGCGGAAGCTGTCGCTGAGATTCAGCGATCTGGCGGATCTGGTTCGAGAATCAAGCTACTGGGCCAGCCGCGGAGGCGCTTCCGTCACCGAGCGTACCCATGTTGTCCAGGCGATCGAGGAAAAGATCCACCGCTCCGAGCTGCTGGGACAGCGTATCCGCGAGGTCATTGCCGAAGGGACGCTGATGGTCGACGTGGCGGGAGAGGTCGTGGGGCAGGTCAACGGACTTTCGATTCACGATCTCGGAGATTTCTCCTTCGGTCGCCCATCGCGCATCACCGCGCGGGTGTTTCTCGGCGGCAAAGGGGTCGTGAACATCGAACGCGAGGCCAAGCTGAGCGGCAACGTGCACAGTAAAGGCATGCTGATTCTGGCCGGTTTTCTTGGAGGGCGCTTCGCACGCGGCAACCGGCTGTCATTGTCTGCGACCATCGCCTTCGAACAGAGTTACGGCATGGTGGACGGAGACAGCGCATCGGTAGCGGAACTGCTGGTGCTGCTTTCGGCGTTGGCCGACGTGCCGCTGCGCCAGGCCATCGCGGTTACCGGCTCGGTAAATCAGCGCGGAGAGGTGCAGGCCGTGGGTGGGGTAAACGAGAAAATCGAGGGATATTTTGCGGTGTGCAAAGCAATGGGCCTTTCGGGCGAGCAGGGCGTCGTTATCCCCCGGGCCAATGTCAGGCACCTAATGCTCAAGGACGAGGTGGTGGAAGCGGTTGCGGCAGGGAAGTTTCACGTTTATGCCGTTTCGACCGTGGATGAAGCGATCGAGGTCGTGACGGCCCGCACGGCAGGCGATGTGCGCTGGGATGGCACGTACCCGGTGGGCACGGTCAATGCGGCCGTACTCAAGCGCCTGCGTGAGATGGATGAGACGCAGACGCTCCGCGACCGGCGCGGCGGCAGCGACGTCGACGATCTCGAGGAGTGACGGAGTTTCTGACGCCGTGCCCGGCGGACCGTCTGGCTCTGCGGACCCGCAGGGAACCTGCTGGCTGCCGGCCAGTGCTTTGCGCTCGGGACGGGGTGGTCTCGGTCTCGGCCCGGCGTGCCAATGGCATTCTTATCGTGCGACTCCTTCCCGGGCAATGCCCTTTCCCTGTTTTATTTCGGACGTTGAGGAGGCTTTATGCCGATTTCCGGTATCGGTTCCGGCACAGGCGTGGCGAACCAGAACCGTGTTCAGAGCCAGTTCCGGCAGCGCCGTGCGGATATTCAGCTTGGCCAGGGTCCGGGTGCAGGGAATCTGGCCGGAGCGCAGCAGGCATTTTCTACACGGATGAGCCTGTTTCAGACCCGGAGCAGCAGCTACCAATGGCGACGGCGACAACGACGGCAGTAGCGTCAACGTGACAGCCTGAGCAATCCCGGCAGACGACAAACGCCGGCCCGGTTGCGGCATCGCGAAGTCTGGCAGACGCGGGCCGTTGTGCTGCCAGGTGTTCGGTCATGTACCGCTGCTTGGGGCGGCCGAGGGAATAAACCCGCAGGGCCGCGACGTCCTTAACCGAGGATGGCGACCGGAAGCAAAGACGCCGGTCCCATAGCAGCTCACACAGGCAGGGGCAATCCGGCCGCATCAGGCCGGCACTGCCATCAGCGAGAGACTGACTGTCAGTCAATTGTCAATTAAGGAGGAGCGCATGACGAGCGTAAACGGGAGAATTTCGGGCTTGAAATCTGCACGGCGCGCACTGGGCGCCGTTGCGGTGGTTGCGGCAGTGCTGGGTATCCCCGGCCAGGCCGCAGCTGCCGGCGGATTTCATGGAGCATCTGCGACCAAGTCGAGCTACGGGGCGATCTTTCAGATCGACAATGGCAACAATGGCGCGATCAAGAAGACGCTCAATAACGTGGAGAACCTGCTGAGCGATCCGAGATTGAAGGGAAAGGTCAAGATTGAGCTGATCGCAAACAGCAAGGGATATGCCATCTATGTCAAGAATAACGGGTTCGAGAAAAGGCTGCTCCGTTTGCGCAAGCAGGGCGTCATTCTGGCGCAATGCAACAATACGCTCCGTGAGCTGCACGTGAACCGCAGCAGCCTCTATCCATTCGTGAGCATCGTGCCTTCGGGGATGGGCGAGATTACCCTGCGGGAGTCCGAGGGCTGGGCCTATATCCACCCGTCGTCCCCGACGCACGCATCGTTCTAGCTGGCTCGTGTTCCACACGCCCGGTCGCGGTGATCCCGCGACCGGGCGACCGCACACCGCTCGGTGGCTAAAGCCGTGACTTTAGCGTCCGGCAACCGCTCCCGGGTGGTCCGCCACGGGACCGATGGGTCCGTGGCGGCAGGCCTGCTTAATGCACCCGGTTAAGCCGTCCCTCGAGTTCGGCTTCCGCCGTAAGCCAGTCTTCGATCGGATCCCCACCCACGAACCCGCGGCGCTGTGCACGATAATAGGCCGCCTCGGCGATCATGCGGCGCCGTTCCTCCGCCGAGATCGTCAATGCGGTAACCGGTGCCTTGGAAATCCTTTCAGTCGATACGGCTTTTGATTTCGCCATCTCAGTGCCCTCCATGAAGGTAATATCGATGCATGCCGAGTTACTTTGCGCCCATTCGGACGCCCAACACAAGCGCACCGCACCGGCATGTCGACATGCGGTATCGCCTCCTTATGACTTGGCTTGAGGTCATCCCGGATATCCAGCGCAGCGGAGATGTTAATCCGTCGGGCAGACAACCCGTATTGATCCGTATCAAAGATCGCCTGCCCGGGGCTTTTTGCCGGCGGGATTCTGCCTGAAGCGGCCGGCATCCAGACCACCCGGAGCCGGTGAGGCTGCGCCCGCTCACTGGAGCTGATCGATGATCTGTTTCAGGATATGCCGTGGGGGCGCTCCCTGGATTATGATCGGTGTACCACCCTTTAGGCGGAACACCATATCGGGCACGGCTTCCTGGCCCGCGAGGCTCAGCAGTTCCGCGTTCATGAGCAATTCCTTTTTGGTCACCGGATTCGGCAAAGGTTCCTCGGGTATCTGGCCGAAGCCGGACGCCCGGCTGAACCCTTGTTCATTCCGTCGGAATGCGGCAAGCCGATTCTTGGCTTCGAGAATCGCGGCTGCCTTCCCGGGACTGGTTGCCATCAACACTCCGACAGGCAGCCAGCGCAACTGGACCTCGTTCCGGTTGACCCAAGGGCGCAAATCGTCATAGAGCTTATGGCAATACGGGCAATTCGGGTCGAAGAATATGTAGATGACATGCTTGTTGTGGCCTTCCGCGATCCACGTGCCCTTTCCGATACCGCTCAGGATGGAATCGGCTATTCTTTCGTTGGCAGCCTGCGCTTTACTGGGGGCCGCCGCTGCGGCCCCGGCGGCGCGGAGGGGCAGCAGGGCTAGAAAACCGGTTGCGACAAGCAGCAAGCCGGACAGGATTGCGATACGCAGCCTGTCGGTAACATATTGTTTCTCAATATAGATCACAGTCATGAGCCTCGGTTATCGAAGTTGGAGCGGCGTGCGGCAGAATTTTTGCTAGATTTTAAACAGGCCGCTGATTTTGGGTTTATCCTTAAAACGTCATCAGGCACTGTCCGGGAGCAACAATGGCCATGCGAGTGATCAAAATTGCGCTGCCACGGTATGAATGTTTCGCCGTCGCGGCATTATTCGTTTCACGATGCGCCGGCGTCAATGTTCAGAAAGTGCTGCAATCCCTGCGTCCCAGAGTAAGCTTTTTCTGAGACATCGGCGGATTGTTTCCCGCCGGGTGAGGCAACGATTCCGCGGATAACAACCGTCCGTGGCAGGGAATTCTGGTTCCCGTGACAATCCCTGCCGGTTGACCACGGTCTTCCTCACCGCGCAGAGTTGCGCATGGCGCACGCAACCGGCTCCGGATTTCACGCAGCTCCTTTATTCAGATTCTAACACCGATCGCCCACGTTCTGCCCGGGCAGGTAATGCCGGGGTTGCGACGTCCGGAATGCCCGGATCCGCGCTCAATGTATTTAAAAGTGCTCCGGAGGTACCGAAACCGTCCGGCGCCGGGACCGGAGCTGCCTGTGCTGCGATCAGGAACTTACGGCCGTCGCTTGCGACCGGTGTCGACCCAGCGCCCACCCGCGCTGCGCGATGTCTCGAATGCCATCGAATCGATCGCGATTGTGCCGGTATTATCGCGGAAACAGGTGACTTTGCGCCGCACGACTCCTCCTGCCACATTTCAGTGGCCGCTCAAATCGCCTTGGAAAGTCAATACCTTGACCTCGCCGGACAAAAAAACGATCATACGCCGCTTGAATTCGCCAGGTATCCGTCCGAACTGTTATCGGCATGGCATCGGGCGCCGGTTATTGAGAAAAGAACGTTTTCCCCCATGCCAGGGAGATCCATGAAAGCCGCTGACCAGAAACGCCTGTTGCGCGAGATGATCTTTTTCCGCCGCTTCGAAGAACGCTGCTTCGAAGCCTACATGGAACACAAGATCGGCGGCTTCCTGCACTTGTATTCTGGCCAGGAAGCGGTGGCCACCGGCGTGCTGGAAATGACCCGGCGCGGGAAGGATTACGTGATCACGGGCTATCGTGACCACGTCCATGCCATCAAGGCGGGCGCCCCGGCGCGCGAGGTGATGGCGGAGCTCTACGGCAAGGAAACGGGTTCGTCGCGCGGTCGTGGCGGCTCTATGCACATTTTCGATCCAACCGCGCATTTCATGGGCGGCTACGCGCTCGTCGGCCAGCCCTTCCCGCTGGCGGCAGGTCTGGCGTTGGCATGCAAATATAAAGGTACCGACGAGATCGCGGTCTGCTTTCTTGGCGACGGGGCCAACAATCAGGGCACCTTCCACGAGACGATGAACATGGCGTCATTGTGGCACTTGCCGGTTTTATTCGTGTGCGAGAACAACCAGTACGCCATCGGCACGCGCATCGACCGTTCCACGGCGGTGACCGACCAGTACAAGCGGGTATGCGGCTACAACATATCTTCGAGCCAGCATGACGGCCAGGACATCGATACCGTCATGGACGCTGCCGCCAAGGCGATAGAACACGTGCGTTCCGGCAAGGGTCCCTATTTCATCGAGTTTCTCACCTACCGCCAGCGCGGGCATTCGATGTCCGACAAGACTGCTGCCTATCGCAGCAAGGAAGAAGAGGCGGAATGGGCCCGGCGCGACCCGATCACGCTGTACCGGGACAAGCTCGTCAAGGCCAAGGTCGTGACCGATGCCGATGTCAAGGCCATGGAGCGCGACGTCTCGAACGAGATCGAGAATGACATCGTGAAATTCGCCGAGGAAAGCCCGGTGCCGAAAGTCGAGGATCTCAACAAGTATGTTCTGGACGACAACCCGGATCCGCGCTGGATCGGGCCGCTGCAGAACTCCTGACGGCCGACTGTCAGGCAATCGTCAACGAGAAGGATCAACGCATGGCTGAGCTGGCATACTGGGAGGCGATACGCCGCGCCCACGACGAGGAGTTGGCCAATGACCCGATGGTCATCGCCATGGGCGAGGATATCGGAGTTGTCGGAGGAACCTACAAGGCGACATCCGGCTTGTACCAGAAGTACGGCGAGAAACGCATCATCGACACGCCTATTTCGGAGAATTCCTACACCGGCGTCGGTATCGGTGCCTCGATGGCCGGGATGCGGCCGATCATCGAGATCATGTCGATCAACTTCGCGCTGCTCGCTCTCGATACGCTGATCAACGCCGCGGCCAAGATCCGCTACATGTCGGGCGGGCGCGTGTCCTGCCCGATCGTCATGCGCACGCCGGGCGGCACGGCGCACCAGCTTGCGGCCCAGCATTCCGCACGTCTGGCGCGGGTATTCATGAGCACCTCGGGGTTGCGTGTCGTGACGCCGCGTGGCCCCATGGAAGCCTGCGGCATGCTGAAGTCCGCCGTGCGCTGCAACGATCCGGTGATCTTCATCGAGCACGAGCGCATGTACAACATGCGGGAGGATGTCCCGGAGACGGAATTTTTCCGGCCGCTCGAAGGTGCGGAAATCGTGCGCAAGGGGACGGACATCACCTTGATCGGCTACAACTGGAGCTTCGTTCTGTGCATGAAGGCGGCGGATATGCTGGCTAAGGACGGCATCAGCGCGGAGGTCATAGATCTGCGCTCGCTCAAGCCGCTTGATCGCGAGACGATCCGCCGTTCGGTCGAAAAGACGCACCGGGTGCTGGTTGCCGAAGAGGATGAGGCTGCGGTTGGCACCGGTGCGGAGATCATTTCCATCGTCATCGAGGACTGCTTTTTTGCCCTGGACGCACAACCGGTGCGTATTCACGCTGCGGACGTTCCGGTGCCGTATGCGGCCAATCTGGAACACGCCGCCATCCCGGACGAACACGACGTCTATAAGGGCGCCCTCAAGGTGATGGGGCGGATCTAGCAGCGCGCTGGATGACCTAATTTGTCGCCGGTCCAGATCAGGGCGGGTGGCTATGGCGCCAGGCGGCGGCAGTCAGCGCCGCAGATGACCGGATTTCAAAAACTGCAACTCATGATCACCAAGAACAGAAGAACAGAGCATGGCTGAACCCTACGCGATAAAAATGCCCAAGCTGTCCGATACGATGACCGAAGGGACGGTGGTGTCGTGGGAAAAGAACATCGGCGATCATATCGGCCGCGGCACGGTAGTGGCGACGGTGGAGACCGACAAGGCCATCATGGATGTCGAGATCTTCCGTGAGGGCTATTTGTCCGGCCCGCTGGCGCCGGTCGACGCGGTCGTGCCGGTCGGCGAGGTCATTGCCTACCTGGTCACGGACAAGGGAGACGTCAGGGGTGGCGAGGCAGCGGTAAAGCCCGTTGCCAGGGAGGTCGCAGTCGAGACCGAGGAGCCTTCCGGGATGCGTTTCGAGCCGTACGGAACGCAAAAGGCAAAAACCCATATTCCTGCCATGCCTCATGGTGCCACGCCGGCACCACGACCCCACACGGGCCACGCCACCCCGTACGCGCGCCAGCTTGCCGGCGCGCACGGTATCGAAATCAACAGCATTGTCGGAACAGGCCCGTCCGGGATCGTTCTGGCCGCAGATGTGACCAAGGGAGAGATTCCGCGTGCCCTGGCGCGGCGCATCTATCAGGTGCCGGGAACGGGCCGGCCGATGGACGCGATGGAGAAGGCGGTAAGCCACAATATGGAATACGCCTTGTCCATGCCGCTGTTCCGCGCGAGCGTCAATATACAGCCCGAGCGCCTGATGGCGGCGGCGAAGCAGGCGGGTTACTCACTTACCGTGATGTTTGCCAAGGCCGCAGCGCTCGCGATCCAGAAGTTTCCGCGGGTCAATGCGGTCTACCAGCACGAGGATCGAATCGTCGAACGCGATCAGGTTGACATCGGCCTGGCGGTCGAGACCGAAGGCATGGGACTGGTGGTGCCGGTGCTGCGCGACGTGCTCAATACCGGTCTGCGGACCATGAACGATCAGTGGAAGGATCTGGTGGCGCGCGCGCGTGTGAAGCGTCTGAAACCTCAGGAATATTCGAACCCGACATTCACCATTTCCAACATGGGCATGCTCGGGGTGAGCCAGTTCGACGCCATTCCTTCTCCGGGCACCTCGGCGATTTTTGCGATTGCCACCAAGGGGCCGCAGGGAGTCCCGGTAACCATTACCGCCGATCATCGCATCATTAACGGTGCCGATGCCGCCAAGTTTTTGAATGCATTCAAGGGCCTCGTCGAAAATCCGGCATCCTGGCTGAGCGGCATGAGCCTGGTGGCCGCGACCGGAAGTGAGGTGATCACGCCCGGCAAATGGGACTACGATGTGGTGGTGATCGGCGGCGGGCCTGGTGGCGAGGATTGCGCACGCGACCTTGCCGACCACGGCAAGAAGGTGGTCATGATCAATGATGCGCCGCTGCCTGGAGGCGAATGCCTGTGGCGCGGTTGCATTCCGTCGAAAGCGTGGCGCGCCGCAGCCGACCGCATACGTGACCGTTCTCACGATGCGCATCTGGGTGTGGTTAACAGCACGGGTGCCCGGCTCAGCTGGGCCGGCCTGGAAAAGATGCGCAAGGAAGTGCTCAGTACTCGCGGCGACATGGCGCTCAAGACCGACAAGGGTGTCAAGATCGATCTGAAACAGGGTTTCGCCTGTTTCGATTCCGCCAACAGCGTTATCGTCGATCCCACGGGAAACGGCAAAGACCCGTTCGCCCGCCCCCGGCGCGGTGACGGCAAGAAGACCGAACGCATTACCTTCGGCGCCTGTGTCATCGCCGCAGGTGCGCCGCCGTTTGTCCCGCCGATTCCGGGCGCGGATATCAAGGGCGTGCTTACCTCGGATACGGTTTGGAGTCTGAAAGCCGCGCCGAAGCGGCTCGGCATCGTGGGGGCCGGGGCCATCGGCCTGGAAATGGCGCAGATCTTCGCCGATTTTGGCACCAAGGTCATGATCGTCGAGGCGCAGGAACGTCCGCTCCCCGAGGTCGAGGGCGAGATTGCCAAGGGGCTGGTGGAACTCCTCAAGAAACAGAAGAACCTCACGCTGATCACCTCTGCCAAGGTAAGCCGGATTTCCGGCAAGCCGGGGCAGATGTCGCTCGCCTATGTCGATGCATCGGGAAAGACCACGAGTTTCAAGTGCGATTATGTTCTGATGGCTACGGGCAAGCGTCCCGTGACCGGCCCGCTGCAGCTAGACAAGGCCGGCGTGAAGGCCGATGCGCACGGCGTGATCACGGTCGATCGCAACTGCCGCACAAACGTTGCGAACATCTTCGCGGTGGGTGACGTCAACGGCGGACTCATGCTGGCGCATACTGCCGGTCAACAGGGACGGGTCGCGGCGGCCACGATTCTCGGCGAGCCCATGGAGTACAACCAGGACAAGGACTGCGGCGTGATCTTCACCCGGCCGCAAGCGGCCTTTGTAGGGCTGTCCGTGGAGCAGGCCAAGAGCAAGGGCATTGAGGCGGTGGAAGCGAAGATTCCGCTGAACATAGACGCCAAGGCCATGATAACGGCTGAAACCGACGGGCTTATCAAGATCGTGGCGGACCGGGCAACGCGGCGCATCATCGGCGTCCATTTCCTTGCAGATCACGCAGATACCCTGATCGGCGAGGCGGTGATGATGGTCGCAGGCGACATGACCCTGGAGCAGGTTGCGCAGGCCATTCATCCGCACCCCACCCAGACTGAGCTGTTCGGCGAGATGGCGCGGCGCCTGCTGTCGCGCCTGCGCCGGACGCAAAAGGTGGCCGCCGGCAAATAGCAGACCGCGCAAGCCCGACGCCGTTGCGGATTGGCAGGTGTCGCCCGCGTGCAATGTGATACGGAGTCTATGAAGAAGATAAAGAAAGTCGTTCTGGCGTACTCCGGCGGGTTGGACACATCCGTCATCCTGAAATGGCTGCAGGAGACCTACCGGTGCGAGGTAGTGACCTTCACGGCCGACATCGGGCAGGGCGAGGAGCTCGCGCCGGCACGCGCCAAGGCGCGCAAGTTCGGAGTTAAGCAGATATATATCGACGACCTGAAAGAAGAGTTCGTGCGCGATTTTGTCTTTCCCATGTTCCGCGCGAACGCACTCTATGAGGGCGAGTACCTGCTTGGGACATCCATCGCACGGCCCCTCATCGCCAAGCGGCTGGTGGAAATCGCCAACGAAACCGGTGCCGATGCAGTGGCGCACGGGGCCACCGGCAAGGGCAATGACCAGGTGCGCTTCGAGCTGGGCGCATACGCGCTCAAGCCCGACGTCAAGATCATCGCTCCGTGGCGGGAGTGGGATCTCACTTCCCGCGACAAGCTCCTGGCCTATGCCGAAAAGCATGGCATCCCGGTCGAGATGAAGCGCGGCAAGAAGTCCCCGTATTCGATGGATGCTAACCTGCTGCATATATCCTATGAGGGCGGCATCCTCGAGGATCCCTGGCGGGAGCCGGAACCTTCCATGTGGCGCTGGACGGTTGCGCCGGAGAAGGCGCCGAACAGGGCCAGTTATATCGAGCTGACCTACCGCAAGGGCGATGTCGTGGCCGTCAACGGCCGGCCCATGAGTGCGGCCGCGGTGCTCAAGAATCTCAACAGGGTGGGTGGCGCAAACGGTATCGGCCGCGCAGATATCGTCGAGAACCGTTACGTCGGTATGAAGTCGCGCGGTGCGTACGAGACGCCGGGCGGCACGATCATGCTCAAGGCCCATCGCGCGATCGAGTCCATCACGATGGACCGCGAGGTTGCCCATCTCAAGGATGAGCTCATGCCGCGCTATGCGAGTCTCATCTACAACGGTTACTGGTGGAGCCCGGAACGCCGGATGATGCAGGAAATGATCGACGCGTCGCAGAAAACCGTGAACGGCGTGGTTCGCCTCAGGCTCTACAAAGGCAGCGTCAGCGTCGTTGGCCGCAAGTCCGACAGCGACAGCCTGTTCGATCCGCGCATTGCCACCTTCGAAGAAGACAGGGGCGCTTACAATCAGAAAGATGCCGAGGGCTTTATCAAGCTCAATGCGCTGCGTATGCGCATCGCGGCCAGGCGGCGCAGACGCCGCTAGATTCTCGCCGCCGTTCCGGGCGTTGGGATAATAGGGTTCCGGCGACCGGCGCGCCCAGAAGGCGGTGCGGTGCGCCGGGATGGGCGCGACGCTGCGCCTGGGATTTCCTGCGCGCCAGCATTGACCGCCAGCTGCTCGCTACTGATAATCGTTCAGGGTACAGAAAAGGCCCCGGCGATGTCCGTGCCGCGGGCGTCGCCGCACTGGCATCCACGGCTTCCGTCCATGGGCGGGCCGATCACGGGCGGCGGGGACAGGAGACGCGATGTACCAGCATATTCTGGTGGCGATTGACGGCAGCGACACCGCGCGTTTCGCGACGGAAGAGGCGATTAGGTTTGCCAAGGAGCAGAACGCCCGGCTGCGGTTCATCCACGTTGTCGACGAAGACGTGATCTACTGGAGTGCCGGTGGCATGATTCTCGACTCGGTTTTCGAGACTTTGCGCAAATCCGGCCAGGCAATACTGGATGAGGCCGTTGCGACGGCTGGCCGGGCCGGGGTTCGGGCCGAGACCGTATTGCAGGAAACCGTAGGAAAGCGCCTGCCCAATGTTATCGTACAAGAGGCGGCAACCTGGCCCGCCGACCTGCTGGTGCTTGGGACCCACGGTCGCGGCGGGCTGGAACATCTGCTGGTTGGCAGCGTATCCGAAGGGGTGGTGCGTCTGTCGCCGGTGCCTGTCCTGCTCATGCGTGAACAGACCGGGGGATCGTCTGCGACGACGTCTGCGGAAGGCAAGGCTCGCGAGAAGAAAGGCTGACGGCGTGCGCCGGATTAGGTCGCGCAGAGCGGTCATGCCCGTGGCCGCCCGTGACCCGGGTGCTCTGCCCCTGGCCGCTTAACGATGGTTTGATCGCCACGACTTCCGTTTTCCGGTCACGCAGCCCGGAATATACCGTGGTGACGTACTTGTCGCCGAAGAGGCTGCGCGGGTTACCGGGCGACGCGAGCGGCTGCGCTGGAGATTCCGGCGCGAGCTTCCTGTATTCAGGTGCTACCCGAGTGCAACGTTGCCTGGACGGCTGCGCAAAACGTGCACTCGATCGCATGCGTGTCGGCGGTGTGCATGGCTGTCCATGGTGCTATTCGTCCGGTCACCCGGATGGAAAGTCCGGAAACCCTGCGCAGATACCCGGTGAGGCGCCGAGCGCTAACCGGCAGTGCTCCAGAAAACTTGTCGCACCTGTGATGAGACTTATTAGCCGATGTCCTGTTTGTCGGATTTCTCACTGTGCATGATCACTCTCGTTCGCCGTTTGCGCAGATCATTGGGGCAACTCCCCTGGCCTCGAGTCTTTTTCCGCGTCAGATTTCCGGCGTTAATCTCCGCGACCACGACGCACGACCGCCCGGTCCCGGCTGGGTGCCTTCACCCTTGAGCGCCACGGCCGCCCCATTTTTGGTCGCGGCCCGCCAGGGATACAGGATCGAAACGGCCATGCCGTGATGCCGGCAGTACCCGTCCACTGCCAGCCCGGATGGATCCAGCACGCGCGAATCCTCCCATTTTTCACTCTGTCGTAACTATATAGATGTTCTCATACGCGCATAAACTTCACTCGCTCCGCAGACCGGCTGCAACTGCTTCAAGTTTTTCATGTGTGATCTGACCCTATACCGGCAAGATCAATGGAGCCACACAACTTACAGCCGAGTTAGAAGAGATCCGGAGCGGTCCTCCCGGGGCTATCGGCGGTTGTGCCGCTTTAGCTGGGCGGTAAAATGACCGAAAGGATGGATCAGTCCTATGCCAAGATCCCTTAAAATCATCGTCTTCACAGTCAGCGGATTCGTTGGTTTCCTCGTCTTGGTCTACGCAGTCCTGTTTCTTTTTGTGGACATCAACATCCACAAACCCCGGCTGGAAGCTGCCGCATCGGGTGCACTGGGAATGGACGTCAAAGTAGGCGGTCGGCTGGGAATCGGGTTCTTGCCAAACTTGCACGTCACGCTTAAGGACGTACATATTCTGAACCGGGGGGAGGATGTTGTCTCCGCACGGGACGCCACACTTGGGATCGATTTCCTCCCCCTGCTCCGGAAGGAAGTCCGGATCGGAAAGATTGCGCTCAAGCAACCCATAATCTCGGTCGTGCAGGAACGCAATGGCAGTTTCAACTTCGAAAAACCACCAGCGGCCCGAGGAACGTTGCCGTTCCCGGATTTGACGGACTTGTCGCTGTCGGGTGGAACTCTTAACTACACCGACAAAAAATCCGGAACGAGATTCGTGGCCACCGGCTGCAGCCTGAGCGCGCATCGTATGGGCCCTGCAGGCGGGAAAAGTGCGGATCTCAGAAGGAACCTGTCGTTCACGGCAGAGGTGGCCTGCCGGGCGATCAGGAGAAATGACTTTACAATGTCCGATGTAAAGTTTGCAGCCGACGGGAGGAACGGGATCATTGATCTCAAACCGGTCACGATGCGCGTCTTCGGCACTCAAGGATCGGGCAGCATTCATGCGAACTTCGCGGGCGCTATCCCCGTGTACTACGTTCGTTGCTTTCTTCCCCAGTTCCACATCGGGGAGTTCTTCAAGACCATAACGCCGCAGAAGGTCGCGGCAGGGACGATGGATTTCTCTGCAAATTTGTCAATGCAGGGGAAAACCGTGCATGAAATGATACAGAGCATGACGGGAAAACTCTTGCTTACGGGCGAGAACCTCACGCTCAACGGTAGCGATCTCGATCGGGAGTTTGCCCGGTTTAGTTCCAGTCAGAACTTCAATCTCGTGGATGTGGGCGCTTTTTTCTTTGCCGGGCCTTTTGGTCTGGCGATCACTAAGGGATACAACTTTGCAAATCTCTTGCGAGGATCTGGAGGTAGCAGCAAGATCATCAAGCTTGTTTCCGAGTGGAACGTCAAGCATGGCGTGGCGCAGGCGCAGGACGTAGCCATGGCGACGAAACGCAATCGGATCGCCCTCCACGGAGGACTCGATTTTGTCAGCGGTCGGTTCAAAGATGTCACCGTGGCACTGATCGATGACAAGGGCTGCGCCAGGGTGCAGCAGAAAATAACTGGCAGCTTCGGGAAACCGGTAGTGGAAAAGCCGAGTATATTCAAAACCCTTACAGGGCCGGTGCTCAAGTTGCTGAAGAAGGGGAGAGAGCTGTTTCCTGGAGGACAGTGCACCGTATTCTACTCCGGGTCAGTCGCCCCTCCAAAGTGAACTGACGGAAGCCAGGCACCCACGCCAGCGTAATGCCCCCCGAACCTAAGCCGACCGGATCCCGGCAGGACGCACCGGCGTCAGCACCAGATGAAATGCCGAGGGGTCGATCGACACAAGCGGCCGTATGCGCTCATCGATCCAGACCGAGACGCGATCCCCATACGGGGCAAGGCGTCTGAGCAGACGGGCGAGTTGCCGCTGCTGATCTTCGCGTAGCGCTTCGATATGCAGGGTCACGGTGGCTGCCGAGCGGTGCAACATCCTCTCCAGGTGGCGCGCGGCGCGCGCGAAGAACAGGCGGCCGACCTGGCCGTGCAGCTTGATCTGCAGATGGTCTTCGCCGTCACTGACGCAACTGCCGATTTCGATCACACCGCGATGGATGTCAGCTGCACACAGTTTATGCAGCATCACACTGGTGCGCTGGGCGAGACCCTGGCTCAGGCTGCGGTCGGCCAGGAAGTTACGCCTGATATAGTCGTACATGGATAGTCCCGCGATCCAGTCAGCGAGCACCTGCGGCCAGGCCCGCGGCGGCGAAAACATCAGCGTGCGCAGGACGTGGAGGATCCGCAGCGGCCCGCCCGAGCGCAGAGCGTGCGTGAACATGCGGCGCACGATCCCCAGGCGCTCAGGCAGCGGATACTTCCCTTCATAGAGCGGATTGCGCAGATAGCGGATTTTTGTCAGGATGCGCCGGGCGATGCCGCGGTCGCTGAACAGACGCCGGTAGAGGGTCTGGTAATCCTGCACCATGGCCGCGTAGCTCATGCGCTTCGGGATGATATTGGTGCCGGATCGGGTGTTGTCGCCGTGTTCGGCCCCCATGATCAGCCGCCCCGCGCGCTCGAGGCGTTCGTAAAGCGGCGTGCGTGGCAGTGCGGTGAGCAGACCGATCATGGAAACCTGGATGCCGGAATCGCTGATGAAGCGGTACTGCTTGTCGAACGTATCGAGCGTATCGTTATCGAAACCGATGATAAACCCCGCCAGCACGTCGATGCCGTGTGCATAGAGGGTGCGTACGGCAGTCAACAGATCGCGGCCGGTATTCTGGGTCTTGAGAGATTCCTTCAGGCTGTCTTCATCCGGGGATTCGATGCCGATGAATACCCAGGCGAAGTGCGCGGCCCGGAACAGCTGCAACAACTCGGCATCATCTGCCAGGTTGATAGAGGTTTCGGTGCCGAACTGGAAGTCATAATGGTAGCGCTCCTGGTAATCGACAAGATAGCGAAGCAGCGCCTTGGCAAGCTTCTTGTTTCCGATCAGGTTATCGTCCACGAAGAATACGTTATGGACGTTGCCGGCGCGCAGCACGTCGAGCTCGCGGCCGATCTGCTGCGGAGTCTTGGTGCGCGGCCGGCGCCCGAACATGACGATGATGTCGCAGAATTCGCAGCGGTAAGGGCAGCCGCGCGAGAACTGCATGCTCGCGGTGACGTAGCGATCAAGTTTCAGCAGATCGAAGCGTGGTGTCGGTGAGTCTTCGAGCCTGACCGCGCCGCTTTCCTGATAGCGGGCCCGGGACGTGTTCTGTTCGAAATCCCGGCAGAATGCAGGCCAGATATATTCGGCCTCCCCGGCCACCACGGTGTCGGCCAGGCCCTCGAATCGCTCCGGGCACAATGAGGCAAAACTGCCCCCGGCTACCACGTAGTAACCGAGGTCGCGGTAGTATTCGATCAGCTCCTGTTGGCGCGGGAACTGCACAGCCATGCCGCAGATGCCGACGATATCGGCCTGCGGATGCAACGGAACCGGCTCGATGTTCTCATCGATGATCTCCACCTGCCAGGCAGGCGGGCAAAGTGCTGCCAGCGTGGCCAGTCCGAGCGGCGGGTTGAGCGCACGCTTGCCGGGGAGGATGTTTTCCAGTGCCCAGCGAAAGCTCCAGAAGCTCTCCGGAAACCTGGGATTGATCAGCAGCAATCGTATGCGACGTACGGCAAAGGGCATCGGCAGGGTGACTCCATTTGGTGCCGCGGCAGGTTCACCGGCATCGGCAATGTCCGTTCATTTAATCCCGGATGCCAGCCGCCGCATTGATGCAGGTCAAAAGTGGCGTGAGCGCGTGGCGGGCGGACATCAACTGCCGTAAGCGAAACTTGGTTCCCGGTTGGCCGCAGCGCCAATGTCGGGTAACTGGCATTTTATAGACGGACATTGCGCATCTGTCCGGGGCTGCAGGAGGAGGCGCGCTGATGTCGATGGCCATGTATCGGTCCTTCGCCGAGGAATCCGGAGCGAATCATGAGCGGCGCCGGTGGCTGCCGATTCCCACGATTAGGCTGATGAGAAAGATCACGACGAACACGACAAACAGAAATTTGGCAATCCCGGCGGCGCCCGCGGCGATGCCGCCGAAACCGAGTATGGCGGAGATGATAGCAATTAAAAAGAACACAGCAGCATAGTAGAGCATGACTATCTCCATTCTCGACGTATATGCCAGGCCGGAAATCAGTCGTGCACCGCAGACAGCTGCGGCAACCTGTTTTCGGTTGCGTATTTCGCTACTTGATCTGGATGTTGTTTTCCACCGACTTCACCCCTGCAACGTCATTGGCAATCTCCGCCGCTTTATCGGATTCCTGTCTGGTATCAGCGGACCCGGTCAGATACACCACGCCGTTGACGGTTTTCACATGAATATCAAGGGCACTCACATCCTTGTTGGCGATCAGCTCGGACTTCACTTTAGTGGTGATTGCCGCGTCATCGATGTACGCACCGGTGCTCTGCCGCGTAGACGTTGCGGCACAACCGGACAGGCCAATCAGCAACACAGTCATTGCCACCCAACTTCTATTTCTCAATGAGCTTTTCATCATAGACTCCTTTCACAATCGAACCGTTTATTTCAATGAAAACTGTCCTCCTCCTGCAGCCAAAGTGCGCACGTTTCTCTGAAACTGTGGCATTCCGTCAGCGGGTGTTGTGAAGACTTCAGTATCGCTCATGCCGAAAGGAGAAATGACTCATCCTGAAGGCGAGAGTGAGGATCGTGCTGGCCATCAATATTCCGGGGACGGGTCAGAAGCTCGCAATACATTCCCGACCAAGACGTCTACCGGTACGATGGCAACTGTCGCCGTTTATATCCCTATCAGGATAATTATCCTATCCGCGATGTATTGCCGGTTCCGTGCGCTAGCGAACACAAAACGGACCTGCTTCTCGGAAAACATGCGTATGCCGTGTGCTCGAGGCGGCAGGTGCTGAAGGCGCGCAGGTCTGCAAGCCTTGGCGCAGACGCGCTGGAATGTTGGAGCATCGAACCGGAGTTCAGATGTAAGGGGTCAGTATCTCGATTTCGACTGAGTGTTCCCGATGATCATCAATCAGCCGAATGGCCTTGTCGACCTGTTCAATGCCATCCTGCGTTACGCTCGTCCGGGTGATCTTCGTGCCATCGGTGGCGCGTGTTTGCGATACGATGATGTGGTAGTGCGTTTCTCGATATCGGTAGTGCATATTGAAGGTTTTCCAGCCTGGCGGAAGGCGCGGTGCGCAATGCAGTTTATCCACGTCGAGCCGAAATCCCAGGAGCGATTCCACAATCAGACGATACATCCATCCGGCCGAACCGGTGTACCAGGTCCAGCCGCCACGACCGGTGTGCGGTGCGAGTGCATAGACATCGGCGGCGACGACGTACGGTTCTACTCTGTAGATCGCAATTTCCTGCGCAGTTCGCGCGTGGTTCACCGGATTGATCATGGTCATCAGTTCCCACGCACGCTGGCTGTCGCCCAGTTCGGCGAACGCCATGGCTGCCCAGATTGCCGCATGCGTGTACTGGCCGCCATTCTCGCGTACGCCCGGGACGTATCCTTTGATATAGCCGGGGTTCGATGCTGATGTGTCGAATGGCGGGTCCAGAAGCTGGATCAGAGCGTGTTCGCGGTGCACTAGGTATTTGTCGACAGAATCCATGGCAAGGTGTGCGTGTTGGGCATCGCCCGCCCCGGATAGAACAGCCCAGCTCTGCGAAATCGAATCGATCCGGCACTCGGTGTTGGATGCTGATCCCAGCGGCGTGCCGTCATCGAAGTAAGCGCGTCGGTACCATTCACCGTCCCAGCCGTGCTGCTCGATGTTATTTTTAAGATGAGCCTTCGCCTCTTCACAGCGTGCGGCGAAGGATGAATCACCGCGCAGGTGTGCGACCAACGTAAACTGCGTCAGTACTTCATAAAGGAAAAATGCCAGCCACACGCTTTCGCCTTTACCATGTATTCCGACGAGGTTCATGCCGTCGTTCCAGTCACCGGATCCGATGAACGGCAGACCGTGCCCGCCAAATCGCAGGCCCATCAGGATGGCACGTACACAATGTTCGTAGAGGCTAATCGCTGTTTCGGACCGGCTGGGCAGATCGTAATACGAGTCTTCGTCTGCGTTGACGGGGCGGCCTTCCAGAAGAGGGACAGGTTCATCCAGAACCCCGGTGTCCCCAGTAGTCAGCACATAACGGGATGTTGCCAGAGGTAGCCACAGGTAATCGTCCGAACAGTGAGTGCGCACCCCCCGACCCGATGGGGGATGCCACCAATGCTGAACATCTCCTTCCACAAACTGACGGCTTGCGCACAGCAGCAGCTGCTCGCGCAGCCGTTGCGGTTCTGCGTGGACCAGCGCCATCGTGTCCTGCAACTGATCGCGAAAACCGAAGGCGCCTCCCGACTGATAGTATCCGCTGCGCGCCCAGAGACGGCACGCGAGCGTCTGGTACAGCAGCCAGCCGTTAGTCAGGACATTGAGAGACTCGTCAGGTGTCTCTACCTGCACGGTGCCGAGCGTGTGTTTCCAGTACTGCCACACGGTTTCCAGGGCGTTCCGCGCCGACGCCGCTCCGCGAAAGCGACGTACCAGCTGACCGGCGTCATCGGCGTCGTGCCCCATGCCGAGCGTGAACCGGATTTCGCGCTCCTGACCTGGGGACAGTTCGAACGATACCTGGAGCGCGGCACAGGGATCGAGCGCCGCCCCCACCTTTCCGGAAAGTCGCGAGCGTGTCATCGCGGCCGGGCTGTTGAGTGCGCCATTGCGTCCAAGGAATTCAGTGCGGTCCCCGGTCAACGTCCGGGTAATATCATCCAGATCGAAGAACGCCGTCCGACCGGAGAATTCCGTGTTGTACTGGTTGCGCGCGAACAGAGCGCCGCTGCCCTGGTCAATCTCGGTGATGACGTGCATGGCTGATTTTGGCCGTAAATCTCCCAGCACCCATTCCACGTAGCCCGTGGCGGAGAGTCGGAAGGATCGTTCCGTGTCGTTTCTTACCTTCAGCACCGCAAATTTCACCGCGGCATCCAGGGCCACATACACCCACAGCTCCGAGCGGATTCCACCCTCGGTGTGCTCGAAAACGCTATAACCGAATCCGTGTCGGGTGACATAAGGCTGTCCTGACGGGCTGGGCAGTGGCGTGGGAGACCAGAAGTGCCCGCTGTCCTCATCGCGCAGGTAGAAGGCTTCTCCGCCGGCATCACTTACCGGGTCGTTGTACCAGGGTGTGAGGCGAAACTCGTGTGCATTCTCGCCCCAGCTGTAGGCGAGGCCGCTCTCCGAGATGACCGTGCCAAAGTGTGGATTCGCCAGCACATTCACCCACGGTGCCGGTGTGAGGTGTCCGGGCGAAGTCACAATGACGTATTCGCGCCCGTCGCGGGTGAATCCCCCGAGTCCGTTGAACAGGATCAGATCGCGACCTGCCAACGCTGTGGTCGCGGGAGGTTCGGCGCGCTGAATTCGAGTCGGTTTGAAGCGTGGTACCCGAAATTCTGCCGGGCGGTGACGGTTAATTTGTTCAGCCAGTGTCCCGCGCCTGTCGGTGATGATGGCGCGCGCCACCGATTGCAGAAGAATGCGATCTTCGTCCGATATCTGTTCAGCGGGCCGTACGAAAATTCCGCCAGGACGATCAATCACATGTGCCTCGACGCCCGCAGAAATCAATCCCATGATTTGTTCCTGAAGTAGCTGTCGGTACCCGGCCCGATCTTCGTTCCATATCATCAGATCCACAGCCAGTCCTTTCAGGCGCCAGTACGCGTGGGCCTGCACCATCTGGCGGACCAGATCGATATTGTCCTGGTCTCCAATCTGCAGCAGAACAATCGGCAAATCTCCCGAAATCGCGTAGACCCAGAGACCGGATTGTCCGCGACGGTTTTTAAGGAGAACGCCCGGTTCAGCGCGCAGTGACGCATTGGCGTAGATGACAGAGCTGGCTAATTGTCCATAGAGCTGCGCGTCTGCCTCGGTGGCATTGATCTGCTGCAGCACCACCTGGCTGTGTGTCCATGCCAGATCGAAGACCCGGTCTGCGAGCGGCCGATCATGATATTTCCCGATCAGGCTCAAGGCGGCGTCACGAGTTTCACCGATGCCGAAAACCATGTCGACCGTTGCCGTTTGCTCCGGATCGAGAGAAATGCGACAGCGGATCGAGACGATCGGGTCGAGCACAGAACCCTGGCTTCCTGAAAGCGCGGCGGGTTCGCGCAGCGCCTGTGGACCGGCGATGGTGTTTCCACGGCCAATGAACTGCATGCGATCAGTCTCATAGGATATTTCGCCGACGCCCGCTCCGTGGATGGCCATCAGGTGAAACAGCCATGGTGTCGGGTCGCCGACGGATCGGGGCCGGCGCGTGCAGAGGATCGCCTGCTGTGTGTGGATAATTTCAGTTTGAACGAAAAGATTGGAAAATGCCGGATGCAGTGCATCTGCGGCCGGCGAGGCAAGAACCACTTCTGCATAACTTGTTACATCGATAACTTTGCGTGTCCGGGATCCGTTGGTGACGTGGACACGGCGCAATTCAATGTCATCTTCCGGAGAAACAACAATCTCGGTGTGGATGTCGAGATCATGGTCACGGCGGCGAAATTCCGCTCGCCCCTCGGAAAAGATTGCTTCGTAACTCTCCGGCCGCTTGAGCGTTGGCTGATAGGCAGTTGACCAGAACTTTCCGCTCTCCACGTCGCGCAGATAACAGAATACGCCCCAGTTGTCACAGCTGCGATCTTCACGCCAGCGCGTCACGGCGAGGTCTTTCCAGCGGCTGTAGCCGCCGCCCGCGTTTGTGACCATGACGTGGTATCGACCATTTGACAACAACTGCACTGCCGGATTCGGCGTATCGGGACTATGGAAAACACGAATTGGCGTCTCCGCAACGCTCGATCTCATGCGGATGCCGGGAATCTCGTCGGTCTGCGCATAGAGCTCTGTGGCCTTTGGAATGCGCTCCTGCAGCAACAGCATGGTTGCCTGGAACAGCCGGTCCGACTCGAACCGCTTCTGCATCGGACAGTCCAGCAATATATAGGCGAGCGAGAGAAGGCTCATCCCTTGGTGATGTGCCATGAAAGACAAAACCACCGCGCTCGACTCCCCGCGTCGTTGACGTGACGGGGTGTAGTCGATTGCTTCATAAAATCCGAATCTTCCTGTCAGGCCCGAGGCGGCGAGCCGCTGCAGGTTCAAACACGCTTCCGCGGGTGCCACCATCAGCGCGAGCATCGATGCATACGGCGCAATGACCAGATCTTCGGCGAGTCCGTGTTTGATTCCCAGGCTGGGCACTCCGAACGCACGGTATTGGTAGTTGACGTGAACGTCGACCATGTTATAGCCGGACTCGGACATGCCCCACGGAACGTCGCGCTGTCTTGCGTAGTCGATCTGGCGCTCCACTGCCGCCTTATAGCTCTGGTCGAGCAGTGTGTTTTCATAGGTCGGCATCACGAGAAGCGGCATCAGGTATTCGAACATAGAACCGCTCCACGAAAGCAAAACAGGGCGGCCACCGACGGTCGTGAGCCGGCGCCCGAGCGCAAACCAGCTTTCCTGAGGAAGCTGTCCCTGGGCAATCGCCACGAAAGTGCAGAATCTGGCCTCGGAAGCAAGCAGATCGTAGTAACTGGTGTCCTGGCGGTGTGTATCTACGTTGTACCCGATGGCCAGAAGGTGACGCGATTTGTCGTACAGAAAGTCGTACTCCATGCGCGCAAGTTCGGCGGATTCCGATACCAGGCGCTCGATTGCCGCCATCCGCGCATGGGCGCGGCCGCTGGCCTGTGCTATATGCCGTCGAAGCTCACCTAGCCATGCGCGCTCTACGGGTGTTGCATCCGTGTCGAGCCGCTCCATGACTGGCGCCAAATCCATATCGAGTTCGGATAGTCCGCGCAGCGTCGGGATTTCGCTTATGCCGGGCAGGTTGCGGAGCCGGTCGGGTGCGACTGGCAGTAACAGCCATGGAGTCAAGAATGTTAGTTCATCTAGAATTACGTGACACTGCCGGGACAGCGTTTGTGCCCACCACTTTGCATCAGTATCACGGATGGAATCGATGCTTTTGAAAAATTCGTCCGCGTGTTCTGCCAGCTGATCAAATATGAGTCTCGCGTGCGCGAGCGTAGCCGGGCGGCCGACGCATGCTGATTCCAGTTCATTTTGGATGCGGACTAGAGGGGCTGGCGTTTGCTGTTCTGCGATAGCGTCCACGAGGATGCCCAGAGTATCTTTCAAACCGTCGAAGATCTGGGCCCCAAGGATCTTTTGATCTGAAAGAGCACTCAGGCCGGAGCGCAGTGTCAACAGATGACCTGCGAGATTGCCGCTATCCACCGACGAAATATAGGCAGGATGCAGGGGCTTCAGAGTCTGTGTATCGTACCAATTGTAGAAGTGGCCACGATGCCGTGCCAGTTTTTGCATGGTGCCGAATGCATAGCCGGTGCGTTCGACGAGCGTTCCGGACGGAATGTATCCGAAGTCATAAGCGGACAGATTCGCGAGCAGCGCAAGTCCCATGTTAGTGGGCGACGTGCGATGCGCTACCACGGCACTGCGATACTCCTGATAGTTATCCGGTGGCAGCCAATGATCTTCTGCGCTGGCAAAAGTGTCGAAGAACGCCCAGGTTTTGCGCGCGATCTTGTGTAGGAAAATATTCTGCTCAACCGTCAAGTGTGTGCCGCGACGGGTGAGTGGCCGGCTTATCCACCAGGCGATGGCCGGAGAGGCAAACCATAAGACCAATATGGGGCTTGCCACGGCGAAGGTGTCCGGAAACTCAAGCAACAAGTAGATTGCCATGGAAACGGCGATAGCCGGGGCGATCCACATGGAACGGAAGGAGGCGGCAAGGTCCGCAGGACCGTTGCGGCCCGATTCGCTTGATGGGCGCCATTCGAGAAGCCGTTTGTGCGCGATCAGCATTCGCCAGAGCGTGCGCAGAATCGCATCCAGGCTGTAGAACGCCTCATAGGGGAGGCACGCAAGAGCAAAAACCGCCTGCTCGAATCGTGGACCGGCTGAGTGTACAGCGAAGGCGATATGCTGTTTCCACAACACATCGGGCGGCTTCCAAAGTGTTTCCAGAATAGAAGTGAGCAAGATTGGAATCAGGATGATGCCGATCACAATCAGGGTCCAGAACCCGGGCCGCGACAAGACTGTCCAGCCCAGCAGCAACAACAGCGTTAATGCCATGGGAACCAGACTGCGCCGCAGGTTGTCGAGGATTTTCCACTGTGACAGCCACGAGAGCGGGTTGCGTTGGCGGCTATTTTTTTCAAGTCCGGGAACGCTTCGCCACAGCCAGCGCGCCAGCTGCCAATCCCCGCGAATCCAGCGATGCCGGCGACTTACATCGGTGCTATAACGTGAAGGATATTCCTCGTATAATTGAACATCGCTTATCAGGCCCGCCCGCGCATAACAGCCTTCCAGGAGATCGTGGCTGAGAATCCGGCTTTCGGGGAAGCGCGTATCGAGCAGCTGTCCGTACGCATCGACGTCATAGATGCCCTTGCCAATGAATGAGCCTTCACCGAACAGGTCCTGGTACACATCTGAGACAGCGCGTGTATATGGGTCGATGCCCGGTTCGCCCCCGTACAATCGCGCATACCGCGACTGGTTCGTCCCGGAAAGGCTCGCGGAAACCCGGGGCTGAAGTATGCCGTGGCCATCGCAGACAACTAGCCTGTTTTCGTCGTAGCGCGCCCGATTCAGCGGGTGCGCCATGGTGCCCACAAACTGCCGTGCGGAGTCGCGCGGCAGTTGGGTATCCGTGTCAAGCGTAATGACATACTTCACATTCGACAAGACATCGATGTTTCCGACGACTAGCGAGAAGCGATCTTCTGATTTGCTGCGCAGAAGGAAATTCAGGTCTGCCAGTTTGCCGCGCTTGCGTTCGTAGCCCATCCATATCCGCTCCTGTGGATTCCAGCGGCGTGATCGATGGAAAAGAAAAAAACGGTCGCCCATCGAAGACCTGTACTTCTCATTAAGCTCGGTGATTCGTGTTTCGGACAGCTGCAACAGTACGTCGTCCCCCGGAAGCGTTTCCTCAGGTGCGTCCGGAAAATCAGTCAAGAGTCCGAAACGCAGATTTTCGTCCTGATTGGCCAGAAACCGTACTTCCTGCGCCTCTATCAGTTCCTCGATGTTCTCAACGCTGGTGAGCATTGTTGGAATTATCACCAGAGTGCGCGAGTTCTCCGGAATTCCTCCGGAAAAGTCCATCCGCGGCAGCGGGTGGGGCGTCACCAATAAAGTCGCCAGCCAATTCACCAGTGCAACAGACAGCTGGCTGGTGGCCAGCAGCACCAAAATACCCAATGGAACGAGTATCCAATCGTGTATCCGGCTGGCACCCGCCTGTGCCAGCAGGCTGGTGGTGAGAACCGCCGTGATCAGCGCGATCGCACCAAAATACAGGGAGAATGGGAAACGGCCCGCCGCGCTCGACAGCGCCCGGAATGCGGAAGGGTGCACCGCGACTGCCCGCTCGAGCTCGCGCAGTCCACTGTCGATCAGATAAAAACCGACATGTGCCGTTCGATTGCCGCCACGCGCCGTAGTTGACGCAAGGTCCGGTCCGGTGCTTGCCAGTTGGATTGCCTTGCGCGCCACCTCAGCCTCGGAAAGACGGCTTTTATTGGCAGTTTTTTCGATGACATGACGGTAGCGATCACGTGTGATGAAATCCATGCCTCGGTATGCGTCGCAAGGATCCTCGCGCAGGATCTGTTCAACGACGCTCAGTGTCTCGACGAACTCGCGCCAGTCCATGGCACCCAGAAATCGGAGACTGCCGATGCTGTTGCTGATGGAGACCTGGTCGGCGGCCTGTTGTTGGTTTCCAGCCTGTACCAACTGTTCGATCGTCAGCTGGGACTCAGCGAGTCGCTGCTCGATCCATGTCAGCGGCATTGCCAAAGCAGCGCTCTGTCCCTGCAGACGGCGCGTGAATTCGGAAACGAACGGGGTTGTCATCGGCGGGTTCGACCGTGCCATGTCCGCGATCACGAGGATCAGGCTCTTCGGGTCGCTTTCGGCGATCTCTATCATTTTGTTGGCCCAGGAGCCGGCAAGGTTCCGGTCGATCCTGCCAGCCGCGCTGCGCGCGGCAACGCGCCGGAGGTTCTCGATCAAAGCCAGACGCAGCATAATCGGGATGGCCCATAATTCGCCCAGCTTGAGGGTGGTGACCGTCTGGTACGCTGCGACGAAACGGAAAAGACTCTCCGGATCCACCCGTCCATCGCCGTGTGCGATTATTTCCAGAGCAATGTCATATGCGCGTGGATGTCCGGCCGAAGGGCCATGATCGAGGCGTGGCAGCTCCCGGCTGTAACCCTTGGGCAAGTGCCGCTTGGCGGTGTGGATCTGTTCTTCTATCAGATAGAAGTTATCGAGCAACCATTCCCCGGCCGGCGTGATCCGCTGGCTTTCCGTCACCGCTGCTGTGAGCAAATCGCGGGTACCGGCCAGAACCCGTTCATTGTCAGCCAGCCGTGTCAGAAGCAGGTCCGGAGCGGGTCCGGTGCTCAGTCGGTGCGAGGCCGCGAGACTCCTTCCATGCTTCTCCATCTGATCGGCACTGAACAATTCCGATCGCAGCGGTGGTTCGCCATTCGGGTTTGCCGGCGGCGCGCCGATTCCGCGAAGCTTCGTCCGCAGACGGCCCCAATGTCCGAAGATGGTCGTGCTGCGTGGCTTCAAATCAAAGGCCTCCTGTCTGCAGCGGATATACCATGAACCCGATCGTCGTAAAGTATTCAGGCAGTGTCGTAGGCAGTCCGCCTTGGTGGCTTGCCGAATCCTGCCAGGATCATGAATTCGCGGACCGGAATGTCTGCGGCATAAAATTTACGAATAACGATTCCGGATATGTGGATAGCAATAAGTCGAAGAGCAGATGCCTTTTGCAGCTGATTTTCGCCTGGCCGAATTAAAGCCGGTACGTTCCGGGGAAAAATCGTGCGCTTTACCGGCAATGCCATATATCTGGCACTTTCGTATTTTTCCGGAAAACAATTCAAATTATTCCGGTACGATTTTCATCGACCGCGGACTTGTTGCCAGCGTGGCGTTCAGGTCCGGAACGTCCCGGGGATGCGCCCAATTAGGCGGGTACCAGGTCGTATCTTATCCTGATTTGCAAATGATGCGATCGACTGTCCGGATCCGGATCCTGCGGCATCCTAGTTGCCGGTATTGGCGTGAATCATGCAAAACACTCTATAGGACCTCCTGGCAAAAGCCCATACCCGCGTACTTTCTGCAGTTTGGGGTTTCGAACTAGAAAGCTGACCTTACATCTCCGGCTGTGAATGTTGCTGCTGCTGTGATTTCGTTGCTTCATCGGGAACCGATCGCCCCGTCGCATGCATGCTGTCGGAATTGTCCGAGGAAAGCGGGTCGGGCAATTCTGCGTCGCGACCCTCGTCGTGAGGCAGTGCTGTAATCGAGGTACGCATTCCTGTGCCCTTGTTATGATGCATGGCGACATCAGCCAGGCTCATCAAATCGTCAAAATTCTGTCCATCGCTCGGATAGACTGAAATGCCCAGGCTGACGCCCAGATGAATTTCGTGACCGTCAATTTGGTACGGTTCGCTGAGACCCCCGCCGATTTCCATGGCAAGTGCAGTCGCGAAAGTGGGGCTGTCAATTTCGGCCAGCATGATGACAAACTTGGCTCCACCGTATCGGCAGGCAGTGTCGGCGCCGCGGATGGCCGTTTTTATGCGCTGCGCCACGGCATGCAATAGTTTGTTTCCACCGGCATGTCCAAGTGTGTCATTAACGCAGCTGAACTTGTCCAGATCGAGCGATAACAGCGCCAGACGTTTGTGATTCCGGTCCGATTGAAACATGGCCTGGCGGAATCGGTCGAGAAGCAAGCTGCAATCGGGAAGGCCCGTCAGCACATCGTGGCAGGCCAAGTGGTGATCCTGCGCCTTCTTTTGAAGAAGCGCGGTGAGCTCCTCCTGCATGTCAATATTCCGCGCGACCAGGAGATCGATTTGATGCTGTGCTTTTTTTGCAAGATGTCGGAATTCGGAGATTTCTTTAGTGAATGCCCTCAGGGATGACGCCGGTAGCATGCGCATCGCATCGATACCGAAGGCCGATTTTTGGGAGGCGCTGTGAGTGCGCCATTCGCTATGATGTCTCGTGCTCCGAACTGCGTTAAGGTACGCCGTCTCACTCGTACGAGAGTTCCGTGCCATGACTGGGTTCTCCATAAATTGCCCGCAACGCCGGAACTGCGCGGCGCCGCAAAACGTTAAATTCAAGCGTCTGTTGATTATTTACAGAGAAAAGCGGGCGTACTCGGTGCGTTGGCGAACATACACCCATGATCTCCTCAATGCCCGCGCGAATGACCTGGCTTATTCCACGCAGGCGGCAGGAGACGCGGTGCGGCGCCCTGAATTTCATTCATCAAGCCGCAATCCAAAAACAGATTTACTGATGAGCAGCATACATGGCTCACTGCTAACAGTTCACCACATGGTGATTGTTATTCCATAAATGCCTGTATTAGGCTAAGTACACTTCCGTACATAACGTGCGCCCAGTACGCTGTACAATCGTCTGGCCTCGCCTGTACAAATACGTTCCATTACAAAGAGCCAACAGCTATGAGTAAATCAGCCGATTTTCAGTCAGAAACGAAAATAATTCCAACGGACAACCGCCTGCTGGCCGCCCTGTCCAGGGATGTGTTTAAGCGCATGGTTCCGGATTTGAAGCTGGTTGCCATGCCGCTCGGCAAGGTGATCTACGAATCCGGCGCGGAGTTGGAGCATGTATATTTTCCGGTCCCGAACTGTATTGTGTCGATGCTCTATGTCCTGGAGGACGGGTCCTCTGCGGAAATTGCCGTGGTCGGCGATGAGGGCATGGTGGGCATCGCTTTGTTCATGGGAGGCGGCACTACGCCCAGTCGTGCATTGGTACAAAGCGCCGGTCAGGCATTTCAGCTGAAGGGAGAAATTCTTAAAAAGGAATTCGAGCGGCACAGCGAGTTGCAGCATTTGTTGTTGCGCTACACCCAGGCATTGATCACGCAGATGTCACAGACCGCGGTGTGCAATAGGCACCATTCGGTTGAGCAGCAACTCTGTCGCTGGCTGCTGCTAAGCCTGGATCGTTTAGCGTCAAATGAGCTCAGCATGACTCAAGAATTGATTGCCAACATGCTGGGGGTGCGCCGCGAAGGTGTCACTCAGGCGGCGGGAAATCTGCAAGCCATGGGCCTGATTCAGTATGCCCGTGGCCGCATCACGATCCTCGATCGCCCGGGACTCGAGAAGGAGGTATGCGAATGCTATGCGGTTGTAAAAAAGGAATATGATCGCTTGCTTCCCGCGAGAGCGGAAGACCTGATGCCAGCGTGACCAGTCTCTTCGCTGAAGGGTCAAGCATGGATGCAATGATAACAAGAATGGCCCAGCAACCTCTATTGAAGATGGCCACGGGCCTGCGCGGAATCCGTGGAGACGCGACCGGGCGTGGCGGCCGGTCTGGATACAAACCGCGGATAGAGGGCCTGCTTTCTGCAGGCCTGTCTGACAGCAGGGGATAAATCGGGAGCAGGCGCGATCACCCTGTCAGCTTCGGCATGCGTAACACCCAAGTTCTCGTCGATCGGTTATCTCACGATGTATCAGTAGGGTTCAAAAAATCAATTTGTTGCCTGTGTTGCGGAGCAAGCAGTCGAGGGGTTGGTTGCTGGCAGTGGAACCGTCAGCGAGATTCTTGCCAGCGCGGCCGGTTTCATGCGGAGTTTTCCGGACCCGGAAAGTCCTGGGCAGCTCCGGCTCGCGCTCAGCGGGTGGACATGTGGGATCGAAGGGGCATGGATCGCGGACCAATCGTGTTCCTGTGGCCCATCAGATTTACCGCGAACCGCGTTAATCGTTCTTTTTCAGGTTCGTAGCAGGCTGTTTCCCGTGCATGTGTGCTCTGTTCTTGTGGCAGAGGTTGTTCACGTCCGATTACGATATGTGCGTTGGCGCACAGTATGTACTGGCGGATGTGTATTAACTGGCGCACAGAGGAATTCAATGGCTGGTAACACCCGCATCGAGGCAACTAATAGCGTGCTGCTGGCCCTGTTGCCGGTGCAAAGGCGGCGTTTGCTCGCGCATAGCGAACAGGTGAATCTTGCGATTGGCGATATACTTTGTGAGCCAGGCAAGCCGACGCGGCATGTCTACTTTCCCAACAACGGGATCATCTCGTTACTGAACCCGGTCGACGGGCATACAAGCGTCGAGGTAGGACTGGTCGGCAGGGAAGGTATGGCGGGAATGGGGCTTTTCTTGGGTGTCAGTGTCTCATCTTTGCGCATGCTGGTTCAGGCCTCGGGAACTGCGGCGCGAATGAAGGCCACTTCGTTTCGCAGCGAACTAAGGCGTAATCCATTGTTACGAGAGGTGCTAAATAAGTATCTCTATGTATTCTTGGCCCAAGTTGCGCAGACGGCCGCCTGCAATCGGCACCACAAGTTAGGACCGCGTCTGGCGCGTCGGCTCCTGATGACGTTGGACAGGCTACAGTCAAACGAGCTTGAACTTACGCAGGAAATGCTGGCGAACATGCTCGGGGTGCGACGCGTTGGCGTCACCAAGGCAGCCGCATTGTTGCAGAAAAGAAATCTGATCCGCTACAGTCGCGGCCATATAACGATTCTTGACCGCAAGGGCCTGGCGTGCGCGTCGTGCTGGTGCTACGGAGCGGTTAATGATATCCGTGACAGTGTATTCGTTTAGTATACCGGCCGTTCCTCGCGCCAACGCATAAATGCATCGGCCGGTTCCGATTTCTGCAGCAGCAGTTAATCCGTGTACGCGCCTTCTTCCGGACCAATGAGACCCATTACGCTGCTCGCCCCATGGAAAACAAATCCGGTCTAGTTCCTACAAAAATCAGAAACAACGGAATCCGCCATGACCAATGTGCAAACCGTGGCGTTGGCTTGGAAACGCATCGATCCAGCCATGCAGATTGCTATTGAACATTCCGAAATTGCAAAAATCCCGCTTCGGGGCAGCGGATCGCAAAAATGGCAGGAAAAATCTGTGACGGAACTGTCCTTCCTAAGGAACCATCCTGAAGGTCTTCTTCTGCCCGTCGTCGTCTTTGTTCCATAGCGTTTTCGGCGCTTATTGAGGTTTACGATCGGTAGCGTCGGGTCTATGGCGGCAGGTGCCGCCTTTTTGATGCCCGATTCCTTCATGGTGCCGGCACCCGCTCCCGGAACGCCGGTCGTAGTAGTTCGATCGAGGACGGCCGCGCTGTTGTCCTGAATGTCAGCCGCTCACGCCCGCTCGATGGTCACGCCACCGCCTGGCCAGCGCCGTGTCTGAAAAACCGCCCATTCAGGCAGTCCGGCCGCGCCGCGAGCCGGATTTCTTGCGACGGATCCTGGCCGTAGTCGGATACGGTAGAGCCGCGAAATGCTGTTTGGCCTCGAACAGATAGTCAAAAAATGCGCGTGCCACGACTGAAAGCTGCCGGCCGCGCGGGTAGGCCACATACCAATGGCGCTGGATCGGAAAGGATTGCGCATCGAGGATGGTGAACGGGCCGGCAGTGCCGTCGAGCGCGAGGGCATGTTGCGACAACACCGAGATTCCCAGGCCCCCGATGACCGCCTGCTTGATTGCCTCGTTGCTGCCGAGTTCCATGCGCACCTTGATCTTCAGTCGATGCTGTTCGAACAGGCGTTCCAGTGCCATGCGTGTTCCCGAGCCGGGTTCGCGCATGAGAAACGGCTCCTCGGCGATGCGCGCAAGCGGGATTCGCCTGCGCTTGGCAAGCGGATGGTTGGCCGCGGCCAGTATCACCAAAGGATTTTCCAGAAACGGCAGGTATTCCGCGTCCAGATCTTCCGGCGGCTGGCCCAGGATGTACAGGTCATCCAGATTGTCCGCCAGCCTTTCCAGGATGCGCTCGCGGTTCGTGACCTTCAGCGCTACGTCGATACCGGGATAGAGATTATAAAACGGTCCGACCAGGCGCGGAGCGAAATACTTCGCGGTGGTGACCACCGCGAGCCGCAGCCGGCCCTTCTTCAGTCCCCTCATGTCAGCCACCGTCATCTCGAACCGGTCGAGCCTCTCGAAAATCTCGCGGCAGGTGGCGTGCAGTTCACGCCCGACGTCGGTGAGATAAACGCGCTTGCCCACCTGTTCGAAAAGTGGCTGGCCGATGGTGTCGCTGAGGCGCTTGATCTGCATCGAGGCGGTCGGCTGGGTCAGAAAAAGTTCCTCGGCAGCGCGCGTGAAGCTTCCATTGCGCGCGATTGCCTCGAACACCTCCATCTGTCTGAATGTCATATGACGCATAGATATAAATCTATCATAAAAATAAAAAAAATTGACTGTTGTTTATGGATGATTTTGCCGAGGATGACGTAAATCCTGCGGCGACCGGCCCGAATCACGCGGTACCGCCCTGGGTTCGAACACGACGCATTCATCAAACATAGAGTCAGGAGGCCAAGATGGGACAGTCGGAAACGATCACCAACGCCAAGGACCGCTACAAAGCGGGGGTAATTCCGTACAAAAAAATGGGTTATTGGGAGCCGAACTACAAGCCCAAGGACACCGACGTGATCGCGCTGTTTCGTATCACGCCGCAGGAACATGTGGACGCGGAGGAGGCCGCCGCAGCCGTTGCCGGAGAATCCTCGACGGCCACCTGGACGGTGGTATGGACGGACAGGCTGACGGCCTGCGAACTGTACCGTGCCAAGGCCTACCGGGTCGATCCGGTGCCCAACACCGGACCGGGCACCAAGACTGAGCAGCAGTACTTCGCTTATATCGCCTACGATCTCGACCTGTTCGAGCCAGGCTCGATCGCCAACCTGACCGCTTCGATCATCGGCAACGTATTCGGGTTCAAGGCGATCAAGGCGCTGCGTCTTGAGGACATGCGTCTGCCCGTAGCCTACCTGAAGACCTTCCAGGGCCCGGCCACCGGAGTTGTTGTCGAACGCGAGCGCCTCGACAAATTCGGGCGTCCGCTGCTTGGCGCCACCACCAAGCCCAAGCTCGGTCTCTCGGGACGCAACTACGGGCGCGTCGTATATGAAGCGCTCAAGGGTGGTCTCGATTTTGTGAAGGACGACGAAAACATCAATTCGCAGCCGTTCATGCACTGGCGTGACCGGTTTCTGTACTGCATGGAGGCGGTCAATCGCGCGTCTGCCGCCACGGGCGAGGTGAAGGGTCACTACCTGAATGTCACTGCCGGAACCATGGATGAAATGATCGAGCGCGCGGAATTCGCGAAGAGTCTCGGATCGATCATCATCATGATCGATCTGGTGATCGGATACACCGCCATACAGAGCATGGCCAAGTGGGCGCGCAAGAACGACATGATTCTCCACCTGCATCGTGCCGGAAATTCGACCTATTCGCGGCAGAAGAATCACGGCATGAATTTCCGCGTCATCTGCAAATGGATGCGCATGGCCGGTGTCGATCATATCCATGCAGGCACCGTAGTCGGCAAGCTTGAAGGCGATCCACTGATGATCAAGGGCTTCTACGACACGCTGCGTGAGACGCGCACCGCGATGAGTCTGGAGAACGGACTGTTCTTCGACCAGGACTGGGCATCGCTCAACAAGGTGATGCCGGTCGCGTCCGGCGGAATACATGCCGGGCAGATGCACCAGCTTATCCACTATCTCGGGGAGGATGTAGTGTTGCAGTTCGGCGGCGGCACCATCGGCCATCCCATGGGAATCCAGGCCGGGGCGACGGCCAACCGCGTCGCGCTCGAGGCGATGATCCAGGCCCGCAACGAAGGCCGCGACTATCTCAAGGAAGGTCCGCAGATACTGGAGCAGGCGGCAAAGTGGTGCACGCCGCTGAAAGCGGCTCTGGATACCTGGAAGGACATCACTTTCAATTACGAATCCACTGACACCGCCGACTTTGTGCCTACGGCGACCACCTCCTTCTAACCTCGAGGAACAACTGCCATGATGACCAATCACGGAAGCCGCATTACGCAGGGAACGTTTTCTTTCCTGCCGGACATGACAGACGAGCAGATCACGAAGCAGATCCAGTATTGCCTGAAGAACGGCTGGGCTCTGAACGTCGAGTTCACGGACGATCCGCATCCGCGCAACACCTACTGGGAAATGTGGGGAATCCCCATGTTTGACATCAAGGATGCGGCCGGAATTCTTTACGAAGTCAACCAGTGCCGCAAGGCATACCCGAACCACTATATCCGGCTCACCGCCTTCGACAGTACACGCGGCACGGAGAGCGTAAAGCTGTCGTTCCTCGTGAATCGGCCGAAGAACGAGCCGGGGTTCGGTCTGGTCCGCCAGGAAGTCGATGGGCGCCGCATCCGCTACACCATCCATTCCTATGCCAGCGAACGGCCGGAGGGCGAGCGCTATCGCTGACGGATGATGCACGACAAGGCCGTTCGTGCCGGGTCGGCACTGCTCCGCGGACCGCGGCAGGGTGTTGTCCCGGTGCGAACGGACGGTTCACGATCGCCCTCGGGGCCGCCGCGGCGCATCGATTCTCTTCATGTCCGGGTCAGGTCCTGACCGGTCCGGCCGGCGCAGCGGGTACGGAAATGGTCTGACGCTCGCCCGATACCAGGAAACGGAGAGGCAAGAAATGGCAGGAGCAATCGAAATGAACGCCGGTGCGCAGCCAGGAGAGACGGATACGCAGCCGGTGCCGGACGATACCCCGGTGGACCTGGAAGCCGCGTTCCGCGACTCCCAGGTGCAGGAGGTGCTCGACAAGCTCGATCGCGAGCTGGTCGGGCTGAAGCCGGTGAAGACGCGTATCCGTGAAATCGCCGCGCTGCTGCTCGTCGACCGGCTGCGCCGGCAGCTGGGGCTCATCACGGAGACGCCGACGCTGCATATGTCCTTCACCGGAAATCCGGGTACCGGAAAGACCACGGTGGCGCTGCGCATGGCCGAGATTCTGCACAGACTGGGCTATGTGCGTCAGGGCCACCTGGTGGCGGTGACGCGGGACGATCTTGTCGGCCAGTACATCGGGCATACCGCACCCAAGACCAAGGAGGTGCTCAAGCGGGCCATGGGCGGCGTGCTGTTCATCGACGAGGCCTATTACCTGTACCGGCCGGAGAACGAGCGCGATTACGGCCAGGAAGCGATAGAAATCCTGCTGCAGATCATGGAAAACAACCGCGATGACCTCGTGGTGATCCTCGCCGGCTACAAGGACAAGATGGACCGCTTCTTTCTGAGCAACCCCGGCATGCGCTCGCGCATCGCGCACCATCTGGACTTTCCGGATTACGCGGCCGAAGAGCTCATGGGCATTGCCTCGCTCATGCTCGCGCAGGTGCAGTACCGGTTTAGTCCGGAGGCGGAAAAGGCGTTCGGCGACTATATTCACCGGCGCATGAAAATGCCGCACTTCGCCAATGCGCGTTCGATCCGAAACGCCCTGGATCGTGCGCGGCTGCGTCAGGCCAACCGGCTGTTTGCCCGCGCACGCGAGCGCCTTACCAAGCGGGACCTGATGCTCCTGGAGCCGGAGGACATCGTAGCGAGCCGCGTATTCAGCGAAGGGGTTCCCGACGAACAGCTTTCAGGCGCAGGCCCGAAGTGACATGGCGACACGCCTGCGTGACATCCCGCCGTTGCGCAGCCTGCCGCTGTCGGTGGATGCGGTCCGGTACAACCGGGTGCGCCTGGCGCTGCGGCGCCTGACGAATCCCCTGCGGCTGGAATTGCCGCGCGGGATCGACATGTTCCTCGGGGACACCTCCTGGCTGTGCATGCACGGCGAAAGCGAGTTTCCGCTGGTCGAATGGGCGGAATTCGCGCCTTCCGGGCGCGCCCTGCATGAGCCGGTGCCATGCGTGATGCACCTCTACCACGTGCATGCCGGACTCATCAGCAGCACCTCGCTTGCGACCATGGATGTGCTGCTGCAGGCGCGTCTGGCGGAAAAGCGCCGCTAAGCGCGGCGACTCCGGTTCCGGGCTGGCACGCACGCTCTGTCCGGAGGGCCGGTTCGCGCCGGACGCTCGCGTGCATCCTTTTCCGCCGCAGTCGCCATCCGGCGATGCCGGCGAAGTCCTTCGAATCCAGCCTGAGGTTTTCCTGCGCCGCAGGTATCCGGCTGCGGTGGTCGTTTATACTCTGTGCAGGCCCGCACGGCCGATGGCCGTGCGGGCAGACGGTATGGACAGGGTAGCGGAGGTGACGGTGGAGCCATCCGGTCTGATGGTCAGGCCGATTCCCGGAACCGGTGAACCACTGCCGGTTGTCGGGCTCGGCACGTCGCGTACGTTCGACGTGGGCAGGGATCCGGCACGGCGCACGGGGCCACGCGAGGTGCTACGCCTGTTCGCGCAGAGCGCGGCGCGGGTGGTGGACTCCTCGCCCATGTACGGATCGGCCGAAGCCGTGGTCGGTGATCTGACGCAGGAGCTGGGCCTGGGGGGCCGTCTTTTCCTGGCCACCAAAGTCTGGGTACAGGGGCGCGACGAAGGTGTCCGGCAGATGGAAGAATCGCTGAAACGCCTGCGCGTGAACTGCCTCGACCTGATGCAGGTGCACAATCTCGTCGACTGGATGACGCACCTGAAGACGCTGCGCGCCTGGAAGGAACAGGGCCGGGTGCGTTACATTGGTGTCACGCACTATTCGGAGAGCGCCTACCCGGAGCTGGAGCGTGCGCTGAAGACCGGCGATATCGATTTCCTTCAGGTCAATTACTCGATCGTGTCGACTGCGGCCGAACGCCGTCTGCTGCCGCTGGCGCGGGAGCGGGGCGTGGCCGTTCTCGTGAACCGCCCGTTCGAAGAAGGCGGCCTGTTTGCCAGGCTGCGCGGCCGGCCGCTGCCGCCCTGGGCGACGCAATTCGATTGCTCGAGCTGGGCGCAATTCATGCTCAAGTTCATCCTTTCCCACCCGGCGGTCACCTGCGTCATTCCGGCGACGGACAAGCCTGACCACGCCCGTGACGACCTGCAGGCGGGCCGTGGCGGTCTGCCGGACATGGCCCGGCGCACGCAAATGGTGCGTATCCTGACCGGAGTGTGAGCTGTATCAATAGCTTGCCTCTCCCGCCGCCGTACACGGCGCGCCCTTCGAGCGACGCCTGCTTTCTGTTGCGCTGGCGGCCTGACGGGTCGGAAACAAGGAAGTCGCGCGAAATCCCACTATAATCATTCAATGGGTTCTCAATAATAACTAGGAAAGGGGTTGGTCTGCGGAAACTGGCCGATCCCCGCATTGATTTCAGGGACAAGGGGTGGTTCGTCTGTGCTTCGTTTGATCGGAACCCGCGGTGGCCGGCCATGTCCGCAGTTCAGGACATCCTGTGAGTAAAGGTGCCTGTACGGAAGGGCGTGCCGCACCGTACGCCATCATGGCTGCGCCTGAGCGTGACGCCCGGATCCGCGCCGAGCAGCTCAAACTGCTCTACGCGAATCTGCCGGGTGGGCTGCTTGCCGGTCTGCTCAGCGGCGCACTGCTGCTTTCTGTACAGTGGCACGTCATCCGCCACGCGGTGTTGTGGTCCTGGTTCGCAGTTCTCACGCTCATTTCGTTGTCGCGCTATCTGTTTGCCGTGCGCTATCGTCGCCGCGTGGTTGGGCCGGACCGTGTCGCACGCTGGGAGCGCGGGATCGCGTACGGCACCCTGCTGTCAGGGCTCACCTGGGGTTCAGCCGGGATGCTCCTGCTTCCCGACCAGATTCCCAATCAGGTATTCATCGTCCTTGTTCTTGCCGGCTTGACCGCGGGCGCGGTGGTGAGCTATGCCCCGCTTGCCAGGGTCGCACTGTATTTCATTGCCCCGGCGCTGCTGCCGCTTACAGCGCGTCTCTTTTACTTCGGACAAAGCCTGCAGTTTGCCATGGGGATGCTGTCCTTTCTGTTCATGGTCATGATGCTTGCTACCGCGTGGCGCCTGTACGAAGCCACGCTCGGCTCGCTCAGACTGCGCTTCGAAAACAGCGATTTGGCCGCCGTGCTTGCGTGCGAGAAGGCAGCGATGGAGGATCTCAACCGCGAACTCAAACGCGAGATCGGTGAACGCGCGCGCGTCGAGGAAGGCCTGCGCGAGAGCGAGGCCCGCATGCGCGCAATCGTGGACAATGTGCTCGACGGCATCATCACGATGGACGAACACGGGACGCTTGAGTCGATGAATGTGGCTGCCGAACGCATATTCGGCAGTGCGGCGGCAGATATGGCGGGAAAGCACTTCAGCATGCTTCTGCCCGAGTCCGAGCGCGACGAATACGAGGGTTACGTCGAGAGCTATCTGGATTCCGGAAAGCGGCGGATGCTGGGTTTCGGGCTTGAAATCACGGGCTTGCGCCGCGATGGCTCGATATTTCCCATGGAGCTGGCGGTCAGCGACATGGTGCTGGGCCGACGCCGCATGTTGATCGGGATTGTGCGCGACATTACCGAGCGCAAGAGGATGGAGCGCATGAAAAGCCGCTTCATCTCGGCGGTAAGCCATGAGCTCAGAACACCGCTGACCGCGCTGGTCGGCTCGCTCAGCCTGCTGGCCGAAGGCGTGGGCGGGGATCTGTCCGTGCCGGGGAGATCGCTGCTCGCTATCGCGCGCAACAATACCGCCCGTTTGGCGCGTCTGGTCGGCGACATCATCGACATGGATGACATCCAGTCCGGAGTCGTGAAGCTCGATCTCCGCCATCTCAATCTGGCAGATCTCGTAGCGCGTGCGGTCGAAGAGGGCCGCAGCCTGGCCGCGGTGTCCGGTGTGGCCCTGGTGCTCGAGCCTGGGCTTGCGAAGGCCCCCGTATATGCTGACGGTACGCGCCTGATCCACGTCATAGACCATCTGATCTCGAACGCGGTACGCTTTTCACCGCGCGCAGGTGCAGTCGAGGTGAGGGTGGAGGCGGCAGGCGCCAACGTGCGCGTTTCGGTGACGGATCACGGCCCGGGTGTGCCGGACAGCCTGCGAGACCGTCTTTTCCAGCCCTTTGCGCGCACCGAAGACCCGGTTGCCGCTCCGGCCGACGGCGCCGGGCTGGGATTGAACATCGCACGCGCGATCGTGGAGGCACATGGCGGCAGCGTCGGATTCGATACGGTTTCCGGAGTGGCCACCCGTTTTTACTTTGATCTTCCTCAATGGCATGATTCCGGCCTGGACAGCGATAGCGCGAGGATTGAATGAGTTTCAAGAACGTCGAGGTCAAGACCCGGGCCAACATATACCATGAAGGGCGCGTAACCAGCCGCAGCATCATCACGCCGGATGGCGAGATGAAGACCCTCGGCATCATGCTGCCCGGTACCTACCGGTTCAGCACCGAGGCGCCGGAGCGGATCGACATCACCCAGGGGCACTGCCGGGTGAAGGTTTCCGGTTCCGGAGCGTGGAGCGATTATGAGGCGGGAGACAGCTTCACGGTTCCCGGAAGCTCCCATTTCGAGATCGAGGTGGACGATCTGCTGGATTACGTCTGTCACTTCGGATAGGGCGTTTTTCTGCAGCACACGACGGCCGCGGTTCGGATCCAGGTAGCTGTGGCGGGGTCGCGGTTTGGGGTGTGTCATCATGGCCCGGCGCCGGAAGCCCGGGGCTGCGGTTGCAGATATGGAATGGCTCGGCAACCCGGCTGGGCGGTTCGACAGCGGGATGAATGAAGGATGCCGCAGATTTTGATCGATCCGCCGAACCCTCTGCAGTTGCCGTGACCCGCAATTTCGCCCGGAGCAAAAACGCGATCATGCCGCCTGATCGAGGCGCTGTTGTGAGAAGCGGGACGCTGATCGCACCGGGTCATTCAAGGTCTGTGTGTCCACGGCTTCGATGCGCGCCCCGGTTGGGGCGGCTTGACTTCAGATCAGCCAGGGACTGTCAGCCGGCCCCGGGTGGGTTCGATTCCCGCCCGCTTCCGCCATTTTGTGCAATCGGATTCCTTGCGTGTCGGGAAGGCGTCGTTCCTGTCCGTTTGGCCACGATAAAGAATAGAGCTGTGTGACGCCCGCCGCGATGGATCCGATCCGGAGGGAAGTGTTCCCTGCACGGTGGAGGGTCGACGCGGCTCGAACCCGGCCGTTCAGGTGCCTTGCGGGGGCACCCGCATTCAGGACGGGGCTCCGGGACGCAGACCGGCGCTGTTTTTTGCCCCTGGAATCGAGAGCGCGGTGGCCAGGAACCGGGACAGATCGCCCATTTCCGCCGGCACGATCATCGTGGTGGATGCCTTGGCCAGGTTGCCGTACTGGGCGATCAGGTCCGAAGCGAGCCGCATGCGCATGGCCTCGTCGCCCCCTTTTTCGCCGAGTGAGGCCGCGATCGTTCGAATCGCATCTGCCTGTGCTTTGACCACCGTATTGATCGCCTCGGCTTCGCCTTCGGCACTCAATACACGCGAACGCTTTTCGCCCTCGGCCACGTTGATCGCCTGCTGGCGCTCGCCTTCGGACTTTGCGATCAGCGCCCGTTTCTGGCGCTCGGCGGTGATCTGAAGCTCCATCGCCCGCACCACCTCCTGCGGCGGTTCGATCTTGCGAATTTCGTAGCGCAGCACCTTGACGCCCCAGTTCACTGCCGCCTTGTCGAGCTCGGAAACGATGGAGACGTTCAATTCCGAGCGCGAGGACAGTACTTCGTCAAGCTGCTTCTGGCCGACGTCGGATCTCATCACGGTCTGCGCAAGCTGTTCCACGGCTACGAACGGATCACTCGTTCCATAGGCTGCCTTCTTTGGATCGGTGATCTGCAGGTACAGGATCCCGTCGATCGTAATCTGCGTATTGTCCTTGGTGATGCAGGATTGCTCGGCGATATTGATCGGCGCCTCGCGCAGGTCGAACCGGTAGGCAACCCGGTCGAAGACCGGCATGATCAGGTTGAGACCGGGCTCGAGAACGCGGTGAAAGCGCCCGAATCGCTCGACGATCCAGGCGCGCTGCTGCGGCACGACACGGACACCGCGGCTTACGATCGCCAGTGCGATCACGATCAGGGTAATGGCAATGGCAAGTGAGGCAGGCATCGAAATCTCCTTTGTTGTTGTTCGGTTGCTGCGGAAAATCCGTGTGTCAGGCGCCCGCTGGAGCACCGCGCTGTGCGACGACAAGCGTATTGCCGTCGCGTTGGACTACCTGAAGCGTTGTGCCGGCCACGAGGCCGGCGGTGGAAAACCCGGCTGCCGGCCGTGCATCCCATTCCGTGCCCCGGTAGGCAACACGCAGTGTCTCGCCGCGTACGGCCACCACCTCGACCATTGCGCCCACGTCGTCGCGGCTCACGCGATCGGACTCCGGATTCTTCAGGTGCCGCCGCGCATAATGCGCGACCGGCAGGCCAGCCAGCAGGACCAGCGCAAATGCCACTAAGGTCGTGGCAAGACCGGTATGCGCAAACAAGACGAGTCCGCCGGACACGAGACAGGCTACTGCTACGGCAATGAGGTAGATCGTGAGGCTTTGGGTCTCTACCACCAACACCGTAGCGCCCACAATAAGCAGCATGACGCCGACGATGAACACGGTTTAAGTCTCCTCCCAGTCCGAAAGTAAAGCGGGTTTTATTGATCACCCGAAACCAGGTGTTCGCTTCTTTGGCGACGATCCGGCCGTTTGCAGCCGGCCACCATTCAGGCTGCGGGAATGGACCCGCTGCGCACGCACCGGACCCCGAGTCGTCCCCAGGCCGCAGGGTACGCTCGCGGACCCAGAATCCCTCAAGCGGTTCGGTCCCGGGCCATGAGACGCCAGCCTCGTGGGGTTGCAAGCGGAGCAGAAGGAAATCGCGGCATCGCGCAGAAAAGCGTCCGGGACGAGGGCGAAAGCCGGTCCTGATCTCGCCACGTACCGTCTCAACGAAGAAGCTTCTTCCCGGCGAGCGTCAAGGCAGCTCGGCCTGCGTTTGCCTCCGGACATGTCGGTGATTGCTGGAACGGTTCTTCCGCCGTTGCGTCAGGTTTGCGCACAAGCGACCGGTCGATCCGGTTCCGGTCGCGGCCGCCAACGGTGAATGGCCATCCATCTTGGCTACATTCCATGTAAATAGCATAACACAAACATTTTGGTCTCGAGCGATTGACCGGCTTCGTCGGCCAGTGCGCATGCCGGAAGCGCTTTGCACGCCGTGGCTTGCGGTGTGTCCGGCATGAAATGAGGAATTTATTATTCGTCATGGCCATGCGCCCGCGCGAATTTGAAACCGGGATCCACGCAGGACCGGGTGGATCGGGGATTTGCGCGATTCCGGGCTTGTTCGGACGTGGGAACGATACGTCTACTTTTCCGGTCAGGCGATCGTTGCCGGGATCGCAAGCTTTTCTGCGGTGCGTCTGGCGATAAGGCATCTTTCCCGCGATGCCCCGTTAAGCTGCTTTCCGGCGCCTCGATCGGGATCATCGGCAATTTCTCACCGGGCGGTTAGGCAACGAAGAGCCCCGCACTGGTCCACACACGGACTGGTCCTGGTTACGGTTCTCTGCTGCAATTCGATTCGCCTGTCATGCGCAGGCAAGCCTCCGGTCCAGCGATTGACGTTTTCGCTGATCGGGCATGATTCCGCCCGCTGCCAATCTGGACCATAATGGGAATGACGAGATGTCCCAACGCGAAAACGCCCCTATGCATGCCAAGCCGCTCGAGCCGCACGAGCTGGAAGAGATTGCTGCCATGACGCTCGCTCACTACGAGCGGCGCGCCGAAGCGTTTCGCGACCGCACCCGTGATCACGATGTCTCCCAGAACATTGCCGCATTACTGCGGCATATCAAAGGCCAGCCGCCCTTCGTGATTCTCGATTTCGGCTGTGGACCGGGGCGCGACCTCAAGGTCTTCTCGGAACTGGGCCATGCTGCGATCGGCCTGGAGGGGGCCGCAGGCTTTGCTGCGATGGCGCGCACCGACAGTCGGTGCGAGGTGTGGCAGCAGGATTTCCTTGAGCTCGATCTGCCGGCAGAGCGTTTCGATGGCATTTTTGCCAACGCCAGTCTGTTTCACGTGCCGACTCAGGAATTGCGGCGCGTTTTGCGGCAATTGCACGCCGCACTGAAGCCCGGGGGAGTGCTGTTCAGTTCCAACCCGCACGGCAAAAACGAGGAGGGCTGGAACGGCGGGCGCTACGGTGCTTACCACGACCTGGAGGCCTGGCGTCGCTATATGTCAGATACCGGGTTCACGGAACTCGAATTCTACTACCGGCCAACCGGCCTGCCGCGCGAGCGCCAACCCTGGCTGGCCAGTGTGTGGCGCAAACCGTAGCCGCGTCATGGATAACGCGAAGGGTCGACTGACAGTCCCTGGCCAAAAAGCCCATACTCGAGCCCGACGTTATTCCACGCCCACATCCGTTGTTAAAAGCATCTTCGATGCCTCGGACCGGCACTGTTGCATGACGATGCAGATGCTCTGCGTGCTGACCGACAAGCCTGGCGCGTTCCGCCCGGGCATGCCAGATCGGTATTATGATATGGCATCGGGGATCATGACGGCAGCTGCGGTTGCTCAATACCAAGATAGGTCGCACCCCTCAACGAAGACCCTACCAAGAGCGCCAGGCGACCATGCAGGAGCAGATACCACCTGATTCCGCTGACAGGAACTTCAGCGTTCATCCGGACGTCCTCAAACTGGGTCTTGTGAGCTTTATGACCGATCTCAGTTCCGAGATGATTTTTTCGGTCTTCGCAATATTTTTTACGACGATTGCAGGCGCATCGGCTGCGTTGCTGGGGGTGGTCGAGGGCTTGTCCGATTTTTCCGCATCTTCGCTGGACTACCTCGCTGGCTGGTTGTCAGATCGGACCGGGAAGCGCAAGGTCTTCGCCATGGCGGGGTACGGCTTTTCCACTCTTGCCAAGATCATTCTTCTGTTGACCAGCTCGGTTGTTGGCCTTGGTGCATTTCGGATTATCGAGCGTCTGGGCAAAAGCTTCCGGAGTGCGCCGCGTGACGCCTGGCTGTCGGCGGTCTCCGACAAAGACATAAGAGGGTACTCGTTCGGTGTGCACAAGGCTCTCGATAAGTCCGGGGCCATTTTCGGACCGCTTTTCGCGTACGGCCTGCTCTGGTGGCTAGGAAATCGGGCCTCCACATTCCGGACACTGTTCTGGGTTGCGCTCTTTCCGGCAGTGCTCAGCGTTGCTCTGCTGAGTTTCATAAAGGAAAAGCCAGGGGTTCAGCACAAGCGCGAGAATATGTTCAGGACATGGAAAATATTGAGTCCGGAGTTCAAGCGCTATCTGGTGGCAGCAGGCATTTTCTCTCTGGGCTATTTCAGCTTCGGTTTTCTGCTGTTGCGTGCGCATGGCGTGGGCTTTGCTGTCGATGATATTGCACTGCTTTTCGCACTGTTCAACGCGGCGCTGGTCGTTTCTGCGCCGGTGGTCGGAAAACTTGGCGACCGCTTCGGCAGGGTGCGAATCATCGTTCTGGGGTACCTGGTCTATTTTCTGATGAGCGCTGGTTTTGCATTCGCGACCACAAAATGGGAGGTCATTGTCCTGTTCGTCGTCTATGGCGTGTTCTATTCAATCGACGAAGCACAGAGCAAGGCGTTCATTGCGGACATCGAGACGGATCGACGGGCATCCGCGATCGGTGTCTACAATTTTCTCACCGGGATCATTTACGTTCCTGCATCGCTGATTGCCGGAGCACTGTGGACTATGCATCCGGTCGGCGCCTTCCTTTTGGCTGCGTTTCTTGCGCTGGCCGCAATCGTAGCGATTCTTATCCTGAGGCCTGACCGGCGTCGTGGTCCTGACACTCGGGCTGCTCCACCGCAGTGATCGGCTCCGGAAAGCCTCGCCCTGCGTTTCCGAAAATGGGCGCATTCGACCCGGTTCCCGGCGTTCCGGCCTGGATCCGGAGGCGGGCGACTGGACCGCAGTTCTTGAATCAGTGGATGCGTTTTTTATTTTGCACGCGGTCGGCGGAGTGGCAGTGCGGATCCGGGCCACGGGTTTGCTTCACGCCCGGGTCAGGATTGAATGAATATCGAGCGGCAACATCCGTTCCCGGGACGGGATAGACGCCGGAGGCATTCGGGAATGCATGTGCCATGCAATAGTGCGGTCATGAGGTCCGCTGCACCACGCCGATGCGTCGGACACCACCGATGCGGTTCATTGCACTGTACCCAGCCACTCAATCACACCAAAAATTGCGGTCCGGCGCGGGCTTCGGCGCTGGATTCCGTATTGGCATGGCGATTGCTTTACCTCGGGCATGAACAACAGCTACCGGCTTTCTCGCCATGTCGTCGGCATGTATCCCGGATGAACACGCCAGACGTCCCGATAAATGCCTGAAGGAGGCACACGATGTTCGATACGTTCACGGGCCTTCCGTCCATTCCGCTGAAACCGAAGTCGAACTTCAGTTCCACGACCGGAGGAATCAGGCTGGTTCATGTCGATAGTCCGGCGACCTCGGTCATGACCGATTTCGCCTTCGTCACGCCCGTTACCACGACTCCACAGACTCCGATTGCCACGGCGCTTGGGCAGATGAAAACCGCGGGCGTGCGGCTTCTGTTTGTCATGAACGACATCGACGAGATCATGGGAATCATTACCGCCACCGACATCATGGGGGAACGACCGATCAAGGTCACCCGGCAGACACGCCTGCCGCGTTCCAAAATCACGGTCGCCTCAATCATGACCCCGCAGGCAGATATCCAGGTCCTGGACGCGGCGCGTGTGCAAGCGGCCATGGTCGGTGATATTGTCGCGACTCTGCGCAGCCTTGCGCGCCAGCACGCGCTCGTCGCGCAGGTCGATCCAGCCTCTCAAGCGCATCGAGTGATAGGCATGTTCTCAACCAGCCGCATCAGCAAGCTGCTATTCAAAAACGTAGCGCAAAGCCCCATACCAGCCCATTCGTTTGCCGAGATAGTAGAAAAGATCGGTTAGGTGCGGGCGGTATCGCGCTCCGTTGCCTGGCCGGTAAGTCAGCCGTTGCGTGCGCGACAGCGCAAATGCGGTTGCCCGGTTAGGTAGCCGCAGGCGCACGGTCATCACGCCTGTGCCGGCGTTTTCTGAGGCCCATCCGCCACTTCGGTGAAACTCAGGTCAGCAATCCCCCCAGACATCAGCGACGGGTCAGGTTTGCGGAAGTCGGGCAATCACGGACTTCCATGACCGATAAGGGCGTGAGGTGCATTTTTATTTTCACGCAATTCAGTCCAGCCCCCGCCAAGAGCGGCCCGTTGTGACGATGGGCTAGGCTGCGCGGAGATGTTCAGCAATCAGTCGTGCAACGCTGGGCGCGAGCACATTGGCGAAATCATGCGCGCCTCCGGCAAGGACGTGCAGGTGTGCGCGGGGCAGCAGCTTGTGCAGGCGCAAGCCAACTGCAACAGGGCTTATCGGATCGGCATCTCCCCACAGAAGCAGGACCGGCGCATGAATAGATGCGAGGCTGGCGGAAATGTCGGATTTATAGTCCACGAACCAGCGGGGAATCGACGGGTTGGCCCTGAGGAACGCGGGGCGCCAGTCTTCGGCACGCAGATCGGAAACGTCGACCCCGCCCGATGTGGCCGCAAGCACCAGGTGCGTGACGAGGCCGGGGCGCTCAAGCGCAGCCTGCATGGCGATCACGCCTCCCATTGACTGGGCAATAACGGCCGTGGGCTGATCAATTCCGGAAACCACCTTGGCAACCAGATCATCGATTCCGTTGACAAGCGGATCGATCGGCGTCGAGCCAAAACCAGGCCAGCCAAGCAGGGTCCGGGAGGCTGAATGAACAAGCAGGTCGGAAACCGGCTTCCAGAAGTCCGGGTTGCCAAGGGCTCCGGGAAGAAACATCAGCTTGGTTGGTGCGGGCATGGCCTTGCTCTGGTGCTTTGCAGTCTGGTGTTTGGGGAAACCGGCCGTCACAGCGCGAAGCGCGGAAAAATCTCACCCTGCAGCCTGCAGGGCTACCGATTGCGGTGACGGGCCGGAAGCCGGCGTCGGCATCATACGCACGCCACTGGATAAAGTTCAATCTTCCTCGGGGGGAATGGAATCGCGACGTAGCAGTACGGCGAGGATTTGCATGGGTGCCGGTAACGTCGTAAGTTTCTGCAATGTCGCGGGACACGGGAGTCTGTCCGGGCTGTCGTTGCCTGGGGTTTGCCTGCTGTGCGCCGTGCTGCCGCATCACTGAGCGGGTGCGCCGGTCGTGGAGAGCAGAATTCACGTCGCCGTGCGCGACCCATCTGGGGCGGAAGGCGGTCCGGGGTGTATTGCGTCAGTCCGGTGGCATCCGGCATGCGGTGACGTCTTTCTCAATCCGAACAATGGAGAAACCACGGTATGGACAAAGACCAGACGATCGGTTTTATCGGCCTCGGGCAGATGGGCAAGCCCATGGCAGCCAATCTTCTCTCGGCGGGGTATTGCCTGCGTGCGTACAATCGCAGTGCCGGGAGGGTCCAGGAGCTTGGCGCCGCCGGTGTGACGCCCGCGGCCAAGCCGGTCGAAGCAGTCGCCTCCGGCGGAATCGTCGTGACCATGATTGCCAATGATCAGGCCCTGGAGGAAGTGGTGCAGGGCATGGGTGGTTTCGGAGAAGCGCTGGGCGAGGGCGGCGTACACCTGTCGATGAGTACGGTGGCGCCGGCGACGGCACGGCGGCTCGCCGCCTACCACGCGGACCGCGGCAGCGCCTACGTGGCGGCGCCGGTGTTCGGGCGTCCGGAAGCGGCCGCCGCCAGGAAACTCTGGATCTGTGTGGCCGGTGCGCCGGCTGCCCGGTCCCGGGTGCAGCCCCTGCTCGAGGTCCTGGGGCAGCAGGTTTATGATTTTGGGGACAACCCGGCGTCTGCAAACGTGGTCAAGCTCGCGGGCAATTTCCTGATCGTCACCGCCCTCGAGGCCATGGCGGAATCGTTTGCGCTCGCTGCGAAGAACGGTGTCGACCCTGCGCGCTTTGCCACCGTGATGAGCGAAACCCTGTTCGGCGGCCCGATCTACCAGAACTACGGCCGGCTTATCGCCTCCGGAATCTACGAGCCTGCCGGGTTCAAGCTGTCTCTGGGGAAGAAGGACATCGATCTCGTGCAGCAGACTGCCAACGAGAGCCGGGTGCCCATGCCGCTTGCGAGTCTCCTGCATGACCGGCTGTTGTCTGGACTGGCCCGAAACCGGGGCGACCTGGACTGGACCGCGCTCGCACTGGGTGTGCGCGAAGATGCCGGACTCAGCGGAGGTTCCTAGGGGTTGCGCACGCGCCCCGATGAGCCGCGCCCGCGCCGTTGCGAACGCTTGCCGGCCGAGGTGTCGCCCGCTGCGGCAGATTTTTCGGTACTCAGGTGCAGAACCAGGCGCAGCCCGTCGACGGCGGGTCCGTAGTAGCCGGGAAGCCGGCCAACTTCCTGGAATCCGAAGCGTGCGTAAAGCCGGCGTGCCGGATGATTGAGGGCGTTTACTTCCGCGCGGCAGACCGACAGGTCCCGTGCCCGCATCCACGCCAGGCCGGCGCGCAGCAGCCGTCCACCCCAGCCCTGACCGCGCAGCTTGGGGTGCACGGCCAGAGAATAGAGCCGCGCCCAGCGGGCGCGGCCGTTGCTGGCAGTCAGCCAGCAGGCCACCGCCAGCCCGTCGGCACCCAGCATCCAGTAGGCGTTGGGATTGGCGAGCAGGCGTCTGAGCTGGCGACGCGAGAAGGCGCCATCAACGGTGCCGAAGCATTCACGTTCGATCTCGACGATCCGGTCAAGATCGGCCGGTCCGGCGCGACGTATCGCCGGCCTGGCAGACATCACTCGGACAAGGGGCGTCTCAGGATGATCTTCTCGCCGAACATGGCCGGTCGATAGCTCATCTTCACGCGCCGCAGGTTCTCGAATCCGAGGTCATCACCGACGTTGATGTAAGTGCAATCGCCAAAGACCTTGCTGAACTCCCGGAACAGGTACTGCGCAGCGCCCTGGATATTAAAGTTCGTCTTTTCAATCAGCACGTTGGCGACATCCCGGTTGAGGCGTTCGCCAAAAGTAAAGCCTTCCAGGCGTCCATCGATGAACAGGCTGAGGCCCTCCAGTCCGAGTTCTTCACACAGGGCGATGGCGCGCTGGATGGCCTTGCGTTCCATCTCCAGGTTGTACAGAAACTCCTCGACCGGCCCGTCCGGCAAAGTGCGCAGGCGGTTCTGCACCCAGGTATTCACCAGGGCCCGCGCTTCGTCTCGGTGGCTCTTGTTGAAAGGCACCAGAGCGTGGTTCGGATAGGCGCGCCGGAACTGGTTGATCTCGTTGCGCTTGGTTTTGTAAGCGTTGCCCCGGAGCTCGATCAGATCCTGGGTGCGGTAGATGTAATCCGGATTGGTGACCTCCACGTGCCAGCGCTCGCCGTTGATCAGGGCCGCGCCGGTTGCGCCATCCAGTTCGAGAACTTTGAGAAAGTCCTTGTATACGTAATCCAGCCGGGCCTGAAACGGAGACGGGTTATACAAGTCCATGATCTTGATACAGATCTTGAGCGCCCGATACTGACGTGAGGTATCGCCCAGCGGCGGCAAGAGCATGGTGAGGCCATTGCCGTTCAAGGCAAAAAGGCAGAAACAGCCTTCTATGATCTGGTAGAAACCGCTCGCCTGGGCCAGCCAGATGACGTTGTTGGCGAAGCTGTAATCGGACAGTGCCACGTTGCTGCGGACGCAGGCTTCGTCGAAGTAAGCCTTGGCACTGTGATCAAAGGGGTAAAGGCGATATTTGCCGGCGACGAGATAACGTTTGCGGACGGAATCCTGGCGGGCGGTTCTGTGCCCGCCCGCTGCATCGCCCGGGAGAACGGGCGCAGGGCCGACGGGGGTGAGGAAGTGGACATCCATGACGGCGTTGACGGCGTTCAGCATGGGCGGTCCCCTTTATGAATTGTGTCATGCAGGGTCCCGGCGCATGTCGGCGCCGTCATAGGTTCGGGAGGTTCGTTTTCGTTCTTCTCGGGCACGGTGTGGCTCCTTATCGGGGTAAGTTCAGGTATGGGGGCCGCTGGCGCGAGGATGGGCAGAAATAAAAAAACGGGGCATTGAGCCCCGTTGGCGCCTGACAGCCTGTGACCTCCGCTTGCGCTGGGCCGCGGAGGTCGAAGTAGATTCAGTACTACAACAGTCGGTCGAGTCAGTCATGATCCTGACGGCTATTTACTCTCTAGTGTAGACGATTGCAAGCGCTTTTTGTTTTCGCCTTGCCTGTCCGTCATATAATGACTGACGGAGTCCGGGTTCGTTCCGTGGAACGGCGGGGTGTCCGGTTCCGGAGCCGGATAACCGGAGTCTCCTGCGGCAGGGGTGCGCCGACGGGTGACGTGGCGGAAAACCGTGAAAATCGCAAAATCTGCGGATTCCCGCAATGACAGCGGAGGGGCATCACCGAGAATGTGGTTCGATGGCTGAAGTAACCAACGGGACAGAGGTCGGCATCGGCGAAGCTGGTATCGCAGCGGCGGCGGGCCCGGTTGCGGCCGGTGCCTTGGGTGCCGGGCGCGTGGGACCCGCAGTGACAGTGATCGTTCCGGTTCTGAACGAGGCGGCCGATATCAACGAACGGCTACCGGTGCTGATCGATGCCGGATTCGAGGAGGTAATCGTGGTTGACGGCGGCAGTGACGATGGAACCGTGGCACAGGTACAGACCCTGGCCGATGCCCGCGCGCGCGCGTCCCGGCCTGCCTGCCGCGTGGTCCTGCTGCAGGGTGCACGCGGCCGTGCCCTCCAGATGAACCGGGGTGCGGATGCGGCCACCGGCGAGGTGCTGCTCTTTCTGCATGTCGATACCCGCCCGTCGCCGGGAGCGGCAGAAAGGATCCGGGAGGCGGTACGGCAGGGTTGCGAATGGGGTCGCTTCGACGTGCGCCTCGATGGGCGGCAGTTTGCATTTCGCATCATAGAGCGGGCGATGAACTGGCGCTCGGCGCTGACGGGCATCGCCACCGGAGACCAGGCGCTGTTCGTGCGGCGCGATGTTTTCGAGATGTTGCGCGGCTTTGCACCGATCCCGCTGATGGAGGATATTGAGCTTTCCCGTCGGTTGCGCACGCTGGCGTGGCCCGCCCGCATCCGCGTACCGGTGGTCAGCGCGACGCGACGCTGGCAGCGCGGCGGGATCGCGCGTACCGTGCTGCGCATGTGGGGTCTGCGGCTTCTTTACTGGTTTGGCGTCTCTCCGGCGCAGCTCTTGCGCTTCTATCCCGATGTGCGCTGAACTGCGGCGGGTGGCCTCGCCATGAAAAGACCGGATTTGATCGTGTTCGCAAAGCAACCGCTGGCCGGACAGGTCAAAACACGTCTGGCACAGGTCTGTGGGGCGGACCGCGCCGCCGAGATCGCGGCCGACCTTATCCGCCAGACCGTGGCCCTGGCGGCCGACACATGGCCAGGAGAAGTCTACCTCTGTGGTGCGCCCGATGCCTGCCACCCGCTGTTCGCGCATCTCGCCGACGATCTGCATGTGCACCTGGCTGCCCAGGGTGAAGGCGACCTGGGCGAGCGCATGCTCCGCGCCCTGCGTCTGGGCATCGGACGGCGCGGCGCCGCGGCCGTGATGGGTTGCGATGTGCCTCACTGTGATGCCGGCACTCTGGAAGACGCCTACGAAACGCTTGCCCGCGGTGGCAATGTCATTGGCCCGGCCATGGATGGAGGCTACTATTTCATCGGGTTGCAGCAGGCCGAGCCGGCGCTGTTTGCCGGCATGGACTGGGGCGGGCATCGGGTCCTGAATGAAACGCAGGCGCGGGCCCGGACGGCGGGAGTCGAGTTCCGCAAGCTCGCCATGTTGCGCGACATAGACACCTGGGAAGACCTGGTCTGTGTCGCCCGGTGCTGCCCGGCGCTGCAACCGCTGGCGGCGGGCTGTTCACCGGGGATTTCCCCGTTGGACCAGCGCGACTCATCCTGACTTTTCCGGGCAGGCGGTCCTGGACGCGATCGATCGGGCTCAGCCCCGCCGTGGCTTCCTGGCAGCCAGATGCGCCAGACAGTCCAGATAGGCCTGCGGATCCGGAGCAGTATTCCCCTGTCCGGCCTGCCACAGCATTTCACCCAGACACTCCATCATGCGATGTTCGGCATCGTGTTCGCTGGCGCCGGCGCATAGCGCCTGGTAGCAGGCGCGCACGCCCGCCGGTTGGTCAATGGAAAGCTGCTCGGCGATGGCGATGTGCATGCCCAGGTGCAAAAAGGGATTGCTCTGACCGAACTCGGCCTCGTAATCCCGGTCACGGTGTTCGTCAGCGTTTTCGAGAATGGCGTGGTACTCGGGATGCCGTTCGACCACCGCCACGATGAGCGACTCGATTCCTTCGAGCGGCACACCGTCGCGGTAACGCCGCCACGCGTGGAAGAAGGTTTCCCGCATACGGTTGCGGTCCTGCGTATACACGGGGGTTCCTAGCCGGGCTGTGTGCGGAACAGTCCCAGTACCGTGGAATACTGGTACAGGTGATTGCCCGCATCGACGGGTCCGATCTCGCCGTTACCGTAGAATCCGATAATGGGCAGATCCGGGAAGGCCGTGCGCAGCTGGTCCAGGTCCCGGTCGCGATTTCCGTAGAAATGAGGTCCGCGTCCCATGCACGGGAACAGCAGCGCGAAATCCGGCGCAGCGGCGAGCTGCTCGTGCGCGCGCTCGATGGCCAGACGCATGTCGCGCTCGGCGGCGAGCGCATCGCGCATTGCCCAAAACAGTTTCTCGCCACGCTCGAGCGGATGTGAAAGCGTGATCGACTGGTCGCTCAGGTTGGCCGAGACAATGTGGTTGAGCCGGTAACGGCCGTCGCGGATTGCAGTCAGCGGATCCCCGAACGTAATGCCGCCCATGATCAGGTGCAGCGGGATATGATCCATCTCGCGCACACCGACAGGCAAAGCCTGGACCAGCACGTTGAGCGCGGGGTAGTGCCCGAGGCGCAGTACATCGTAGCCCTGGACTTCCGCGACCTCGATCGGCGAGGTCAGCGCACGCACTCCCTGCGAAGTCCGGATCGCGCTCCGGCTCCCGGAAATGACCGCCTCGACATGGCCGCTGTCGGCGACGCGGCAGCCGCTCCATACCTTGAAGGGTCCCTGCCCGAAAATATCACCGGATACAGCACCGATGCGCGGCACGGGCAGGTCGAACCAGTCGGCGGTGGCGCCGGACGGGGTGCACAGGCTCACCACCGCCTGCGCTTCCATCTCGCCAGGCAGGCCGAGGCGAAGGTTCTTTCCGAATACCATCGCCGCCGCACCCGGGCTGTCCAGCAGCCATTCCTGTTCGGTCAGAACACCGGCACCGGTACAGCCGACTATCTGCAGGCTGCCGGCAGCGCGCGCAGCGGCCCGCAGGGCGGCTTCCGGGTGGTTTGCGTAATGAGGGGTCAGGAACAGCAGCACGCCGTTGGCACTGTCGAGCCCGGCGCGCTCCAGTGCTGCAACCACGGCGCGCTCGGCATGTTGGGGGACGGCCTTTGCTCCGTAGCTCAGGCCGGTGGCGACAGATCGGTTCATTCGTCTAATTTATCCGGGTACGCGCATAAATCATAGATGACGCAGCTGCCGCAGCGGGGGCGGCGTGCAACGCAGGTATAACGCCCGTGCAGGATCAGCCAATGGTGCGCATCCCGGCGGTAGGGGCGGGGCACTGCCTTGAGCAGATTGTTCTCGACTTCCAGCACGGTCCTGCCGGGGGCAAGCCCGGTGCGGTTAGCAACCCGGAAAATATGAGTGTCGACGGCGATCGTGGGTTCGCCGAACGCGGTATTGAGGATCACATTGGCGGTTTTGCGGCCCACGCCCGGCAGGGCTTCCAGGTCCGCGCGCGTCGACGGCACTTCGCCTCCGTGCCGTTCGCGCAGCAGCCTGCAGGTTTTCAGGAGGTTCGCCGCCTTGGTGTTGTACAGGCCGATCGTCTTGATGTAGGCCTTCAGCCGGCCGAGGCCCAGATCGAGAATGGCCTGCGGCGTGCCGGCGACTGCAAACAGTCGGGCGGTGGCCTTGTTGACGCTCTTGTCCGTCGCCTGTGCCGAAAGCATGACGGCCACCAGCAGCTCGAAAGCCGTGCGGTAATGCAGTTCGGTGGTTGGCGCCGGATTCTCCGCCTTGAGCCGCTCAAACAGCGCCCGCCGCTGCGCCAGGCTGAGCAGGCTGGCGTGCGCGACCAGCGTACCGCCGGATTTGCCGCGCCCGGAGGATGTGGAGCGCGGGGGGCGGGCGTTTTCAGGTGTGACGGTAGCGCCCGATCTCGGGCGGAGCGGCACGGGGATTCTGGGCCGCTTCATGGCCGATCTCCTCGAGCATTTTTTCGTGTTCCCGCTCGAGCTGGTGCATCGCCTTGTCGTCGAGCTTGGGGAAGATCACGTTCTCGATGAATTTTCCCAGATCCAGCATGGGTGTCGCCCACATGTAGTCGTGCAGGTGGAAATTCAGGTGCGCGTGCTGGCCGAATGGAAAATGGCTGAGTTCCACGGCCTTGGTGAGCGCCAGGTCCGGATCTTTCGCGACAAAGTTCTTCGTCCATTCATGCCACCAGCGGTAATACTTCTCCTGCAGTGCCACGCTCATGCCGTGATCTTCGAAGAAGGCGAATACTGCCAATCGGTTTGCCTTGCCGATGAAGGGGAAATGACCGGACATGCTGTGGAGCCTCCTGCTGGCTGGCGAATCGGAGCCCGAAAGGGCAACCGCTGCATTCTACGGACCCGCGGCGGATTTGCCAATGGACGTGCGCGACCCCTGCGAACGCATCGGCAAGATGCCGGCGGGAGGCTACGGACCGGTTGTCCGGGCTACCGGATCACGTCGGGTTACCGAAGCCGATGGGGTCTGGAGGATATCGGGCCGGACTGCTTCACCGCCCTATCGGCTACCGGACCGAACCGGGTTCCCGCAGGTCTGCGGCGCACAGGTCGGGTCAATGCCCGGGTTCCGCCCCGGCGCGGCGCTCCCGGTGCAGGGCAGCGAGAATCAGTCCGGCCAGGCGTGCGTAGGCCCCATCGAAATGGTGGCCGCCCTTTAGGGCCAGGGTCTGGCCGAGCGGGGGGGTGAACTTCCGGCAAAGCGAGTGCTCCTCGTCCCGGCCATAAATGCACAGTACATGCCGCCCGCCGCGAAGCGCTTCGATCTCGGGGAAGATCGGTAGCGCCGTCGAACGGTCCTTTCCCTCGACCGACAGCCAGTCCGACAGATGGAATTCGAAGTCGATGGTGCGACCCAATCCGAGCAGCGCGATCAGGTCGACGCGGTTTTTCAGTGCCGGCGGCAGGCGCCTGGCCATGAAGGGCAGAACGTCCGCGCCGCGGGAGTAGCCAATCAGCATTACCCGCTTCTTGTTCCACTGCCTGAGATAGTAATCGAGAATGCGTGCCAGATCGCGGCCGGCCTCGTCCGGGGTACGCCGTGTCCAGAAATAGCGCAGCGAGTTCAGTCCTACGACCGAATAGCCACGTGCGGCCAGGGCGATTGCGACTTCCCGGTCCAGGCCCGCCCATCCGCCGTCGCCCGAGACCATCACTACGAGGCTGTCGTTAGCCGGTACCGTCGCTGGAACCTCGACCAGCGGCAGGTCCGTGACCGGTTTCGACGGACCGAATGCCGAAGGGTGCGCTGCCAGCCGCAGAAAAGCCTGGCGCACGAGTGCCAAGGCCGCATCGCTCTGAATGGATTCCCCAGGCTGGGCGTGCACGATCGTAAAGTGCGCCGAGGGTACGCGTGCAACGAATCCGGCGGCGCTTGCGATGGTGCAGGACCTGCTCGCGCTGCTGTTCAGGACCAGCCAGGGCGCGCCCAGGCGGCCGGGCTGGACCAGGTAGGTGCCGTTCCGGGGATCGTGCTTCATCGGCCAGCCGTCACCGCGGCACAAGGGTCGGGGGAGCGAGCGTTGCGGGCAGAAATCGAAACCCACGGCGCCGCGGAAAGTGCCGACCGGCGCCTGTGCCAGGGTGCCATAGGCAACTGTGGCACCAAGGCCGCGGCCTGCCAGCACCGGCCGGACATAGGTGGGAAGACGAAGCCGTTTCTGCATGTACTGGCTCAGCGCCTCGAGGTCGCCCGCCGGATATGCGCATCGGGCATGCCCGATGCGCCCCAGGTAGGATCTGAGGTTTACCCCCAGGACCAGGGTGTCGGTCGCAGCCAGGGCCCGGGCGAGTGCTGTGTCGCGGGCTGTCCAGCCGCGGCGGCCGGACAGCTGTAAAGCCACATGTGCCGGATGCGCGGTCCGTCCATAGACCCTGACTGCGCCGAGACGGCCGAAGCGCACCTCGGCGGCCGGCGTCGCCGTGATCCAGACGAAGACGGTGAGCAGGACCAGGACGGACATCGACAGCTGCTTCATTTGACGATCGCTCCTTTCAGGCTGCCGGAAATCAGCGTTGCAATGCCGGTCAGTATGCGCGGCAGTGCGATACCCCCCGGGCTTGCCAGATAGCGCGGCGTCCAGACCGGGTCAAACTTCGTTTTGTACTGACGCAGTCCCTGGAAATTGTAGAAGTGTTCGCCGTGGCGGAACACCATGGCGCCAAGACGAGTCCACAGCGGCGCGAGCGTATGATCCTCGAGCCCGGCCAGGGGGGCCATGCCCAGGTTGAACCAGCCGAAGCCCTCGGTTTTGGCCCAGAGCATGAGCTTGATGAAAAGATACTCCATGACGCTCTCCGGAGCGTCCGGGACATAGCGCATGAGGTCGACCGACACTTCCTCTTTTTCCGCTCCCAGCCACAGGTTGGCAAAGGCTACGATTGCTCCGCCGCGGCGCACGACCGCAGCCGGGAAGTTGCGCAGGTAGGCTTCATCGAAGAAGCCGAGCGAGAAGCGCTTTTCGCGCGTTGCCTTCAGGTCCAGCCAGGCATCGGAGATCGCGCGAAAACGTCCCAGCAGCGGCGGTACCTCGGTTGCCGGCAGGACCTCGAATTCGCAGCCTTCCTTTTCGAGCCGGTTTACGAGGTTGCGCTTGCCCTTGCCGGTCGCGCCGTCCAGCGAAAATCTGTCGAGCTGAACGCGCGCCTCTTCGCCGAGCTTGAGCAGCGAGAGTCCGAGGTCCAGGTACAGGGGCAGGTTGTCCGGCTGGACCTGGTAGAACGCGGTCCAGCCGTCATGGCCGTCGACGATCCCCCGGAACTGCCAGACCAGTTCTTCCTGCTCCTCGCGCGGCCCGATCGGGTCGCCCATGGCCACCCAGGCGCTTCCGATCACCCCGTACATGAGCAGCGCATTGCCGCTATCGCTGAACAGCAGATGCTTGTCGCCGAGCAGCGCAAGATTGGCCGCCGCATAGCGCGACCGGCGCACGATGTCCCGGGCTTTCCCGAATTCGAGCGGGCCCGGGAGCTCCGGTTCCGCAGGCGCCGGACGCATCAGCCGCATGATCCCGAAGATCAGTGCCACGCCGAGGGCGCCCACCGAAGCGCGCAGGAAGCGCGGCGCGTTGCCGGAGAACGCAAAACGCCACCACAGGTCCTCGCGGTACTCGACGTGTTTGTAGGAGAACATGCCGAGCCAGATCGACGCGACCAGAACCAGAATGATTGCCGCCACCCAGCCGACGCTGAATCGTTCGCTGATGAGCGAGGCCTTGCGGTGGAAGTGCCGCCGGGTCGGCAGCAGTACAGCGACCATGACCGCCAGTGTTGCCGCCTCCGCGTAGTCGAAGCCCTTCAGAATGGACATCACGACGCCTACGCCGAGCAGCACGACGGTCAGGTGGTAGGCGGCGTCGAGCCGGCGCTGCAGACCGCGCGCCAGTATCAGCAGGCAGGCGCCGATGACGCTGCTTGTGAAGTGCGAGATTTCAAGCAGCGGTAGCGGCTCGAACCGGCGCAGCCACTCGATCTGCCAGTGATCGGCCGGCGTGGCACCGGAAAACAGCATGATCGCGCCGCCGACGAACACGGTGAAGGCGATGACATGCGGCGTGAGAATCGGAAGCCATTGGCCAACCAGACGCCCCACGCGCTTGATGCCCTCACGTCGCTGCAGCAGTTCGAGCGCGCCGAGCAGCGATGCCGCCACCACCAGGGGCAGGACGTAATACAGGCCGCGGAACACGAGCAGCGAACCGATGACCGCGGCCGAGGGAAGCGCGGGCGACAGGAACAGCAGCATCACGGTCTCGAAAATTCCCAGGCCGCCGGGCACCTGGCTGACCATGCCGCTAATCTGGGCCAGAAGGAAGATGCCGAGGAATTCGGGGTAGCCCCAGGGGCTGTTGGCCGGCAGCAGCACGTACAGCACGGCCGCTGCCAGCGCCCAGTCGGTCACGGCGACCGCAAGCTGGGCGAGGGCGAGGGGCGGGCGCGGCAGCGAGAACTCCCAGCCCAGGACATTCATCGGTTTTTTCCGAAGGAAGGCCCAGCCCAGGTAGATCGCGGCCAGCGCCAGGAACAGCACACCTGCCGCCCGGACCGAATCAAACGGGAGATGCAGGCCTCCGGGGATGGTGGGCGGCTCGAGCAGGAATGCCCCCCCGCCGAGTGCGAGAAAGCCGAGCCAGAACGTCACGCCGCAGAACGCGACCAGCTTGGTGACCTGGATTGCCGACAGACCCCAGGACGAGTACAGGCGGTAACGTACCGAGCCGCCCGAAACCAGCGAGAATCCGAGGTTGTGGCTGAAGGCATAACCGATGAACGAGGCCAGGCGGATCTTGCCGAGCTCGAGTGGCTGGCCGATGTAGCGAAACGCGAGCGTGTCGTAGCCGGTCAGGACGGCGTAGTCGAGAACCGTCAGGACAAAGGCAAGCAGAATGTGCGTCAGGGGTATGGCGCTGAGCTGCCCGACAACCTGCTGGTACTGGTGGTGTCGCAGGGCATGGTGCAGCGCCCACAGTGCGACCCCGAAAAGCAGCAGGCCGAACAGGGAACCGAGCGAATTGAGTATCCGTTTCTTCATTGTTGGCGCCGCCGCCGTGAGACGCGGCGATCCTTACAGCCGGGGCATCGCATCAGCCAGCCGGTTGCCGGTCAGGCGGCGAAGTGGCCTGTTTCCTGCGATGTACGCGCTCTACCGCAGCGCGGATCTCGGCCCTGCGCAGCGCACGTTGCTGATCCGCGACGGCGCCGTGCTGCGGCGGCTGCGCCTGCTTCGGGCGGGCACGCCGGGACAGACGCGATGCATTGCGTCGCCTCCAGTTATCCGCCTCGTCGGCACCATAATGTCGCCACAGTCCGCGCCGGTTCTTTTCTTCGGCCACCGCCGTCAGGGCGATGCAGTTGACCGGACAGGCTGCCAGGCACAGTTCGCAGCCGCTGCACTCGCGTGCGATCACGGTGTGCATAAGGCGGCGCGCTCCAACGATCGCATCCACCGGACAGACATCGATACATTTGCGGCAGCCGATGCAGTGCTCTTCGTCGATCACGGCACGCCGGCGTCCGGTTTCGCTGCCGCAACGAGGATCGAGCGGCTTGCGCGGACGGTGCAGCAGTGCGGCCAGTGCTTCGATGGTTGCATCCGCCCCGGGCGGACAGCGGTTTAGGTCGGTTTCTCCGCGGGCGAGCGCCTCGGCGTAGTCGCGGCAGCGGGGATATCCGCAGCGCATGCACTGGGTTTGCGGCAACCGCGCATCGATCAGCACGGCCATCGATGGATCGGCGGACGAGCGCGAATTTGTCTCGGGTCTGTGCATGGAAGCGGAGTATGGCCTTGGGCCGGATTTGAAGCAATAATCCCGGACGTCGCAGGGTTCTCGCGCACCCCGCGCTGCGGAGAATTTTGCAGTCCATGAACCAGAGCAGACCGAAGCCGATAATCGTGCGCGACCTTTGGTGGGTGCTGGCGCAGGTTCCGTTGATGGCACTCGCCTATTTCCTGCCCATACGGTACGGTGCCGATGCGCAAACGCTTCCGGAACGGCTGGTGCGGTTTGCCGGAGCCGCGCTGGTGCTCGTGGCGGTGCCCATGGCGCTTGCGGCGTTCGCCGCCCTGGGGCGCTATCTGACCCCGTTCCCCCGGCCGAGGGAGCATGCGTGTCTTCGCGACCGCGGGATCTACGGTGTCGTGCGCCATCCCATGTATTCCGCCCTCATCCTCTCCGCAACCGGCTGGTCGCTGTGGTCCCTGAGCTGGCCAGGAGTGGTGTTCGCGGTGGTTCTCGGACTGTTTTTCGACCGCAAGGCCTCGTATGAGGAATACTGGCTGAGCCTCAAGTTTGCCTCGTACCCTGATTACCGGAAGCGGGTCAGGAAACTGATTCCCTGGATCTACTGAAGAACTGGGCGCGGCTGACTGCCTGCGTGGCTGCGCGCCAGCCACGCAGGCAAACCTTATTTGATGCGCATGCCCGGCTGCGCTCCGCTGTCTGGAGATAGAATCCAGAGGTCTTTGCCTCCGGGTCCGGCGGCCAGCACCATGCCTTCCGAGATTCCGAATTTCATCTTGCGTGGAGCGAGATTGGCGACCACCACCGTCAGTCTGCCCTCCAGATCCTGAGGTGCATAGGCGGAACGAATGCCGGCAAAAATGTTGCGGGTCCGGCCCTCACCGAGATTGACCGTCAGCTGCAGCAGCTTGTCGGCCCCCTCGACAAAGTCCGCTTTCACGATGCGCGCAACGCGCAGATCGACCTTGGCGAAATCGTCGATCGTAATCTCCGGCTTGATTTCTTCGATGACCGCAGTGCCGGAACCCGGCACAGTCACTGGCATCTGAGTTGTCATGGACAGGTTCTCCCTCGAGTTGTCCAGCATGGCCTGCACCTGTTTCGGGTCCACGCGCGCGGCAAGATGCTGATACGGGTTGGTGCGGTGGCCGGTTCGCAGCGGAACCGTGAGATCCTTCCATGTCTGCGGCCCAAGGTTCAGGAAGTGTTCCGCATTGCGCGCGAGTTCGGGCAGCACCGGCCTGAGAAACAGAGTCAGGATCCGGAATCCCTCGAGCGCCGCCGAGCAGATCGCGTGCAGTGCCTCGTTGTCCTGCGGCTGCGCAGGATGTTCGAACCGCTTCGACAGTTCCCATGGCCGGTGCCGGTCCCACCACTGGTTGAAGGCGTCGGCGAGATTCATGGTTTCGCGCACGACCGAACCGAAGCGCCGCTCTTCATAGGAATCACCGATGCGCGCAGCGGCCTGGAGTGCGTTTCCAATAACATCTTCCGCGATGGCTGAGGCGGCGCTTCCCGGCCCGAGGTCTGCTATCGTTCCGGCAAAATGCCGGTGCAGCAGCCCGGCAGCGCGACTGGCAATGTTCACGTATTTGCCGACGAGATCGCTATTGACGCGGGCGACGAAGTCATCGAGGTTGAGGTCGATGTCCTCGACGTGCGGCCCAAGCTTGTTGGCGAAGTAGTATCGCAGGTATTCCGGGTTGAGATGGTCGAGGTAGGTACGTGCATTGATGAACGTGCCGCGCGACTTGGACATCTTTTGCCCGTTTACCGTGAGGAAGCCGTGGGCGAAGATCGCGGTGGGCTTGCGGAATCCGGCCCCATCGAGCATGGCCGGCCAGAACAGGGCATGGAAGTAGAGAATGTCCTTGCCGATGAAGTGGTAGAGTTCAGGTTTCGCGTCCGTCGCCCAGTATTCGTCGAAGTCGATTGCGGCACGTCTGCACAGCTGACTGAAGCTCGCCATGTAGCCGACCGGCGCATCCAGCCAGACGTAGAAATACTTTCCAGCGGCATCCGGAATCTCGAAGCCGAAATAGGGCGCATCGCGCGAGATGTCCCAGTCCTGGAGTCCTGCCGAGAACCACTCGTCGAGCTTGTTGGCGACTTCCGCCTGCACGTGACGCGGCTCGGTGATGTCGGGAAAGAGCCAGGTCCGCAGCGCGTCTTCAAAGTCGCCGAGCCGGAAGAAGTAATGCTCGGACTCCTTCTGCACCGGTGTGGCCCCGGAGATGGCCGATACCGGGTTCTTCAGTTCGGTTGGCGCGTAGGTTGCCCCGCATACCTCGCACGAGTCTCCGTACTGGTCCGGCGCGCCGCACCGCGGGCAGGTGCCACGGATGAACCGGTCGGGCAGGAACATGTTCTTTACCGGATCGTAGGCCTGCTTGATCGTGCGCGTGCTGATGTGGCCACCGGCCTTGAGCCGGCGGTAGATCTGGGTCACGAGCTCCCGGTTTTCCGCCGAGTCGGTGGACCCGTAGTTGTCGAATGCGACTCCGAAATCCGTGAAATCGCGCAGATGGTCCTGCCCCATGAGCGCGATCAGCGCTGCGGGTTCGATACCCTCCTTCTGGGCACGCAGCATGATGGGCGTGCCATGGGCGTCGTCGGCGCAGACATAGTAGCAGTCGTGGCCGCGCATTTTCTGGAACCGGACCCAGATGTCGGTCTGGATGTATTCGACGAGGTGCCCGAGATGAATCGGGCCGTTGGCATAGGGCAGGGCGCTGGTTACGAGGATCTTGCGTTTCGCTTGGACCATGGGCGACATTGTAAACCAAAAAGCGGCGGCCCTGGTCGCTCGCCGCATCCGCAGGGAAGGTGTGCGACGCCGCCCGAGGTCGCGACGACATCCGGATCCGGCAGCAAGCATCCACAGATCCTGCATGGGATAAGCTCCTGTTAATCCATGCCAAACATGACTTTTCGGGACTCCCGGTGTAGCATTGCGGGTTCAAAAAAATTGAGCACTCCGCGGAGAGATTTATGGCAGAAGTTTCCCAGTTGCAGGTCGAGACGGCGTTGAAAGAGGTCATCGACCCGTACCTTGAGCAGGACCTGGTGTCTGCCAAGTGTGTGAAGAAGATCGCTGTGGATGGTGGCAAGGTCACCGTCGATGTGGTTCTTGGATATCCGGCAAAGGGCTCCAGAGACAGTCTTGCCGAAAAGCTGAAGGAAAAAGTTGCCGCGATTGCGGGGGTGAAGGAGGTCAGCATGAACGTCTCCTCCAAGATCGCCTCCCACGGGGTGCAGAAAGGTGTGAAGCCCATCGAAGGAGTGAAGAACATCATTGCCGTTGCTTCGGGCAAAGGCGGCGTTGGCAAGTCCACGGTCGCGGTGAATCTGGCTCTGGCCCTGTCGGTAGAGGGGGCAAACGTGGGGATTCTGGACGCGGATATCTATGGTCCCAGCCAGCCGCGCATGCTCGGCACCCATGCCAAGCCGGAGTCGAAGGACGGCCGCAAGATGGAACCGGTGGTGAGTTACCACCTTCAGTCCATGTCCATCGGTTACCTGATCGACGAGGAGACTCCGATGATCTGGCGTGGCCCGATGGTCACACAGGCGCTGGAACAGCTGCTCAAGGAAACCAACTGGAGCGACGTCGATTACCTCGTGATCGATTTGCCGCCCGGCACCGGAGACACCCAGCTTACGCTTGCCCAAAAGGTCCCGGTCACGGGCGCGGTGATCGTCACCACGCCACAGGACATCGCGCTTCTCGATGCGCGCAAGGGATTCAAGATGTTCGAGAAAGTGGAAATACCGGTTCTCGGGATCGTCGAGAACATGAGTACCCATATCTGCAGCAAATGCGGACACGAGGAGCATATTTTCGGCGAGGGCGGCGGAGTGCGCATGGCCGAGCAGTACGACGTCGATTTCCTTGGGGCGATTCCGCTTGATATCCGCATCCGCGAACAGACCGACAACGGCAAGCCGACGGTGGTGGCCGATCCGGACGGGCGCCTGGCGCAGGTCTACCGCGAAATCGCGCGGCGTGTGGCGGCCAAGCTGTCGCTGCAGAAGAAGGACTTCAGCGCCAAGTTCCCGAACATTGTGATCCAGAATACCTGACGGAAAGGTTGCGTACTTCGGGGCGGTGTTCACGGGCACCGACACCAGCCCTGCGGTTCGCAGTACGATAAAAATCCGATGAGCATTAAATCCGACAAGTGGATCCGGCGCATGGCGCTGGAGCAGGGAATGATCGAGCCGTTCGAGCCGAAGCAGGTGAGGCGCAATGGCGGCGGTCCGATCATCTCTTACGGCACGTCCAGCTACGGCTACGACATCCGGTGCTCGGACGAATTCAAGATCTTCACCAACATCAACTCCACAATTGTCGATCCCAAGAACTTCGACGCCAAAAGTTTCGTCGACTTCAAGGGTGAGGTATGCATCATTCCACCGAACTCGTTCGCGCTCGCTCGCACGGTCGAATACTTCCGTATCCCGCGCAACGTGCTGACGATCTGTCTGGGAAAATCGACCTATGCGCGTTGCGGCGTAATAGTCAACGTGACGCCGCTCGAGCCGGAATGGGAAGGGCACGTGACCCTTGAGTTCTCGAATACCACGCCGCTGCCGGCAAAGATCTATGCCAACGAGGGCGTGGCGCAGGTGATCTTCATCGAAGGCGACGAGGTATGCGAGGTGTCCTACCGGGACCGCGGCGGAAAATACCAGGGACAGACCGGAGTGACGCTGCCGAAGACCTAGCGATTCCGGAATGCGCGCCGCGCCGGTCTCGACAGCGCGAACGGTCCGTGGCTAGGGTTTCAGATAGGACCAGCCCTCGCGCTGTCTGGTGATGATCTCGGCGACCCCCAGCGGAACGAATGTGACCCCCGGGTACATGTCTTTGCGCATAATTCTGCGGGCGCGCATGCTGGTCTCGCAGGCAACGAAGCGCACGCCATGCTGCATCGCCCGGCGCAGGCCGTTGCGTACCACCGAATTGCGCATCAGCATGTAGACGCCGGGACCGAACGCGACAACTTCGATCGGAAGGCTGTTTTTCGTGGTCTGTTCCTGTATATATTTGATGTTGAGCAGAGTGAGGTCCCACGATTCGGGGTCTTTGTTGCTGACCTGGACGATCACCCCGGGGTGGTACGCGGATGCTGCTGCCGGCGCGGGAACCGAAGACAGGAACAGCGCCAGAGTGGCGATGAGGAATGCCGTCTTGCGTGCGTAATGCATCGATGTCTGCCTGGGTTGCGAATCCGGGGATCTGACGGAAGCATCGCGCATGGCGCGGCTCGACACAAGCTTTCCGTGCTGCCTGCGGAGCCCGGTGGGCAACGAAGTTCAGCGGCCGGCCCGGATTCCCGGGTGACATGCCGCAATCCTATTCGCAGGCACCTCTGTCCCAGTGGAAGAACTGGGCATGTGCCTGCCGGTAGACCCATACGCCGAACAGAATCCCGAGCAGAGTAAACGCCGCCGCCAGCTGGCCTTCGCCCAGCTGCACGATCGCGATCGCCGGGCAGGAACCGGTCAGGGCCCAGCCTGCGCCGAACAGGATGCTGCCGGGGATCGTGCCGGGATGGAAGGGTTTGGACGGAATCCGCTGTCCGTGGGCAAACACCAGGAATCCGATCATGGTGAGGACGACGGCGCCGGCGAAGGTATAGAGCAGGCGCAGATCGGAAAAGACGAACATGCGGTGCACCTGGCTGTAGCTGGCAAAACCGATGCGGCTCAGGGAAAACCCCAGGGCCAGCCCCAGAAGTCCGTAGACGAGATGCTGTCCGAAGACCGATTGCTTTTTCATCTTGCCAGTACCTGTGCGAGGAAGGAGATTCCGACCGCGGTCGCGAAGAATATCGCGGTAGCCAGCAGGCTTGCTGGCACCAGGCGCGAGCAGCCGCTCAATCCGTGTCCCGAGGTGCATCCGCCCGCCATCTGGGTACCGAAGCCGACCAGTCCGCCGCCGAGCATCAGCAGCAGCCAGGAATGCCATCCCGACCCGAACAGCTGCGTATATACCGGTCCGAGATCAAAGCGAAGCGCAAAGGTGCCGTTCAGCGTCGCTGCGATGAATCCGCCCACAAACATTGCGGCAAGGAAAGTCAGATGAACGGACCAGTGTGCGCGTGCGCCCGGCGAGATCGCTTTGGAGGGAGACTTGGCACCTGCACCGGGTCTCGCCAGGGACTGGAGTGTGGCCTGTTCGCCGAATTCGGCCAGCGTGGCCGCCAGCAGGGCGTCACCCATGGCTGTTGCGTTGACGCGCAAAGGGGCTTCGGCCCGCGCAACGGCGCGCGCCTCACGCCAGCCGACGATGCTTGCCCAGCTGCCGGAAACGCCCAGCGGGCGTCGCAACAGCAGCCAGAAGCCGATAGTGATGGCAGCAAGCGCCAAAGATCCGAGCCACCACGGCCAGTAGTTCATCATGTCGCGGTTCTCGCCAGTTCCGGCACTGCGATTGATTCGAGCCGCATGCAGCGGATCGGACCCGATACTGCGCTGAATGTCTCGAGACGCCGGACTATGCCCAGGATCGTGTCCTCGTCGCCAACCGGACCGGTGATCACGATGACCGAGGCAGGGCTCTGGTCGTCGGCCGCTGCCTTGTGGACCATCGCCTCGATGGTGATGTAGCTGTCGCCGCAGGCATGCGTGATTTCCTGGGCGACCCCGTGGGCATCGCGCGTCGGGATCCACAGGCAACAGCCCTGTCCGCGATCGGCGGCGTGCGCGCGTTCGCCAGCGAGCGGTACGAACTGCGCTGCCGGCGTTCGAGGCAGTTGTTCGTCCGCCTCCTGGTGTGCCGCTGCGGGCTCCGCGACGGTGCTTGCCAGGGGAATGCCACTCGGCCGCCCGCCGGCGGCAGCGATGATCTTGGCGGCCTGCGAGAGACCTGTCTGGATCGCCAGGTCATGGGCGTTCATCCCATGCAGGTTGGTCGCGGAGACGTCAGCACCCTTGGAAAGCAGCAGGCGAATGATGGGGATATTGCCGCGGGTTGCCGCCGCCATGAGCGGAGTCATGCCCTCGGGGTTGCGGACGCTGATATTGACGCCAGTGCGCAGCAGGGACTCCACCATGTGCACGCGATCCTTCAGGATCGCATTGAAAAGGGCCGCTGCACCGTAGGCGGTCGAAGTGCGCGGTGTTTCAATGCGCTTGCCGTTGGGCAGCAGATTCAGAGGAATTGTTTTCCCTTCGAGGGAACGCTGGTAGCGCGCGCACTGGGTGAATTCGCCTTCGCAGTAGTGAACCTGCCAGACTTTCAGTGCAGGGTTCAGTGCGAACTGCGGGAAAAGCTCACAGTTTTTCGTGTGACTGCATGCCATGAGACCGACCCCCTCTGGGTAGTAACAGCATTTCAGATGGTTTGTTCGGTATGTCCTTATGGCCTAAATCCAAGCATAAAACATGCCATTTCACAGAGACGGATCTCGGTAGTAAAGCCGGTGCAGAAAACGGGTAAGGCCGCATTGGATCAATGCGCGCTTGTTGGCGATGCGCGGCCCGGATGGACGGAACTGGAGTGATTCCGGACTCGGCTTCTGCCCCGTGCTTTGGCACTCTATGGGAATAATAATAGACGTTGTCCGTGGGATAGCCAGGGAACGGCGTCCCGGATGGACCCGGCCACGGCAGGGTGGCCGCGCGCCGTAAGGACTCACCCGAGTCCGGATCCTGGTTTCTGTCTCGGCAACCGGGACTGGGGCGGATAGTGGGTGGCGTGCGGTCAGTCCGGAGTCGGATCTCCAAACACCGCGAGGGTCTCGGTCAGAAGCCCTTCGAGCAAGGCATCGGGGTTGGCCCGGAAGAACGCATCGGCATCGCTGTTCGGCGCATCCGCGGTGCCGGAGCGGGAATTTTCGTGCCGGCATGCGTTCGGTGTGGCCGTTTGCGGAACCGGTCCGAAAATCACGGTGGATGCGGAGTTCGATGCGTCAGTGGAAGCGATCTGTTCCTTTTGCCCAGTCATGCGAAGCACTCCTTGCTCTGGAGGAAGGTCGACCGCAGGTGTCCTGCGGAATATCACCCATGCGGTTGATTAACCGTAGGTCAACGGTGCGAATTTGCAAGGCCGCGCAGGCTTGCAAGGGGCGAATTTCCGGGGAAGAGGCGACCGGTGGCGGGGCGCGCAGGATGTCCGGTCGTGCCGCTCGACGTCCACCTGGCGGTGTTCGCCGGTCGCGGTGTGTTTGCGGGGCACCTCCCCGGTTTCGCGGCGCGCGGAGGAATTGCGCGCCGGTGGCGGGGCGAAGGCTCAGAACGGCAGTGAAAGCCCGGGCCGTACCTGGTTAATCAAAGCCCTGAAGTCGTCCTGGATGCGGTTTAGCGCGGCAACGCTGTCGGCCTCGAACCGCAGCACGAGGACCGGGGTTGTGTTGGAGGCACGCACAAGACCGAAGCCGTCACGATAGTCGACGCGCAGCCCGTCGAGCGTGGTCACCCGCGATCCCGGAAACCGTGCGCGCTCCATCAGCTCCCTCACTACGACGTAGTGCTCGCCCTCGCCCAGCTTGATGTGCAGCTCCGGAGTATTGAAAGTGTCCGGCAGAGACCCGAAGATCTCCGCCGGCGGGCGCGGATCGCGTGACAGCAGCTCCAGCAGCCGTGCAGCCGCGTACAGCCCGTCGTCGAAACCGTACCAGCGCTCCTTGAAAAAGATATGGCCGCTCATTTCACCGGCCAGCAGTGCGCCAGTTTCCCGGAGTTTGGCCTTGATGAAGGAATGTCCGGTCTTCCATAACAGCGGCCGTCCGCCGGCCTCGCGTATGGCTGCCTCGAGGGTACGCGAAGATTTGACGTCGTAGATGATCTCGGCACCCGGATTACGCGACAGCACGTCGCGCGCGAACAGGATCATCTGCCGGTCCGGCCAGATGATCGAACCGTCCGGTGATACCACGCCAAGGCGGTCTCCATCGCCGTCAAAGGCGAGGCCCACGTCGATGGTGCCGCTGGTCACCGCGCTGATCAGGTCTGCCAGGTTCTGTGGTTGGCTCGGATCAGGGTGATGGTTCGGAAAGCGGCCATCGACATCGCAGTAAAGTTCGCGCACCTCGCACCCCAGGCGACGGGCAAGCTCCGGAGCAAGTTCGCCGGCGACGCCGTTGCCGCAGTCGATGATGATGCGCAGTCTGCGTTCGAGCCTGACATCGGAGGTGATGCGCTGGAGATAGGCTTCGCGCACATCCGACTGCCTGAGCGTGCCGTGGCCAGACGAGAGATCGCCCTCCACCAGCCGGCGGCGGAGATCCTGTATCGCCGCGCCCGAGAGCGTTTCGCCCCCGAGAACGATCTTGAGGCCGTTGTACTCGGGCGGGTTGTGGCTGCCCGTCACCATTACGCCCGAGTGTGTTCCGAGGTGATGCGTGGTGAAATACAGTACCGGTGTCGGAACTCTGCCGACGTCCACGACGTCGCAGCCGGTTGCGACGAGGCCGTGTGCCAGGGCCTGCGCCAGGTCCGGACCTGAAAGCCGGCCATCGCGCGCCACGGCAACTTGCCGGGTACCGCGTGCCAGCGCCTCGCTTCCGATCGCCCGGCCGATCTGTTCGGTGATCGCGGGCGTAAGGGTCTTTCCGACTATGCCGCGGATATCATAGGCCTTGAAGATTTCTGCCGGGAGCTGGCCGGGCAGCGCCGGTGCGGGCGGGCGGGATTCGGACATGGCTTTCTCTGCTCGGATGCGTTTGGGGACGGAGCCCTTGGTCCAGTGTGCGAAGTGTAAAGCATGCTGCCGGTCGCGGGCCACTGCCGGCCGGCGCACGGATGGATTGCGTTGCCGGTGCGCCGGATATCGCACCGCACCGGTGCGGCAACTTTTCCGCTCCCGGCCGCACGGATACGATGCCTTTCATTGCCAGGAGTGAGGCGTGCGCAGCGTCGGTGCGCGCACCATCGTACGACGGTGCGGTCTGAATCGACGCTATGCATCGCAATGTGCGTCCCGGTATATCGCCTTGCTGTCCGTCGCGGGCCTATGCTACGTTTCCGATGGTGCCACAGGGCCGGATCCGGCCCGGAACATGACCGAACATTAAGCAGGTACGTCAGAAGGAGCAGGGTGATGAAATCACAACGGATGCTTTGCACGCTTTTTGCGATGGTTTCGGCTGCCGCCATGGCGGTTCCGGCGCATGCCGCCGGCTGGTATGTCGGCGCCGGCATCGGTGGCGGACATGCCGTGGATGCCGACAGCAACGTCTTCAGTACTGTTTCGGTGTTGTCGGGCGGCGGAGTTCCGGTCGCGGGCAGTTACGATTCCAGCCAGTCCGTCTTTCAGCTTTTTGGCGGATTCCGATTTAATCCCTATTTTGCCGCCGAAGCGGGATATATCAATTTCGGTCGCTACACGCTCAACGGCTTGGCCGCCGTGGGCGGGGGGTATGTGGCGGTGAGCGCGACCGACCATGTTGATGCGCTTTACGTTGCTGCCGTGGGGTCAATTCCGATCAACCGGGTGATCTCGGTATTCGGCAAGCTCGGGCTGGCAAGTTCCCGGGACAGGGAGTCCTGCTTTATCAGCGGAGCCTTCTGCCCGTCAGTGAGTGATTCGGGGACCGAGCCCATGGTCGGATTGGGCGTCGAGTTTCCTTTCACGCCTGCGCGCTGGCAGGCCCACTGGGCGATGCGGGTCGAGTACGACTCGTACTCGAACATCGGAAACAGCAGCAATGAATACACCGCCGGGACCTTCGACACACTCACCGCCAACGGTGTCTACCGGTTCTGATTTCCGACCGGACGGTCGGGCCGGCGTATCGCACGGCGTTCGTGCACGCCGCAGGGAGTGTCGACGATCGGCGGACATCGGCATCGGAGCGGCCGCCGGTTCGATCCTATTTGCGGCCTGAATGCCCGAAGCCACCACCACCGCGCCGGCTTTTCTCGAATTCCTCCACGACCTGAAAGTCAGCCTGTACTACCGGAACGAACACCATTTGCGCGATCCGGTCACCGGGTTCGATCACGAAATGCTCGTGGCCGCGGTTCCAGCAGGAAACGAGTATCTGGCCCTGGTAATCGGAGTCGATGAGGCCGACCAGATTGCCAAGCACGATCCCGTGCTTGTGCCCGAGTCCGGAACGCGGCAGGAGCACGGCGGCCAGGTGTTGCACGCCGATGTGGATGGCGATCCCGGTCGGTATCAGGTGGGTTTCGCCCGGCTCGATGCGCAGGTGCTCGTCTATGCAGGCGCACAGGTCGATGCCCGCGGAGCCGTCGGTGGCGTAACGTGGCATCGGGAATTTACTGCCGATGCGCGAGTCGAGGATTTTCAGCTGGATTTTTTGCATGGTATCGGACGGCGATATGGTGAATCAGTTCGCGCGCGGCCCTTTCCTTGGAAAGAAGTGGCAGCTCGACCGTTCCGTCGGCCTCGACGAGCATCAGGCGGTTGTCGTCGCACTCGAACCCGCTGCCCGGCCGGCCGACAAGGTTTGCGGCGACCAGATCGGCGTGCTTCGCCTGCAGCTTCGCGACCGCATTGCGTTCGAGGTCGTCGGTCTCGGCGGCGAAGCCGACGACGAACGGCGCCGGTGTGCGTGCCGCAACGCTGGCAAGTATGTCGGGGTTGCGCACCAGATTGAGTTGCAGCGTGTCCGCGGTTTTCTTGATCTTGCCGGCAGCCGCCTGCGCAGGCCGGTAATCGGCGACGGCGGCGGCGCCGATGAAGATATTGGCAGCCGCAATGCGTGCCTGCACCGCATCGAACATTTCCTGGGCGGTCATCACGCGGAGGCATTCCACGCGCGCGGGCGGCGCGAGCGCGGTGGGACCGGAGATCAGCGTGACGCGCGCGCCTGCCTCCATGGCCGCTTTGGCCACCGCATAGCCCATCTTGCCGGAGCTGCGGTTGGTGATCACGCGAACCGGGTCGATCGGTTCCCAGGTGGGACCGGCGGTCACGAGCACGTCGAGACCATCGAGTTCTCCGGTTTCGAACATGGCGGCAGTCAGAGTAACGAGTTCAAGCGGGTCGATCATGCGTCCGGCCCCGGTCTCGCCGCAGGCCTGGGCGCCGCTTCCCGGACCGAAGATCCTGACCCCGTTCTTCTGCAGCGTGGCGAGGTTAGCCTGTGTTGCCGGGTTGTCCCACATCTGGCGGTTCATCGCCGGTGCCACAGCCAGTGCCGCGCCGCTTGCAAGACACAGCGTGCTGAGCAGATCATCGGCGAGACCCTGGGCAAGCTTCGCGATGAAATTGGCGCTGGCCGGCGCTACGAGTACGGCATCCGCCCAGCGCGCAAGCTCGATATGGCCCATTCCGGATTCGGCCTGCGCATCCAGCAGATGCCGGTGTGCGGGATGGCCGCTCACTGCCTGCATGGTAAGCGGTGTGATGAACTCGGCTGCCGCCCGGGTCATTACGACGCGCACCTCGGCGCCTGCGTCGCGCAGGCGCCGCACGACATCCGCGCTCTTGTAGGCTGCGATGCCGCCAGTGACTCCCAGCAGAATGCGCTTATTTGTCAGGGAAACCATATGGTATAAAGTGTACTTGGGGTGGCCCGGCAAATACATAGCGGATCCTCGGAGGCCGGTTTCTCCGGCCCTCTTCGCGGGATGCGGGGAGGGGATCGCCTGCAGAACGGCCTGGCCGGGCCGGGACGCAACCGCACAGGGAGGTGAGGGATGACGATCAGCGACTGGCCGGCCAGCGAGCGACCGCGCGAGAAACTGCTCAAGGACGGGGCAGGGATACTGTCGGATGCGGAACTGCTCGCAATCTTCCTGCGCACAGGCATTCCCGGAAAGACCGCAGTGGATCTGGCGCGCGAGCTGCTGACGCGGTTTGGCGGACTGAGGGAATTGCTCGCGGCCCAGCGCGGGGAATTCTGCGCTGCGCCCGGACTGGGTGATGCGAAGTACGCGCAGCTGCAGGCGGCACTCGAGATGGGGCGGCGCCACCTAGAGCAGGAGCTGCGCCGCGGCGCAGCCCTGACTTCGTCACAGGACACCCAGGACTACCTGCGCGCGTGTCTGCGCGACCGGCCATACGAGGTGTTCGGCTGTCTGTACCTGGATAATCGTCACCGGGTGCTGGCATTCGAGGAGTTATTCAGGGGCACCCTGAACGGGACCGCGGTCTATCCGCGCGAAGTGGTACGGCGGGCGCTTGCCCGCAATGCGGCCGCGGTAATCCTGGTTCATAACCATCCCTCGGGTGTGGCCGATCCCAGCCGTGCGGACGAAGCGCTTACCCAACGGCTGAAGGAGGCGCTTTCGCTGGTGGATATCCGGGTTCTGGATCATCTGGTAATCGGCGATCGCGAGGTCGTGTCATTTTGTGACAGAGGGCTGCTGTAATGCAGGCGGCAAAATGCCTGTTGCGGCAAAGCGGCATTCAGGACAGGTGGCCTCGAGGGGATCGCCCCGCCCCCGGTTCGCCGGCCGGCCGGCTTCCCGGAAACCGGGGTAGGGCGCGGGCCCTTGGCGCATCCCCGGTCCTCGATTCTGCGCTATCTGGTTCAGGCCGGCGTTGCGCTCGCGGGACGTCCAGGGGGCTATCCGCGCCGGCAGGAATCTGGTATAAAGTCGGGCTTTTCCCGCCAGGAGCGGGATGTGTAGGGAGAATCAAGTTATGCCGAAAGTCTGCCAGGTCACCGGGAAGCGCCCGATGAGGGGCAACAACGTGTCCCATGCCAACAACAAGACCAAGCGCCGTTTTCTGCCGAATCTGCACTACCGGCGTCTGTGGGTGGAGAGCGAGAAGCGCTGGGTGGGTCTGCGGCTGTCAACGAAGGGACTGCGCACCCTGGATAAGAACGGGATCGACAGCGTGCTGGCTGACATCCGCGCGCGCGGCGGCAAGGTCTAGGAGATACAGTCATGGCCAAAGCGGTACGTGAAAAGATCAAGCTGGTATCGAGTGCCGGTACCGGCCACTACTATACGACCACCAAGAACAAACGTACGACCCCGGATAAGATGGAACTGAAGAAGTACGACCCGGTGGTACGCAAGCACGTCGCCTACAAGGAAGCCAAGATCAAGTAGCGGGGCTCGTTGCGTGACGTCTGACCGAAAGCCCGGCCTAGTGCCGGGCTTTCTGCTGTTAGGGGGCGCAGCGCGCTGTCGCTGAATCGTTCAGGACGGGCGGGCAGACATGCGTGCGATGAACGCGGTCTTCGCCGACATCTCCAGGGAGCATGTCCATTTGTAGGCGAGGTTGAGATTCGCTGCGCAGGCGTATACCCCGTGGCCGCGAACTACCGCGATCGGATGCCGTGCGAGCGTTGCGGAAACGCGTTCCGGGGCGTCGGCAACGTACCTGTCGTAGGGTATCTGGATTACGGGCACGCGCGGAAAGTACATCTGTCCCTCGAAATCCGGCGGTTCGAAGTCGCTGCCGTCCAGCGTCAGGGCCACCGTGTGCGGTCCATGACTGTGGAGAACCGCCGCCGCTTCGGGGTTGGCGCGGTAGACAGCCAGATGCAGCGGTGTATCCAGCGAGGCGCCATCTCCAATTCGCCCATCCAGATGGCATTCGACCAGACGGTCGGAGGCGAGGGTGTCGGCACAGGCCCCGGTGGGAGTAATCCAGACGCGTTCCCCGACGCGCACCGACGCGTTGCCACTGTGAGAGTCGTTGATGCCGTACTGGCGCAGCCAGCGGTAATACTGAACGAGTTCCTGTTTCAATTGCATGTCTTTGCCCCAGTGGCGCAGCCATCCGGCCTGGCCCGAACCAGGCGCCGGGCGTGTGCGGATTTCGTGGCGTCCAGCCCGGCGCGGGCCTCGCACATACGACCGGCGATGGGCGCGCCAGAGAACCGGCGCGTGCAAGTATACCCGGAAAATGGACAACGACGCCGTGTTGTCGTATAAAAGGCGTCGCGCAACAACGCCGGGAGTATGTACACACAGGTTATTTTTTGCGATAAATAGCGAGCAAACACCGAGGCATACGGAAAGGGTCGTTTGTGTACCCACTGAGTCAGCAAGTCTTGCGTACCGACGTGGCGGGCATGCCGCTCGAATGGATAGACTTTCAGGACGCGGTCCGCGTTTACCATCTGGGGCAGGTGGCCTATAGCTGCGGCGTGCCGCTTTACCGGGTTCGCGGCGGATATAACGCCATCAGTGGACTGCGCAGTGTCATTGAAGTCAATTCGATCATCGCGACCGTGGGAGACCACGCCTACATCAAGGCGCGCGAGCATTATGTTCCTCCGCTCAGCAATCCGGCGCTGTTTGCCCGCGATGCCCATCTGTGCATGTACTGCGGAGTGCAGTTCCATGCGCATGACCTTTCGCGCGATCACATCACGCCACTCAGCAAGGGCGGAACGGATACCTGGATGAACGTGGTGACGGCATGCAAGCGCTGCAATAACCACAAAGCCGGCGCAACGCCCGAAGAGGCCGGAATGACGTTGCTCGCTGTGCCGTTTACCCCGACCCACGCCGAATACGTGTATCTGCAGGGCAGGCGCGTGCTGGTCGACCAGATGGAATTTCTGCTGGCGCACTTTCCGCGCAGCAGCCCGCTGCACAAGCGTTTGTCGCGCAAGGTCTAGGCCGCCGCGGTGGCCCCGCCGGGCGTGCCGGACCGGCGAGCGCGCCACCGACCGCGGGTCCATCAACCTCGACTGCCCGGTGCAGGGCGCACCGGGCAACCCGGAATCAGTACATTCCAATCGAGGTTTGAGTCTGAAGGGGTGGGTTTTAGGGGTTTCAGGCAGCCGTTTTCGATCGGTTAAAAATGGTTTTGAAGAGAATAGCACGCGCGTCGTTCAGGCGCTGTGCCGCCTCATTATCGCTGATTGCCCCGGCTTGCGCATCGAGCTGCTGGAAGGTAATGGCGGGCTTGAGATAGTGTTCGGCCAAGGGCAGTGATTTGAGTTTCTCGTAGGGAGTCATCATCAGTTTATAGAGATAGCGCTTGCGCTGGCGGCCTTTGGCATCGGTGATGGTTTCGGCGAACAGGCATGGCCGGTGGAAGTTGAGATAGGGATTGAGGTGGTCGCGGCAGAAGGCGTTCACCCGTGTGGCAAAGTGTTGTGGGATGTGGCTGTAACCCAGGTGTTTGCGCACGATGGCGCCGTTCTTGGATTCGGCCTGGGCGTTGTCGTTGCTGTGCCGGGCGCGCGATTTGGTTTGTTCCTTGATGAGTAATTTGTTGAGTAATTCCGCGACGTGGCGATTGATGTACTCGGAGCCGTTATCGCTGTGGAAGCCGAGAATGACGAAGGGAAAGCTTAAGCCCCAGCGCCTCGAGCACCGGTATGAGGAATGCCTCGCTCAAGCGCTCACAGGTGGCCACGCCTTCGTACTGGGTAACGCCGTCCACGGCATTGATGTGATAAACGCCTTTGATACCGTCCTGATCGCCCTGATGGACGCTGTCCACACGCAAATAGCCAGGCCGGTTGTGGGGGGTTGGCGCGCGACGTTCGCCGATCGGGACGGTCACGGGTCGGGTCTTGGTCCACACTTGGCGCTGATGTTGATAGCCGTCACGCCGGCGCAGGTTGTACAGGTGGGCCACCGAGATCGTCGCCAGGCGCAGGTAGCGGTTATCGCCGAAGATGCCGTAGGCCCGTTCCATGAGTTTCTTGGTCGCTAAGCCGGATAGCGTGCCATGCAGGGTGTCGGTATGGGCCAGCAGGAGCACGTCAGCGCCCGTATAGAGACGTGCAAAGCTGGTTCGGGACCCTCGGTAGCGCTTGACCAGTGGGCGTCGCTCACGACCTCGCCTGACCAGCCGGGTGAGCTGTTGGCGCGAGTAGCCGCTGACGCGTTCCAGGAAACGCAGAACCACCGCCTTGTCGGCCCGTTTCAACCGGGCATAGCCGAAACGTCGCACGGTGCGTGCGATGAATTCGTACCGCTCGTTTGCCGCCACCGTGAAATCCATCGCCACGGTACCGGTTAAAAAGGCCTGCAAATCAGCCAGGGTGCGCAGTTGTTCGTCGTTCATATCGATCACCATGCCTCGCATCATGATCGATCCCGGCCGCCCGTTCAGACTCATACCCCGTTGGAATCACGCCCCCCGCTCAGACTCATACCCCGTTGGACAATGCTGAATCTACCCGTTTTCTTCAAAGTTCTGTTACAATGCGCATATCGGTGGATTCCGGTCTGCACCGATCCCTTCGCGGTCATCCATCCTGGCTTACCTCGAACAATTTCAACGAAAATTTCGGTAGCGCCTAGATCGGCTCAAGTTTTTGGGTAGGCCCACCAGGAGCAACCAATCATCATGTCATTTTCAAATCTCGGCCTGTCGGCCGAATTATTCCGTGCCGTTTCCGAAAAGGGCTATACCGACGCCACGCCCATCCAGATGCAGGCAATCCCTGTGATACTCGAGGGACGCGACATACTCGCCGGCGCGCAGACCGGCACCGGCAAGACAGCCGCCTTCACCTTGCCGCTGCTGCAACGCCTCAGTGCCCGGCCGCAGGGCGCGCGCCGCGCGATCCGCGCGCTGATTCTGGCCCCGACGCGCGAACTTGCTGCGCAAGTGGAGGAGAGCGTACGGACCTACGGCAGGCACCTCACGCTTAAGTCCACCGCCATCTTTGGCGGTGTCGGTATCCGTCCCCAGATCGACATGCTGCGCCGCGGCGTGGATGTTCTGGTCGCGACACCGGGACGGCTGCTCGACCACATCGGCCAGAGGACCGTGGATCTGTCCAAGGTCGAGATCCTGGTGCTCGATGAGGCCGATCGCATGCTCGACATGGGGTTCATCCGCGACATCCGCAAGATTCTCGCGTTGCTGCCGTCAAAGCGCCAGAACCTTCTGTTCTCCGCCACCTTCGCCACCGAGATCAAGCAGCTTGCCGACGGCATCTTGAATGCGCCGACGCTGATCGAGGTCGCGCGTGAAAGCATTGCCGCGGAACTTGTTTCGCAGGTAAGCCACCCGGTGGATCGCGTGCGCAAGCGCGAGCTGCTGTCGCACCTCATTCAGTCGCAAGGCTGGAAGCAGGTTCTGGTGTTCACGCGGACCAAGCACGGCGCCAATCGCCTGGCTGATCAGCTGGAGCAGGACGGCATCAGCGCCTCTGCGATCCACGGCAACAAGAGTCAGGGCGCGCGCACCAAGGCTCTGGCAGACTTCAAGAAAGGCGGAGTGCAGGTGCTGGTGGCAACCGACATCGCCGCGCGCGGGCTCGACATCGATCATCTGCCGCATGTGGTGAACTTCGAATTGCCGAACGTGCCAGAGGACTACGTGCATCGTATCGGGCGTACCGGGCGCGCCGGCAAGGAAGGCCAGGCGGTTTCGCTGGTGTGCGTGGATGAACGTGGGTTTCTGCGCGATATCGAGCGCCTGCTCAAACGCGAGATCCCGAAGGTGGCGATTCCCGGTTTCGAGCAGGATCCGTCGATCAAGCCCGAGCCCATCAGCCGTGGGCGCGGTCAGCGCGGCGGCGAGCAACGGCCGCCGGCTCATTCGAAGGCCCGGAATGGCAGCCAGCGCCCGCATTCACAGTCGCCGGCCCGGACTGCAGCGGAGCACCATGCCAAAGGCCATGCGCCGCGTGCCGAAGTGAACGGCAACCGGCTCGTCACGGGAGGCCCCAGTCGCCATGGTTCAGTGTCCGGTTCGCCCGGCAAGACGCATCAGCTGCCGCGACGTCCCCGTTCGACGTCAAGCAAAAGGCCCGGGTTTCGCTCCGGGTGATTGGGGCTTGATCGCCCCGGCCAGGAACACGCTGCAGGCCACTGTCCGGGGGCGGAAGCAGTTATGGGGATTGGCGCGCTCGAACTTTGAGCGTTCCGGCTGGTTACGTCCGGCTTGCCACGAGGCTGCGTGTGCATGAACGTTTTCCGGAGTTCATCGGCAGGCAGAACGGCGCGTTGCGCATTGCGGCGAGCGCAGCGCACGCGGATCGAGTCTGGCAGCACGGGATCACGCCGGCAAACAGGCGCAGCCATGCCGTGATCGGCGCGAAGCGGGATTTGACTGAAAGTCTTCGAGCGAAGACCTGGCGCCTCTGCGGCATGACGGTTCATTAAACGAGTCGGATTTCTACCGGAACACTGCTTTGATCACCACCGCCAACATTACGATGCAGTTCGGGGCCAGGCCCCTGTTCGAGAATATCTCGGTCAAATTTCTCAACGGCAACCGCTACGGCCTGATCGGAGCCAACGGCTGCGGCAAGTCAACGCTGATGAAGATCCTGGGCGGTGAACTGGAACCGACCTCGGGGAGTGTTGCGGTCGATGCCAAGGAGCGTATCGGCAGGTTGCGCCAGGACCAGTTCGCTTTCGAGAGTTGCACGGTACTCGACACGGTGATCATGGGCCACGCCGAACTGTGGAGCGTGAAGCAGGAGCGCGACCGCCTGTACGGTCTTTCCGAGATGAACGAGAACGATGGCATGAAAATAGCCGATGTCGAGCACGAGTTCGCTGCGCTCGACGGCTACACCGCCGAGGCGCGCGCGGGTGAATTGCTGCTTGGTGTCGGCATCCCGCTGGAACAGCATACCGGGCCGATGAGTGCCGTCGCGCCGGGCTGGAAATTGCGCGTATTGCTGGCACAGGCTCTGTTCGCGGATCCGGACATACTGCTGCTGGACGAACCCACTAACCATCTCGACATCAACACCATCGGCTGGCTGGAGGATTTGCTCAATGCCCGTGCCAGCACCATGATCATCATTTCCCACGATCGGCGATTTCTGAACGGCGTCTGTACGCATATGGCCGATCTGGATTACGGGGAGCTGCGCATTTATCCGGGGAACTACGACGAATACATGACCGCAGCAACCCAGGCGCGCAATCAGCTGTTATTGGAGAACTCCAAGAAGAAGGCCCAGATAACCGAGCTTCAGACCTTCGTCAGCCGCTTCTCGGCCAACGCCTCCAAGGCCAAGCAGGCCACTTCGCGCGCACGGCAGATCGAAAAGATCGAGCTGACCGAAGTGAAGCCATCGAGCCGGCAGAATCCGTTTCTGCGTTTCGATCAATCCAAGCGGCTGTATCGGTTAGCCCTGGAAGTGACGAAGCTAGGCCAGGGCTATGGGGCGGTGCCACTGTTCAAAGGGCTCAGTCTGTCGGTCGAGGCCGGAGATCGAATCGCCGTGATCGGCCCGAACGGCATTGGCAAGACCACGCTGCTGCGCACCCTGATCGGCGAACTCGCTCCCGCTAGTGGCGCGATTCGCTGGTCCGAGAATGCCAACATCGGTTACTACGCGCAGGATCACGCCGGCGACTTTGCGGTGGACATGCCGCTTCTCGACTGGATGAGCCAATGGAAAAATCCCGACGACGACGAGCAGGCGATCCGCGCTGTTTTAGGGCGGCTTCTGTTTTCGCAAGATGAAGTGAGAAAGTCTACAAAGGCGCTGTCCGGCGGAGAGCAGGGGCGAATGCTGTTTGGCAGGCTGATGCTGCAGCAGCCGAACGTTCTGGTCATGGACGAGCCGACCAATCACCTGGACATGGAATCAATCGAGTCGCTCAACACCGCGCTGGAGCAATATGCGGGCACGTTGATATTCGTCAGCCACGACCGCGAATTCGTTTCGTCCCTCGCTACGCGCATCATCGAGATGACCCCGGAAGGCGTCGTGAACTTCGGCGGCAGCTATGACGATTATCTGCGTAGCCAGCAGGAGCAGGCGGCTCGGGCATCGGGCCGGTTGCGGAAAGCGCGCGCAGACTGATCCGGTCAGCGGTGCTTGTACAGCAACGTTCTGTGCGGACAATGGGCCGTGCCGCCCGTCCCGATCATGATGGATGTTCGTCCCCGGGAGATGGCATCCGGTCCCGGGGAATGCGGCGACTAGCCGGCGCGGGCATCCAGCGGGGTCATTCGGTGTTGCGCAGCGGTTCCGGACAGTGTATCGCGTAGCCCTGAGCATAATCGATCCCGATCGCAGCCAGGCAGTCGCGAATTCCCGTGTTTTCGACATACTCGGCGATCGTTTGCACGCCCATTTCACGCGCAACATAGGCAATGGATTCGATGATGCGATGGTCCAGAGAGGACTGCACCACCTCCCGTACGAGGCTTCCATCAATTTTTATGAAGTCGATGGGCAGGGCCTTCAGGTAGGAAAACGATGAAACACCGCTTCCAAAGTCATCAAGCGCAAAACGAAAGCCAAGTTTCCTCAATTCGGTCATGAACCGGCCAGCGCGCTCCAGATCATTGACGGCCACGCTTTCGGTGATCTCGAAGCAGACTGCGTGCGGTGGCACATCGTACTCGCGAATCTGGTCCCGCAGAAAATCGTAGAATGAGTCATCATTGAGGCTGGCGCCGGACAGGTTTATGGCAGTGAATTCGTTCACCCCATCGTGCCGTGCCGACACTCCCCAGTGGGGGTCTTTAGCGGCGAATACCTGCCGGATAACCCAGCGATCGATGGCTGTCATCATGTTGTACTTGATGGCGGCTGCCATGAATTTTCCCGGCGCCACGATTTGGCCGGCCGTGTCGACCATGCGCAGCAGAATCTCATGGTGTGTGATATTCGCGGCCATTTGCACGGTCGGAACGATCTTCTGGAAGTACAGACAGAAGCGATCCTGGTCGAGCGACCGGGTGATGGCCGAAACCCAGTCCATTTCAGATCGCATTCTTGTAAAATTCCCGCCGTCGGCATAGCTGATTACCTGGTTGCGTCCGCTTTCCTTTGCCGCGTAGCATGCGGCGTCCGCCTGCATGAGTACCGACAGACTGTCATTCGCGGTCTTGCCGATTTCCGCCACACCGATACTGGCCGCCAGATCGAACGCGCGATCCTGCCAGATGAAACGGAAGGTGGAAAACGCCCGTTGTATATCGCGTGTTATTTCCATGGCTTCCGGCAGACCGCAATCGTTCAGCAAAACGGCAAACTCGTCGCCTCCGAGCCGGTAGACGGTGTCGTTGCGGCGCGCGGCGCTTTTCAGCAGCATCGTCGCCCTCTGCAACAGTTCGTCGCCCGCGGAATGTCCGCAGGTGTCATTGATTAACTTGAACTGATCTAGATCCAGACATAGCAGTACATGTCTGCGGCCGTCGACGGCGGCGGATTGCACCAGCTGATCGAGATGTTTCATGAAGCCGCGGCGATTCAGCAGACCGGTAAGGTCATCGCGCAAGGCCTGCTGTTCGAGGCGCAGCTGAACGAGCTTCTGCTCGGTGACATCCCGAACCACGGCAATAACCATATCGCCACTTCCCACGGCGACCCGGTTCATGCTGATTTCGACCCAGCGTGGCCGGCCCTTGGGCGGGTGAATGGGGCATTCGAAACGTACTACCTTGCCGGCAAGGGCCTCCTGAAAGTGAGCGTCGAAAATTTTCTGTGAAGATTCCGGGCCAAGAAATTCCGTAAAGGGAACGCGTTGGTTGTGTGCCGTCAATCTTGCCTCGCTTTCGCCGAGCCACTCAGCCATGGCGCGGTTGGCGACGAGGAATTTGCGCTCATCGCACAGGACAAAGATGCCATCGTTGGCGCTGTCCAGATAGGCGCGCATGAGTCCGAGATAGAACTCCGCATCCTGCGCCGCCTTGATATGGACGTCCGCATCGCTTTGCTTGCCGGCAGGTTCGATCATGCGGGTGAACGGTGCAAATGGTTTGCCGCATGCCATGCGGCTGAAACGATGGGCGAGACAGGACTGGTCACTCGATGGGACATATGCCCTGTCACAACCGGGTCTCCGCCGGGCTGTCGGGCGCGGCGCAGGGAGCCGGTGCGATCGGCCGATTGGTTGACGCATTCCGGCGCCGGCGGTTTCGCGGTGCTGGGCGCTCTGCCGGGCTTCACGTTTGTGTCTGCGTGAGGGTGCTCAGTCTTTTGAGGGATCCCTGGGGCCACTGCTTTGCCATTTTTTTTGGGTTTGAATTTCAATAATGCAAGGAATATGCCGGAGCAGGGGCCGATCAGCCCGAGCCCGAAGTCGTCGTGGGACAGGGGGTCCGGTCCTGGACGGGCAAGATCTGGCTGGAATCCCGCGGCCTGAACGGGCGCGGTGGCAGCACCGTCTTGCTGCAAACCCACCGGGTGCGGGCGTTCGGGAATTTGGTGTCTGATAAAAGCGTCGGGGCGGGAGCCGTGTTTCCGCAACGTGCGCCTGCCCGTGCTGCTGGACCGGAAACGATGGGAAGATCAGTCTGTCGTGCCGGGATGCATCGTGCCGGTGTCAGATCCGGTGCGCCACCCAATCACATGCCCGATCATCAGCCCCCCCACGACCCGCGCGCACCGGATCGGTCCGACTCCGATGCCGGAAACAGGTAAAATCGGGGGTGCTCTCAGGTCCACACTGCAACCGAAACCCCGACCCCGATCAGGCCGGCCCTCGTACCTGGGTGTGTGGCGGCCGTTGCGGGCGGATTGCCGGGGTGGTCTGGATGCCCGGGCTGCCCTGATACCTGCTTTGCAGGGCCGCACGCCCGTGCGCGCCGCAGATGACGGCGGCCATTCTGCCGACAGATCGTGCCTCGGCCGCCGGCTTAATTTGATATTTCCCGGTGCGCCTCGGGCCACGAATGAGCAGTCGTGGCGGACAGCCTATGCGGCGGCCCGCGAAAGCGTGCAACTGCGAAGCTTCCGCGCAAATGCACGTAGCGACTGGATCCGCGTCTCCTCCGCCTCGCGACACCAGTCCTGCAGCGCATGCAGCAGATACTCCTGGGTCGTTGCCGAGCGATGCCAGATGTCCTGCAGTTTCTGCTTCATCGTATACACGGTGCGCAAGGACTGGTAGCGCGCGAGCGCGCGCTGCAGCCGCTCATTGCTGCTTGGGTCAAGCAGAGGCGCTTCCCGGACCATCAGGCGGCGCGCCCGCTTCAGCAGAGTCCAGGACTCGCGGTCGGCGGGATCGGCCTTGCTGAGCTCTTCACGGTGCACGGCACGCATGACCTCGCGTGCAAACTGTGCCATCACGTTGAAGCGGTTGGCGATAACCGCCTTAACGGTATCCAGGTCGATATTATCCTTGTTGGCATCGAACTGCAGCGCCGGCGGAATCTTGCGGACATGCGCGAGACCTATCGCCTGCATCAGGCGGATGTACATCCAGCCGATATCGAACTCCCACCACTTCGATGACAGCTTGGCCGAACTCGCGAAGGTGTGGTGGTTGTTATGCAGTTCCTCCCCGCCGATGAGGATGCCCCAGGGAACGATGTTCCTGCTGGCGTCGCGCACCTCGAAATTGCGGTAGCCCCAGAAATGTCCGATGCCGTTGATGACGCCGGCTGCCCAGAATGGTATCCAGGCTACCTGGACCAGCCAGATCAGCAGGCCTGCGGTGACGCCGAACAGCAGCACGTTGATGGCAAGCATGACGAAGGGTCCGAAATCGTGGCACTTCGTGTAGATATGCCGCTCCAGCCAGTCGTCGGGTGTTCCGTGACCGTAGCGCGTCATGGTCTCCGCATTCCGCGCTTCCCGGTGGTACAGTACGACGCCCAGCCAAAGAACCTTGTGAATGCCATGCTGCTGCGGGCTGTGCGGGTCATCCGCAGTCTCCACCTTCGCGTGGTGTTTGCGGTGGATTGCGGTCCACTCCTTCGTAACCATGCTGGTCGTCAGCCACAGCCAGAAGCGGAAAAAGTGACTCGCAATGGGGTGCAAATCAAGGGCGCGATGTGCCTGATGGCGGTGAAGAAAGATGGTGACGCTTGCAATAGTGATATGGGTCAGGACCAGGGCGACAATCGCGTAGCCCCACCAGGGTAAGATGATCAGTCCTTGGAACATGGCGAAATACTCCGGGGCGAAATGGGGTTGCTGCTAGGCAGGGATGCGGACGCATCCGGATTCTTTTGCAGCATAGCGCAAAAATCCGGGACGGCCGGCATGGCTGATGCTGCAGTTAAATCGGTTAGAGGTATCGATTATATCGGTTATTCCTGTTCGCGTCGATGGGAATCCACTGGCATCCCCGGCGACGCTGTTCTGTGTCCTGACCGCGGCCGCCGTGAAGCGATCGCTGCGGCCTGCTAATTTTCGGATCGTCCGATGAAAGGCGGCATGCGCCGAGGTGTGAACGGGCGGATACCGGTATCGCCAGTCTGGCTGACCGGCAGGATATGTCCGATACGTGAGCTGATCGATTGTCCGTCTGTGCAGCCCGCGAGACGGACCTCGCTTGCATCTGCTGCACATGCCGACCGTCCGGAAAGGCCCGGCCAGCCGTGCTCAGGGCCCGGAAGCATTTTCAATGTGGCCCGCAAAGATCATCCTGTCTGGTGTTTCGACACCCGGACCGGTGTCTGTCCAGGCGTCGTGCGGTTCTGTGATCCGGGCTGCGACGGGCCGTGGGCCGCAGCGGTTTCACCACGATTTAACGGGCCCGACATAATCCGGAAACCTGGGAATCCTAGGCTTCTTGCGCCAGGCTCCCCGCCGGGGAGCGATCCGCACAAGGAGCATCGCGATGGACATCCAAACCAGAAAGTGGGCCCATGTAGCCGCGGTCAGCGCGGCAATCGCGGGCCTGTTGAACACGCAGCTGCTGTACGCCGGTGACTACGATCGCAACGACAACGTCACAACCACGCCGATCAAGCACGTGATCCTGATCATTGGCGAGAACCGCAGCTTCGACCACGTCTTCGGTACCTTCAAACCCAACCCCGGTCAGAGTGTATGGAACCTCCTCTCCGAGGGCATCGTCAATGCCGACGGCACGCCTGGACCAAACTTCGCCCGCGCCGCGCAATGGCAGGCAAGCGATACCGGCGGCTATTCCATCCACCCGCCGAAGACCGCTCCGTACAGCGTTCTGCCGCGAATCAATGTCGATGGCATGCCGGCGCAGGCGCCTTTCGCCTCGGCAGGTGCGGCCGAGGCCGCCGAGCCGGCGCTGCCGTCCGACGCCTATGGCCTGCTGACCGTCGGCGGCAGTGGGCTGCCGTCCGGGACGCTCATCGACCCCAGGTTTCCGGCCGATCTCGCGAACGGCCCCTATGACATTACCCGCTATCTGTCCTATGACGACTATACGGCAAGCCCGGTGCACCGCTTCTTCCAGATGTGGCAACAGACCGATTGCGATATTTCCCACGCGAGCGCGCGCAACCCGAGCGGTTGCCAGAACGATCTCTTTCCCTGGGTCGAGGCGACGGTCGGTGCCGGCAGCAACGGCCAGCCGCAACCGGCTGGCTACAGCGAGGACGGGCACCACGAAGGCGCCATCGCCATGGGCTTTTACAATGTGCAGGCGGGCGACGTGGGGTACTTCGACAAGCTTGCCCACGAGTACGCCCTGAGCGACAACTACCATCAGGCGGTGATGGGCGGCACCGGCGCCAATCACATCGCCATCGGCTACGGCACCGCGATGTATTATGCCGGCACGGATGGCCAGCCCGCCGTGCCCCCGGCCAATCAGGTCGAGAATCCGGCGGCACAGCCGGGTACCAACAACTTCTACGCCCAGGACGGCTACGGCGGGGGATCGTATGTCGACTGTTCCGACGATACCCAGCCCGGCGTCCATTCGATCAACGGCTACCTGCACACACTGCCGTATCCCGTGTTCCGCAACGGCGATTGCAAGCGCGGCGCCTATTACCTCGTCAACAACTACGCTCCGGGCTATCTCGGCACCGGCGCCCCGGCGCCACTCGGGGCGACGCAGTTCACGGTGCCGCCGAGCCGTCAGCCGAACCTCGGCCTGCTGCTCTCGCGGCATCACATCCCCTGGGGTTACTACGGGGAAGGCTGGAACGGCGGCACGGAGGGCGGAGAGAACGGCAGCTACTGCAACATCTGCGATCCGTTTCTCTACTCGACGCAGATCATGACCAATCCGAAGCTGAGGGCGAACCTGCACGGTATCCGCGACCTCTATGCCGCAATCCGCGGCGGCACGCTGCCGGCGGTATCGATCGTCAAGCCCGATGGCTACCTTGATGGCCATCCGGCTTCCTCGAAGTTCGAGCTGTTCGAGGCCTTCAGCCGCAAGATCATCGGCCTGGTCAAGGCCAATCCTGCACTGTGGAAAGACACGGCCATCATGATCACCGTCGATGAGGGCGGGGGCTACTACGACTCCGGCTACATCCAGCCGATCGACTTCTTCGGTGACGGCACGCGCATTCCGCTCATCGTCGTGTCGCGCTATTCACGCGGTGTCGGCATGGTCCACACCTATGCCGATCACGTGTCGTTCGACAAGTTCGTCGAGGCCAACTGGGAGCTGCCGACGATCTCGGCACGCAGCCGCGACAACCTGCCGAACCCCGTCGCCACCCGGCGCAACCCGTATGTGCCGATCAACAGCCCGGCGATCGGCAATCTCATGACCATGTTCCATTTCGATCGGGACTGATACGTTCGGACCGGGTCCGGTCGTTCGCGGCGGCATGGCGACATGCCGCCGCATCTTTTTGCGGAGGGCGGCGGTTGAGAAATCTGCGGCCCCGACCGCCTGGCGGACCCGGGCCCCGCGAACAAGCCGTGTCACGGGTGGACAACGGCGCCGGCGAAGCCAGATCGGTTCGATCAAAACGCCCGCCCGCACCCGCTTCGCCGTTGGAGGCGTCGCGACATCGGCGCTATGATGACGAGATTGTCCTGCGGGACGCATGGGAGCCGAGGAATGGGTCCGCCGCTGACACCGCTTCTGACGACCGATGTGGTCATCGAGCTTGTGGACCGCAGTGCGCGCCCCGTGGTGCTCATTGAGCGAAAGAATCCGCCATTCGGCTGGGCCTTGCCCGGCGGGTTCGTCGACCGCGGCGAGAGCGTGGAGTCAGCCGCGGTCCGTGAAGCGCTGGAGGAAACCGGTCTGGCCGTCCGCCTTACGCGGCTGCTGGGGTGTTATTCGGATCCGGCGCGTGATCCCCGCGGCCATACCGCCTCGATCGTGTACGTGGGTGAAGCGCGCGGTGAACCGGTGGCGCAGGACGATGCCGCCGCCTTTGGCCTGTTTGTTCCTCCCGATTTCCCGCCGGTTCTGGCATTCGATCATGCCCGGATCCTGAGCGACTACCTGGCGTATCGCCTGCGCGGCGCGATTCCGCTGCCGCATCCGTGAATCACGGGCTCTGGCGCGAACGGGATCGATTCTGCTCCGGGTGTCCGTCCGGAACCGCCAGGCTGGTTGCGGCGCAGGAAGCGGTTCGGCGGCTAGGCAGGTTTGCCCGGGTCGCCAGGCGGTGGCGAAAAAAAAGCCCGCGCGTGCGGGCTGGAAGAGAGGAGACATTGCACGGATCAGGGGTGAGTGTGGACGCAGTCTTCCTGCTGGAACCTGGCGATCCGGGTCACCCTGCCCGGAACGATGTTGGATTCCGAGACGCCGTAGAGACCGGTTCTATAAAAAATTGATGTTTGCCCCCGCAGCCGGTTGTTGCCGGCTGCCGAATCTGACCCCCCGGGCCCATCAATCGCATTCCGTGCCTGCTCGTTACTGGTGCGCAAGCCTGATCAGTGCCGCGCCCTCGCCGTGCAGACCACACCGATCCCATCCGGTCGCTTCGATGCCGCTGACCGGATTCAGGACGATGACCAGTGCCCCGTCCGCTGCTTCGGTTCGCCGGAGGCGATGTCGTATGCGCCGGTCCGGCCGGCGTACTCCGTCTTCGGCGATTTCTGCAATGCACGTCGGCCCTCATGCGCTTGCCGGCCGGATGCCCGCTCCTTCTGGCGGCGTTCCTGGTGCAGACAGGCCGTCCCGCGCCGGCAGATCAGACCTGAATGTAAATCCATCCCCTCTGTTGCAGGCGGATTATTTGCGCCACGCCCGAATCGATCACGGTGGTGCCGGGCAGCAGTTTGGTCGAGATGCCCTCGCCGCCGAAGCGGTCCAGCGTATTCAGGCAGGCCGCGAACTGAAGATTCTTGTACTTCTTCAGCATCGACATGACGCGCGCGGGGTAGGGCGAGCGGCCGGCGAGAAGCAGGTTAAGCCCCTCACCGTTGGTGATGACCTCCACACGCGCCTTCTGATGCTTGCGCTGGTAAAGATTGAGCAGATTCTGGGTTTCATCCAGCACTTCTTTCATGTGTGCCGGATTGCCGCTGTTCAGGTGAAAGAGGACCTTGATTACCTGACCGCCGGGTGTCGCCGCGCTCGCCACCTGCCCCGCGGAAGCACGATTTCTCTCCGTTCCCGCCGGTGCCGTCAGTGCCACGGCGGCGCTGCCGCCAGCCAGGCCGAAGCTGCCGCTATCCTGCTGCAAGCCGCTCACCAGCGCCAGGACGCCTATGACTGCCCCCGCGCCGGCGCCCAACTTGTGCCGCAGCCGGGTAGGGCGATTGGTCTTGGTGGGGGCACCGGTCGGAGCCTCCGGCGGATTTTTGTACGCCATCTGTACGAGATCCCGCACCTTGCGCAGTTCGCACACCCGGCGGTTTATCGCCTCGTCTTTGCCGATCACGCTGTACACGCGACTCTTTTCATCGAGCGCCAGCTGGTCGTCGACGAACGCGTTCAGGTGTTCGTCCGAAAATGTTCCATCATCCCTCATTTTATTCTCCTTATATTGGCTTCCTGCCGGACTGTAGCCGTCTTGAGTGCTTCCTGGCTTCCGAACTCGGTAGCGAGCAGGCGCAGCATGGCGTTGCGCGCGCGGCACAGGCGGCTCATGACGGTTCCGATCGGTATGTCCAATACTTTGGCGACTTCGACGTAGGAGAAGCCTTCGAGATCAACGAGCGTGATAACCTGACGCTGTCCTTCCGGAAGCCGCGCGATGGTCGCACGCACCTTGCGGACGATTTCCAGCTGGTTGTTCTCGGTTTCGGGAGTGGAGTCGTGCGGCAACTCCATTTCGTCGATATCCTCCATCTCCCGATGGCGCCGGAAGTGATCCCGGTAGCAGTTGGTCAGGATGCTGAAAAGCCAGGCGTCACGCGCTTTCGGGTCGCGCAGCTGCGCGGATTTTTGCATTGCCTTGGTCAGGGTCTCCTGCACCAGATCGTCGGCCAGCGCGCGATTGTGACACCACGCATAAGCCATGCGGTAGAGACGGGCACGGCTCTGTTCCAGTGCATCTTCAACGCCCTTGGTCTGGCCGAATAATTTGAGAAAGTCCATTCGTTTTGCTCGAGTTTGTTAACCGTAAAAGACGGCACCGGCCATTATTTTATTCCAGTTCCGGACGATGCCGGTAGCGCTGGCAAACATTACAAATCATATACCTGTAGCGTAACGGATCTGCATGGAAGCAGTCTGACCGTCGTCCTGTGCAACGATTTTGATGGGAATGTTGTGCCGGTCCTGCGCAAGCCAGGCGGTGAACTCCTTGCCATGACCATGGCGCGTCTGTTCTGCCCAGTAGACCACCGTGGTGCGCAGTCTTCCCAGGGCACTGTCGAGGGTCTCGGTCCGCAGGTACTTGTATCTGTAGATGATAATCTGGCTGCCGGTAGTGATGTGCAGTTCCCGGAATGCCGACGTCGATGGCGGATGCAGCATGAGTTCAAAGATGACGGTGTTTTCATCCTGCGTGCCGGTCGGCAGTGCCTCGCTGCGGTGATCGGCGTAGACGATCCGCGCCTTGTCCCAGTCGAACTTGGCCTCTTTGCGACGGGCATCCGGGGACCCAACCCGGTACTTGAGGTATTCCAGCGGGTACACCTGGTCGTTGACCACCCGGAAGCGGCCTTGCTCGAACCATTGAAGATGTGTGAACAGCCGTGCGGCGCCGGTCGGGAAAGAGTGCAAAGTATAATGGTAGGTGTTGTCCGCGCGGCGATCCAGCGTGCGCGTGCTGATGCCGACCGGAATGGGGCCGTAGTACACCCGGTAGCTGAGTACCATATGGTCGGGGAATGGAGCGGCGTGCGGGACCTGCGCCGGCGCGTTGACGGCAACGACCATGAAGGCCGCGAGAAGGATGCGGGCCAGCGCCGGGGTGTTCACGGGGTGGTATCTTCCGGCGACCGGCCGGCGGCCGGGTTCCGGGATTGCGTATTCTCGGGAACCGGATTTTCGCACGGCCGTCCATCCAGCAGGGCCACGCCATCGGCCATCGACAGGCGGCCCTGCGCGAACCAGCGGATCGCCTCGGGCAGGATCCGGTGTTCTTCCTCGAGCACGCGTGCGGCCAGTGTCTGCGGCGAGTCGTCGGGGCGCACCGCCACCGGAGCCTGGACGATCACCGGTCCGCCGTCGACGTCGGCGGTCACGAAGTGGACGCTCGCTCCGTGGTAGCGCACCCCGGCTTTCAGCGCGCGCTCGTGTGTATGGAGTCCCCTGAACTGCGGCAGCAAGGACGGATGGATATTGATCAGGCGCCCCGAATAGTGGCGGACAAAGTCGGATCCGAGGATGAGCATGAAGCCTGCCAGCACCACGAGTTCCGGGCCGTAGGAATCAATCCGCTGCATGAGCGCCTGCTCAAACCCGGCGCGCGTGGAGAAAGCTCCGGGGTCGACGACCACTCCCGTCAGGCCGGCGCGACTGGCACGCTCCAGGCCTTCGGTACCGAGACGGCTGCTGATGACGGCGCGGATGTCCACCGGCAGGTCACCGCGCCTGCAATGATCGATGATGGCCTGGAGGTTTGAGCCGCGCCCCGATACCAGAACTACGACAGGGAGAGTCACGGTCATTCCGCGATGACGAGTTCGCTTTCGCCGCTGTGAGCTTCGACATGACCGATGACGAACGCCTTTTCGCCCCCGTCATCGAGAATGCGCACTGCCTCGCGCGCGTCGGATGCAGAAACGACCGCCACCATCCCCACGCCGCAGTTGAATGCGCGGTACATTTCCTCGTTCGCGACGTTGCCCCCCTCCTGCAGCCAGTCGAAGATGGCCGGACGTCTCCAGGTGCGGCTGTCGATCACCGCACGTGTACCCGCCGGCAGTACCCGCGGGACGTTTCCTGGCAAGCCGCCGCCGGTGATGTGCGCGAGAGCATGCACCGGCAGGCTGCCAATCAGTCGCAACAGCGGTTTGACGTAGATGCGCGTCGGCGCGAGCAACGCATCGGCAAGACTGCCGTCCGCGAACCGATCGCTCAGGTGGCCATTGCGTTCCTGGATGATCCTGCGGATCAGGGAATAGCCGTTGGAATGGGGGCCGCTCGAAGCGATGCCGATGAGGGTGTCGCCTGGTTTGACCGATGTGCCGTCGATGATCCGCGATTTCTCCACCACGCCCACGCAAAAGCCGGCGAGATCATAATCGCCGTTGGCGTACATTCCTGGCATTTCCGCGGTTTCTCCGCCCACCAGCGCGGCGCCGGCCTGTCTGCAGCCCTCGCCGATGCCTGCGATTACATCCCGCGCCACCGCCAGGTCAAGCTTGCCGGTTGCAAAGTAGTCGAGGAAGAACAACGGCTCGGCCCCCTGCACGACGATATCGTTGGCGCACATCGCCACGAGGTCGATACCAATGGTGTCGTGCCGGCCGCACTCTATTGCAAGTTTGAGCTTGGTGCCGACGCCGTCCGTGCCGGAAACGAGCACCGGCTCGCGATACTGGCCTGGCGGAATCTGGAACAGGGCGCCGAACCCGCCCAGTCCCGCCAGCACGCCGGCGCGCCGGGTGCTGTTTGCGACCGGTTTGATGGCCTCGACCAGGGCGTCGCCCGCTTCGATGTCGACCCCCGCGTCGCGGTAGGTCAGGGATGTGTTTTGCGGCTTGTTCACGGAAGCCTCCAGGGCACGGACGGCAATGGTAGGCCGCCGGGGGCACGGCTGCAAACCTTGACTTCCCTGCATGGCTTCGCATAGCGTGGGTGGCGGGCGCGCAGGCGTGGACTATCCGCATGTGGCCAGTGCTTGCCGGGCAGTGCGCCGGCACATGCGGTTCCCGACGGGTACCTGAAGCCGGTTTCCAAATCTATGAATCTGTCGCAGCTGCCCAATGCCATCACCCTGTCGCGGATAGCGCTGGTGCCGGTACTGATCCTGGCGATCAAGAGCCGTCATTTCGGGACCGCACTGGTGATCTTCCTCATCGCAGGGGTTTCCGATGCGCTCGATGGATTTCTCGCAAAGCGCTTCAACCTGACCAGCCGGCTCGGTGCGATCCTGGACCCTGCGGCGGATAAGATCCTGCTGGTCAGCGCGTATGTCATGCTTACCGTGCTCGAGTACATTCCGTTCTGGCTCATGCTCGGCGTGGCGTTCCGCGATCTGCTGATCGTCGGCGGCTATCTGGTCTATACCTCGCTGTATGGGCCGGTAACCATGCGACCCAGCTATCTCAGCAAGCTCAACACGCTCATGCAGATCTCCTTGATCTGCATCATCCTCGCGCAACAGGCCATGCATCTGGCACTTGCCGGAATCGATCACTTTCTCGACTATGCCGTGCTCGCCACAACGGTCGCGAGTGGTGTGCACTATTTGTGGACCTGGGGGGTCATGAAGGATATTGCCGCGGCCAAGACCCCGTCGGTGCCGTCTCGCGCGGCGGACGAGCGACCGGAGCGCGATACGCGATGACCGGGACGCAGCGCTCCTGGGTCTGGTGGCTATTGGGTGCAGCAGCCGTGGGAATGCTGCTGCGCCTCCTTGGCCCGGTACTGACGCCATTCCTGCTGTCTGCCCTCCTGGCCTATGTTGCCAGCCCGCTGGTGGCACGGCTAGAGCGCAGGCATGTGCCGCGCGTCCTCGGAGTGATCCTGGTGTTTGCGCTGTTCATCGCGGGTCTGGTCGGCCTGATCGTAGGGCTTATTCCGGTGCTTCAGAACCAGCTCACCGTCTTCGCTGCCAAGCTGCCCGGCTATCTGGTCGTGATCCAGAACCGGTGGCTGCCGTGGATCAGCCGGGTCACGGGCGGCCCGGCGCACATGGACATGAATGCCCTGAGGAATGAGCTCGTCCGGCACTGGCGTGATCTGGGCAGCGTAGCGGGGCAGTTTCTGGGCTATGCGAGCCGTTCCGGCGCGCGCCTTGCCAGCTGGATACTGGACCTTGTGCTGGTTCCGGTCGTGACGTTCTATCTGTTGCGTGACTGGGACAGTATTCTCGCGCGGGTGCCGGCGCTTCTTCCCCGGGCCAGCCGCGATACGACAATAGCGATCGCGCGCGAGACCGACAGGGTTCTCGCGGCCCTGCTGCGTGGCCAGCTCTCCGTCATGCTGGTGCTGGCGATGGTGTATTCGCTCGGGCTGTGGCTGGTCGGCGTCGAGCTGGCGCTGCCGATCGGGCTGCTGGCAGGTATCGCGAGCTTTGTTCCCTATCTCGGGTTCATCACGGGTCTTGTGACCGCCGGAGTGGCGGCTTGGCTGCAGTTCCAGGACGTTTCCGTGCTGGTCTGGGTCGGCGTGGTATTCGCCATCGGACAGACGCTGGAGAGCACGGTGCTGACCCCCCATCTGGTCGGTGGACGCATCGGCCTGCATCCGGTCGCGGTGATTTTTGCGGTCATGGCGGGCGGGCAGCTTTTCGGCTTCATGGGTGTGCTTCTGGCGCTGCCCGGGGCTGCCATCCTGGTGGTGGCGGGGCGCCATTTTCAGGCGCATTCCAGCACGTCCGGTTCCGCCTCCGGGCCGGCAGGGCAGCAGTGAGCGGCACGTCGCGCACCGGCCGGCAGCTTGCCCTCGATGTGCGGCTGCGTGACGGGTCGTCGTTCGGCAATTTCTACGATCTCCGGAATCGCGAAGTGCTGACCCGCATCAAGGCAGCGGCCGGGCGGGTGGCCGTGACGGCAGCACAGGGCGGCCCGGCAGAATTCGATCAGATCTTTCTGTGGGGGGAATCCGGCTGCGGCAAGACCCACCTGCTGGAGGCGGCCGCGCGCCTGGTGCAGGAGCAGGGTTTCGCACCGGCATATGTCCCGCTGCAAATGAGTGCGACATGTCCGCCGCAGGTCCTCGAGGACCTAGACTCCTCGGCGCTCATCTGCCTCGATGATATCCAGGCGGTCGCCGGCAACCGCCCATGGGAGACTGCATTGCTGCACCTGCATGAGCGCACGCGCGCTTGCGCAGGCCTGCTGCTCGCGACTGCGACCGCCAGTCCGGCGCACCTTGGGGCGGTTCTGCCGGATCTTGCAACGCGTTTGTGTACGGGTTTGGTGTACCAGATCCACGCCCTGACCGATGACGACAAGCTCGCGGCGCTGCGTCTGCGGGCGGCTAACCGCGGTCTGGATATGGGTGAAGAGGTGGCACGCTATGTTCTTTCGCGTTATCCGCGTGATCCGCAGGCATTGTTCCGGCTGCTCGATCGCATCGACCAGGCGTCTCTGGCGGCCCAGCGGCGCCTGACGATTCCGTTCCTGCGCGTTCTGCAGGAAGAGAACTGCGCATAGCGGCGCACAAGCCGCCGTGGTGCTAGCCGGCGGTCTCGCTCAACAATTCGATTGCACGGAACCGCGCAAAGAACGGTGCGCTCACGATGAAGACCGTGGACAGTGCGGTTTCGGTTGCCGCACAGGTGAAAGTATCGTGGAACGAAAGCGGCTGCGAGTGGTAGGTATAGGTGAGTACCACGCCCTCGATGAAATACAGGAGCACAAGCAGACTCGCCCAGGCATAGGTGTACGGCTTGCCGTGCAGCAGGCCAAAGAGCGGCAGCAGCAGCGGCACGGACTTGATGATGAGCCACAGCTCCGGAGATGTGCCGGCAGCGGGCGCCAGCCAGCCCTCCCACAGTACCGACAGAGTGATCAGCGCGATGTAGCTCCCGACGGAAAGCAAATACAGCGCACGTGTGCGCCGCGACAGCGGCACATGCCGCTCAGCGCGTCTTTTCATGGACGGCGAGCCTTTGGGCGATGGTGGCAAGGCGTGTTCCCAGCGCCTGGCAAAGATGCTTCTCTTCGGCCGACAAAGGGCGGTCATTGCCCTCGCCGGCTACATGGCTTGCGCCGTACGGCGTACCGCCGGTTGCGGTCTTGCTCAGGGCTTGTTCGCTGTAGGGCAGGCCCACGATCAGCATGCCATGGTGCATCAGCGGCAGCATCATGGACAACAGCGTAGTCTCCTGCCCCCCATGCAGCGTTGCAGTCGAGGTAAAGACTGCCGCCGGTTTGCCGATCAGCGTTCCCGACAGCCACAGCTGCCCGGTGCTGTCGAGAAAATGTTTCATGGGTGCTGCCATGTTTCCGAAGCGTGTCGGGCTTCCGAGCGCCAGACCCGCGCACTCCCGCAGATCCTCGAGTGTCGCGTAGGGAGCGCCGGCATCCGGGATGCTGCGGGTGTCAGGGTCGCAGGTCGGCCCGACCGGTGGAACCGTGCGGATACGGGCCTGTGTTCCGCCGACTTTTTCGATTCCGCGGGCGAGCTGTTGCGCCATCTCCTCGACTGCTCCGTAACGGCTGTAATACAGGACGAGAATTTCCGTCACGGACAGCGTACTCCGGCACGTTCGCCTCGCCTTGCCTGCGTCCGGGCGAGTGGGCCGCCGGATGCGTACCTTAGGCGCCGCGCACCCGACCGGAATATACCGCCCCGGTGGGTTGGTACGGCCCGATCCGGCACCCATCCCGGTACGGTTTCGGGTGTAACCATCCGTGCCCGCCGCAGCGGGAATGCACGGAAGTATCCGATCTGGTTCCACCGTGCGCTCCGCGCCGCCAATCCCGCGCCGCCGCTCCCGGCGGACGCGCATTGCGTGCGCACGGCGATGCGCATTCCAATTTGATTGAATTCTAAAAGTTGTCGCATGCTCGCTCGCAATGCCTGGCAATGGTCCCCGGCCAATCGTCCAGGATGACGGAATTCTAGCGGTATCTTCTTGACATTGCAGTAAGCGGAGTGCTAATTTTTTGGTAGACCGATCCCATTGCAATAACAACTAACCCGTTTCGGAGATACACCAAAATGAGTAACAAGCTGGCGGGAGGCGTGAAGGCCTCTCTGTTTGTGGCGATGGCCGTGGCCCTGGGTGCATGTGCGACGACACCGAAGCAGGAGACGGCACCTCCCGCGCAGACACCGGCAGCGAGTGCTCCCGCCCCTCAGCCTTCGGCCCCTGAGAGCCAGGCTGCTTCCACGACCCCGGAAGCCATTTCGAGCTACGAGGTCAACCGTGGTGACTGTCTGTGGACGATCGCTGGCCAGAGCCAGATCTACGGCAACCCGTACGAATGGCCGCTCATCTACAAGGCGAACAGCGCCGAGATCAAGCACGGTCCGGACCTGATTTTCCCGGGCCAGCAGTTCAGCATCGAGCGCGGCGCATCGAGCGCTGCAGTGGATCGCGCGATGCACTATGCCAAGACCCGCGGTGCCTGGAAGCTGGGTGTGGAAGGATCTGCCGACCGGGCCTATCTGCGCGGCGAGTGAGCCGTATCCGCGAAGATACCTGATCCAGTTTGGCAAGCGAAAAAGGACCCTGCGGGGTCCTTTTTTTTGGTACGCCAGACAGGGGGAAGAATTAGCCAGGGTGTCGCGGGCGACTGCGAATCTGGAGGAAGCCGGAGGCAAAGCGCCGGCCGCCGAACAGGAAGCGGATAGGAGGCGGCACGGCGGAGCCAGGCGGTATCCGGGGTCAGTCCAGAAACACAAACTCGAATTGGTCGAACGAGCCGGTTTGGTTCACGAGCCGGGTAGCGCGTATTTGATGGGTGCGCAAGCCATCGTCGAGAATCAGGATGCGTTGCGGCTTGAACGATCCGTACGGTGTGATCAGGGTTTGCGGCTGTCGCAGGGGCTTGATCTCCGGCAGTCGCAGCGCCATCGCGAAATTGTTTCCGGGTGCACCATTCACTGCGACTGCGACAGGTTCCGCGGCGGGGGCGAGTCGCTGAGCCCCGATCTCGATCTGGTCTGATTCGGAACTGCGCGCCCAGCGCACGACGGCAATTTCCCACTCTGTTTTCAGGTCGACGATCCGCACTGCGATGAGGTCTCCGACCTGGACGTGCCGGCCGGCTGCATCGCTCGATCCGAGCGAAAATCCGCCCGCACTTTCGTCCAGCAGAATCCACGGCTCGCCCGGAATTGTCTTTTGATCTACAGGCGCGCCGGGCCCTGCGTTCTGGCTGCCGACTTCCCGGCGCGCCGGTTGCGGTCCCACTTCCGTTGTGCTCGGCATGAATGGCGCGCCGCCATTGACGCAAAGTCGTATGTTGCCGATTCCGCGGACGACCCCGGCTTTCGCATCATCCCTGGGCGTTCGCGAGAAATACCGCTTGGGGTTCACGCCCCACGAAGTGATGAGGCGCATGAGCATCTCCTGCCCGCGGTTGGCGTAGAAATCCTTTCCAAGGGTGTCGGGTGTTGGCTGCACGCCGTTTCGCAGCGCACTGAGCTGCTCGTGCATGGTTAGCACAAGCCCGACCGTATCGAGCAGCCGGTACGGTGATTCCGTAGTGAACCGCAGGTTTCGGGTGTCGCCAATGCCGGCGCGATCGCTCTCGAGGCTGACCAGAAACTGGCACTCGGCCTTGAGCGCGGCCATCACCGGAGTGATCTGGGCCAGCGGCGCATAGGCGTCGAGGTACTGGTCTATTTTCTGCAATAGCTGAGCCGGGAGATGATAGGGGTCGCTGAAGCCCAGCAGCAGTGCCTGTTTATACGCATGTCCGACGCTGCTGTGTGCGACGGCAGCGTTGAATCCGTCGTCTACCGGCACTGCCGTGATTCCCCTGGTCTCGGCATAGCGGTAAAGCTCATGCATCTCACGCCACGTTCCTTCCGGGACGGGTGCGTAGAGTTCATAGGAGCGGCTGATAACCTGTGTGAGATAACGGATTGCGCGCTGCGTCGCCAGCGCAAGTTCCGGTGTCGCTTCCGGGTCCGGCACGCTGCTCTCGCTGAGGCCGAGAACGATGCGCTTATAGCCATATGCCATCTCGACCTGGAACTGGTGCACGCGCTCTGCCACCAGCCTGCTGTCTTGCGGCAGAGGCAAGGGCAGGCCAAGGTAGCGCCTCCGCTGTTCAGTGCAGACGATCTGTACGGGCCGGCGGTAAATCTCGAGAAGCCGGAGCCGGGTCTTGGCGTCGAGCGGCTGGCGGTTCAACCGGATCAGCGCGCTGATCAGCTGGTGGCTGGATTCAGCCGTGTTCAGCACCGGCAGGTCGGCGAGCCAGCGTTCGGTTTCGGCAGGGTCGAAGTTGACCACAACCGAACCGGACAGCTGCGGAAGGGCAAATTGTAGGGTCATCGCATGCCTAGAGTATTGTCGGGAGCACTCGGACCTGAACGCGTATGAATCTGCTTATGTTTTAATAATTCTTTTGGCTCGTTTTTTTATCAGATCTTCTTCAAATCTAGCATCTTTCCCGGGTGATATCACTTTCCTGCCCTTCCGGAGCCGGACCGGCCCATGGCGGGGGAAATCAATGAATTCGAAATGGTCCTGGCTGCTGGTGACCACCGCGGTCTCTGGCGCATTGTCGGAAGACCGCCTTACGCCGTTCCCGTTACGTTCGACCGGAGCCGGAACGCTGTGAGAGGTGGTGGGGTGCCCGCCTGGTTCCGGGGTTGCTTCCGATGGGGCCCTTCGCATGCGGGCTGCGGATGCTGAACCCGGTATTCTGGCGGCCGCTTACGATCGCCGTGCTGCCCAAACATGGCGATGGCACGAGCGCCGGGGGCCGCGGCCTTGCCCGGGAGGTGGCGCTTGGCCCGCAGTGCGCACATGGCCGCGGGTCGGCCGGCGTCGGCGCAGGTTCCGACTGGCCGGTCGGCGTTCGTAACGCACTGGCACAGCGCGCGCCTTCTGCCGCTTGGTGCGCGCAGCACCCCTACTTGGTTGCGCGATTCTTGATGAGGTCATCGACGACCGCCGGGTCGGCGAGTGTCGTGGTATCCCCCAGGGAATCTGTTTCGTTGGCCGCAATCTTGCGCAGGATGCGGCGCATGATCTTGCCGGAGCGCGTCTTGGGCAGCCCGGGTGCCCATTGAATGACATCGGGCGTCGCGATGGCGCCGATCTCGCTTCGGACCAGCATGACCAGTTCCTGGCGCAATTTGTCGTTCGGTTCGATGCCGGCCATCGGGGTCACGTAGGCGTAGATCCCCTGGCCCTTGATGTCGTGGGGAAACCCGACCACTGCCGCCTCGGCCACGGCTTCATGCAGTACCAGCGCGCTTTCCACCTCGGCGGTTCCCAGCCGATGTCCGGCGACGTTGATCACGTCATCGACGCGTCCGGTTACCCAGTAGTAGCCGTCGGAGTCGCGCCGTGCGCCATCTCCGGAAAAATACATCCCCGGATAAGTCTTGAAATAGGTGTCTATGAAGCGCGAATGATCGCCGTAGATGGTGCGCATCTGGCCGGGCCAGGAGCGGGTGATCACCAGGTTTCCGCTGCCGGCACCTTCCACGAGCTTTCCTTCGGCGTCGACCAGTGCCGGCACGATTCCGAAGAACGGGTGTGTAGCGGATCCGGGTTTGAGGCGGGTTGCGCCGGGCAGCGGTGTTATCAGGATTCCTCCGGTTTCGGTCTGCCACCACGTGTCCATCACCGGACAGCGCGAATCGCCGACCACCCGGTAATACCACTCCCATGCTTCGGGATTGATGGGCTCGCCGACGGTTCCGAGCACCCGAAGACTCGTGCGCCGCGTGCTTTTGAGCGGTTCGTCGCCTTCGCGCATCAGCGCACGGATCGCCGTGGGCGCGGTATAGAAGATGTTGACCTTGTGTTTGTCGATGACCTCCCAGAAGCGCGATGCCGTAGGGTAGGTCGGAATGCCCTCGAACATGAGCGTGGTAGCCCGGTTTGCGAGCGGACCGTAGACAATGTACGAGTGTCCCGTTACCCAGCCGACGTCAGCGGTACACCAGTAGATGTCTCCGTCGTGATAATCGAAGACATACTTGTGGGTTATCGCTGCAAACAGCAGGTAGCCGCCCGTTGTATGCAGGACACCCTTGGGCTTGCCTGTGGAGCCCGAGGTGTAGAGGATGAACAGCGGGTCCTCGGCGTCCATTTCTTCGACCGGACAGTCGCGAGCAGCCTCGGCCATCGCCTCGTGGTACCAGATGTCGCGGTTATCGTGCCAAATTACCGGGCCGCCGCTGCGCTTCACGACCAGCACGGTGTGTACGTTCTGGCACGTCATGACGGCCTTGTCCGTATTGTTCTTGAGCGGAATCTTCTTGCTGCCGCGAATGCCTTCATCCGCCGTTATCACCACGCGGCAGTCGGAGTCGAGAATACGGTCCTTCAGGGATTCGGGAGAGAATCCTCCGAACACCACCGAATGCACGGCACCGATGCGGGCGCAGGCGAGCATGGCGTATGCTGCCTCCGGGATCATCGGCATGTAGATACAGACGCGGTCTCCCTTCCTGACGCCACGGCTCTTTAGAACGTTTGCCAGACGGCATACGTGTTCGTGCAGTTCGCGGTAGGTGATCCGGCGGTCAGCCCAGGGATCGTCCCCCTCCCAGATGATTGCGATCTGATCGCCATGCTCTTCCAGATGACGGTCTACGCAGTTGTAGCAGGCATTGAGCTTTGCGCCGATGAACCAGCGGATGCCGGCTTTCTGAAAATCCCAGTCGGAAACCTTGTTCCATGGCCTGGACCAGGTGAGGAACGCCCTGGCCTGTTCGTCCCAGAAGCCGTCCGGGTCGGAGACTGAACGGGCATACATCTGCTGGTAACGCTGCGCGGAAATATGGGCAGTTTTTGCGAGCGCTGCCGGAACGTTATATACCTTCTCGCTTGACATGGTCTCTTACCTCGTTTCACTGTCTTCGCGAACCGCTATGGAGGGATTCGCAAAGGTTACATCGCTGTCGTGCCGAGCACCAAACCCGCAATCCGCCCGTGCCCGGAAAATAACACATTTTCCTGGTCTAGCGGTGCAGCACGGAACGCCGTTTGCATTGTGGATATTCGCGCATTTTTTACGCAGTGTGTACGCTGCTGTGGTACGGCCGGCGGCTAAGAAACGCGTGCACACCTTAATTTCATTATGTGCCCGGCAAGCAGTTTGAAGACAGTGTCTGTCCTGTGCCAGCTCGGGCGGCCGCACGAGGCGGCCGCCCCCGAACCCCCCATCCTTCCTCAGCCGGGCGGCGCACCTACCGGAATCACCGTCTTGCCGAACGTTGCATTCGTGACCAAGGCGAAGCTCGTGTACATGGCGAGCAGGCCGCAGACGAGACCGAGCCACCCGCCTGCGACATGCATCTCGCTTTTGCCGAACAAAGCGCCGAATCCGAGCAGGAAGTATGTGATCCACAGGGTCAGGAAAATCCACCATAGCGCCTTGCTAAGCCGGAATGTGGCGATCCACATGTAAAGCGTGAAAACGCCCCACCCGATCAGTGTGACGCCGATCGCGCTTCCCGCTTGTGACAAATCGAGTATGCCATGGCCACCGAGCAGGACCAGAAGGGCAAACCACCACCAGAATGCGCCATAGCTGAGGAATGCCACGGTGCCGAAGGTATTGCCAGTACGAAATTCCAGTATGCCGGCAATCATCTGTATGAGACCGCCATACGCAAAAGCGAGCGGAATCACCACCTGCTCTCCGCCCGGCGGCAACACGCCGGCGTTAACCAGACTCAGAATTACCGTGGTAAGCCCGAAACCGACGAGACCGAGCGGTGCAGGATTCGCCATTTTGGATGCGTCCGCCGCCATGAGATGTCCTCCCACTGTTGTTGATGAGAACGCCAAGATATTAGGGCCCGCCTTCCCGCGCAAGCAGTATTGGAACCTGTCCTGCGGAGATGATTTGCGTGCATATAAGCAAACGATAATGTATGGCGAATGCCAGCGCGTGCAGGGGCGTCTCACCCGGAAGGACCTGTTGCCTCACCTGGAAATCCGGGTGAAATCGATTCGTTGCCTCACGTAAGGAATCTGGGGATGGCGCGCGGCCGCCACATGAAGTTACCATCCGTGCGTGGCCACGGAAGCCCGGCCACTAAATAATATGTACGAATCATCCGCCTGTGTGCCGAACCAGGCTGACGGGGTGCATCATGATTGAAATCCGCAAGTCGGAAACGCGCGGTCATGCTAATCACGGCTGGCTGGACAGCTTCCATACATTCTCTTTTGCCGATTACCACGATCCAGTACACATGGGTTTCGGTCATCTGCGCGTCATCAACGAGGACCGGGTGAATCCCGGAACCGGATTTCCGACCCACGGCCATCGCGACATGGAAATCGTTACCTACGTGCTGGACGGTTCTCTGGAGCACAAGGACAGCATGGGCAACGGCTCGGTAATCCGTGCAGGAGACGTGCAGCGCATGAGTGCCGGCACCGGTGTTCGCCACAGCGAATACAATGCATCGCCGGATGCGATCGTGCACTTTCTGCAGATCTGGATTGTGCCGCGTGAAAGCGGTCTGGCGCCGAGCTATGAGCAGCGTCATTTCGGGCCGCAGGAGTTTGACGGAAGGCTGAGGCTGGTGGCGTCCTCCGACGGGCGTGACGGTTCGGTCCTCCTCCATCAGGATGTATCGCTGTACGCAGGGCGATTTGATGGCGGCGACAGCGCCCGTTACATGCTCGGCCCGGGTCGGCGGGCCTATGTGCAGGTGGCGCGCGGCACGGTACGCATCAATGGCCGGCAGCTTGGCGCGGGCGATGGCGCGAAGATTGCCGGCGAACCGGAGCTCGTGCTGGATTCTGCCAGAGGCGCCGAACTGCTGGTGTTTGACCTGGCCTGACCTGAAGGCGGGGTTGGGCCAGTCATGCCGGTGCCGATCCCGGGTACCGTCATCCCTCGCACGCGTGCCGCGCGCGACTGCGGCGTGGCGTGCCTGCTAGCGCTGACGTGCTGCGGCAGCCGGGTCGCCGACCGGGGGCGCTTGCGGCGGTACCCGCTGCACCTGCCAGTGATCGATAGCCCAGCGCCAGAAACTGTCCAGGTCGCTTTCACGCAGTTCGTCCGGAGGCCGCTGTCCGAGAAACCGAAGCACTTCGAAAAGTACCGCAACCGGTTCGTGACCGCCGATTGCGGCAGCATACGTCTGCTTTCCGAGCTTTTCGCCGTGCCGGTCCACCGCCAGCGGCAGGTGTGCATACCGCGGGGTGGCAAGACCGAGCAGCCTCTGCAGGTGGATCTGGCGGGGCGTGGAGAAAAGCAGATCGGCACCGCGCACCACTTCGGTGACCCGCTGCGCCGCGTCATCCACCGCCACGGCAAGCTGATAGGCATACAGGCCATCCGCGCGCCGCACCACGAAATCACCGATTTCGCGCGCCAGCGCACAGCGTACCTCGCCCTGAATGAGATCGAAGAACGCGATCTCTTCGGCCGCGGTGCGCACCCGCAGGGCGGGGCCATTGCGCCGCGCATCGCGGCAGGTCCCTGGATAGACCGGGCCGTCTATGCCGCGTACGCTGGAATCGGCGATTTCACTGCGCGTGCAGCTGCAGCCGTACAGGGCTCCGTGGGATTCCAGCCTGGCAAGTGCATCGCGATACGCCGCGTCATTGCGGCTCTGGAAGCCCACGGGGCCGTCCCAGGCGAGCCCGAATGCCTCGAGCGTGCGCAGTATTCCGTCGGCTGCGCCGGCAACGACGCGCGGCGGATCCAGATCCTCGATGCGCACAATCCATTCCCCGCCTCGGCTACGGGCCTGCAGAAAGCTGCCGGTTGCGGCAACCAGGGATCCGAAGTGCAGCGGGCCGGTCGGGGAGGGTGCGAAGCGCCCGCGACATGCCGGAGCAGAACGCCGGGCGGTGGATGCGGCACGCCCGTCGCGGGTCACGGCTTTTCGATGTTGCCGCGTATTGCGGCCTCTTCCACCAGCCGTTCGAACCGGTCCGCGCTCATGAGCCCACGTGCGGCCACGATATCACGCACCGGACGCCCGCTATGCTGTGATTCCTTGGCGACCTCGGCGGCCGCGGCGTAGCCGATGGCGGTGTTGAGCAGCGTGGCGAGACCGACGCTGCCGTGCGCATAGTCGCGGCAGCGTGCGCGGTCGACGGTCAGTCCCTTGAGATTTTTCTCGGTGGCGGCGCGTATGGCATTGGTAAGCCAATCCATTGCGTCGAACAGCGCCGAGCCGAGAGCCGGCATCATCACATTCAGTTCGAGCTGCCCGGCCTGGACCATGAGGGCGACGGCCGTGTCCTGACCGATGACCTGGTAACAAACCTGGTTCAGCATCTCGAACATCACCGGATTGACTTTTCCCGGCATGATGCTCGATCCGGGCTGCACTGCAGGCAGCACGATCTCGGCCAGGCCGGTGCGCGGTCCGGAGGCCAGCAAACGCATGTCGTTGCTGATGCGGGTGAGTTCCAGCGCGAGCGTACGGATCGTGCCGGACAGCTGCATCAGGTCGGACATCGACTGCATCTGTGCGCTCAGATCGGCGCCGGCCCGGATCGGCTCACCGGTGAGCTGCGCAAGTTCCTGCGCGACACGTTCGGCATAGCCGGGACTCGTGTTGAGGCCGGTGCCGACTGCCGAACCGCCGAGCCCGATGTCGCACAGCAGCAATCGCGTGGCCCGTAGCGCATCCGCGCAACGGCGCAAAGTCCAGGCGTAAGCCTGGAACTCCCTTCCGAGCGTGGTGGGTACGGCGTCTTGCAGATGGGTGCGTCCGCTCTTGACGGTCTGGGCCTCCCGCCGGCCGATCTGCTCGTACTCCGCAGCCATCGCCTCGGCTGCTGCCAGAAGGCGCGGCAGTTTGGCAAGCGCGGCAAGGCGGATCGCCGTGGGAATGGTGTCATTCGTGCTCTGGCCCATGTTGACGTGATCGTTGGGATTGACGGGCCGGTATTCGCCCTTTTTTCCTCCCAGGGCCACGTTGGCCAGGTTGGCAATGACCTCATTGGTGTTCATGTTATGGCTCGTTCCTGCGCCGGCCTGGAAGCGGTCAACGACGAATTCCTCGTGGTAGTTCCCGTCGATGATGGCTGCGGCAGACTGCAGGATGGCCTGTGTGCTGCGCTCATCGAGCCATCCGGCTGCGAGATTTGCGCGTGCCGCAGCATATTTGATGCGGGCGTGGGCGATGATGAAGTCGCGGTCGGGGCGTCGTCCGGAAATCGGAAAGTTGCCTGCGGCGCGCGCGGTCTGGATGCCGTACCAGGCGTCGGCAGGCACCGAAAACTCGCCAAGGCTGTCTTTTTCCGTGCGGAAGGATGCGGTCATATCGGCTCCTGGGTGGCGATAGGCGGATAGCGGACGGTCCGGGTTGTCTTGAGATCCGTCGGCGCGTCATTATATCTCAGGCGATTGGCCGGGGTCCGTGCCGGCGCCCGGTGATGCGGGGCGCAGTCGTTGTCGGGCGCCTGCAGATATTGAGGCGAACTGGTTGATGCATGAAGCGGGAATGATATCGTCACCCTGCATGCGCTTTGTCGTGTCGGGCCGGGTCCAGGGAGTGTTCTTCCGCGCCGCAACCCGGCACGAGGGACAGCGCCTCGGACTCCGCGGCTGGGTGCGAAACCGGGATGACGGGACCGTAGAGGTGGTTGCCTGCGGCGCGGATCAACAGCTCAGGCAGCTCGAAGCGTGGCTGTGGCAGGGTCCTCCCGCGGCCCGGGTGACGGAGGTGGCATGCTTTCCGGCGCCGGCCGAGCAGTTCGCAGGATTCAACATCCACTATTGAGGCGGGCAGCTGCTCATTGCGAAAACCAGCTCCTCTGAAACGCCTGGTATACCTGCGCCACATAGCGATCCCGGCCCGGGCTGCCGTTGTAGAGGGCGAGGGCGTGGCTCAGGTTGCCATGCTCCTTGTCCAGGTAGTACTTGAGGATGGTGCACCCGTAGCGAAGGTTCGTCTGCACGCGGAACAGGTCGTCTCCCGGTTTTCCGATTTCCCTGAGCCAGAACGGCATCACCTGCATGAGACCGCGGGCGCCGGCAGCGGAAATCGCGAAGCGATGAAAATTGCTTTCCACCTGGATTACCGAAAGCACCAGTTCCGGCTTGAGGCCGGCGCGGATGGCCTCGTAATGCACGTTCTCGAGCAGCTTCATGCGGAAGGCGTCGTTGGGGATGCGCGACTTGAGGCGTTGCGACATGTCCATGAGCCAGACCTCGGCGGAGTATCGGTCGCGGAAACTGCGCGGATCGCTCACGGCCTTCTTGAGCAGCGCCTTGAGCACCGGATCGACCACCGGCGGCCGGCTGGCGCCGAGGGCCGGAGCCACCAGCACCAGTGATGCCATGACCGCCCATAAGGCGGAGAGACGCGTTATCCGCTGGAACACCGGCTGTTTCCTCGCATTCGCTTTCGTGCGGCTGTCCCCGGTGAGGATAGCCCGCTCTGAAAGGTCCGGCGCATCCCCTGTCCGCAAGCCGCGGAACGACGGCGGCATGCGCCGCCCGATCACCTCGTAGCCAGGGCGGCAAACCGTGCGCCGGCACGCGGCAGATCAAGGTGAATTATAGTCTGTCGGCGGGTCCGGCCGAGCCGGCAGTCCGGCTGTTGCAGTGATCCGCCACACGAGCACTTGCTTTCCGGCTCACCGTGCACCGGTCGGTGCGCACGGCGCGCTCCGGTAACCCCGGTTTCAGCGCGATACCGGAGGAGGGGCAGGCCCTGCCCGGCGCTCCTTCAGCACCGCGTCCGCCAGTCGCGCAGCGGCGTCGCGGCCACGGAGTCGACCCCGATCGTCGCGTGGGACACCGGACTGACGCGCTGCCCGGCTCAGCGTTTCTTCATGAAACCTGATGCCCGGACAGCACTGGCGCGCGCGAACGTGGATCGATACGTTGACAGCGTCGCCTTCACGGAAACGCATGAGGCCTCCTGCAGACAGCCTCACCCACGGTGAGCGATGTAATTCCGGTTCTGTTGCATTCCAGTGTGAACAACGGGGCGGCGATGTGCAAGCTTGAGGTACGCCCCGACAGGCTCCGGCAGTGAGCGGATTCCACCGGTCGGGCGGGCGGCGCAGGCGTAGCGGACCGGATGCCGCGGCGTGCTAGCGCGTCTCGCCCAGCAGTTGTTCGAGCGCGCGCACCCGCGCACGCAGACGTTCGATCTCCTCCAGCAGGTCAACGGCCAGGATGGTGCCGGCAAAGTCGATTTCGAGTTCCCGCCCAAGTCGCAACGCGGTGTGCAGGCGCTTCAGCGCCGGACCGGGAAACTTCCAGGTCTGCGGGCCTGTACCGCGCGGCTCCACCAGACCTTCCTGCACGTATGCAATGAGATCATCCGGCTCCAGCCCGAGCGACGCGCAAAGCTGGTCGACGGAGAGCATCACGTCTTCGTCGAGCACGGTGGCGGTGATCGTCACGGTCTTGTCTGGCACCTTAAACCCCCATGTGGCTGCGCGGATTGAACGGCAGTTCCCGTGACATCCGCTCATAGAACTCTCTGGCGGCCGGAGTCATCGCCGGTGGCGCCACGATCTGGAGCACGATGTACTGATCTCCGCGGGTCTTGCTGCCCAGGCCGCGTCCCTTGAGCCGCAGTTTCTGCCCGGACTGCGAACCCGCAGGGATCTTGACTTCGACATTGCCGCCGAGTGTGGGTACCGTGAGCTGGGCCCCGAGTGCCGCCTCCCAGGGGGTGAGCGGCAGATTGAGGTAGATGTCGTGCCCTTCGGACTTGAAAAGCGGATGGGGCTGTAACTGGACCTCGAGGTAAAGGTCTCCGCGCGGGCCGCCGCCCGCCCCCGCAGCGCCCTGTCCGGCAAGGCGTATCTGCTGTCCCTGAACGACGCCGTGCGGGATCTGGACCTGGAGTGCGTGATTGCGCATGACCCTGCTGCCCGTGGCATCCCATTCCGGCACAGCCAGCTGAATGATGCGCGTCGCGCCGTGGTAGGCGTCATCGAGGCTGATCGTGATTTTGGAATGCTGGTCCTGCCCGCGCGTGCGCGGGCCGGCGCCCGTTGCCCCGGCTCCAGCGTGAAATGCGTGCCCGAAGAGGGATTCGAAGAAGTCGCTGAAATGATGGTTCGCCGCGGGGTCGGCAGCGCCCTGGTGGAACTCGAACCCGCCCCCCTGCCAGTTCGGTGGCGGGGTGAAATCCTGTCCCGGCTGCCAGGAAGCGCCAAGGTGATCGTAGGCAGCACGCTTCTCTGTGTCGCGCAGCACCTCGTAGGCCTCGCCAAGCTCCTTAAAGCGTTCCTCGGCCTGAGGTTCCTTGCTCACATCGGGGTGATACTTGCGTGCGAGTTTGCGATAGGCTCGCTTGATCTCGTCGGCGCTGGCGTCACGCGAGAGCCCCATGATCTTGTAGTAGTCCTTGAATTTCATCGATCGACCGGGTCCCGACGCGCTTTCGATGGCGCTGATTGCCAGAACTATGAGGGTTGCGGAGCAATGCTTCAAGATGCAGGCCGCACAGAGCTTCGCGGTGCGCTGGCGCGCCACACGGCGATCCCGCCCGGCAGGAACGACCGGCGGCGGGACCCTGAGGACCCCGGGAACCGCCACGGGCCGGGTGTCGGCGGACTCCGGCCGGGTTCTGATCGAGGGAAGCCTGGGTACCGGACAGGACATCCCTGTCCGGAGCCCGGGGAGAAGGCGGCGTGGCTTACTTGGGCATAGTGTAACGCAATACCTTCAGCCCCTTCTGGCTGGAGAAGTAGGCAGCAATGTCCTCCATGTCCTGGGTCGACAGATGCGCGGCAAATGCATTCATGATGGCATTCTTGCGCGCTCCGGATTTGTATTGCTTCAATGCGTGGATGAGATAGTCCGGGAACTGGCCGGCGAGTCGGGGAAACTCGGGATTGGTGCTGTTGCCGTCGACGCCATGACAGCTCTGGCACACCGCCGATTTCACCTTTCCGGCCGCGGCATTGCCTTCGGCAAGCACGTTTGCTGAAGCGAGGGCGAGTGCGCCCGTTACCGTCATTATAATTGCTGTTCTGATCACGATCATGTTCCTCGGGCTGTTACTTGCCGGATTGGCCTTTCTGGCTGGCGAAGAATGCGGCGATGTCCTGCATGTCCTGGGTGCTGAGGGTTGAAGCGTTGGCATGCATCGTAGGATTGGGACGCGCTCCCGACTTGTATTCCTTGAGCGCGTTCACGATGTAGGCCGCGTGCTGGCCGCCGAGTTTCGGCACCCTGTTGGAGGGATACAGGTACCGGTATCCGGCCACGGCGTGGCACCCGGAACAGTCAAAGGCTTTGGCCTTGCCGGCAATCGGATTGCCGGCGGCGAACGCCGCCCCCGAGACGGCGACCAGGATACCGCATGTTATTAAACCGCACAGGCTGTGTTTGAACATTCTTCTTCGCTCCTGACTGAAAGTGCTGTTGCTTATCGTCGTCAATATCTATAATTTCCGGGTGTGTAACGGTTCATTCCGGCACGTGTTCCACGCGCTCGTTTCACAGGCCGTGCGGGCGGGCGCCGGCCATTCCCTTCTTCCAACCTGGCAAGAATCGGTGCGGAACCACGTACGACTTCCAACCGGCTCCGCGGGGCGCCTCGCCGCAGGCCGTGCGGCCACCCGACTTCCGCTCCCCCGGGAAAATGCCTCCCTGGCCCCTCCTCGTTTGTTCGGTGGTCCATGCATCCCTGCCGAGGAGCCTGACAAAAATGAATGCCGTCTAAAATTATATTCAGTCTAAATGTCCGAAGCTATCCTTATCGTCCCGGCCGGTCGCAAAATACCTGATCCAGGGTGTATTCCCCTCGCGGATCCCGAGCTGCGGGCCGGTGCCCGGGTGGCCGGGTGGCCGGCCAGTCGCAAGCCGTCAGGACCTGGACCGGCGGCCATCGGTTCCCGGCGGTGCCGGCAGACCCGGGCGTTGATGTCTGGGACGGTGACCCCATCACTTAAATGCGAACGGGCGCCGGTATCCCCCGGCGGCGGAGCCTCATGGTAAACGTCACAAGCAAATATTCCGGAGTCGGCAGCAAGGACGTGATCGAGCTCGAGGGCTGGCTCGAAAGCCTGCACCTTGATTACCGGCCCCAGGAGCGCGAGTTCATCCGCCGTGCAGCTCTGTTTATCCAGGCGCAGGGCGCCCAGGAGGGCGCCGTGGGCACGCCCGATTTGCACCGCGCGCTGGCGGTGGCCCGGATCCTGGCCGATTTGCATCTGGACCCCGAGACGATTGCAGCGGGAATGCTGCACGTTGCGGTGGAAATGACCCAGCCCGGACTCGACGTGATCCGGCAGGAGTTTGGTGCGCGCGTGGCCCTGCTCGTGGATGGTGTCGCGAGGATGGACATGATCCATGAGATCCAGGAGCCGTCCGACGGGCGCAGAAGGGAACATGCCCAGGCCGAAAGCCTGCGCAAGATGCTGCTGGCGATGGCCGAGGACGTGAGCGTGGTGCTCATCAAGCTCGCCAGCCGGCTGCATCTGATGCGTACGCTCGGCGCGCTTCCCGACGACAGCGGGCGCCGCGTCGCACGCGAAACCATGGATATTTTTGCGCCGCTTGCCAACCGTCTTGGCATCTGGCAGCTGAAGTGGGAACTCGAGGATCTCGCGTTTCGCCACCTTGAGCCGCAGGCCTACCGCGAAATCGCCGGGTGGCTGGCAGAACGCCGGGTGGACCGTGAGCAGTACATAGAGCGCTTCGTCGAGATGCTGAGCACCGAGCTTCGGCGCTCGGGCATCGGAGCGGAGGTCACCGGCCGGCCGAAACACATTTACGGGATCTGGCGCAAGATGCAGCGCAAGGGCAAGGATTTCAACCAGATCTTCGACGTGCGTGCGGTGAGGGTGCTGGTTAACGAGGTTCGCGACTGCTACGCCGCGCTCGGTGTCGTGCATACCCTGTGGCCATATATCCCCGGGGAGTTCGACGACTACATTGCCACTCCCAAGGAGAACAACTATCGCTCGATTCATACCGCGGTGATCGGTCCTGATGGCAAGACGGTGGAGGTGCAGCTGCGTACCCGCGAAATGCACCAGCAATCGGAACTGGGCATTGCGGCCCACTGGCGCTACAAGGAGGATGCCAGGCCGGATACTGTATTCGACCGCAAGATCGAGTGGTTGCGTCAGCTGCTGGATTGGAAGGACGAGATTGCCGAAGCGAGCGAGTTCGTCGATCAGTTCAAGTCGGAGGTGTTTGTCGAGCGCGTGTATGTCTTCACGCCGAAGGGGAACATCATCGATCTGCCGCAGGGGTCGACGCCGCTTGATTTTGCCTACCACATCCATACCGACGTGGGTCACCGCTGTCGCGGCGCGAAGGTGAACGGCCGCATCGTGCCGCTGACCTATGTGCTCAGGACCGGCGAGCGGGTCGAGGTTCTGACGGTCAAGGAGGGAGGACCCAGCCGCGATTGGCTCAGCCCGCACCTGGGTTATCTGCATACCTCGAAAGCGCGCACCAGGGTGCAATCCTGGTTCAGGCAGCAGAATTACGAGAGCAGTGTCTCGGCCGGCCGTGCCGGACTGGAACGCGAGTTCCAGCGTCTCGGAATGGGCGACGTGAACTACGAGAAGTTGATGCACTACTTCCATTTCGGCAAGGTCGACGATTTCCTGGCCGCCATTGGCCGGGGCGATGTGCGTCCGGCACAGATCGTGGCGGCGGTCCAGGACCTGGCGCCGCCACGCGCCACGGTTGCCGCGACGGTTCCCGCGACCCGTCCGCAGCCGGCACAAAAGCCGCACGCGGGTGTGACGATACAGGGTGTCGGAAACCTGCTCACGCGCATGGGGCGCTGCTGCAATCCGGTCCCCGGGGACGCCATTGTCGGCTTCATCACGCGCGGCCAGGGTGTCACCATTCATCGCAGCGATTGCCCGAACGCTTTGCGCCACCATGACGAGCATGATGAGCGTCTTATCGAGGTCGGGTGGGGGGAATCCGGCGGTTCCACCTATCCGGTAGAGGTCGAAGTGCTGGCCTATGAGCGTCCCGGGCTGCTGCGCGACGTTACTTCGCTGCTTGCGAACCAGCGCATCAATGTCGTCGCGGTCAATACCGTGTCGGACAAGCAGCAGCACATGGTTCACATGAGCCTCACTCTCGAGATCCCCAATATCGGCACGCTCAGTCAGATTCTTGCGCAGATCGACCAGCTGCCGAATGTCACCGAGGTGCGCCGCCGCATGCATTGAGGCCACCGGTCCGGGCATGGTGCTGCACCGTGTTCGGTTTGGGGTACTGCCGGCCAGGTCCGCGTGGATCCGGTTTGCGAACGACGTGCGGAGCGGACGGCTTGCAGGCGCGCAGAAGAATCCTGCAGGGCCGGAGAGCATGCGTTTCGGCATGGTTTTTGCTAAATACTATCCTATAGTAAAGCTGTATTTCGTCGTCGAGCCTGCTATTGATTACAGCAAGAATACCCTCGCCCGATGATTCAATGGTGTGTGCAGGGTGGTGTGCGGGCGGGGTGGGTGCGATACGAAGGAGAAGGTTTCCAGGATGTCGGAATCAACGAAATATACGCTCTGCGGTGCGCTGTTCGGGCTTTGTTTCCCGATCGGCTCGGTCGCGTTTCTCTGTGTTACCGGCGAGATTTCGCTGTCGCAGGGATGGGTGGCGGCGATCGTGCGTGCACATGCCCTGAGTCCATTGCTCTATGTGATCGATACCGCGCCTTTTTTTCTGGGTACCTTTGCCCGATTTGCCGGTGTGCGCCAGGAGCGGGTGCGGCGTTTTTCGGAGGGTCTGGAACAGCAGGTCGCGGAGAAGACCGAATCTCTGCAGCGTGCCCTGGATGAGGCCCATAAGGCGAATGAAATGGTCATCCACATGGCCGAGCACGATGCGCTTACCGGCCTGCTGAACCGCAGGCGCTTCCAGAAGGAACTCGAGCGCTGGACCAATCACGCGGCACGCTACCAGCGCGCGGTGGCCATGATGTTCATCGATCTGGACAGACTCAAGTACATAAACGACGCCTACGGACACTCCGCCGGCGACAGTTATCTGCTTCTGGCAGCGGACGCACTGCAGCGCGGCCTGCGTTCTACGGACTACATCGCGCGCTGGGGCGGGGATGAATTTGCGGTATTGCTGCCGGAGACGCGGGGTGAAGCGGTCGCGGAGGTGGCCAACAAGCTGTTGAAGCTTTTCAGCACCACGACGACGTCGGTGGGCGGGAAGCATATGGCCATTTCCGCCAGCATCGGGGTTGCGCTGCTGCCCGAGCATACCACCTCGGCGAACGAGCTCCTTATGTTTGCGGATGCCGCCATGTATGAAGCCAAGCAGTGCGGCCGCGGGTGCTGGCGGATGTATTCCGCCTCGAGCGGCGAAATCGAGCATTTGCAGGCAAAGATCGGCTGGGAGGGGCGCATCCGCCGCGCCCTGGAAACCGACCAGTTTCTGCTTCTGTACCAGCCGCTGCTCGATCTGCGTAGCAACATCACGCATCATTACGAGGCGTTGCTGCGCATGGAAGACCGTGACGGGCTCCTGATTACTCCCGGGATGTTTCTCGAGAGTGCCGAGCAGTTTGATCTCAGCATTCCGATAGACCGCATGGTGATACGGAAGGTGACGCACAAGCTTTCGGTTCTGGGCAGTCACGATCCGGAGATCAGACTGTCGGTGAATCTTTCGCGCAAGACCCTGATGGACAATGGGTTCATGGCGCACGTCGGCGCTGCCGTAGCACATGCCGGGGTCGATCCACGGCGGCTGGGGTTCGAGATTCCGGAACGCATCCTGCTGGAAGATCTTGGTCGCGCCCGCCGGCTCGCCGGCGAGATTCGCGGCGCCGGCCACGACCTGATCATGGACGATTTCGGCGCAGGGCTCGCATCGTTCCGCTATCTGCAGCAGCTCGCGCCCCGCATGTTGAAGCTCGAGGCCGGGTTGTTGCGCGAGATCATAAGCAATGGTGAAACGCGAGGCTTGGTGAAGTCGCTGGTGGCGATGGCTCATGACCTGGGCATTGCGGTGGCCGCCAAATTCGTCGAGGACGCGGAAGTTCTCGGGGTGCTTGCCGAGCTGGGTGTCGACTATGCACAGGGGTTTGCCGTGGGCAAGCCCCTGGAAGTGATCGAACAGGCAGCGTTCAAGGAAGCCCGGACCGCCTGAGGCGCGTGTGCGCCAGCGTCAGCTGCCCAGCAGCGCACGCAGCGTCGGCACGATTTCGGCCAGCGGAATGTCGCGGGTTTCGCCCGTGCGCCGGCTTCTGTATTCCACGGTTCCCTGGTCAAGGCTGCGTTCACCGAGTACCACGCGGTGCGTGATGCCAATGAGGTCCATGTCGGCAAACATCACGCCGGGACGCTCGTCGCGGTCGTCGAGAAGAACTTCGATCCCGGCGTCGCTCAGGTCGCTGTAGAGCCGCTCGGCTGCCGCACGCACCCGGCCTGAACGGTGCAGACCGACCGGCACCACGCAGACCGTAAACGGTGCGATAGCCTGGGGCCAGGCGATTCCGCCGGCGTCATGATGCTGCTCAGCGGCAGCTGCAAGGGTGCGCGATATTCCGATTTCGTAGCAGCCCATCGTCATGGCTGCGGTGTTTCCGCTTTCGTCGAGACAGGTGGCACCCAGTGCCGCGCTATAGCGGGTGCCAAGCTCGAAGACCTGTCCCACTTCGATGCTGCGCTGCAGGTGCAGCTGTCCGTCACAGGCCGCTGTCCGCCCGTCGCTGCGCGGACAGGGGTCGCCCTCCACGACATTGCGGATGTCGGCGACGAGCGGCTCGGGCAGGTCGCGTCCCCAGTTCACATTACGAAGGTGCGCTCCGTCCTGGTTGGCACCGCAGATGAAGTCGGCCAGGCGTATGGCGCTCTCGTCCGCGATGACGGGGATGTCGAGTCCCACGGGGCCGACCGAGCCGGCGCTGCAACCGGCGGCCATCCGTACTTCTTCTGGTGTGACGAATACGAGGGGTTTGGCGACCAGCGGCAGTTTCTCCGCTTTGATGGCGTTGACTTCATGATCACCGCGCAGCACCAACGCAATGATTCCGCCCGAACCCCGTACCAGCAGCGTCTTGAGCATCCGGTGCGGTACCGTCCCGAGATAGCGGCTCACTTCGTCGATGGAGCGCTGATCCGGTGTTTCCACGGTCTCCATGGCGGCGCCCGGCAGCGGGCGCCGGCCGATCGGCGGCAGGGCAGGAGCCGATTCGGCGTTCGCGGCGTAGCGGCAGCGGCTGCATACGGCCACGGTGTCCTCGCCAGCGTCGGCCGGCACGTGAAACTCGTGAGAGGCTCCGCCGCTCACGACTCGATTGTCGGCCACGGCCACCAGGAATTCGAGGCCGAGGCCTGTGAAGATTCGTGAATAGGTCTGCAGCATCGTATCGTAGGTCTGCCGCATCGAGACCGGATCCCTGTGGAACGAGCAGGCGGTCTTCACGAGGGACTCGCGAGCCCGCAGCATGCCGGAGCGCGGGCGGATTTCGTCCCGAAATACCGTCTGAATCTGGTAGAAACTCGCGGGGAGTTGTCGATAGCTTTTGATCTCGTGGCGCACCAGGCCCGTGATGGCTTCCTCGTGCGCTGGTGCAAGGCAGAATTCGCGATTGTGCCGGTCACGCAGACGCAGCAGTTCCGGACCGAACTGTTCCCAGCGTCCGGATTCCAGCCACAGTTCGGCCGGCTGGATCGCCGGCACGAGCACTTCCTGCGCACCGATGCGATCCATTTCCTCGCGTATCAGGTTTTCCGCCTTCCTCAGCACCCGCAGTCCCAACGGTAGCCAGGCGTGCATTCCGGCGGCGAGCCTTCGCACGAGGCCGGCCCGCAGCATCAGGCGGTAACCGGCGAGTTCGGCGTCGGCAGGAGTTTCTCTGTTCGTGGACAGCAGGAATCCTGAGGTGCGCATGGCAGGCTCCCGGAATGCTGAAACTGGAAAGCAGAGTATATCCGAAGCCTTCCGGATTCTGCTGACCGGTCGGGTGCGGGCATGCACCGGCACGAACTGCATGCGATTTGATCTGCGGCGAACGCGGTTTCGACCGACAGTGCGGCTGGAATGGATCCAGGATCCACCTGAAGCCCGGCACGGCAACCGTCTATCAGCTGTCACTGACCATTGGGCGGAACGCTGTCCCACCGCTTCCGTATCTGCGGACCAGCAGGGAGCGTGAGCGACCGATGCGGCAAGTCTGCGACACCGCGCACGGTCAGCGACTGCGACTGATGCCCCGTGCGCAGCGAGCTGCGCAATTAACTGAAGGGCTCGTCATTTTCTTTCGTGGTCAAGCGGTGGTGGGCGGCTGAAAAAAATCGATCGGTGGCAATCTCATCGACGCGCGCGCCGCGCATCTTCATTGTGCCGCCGACCATCGGTTATTCCATGCGAAGTGCTCCCGCGCTGTCTATGATCACGGCGAACCCACACTACTAGAGTCAATCATCCATCGATGAATAGGGAGACCGGGAAGAGAAGGAAGGGCCAGGGGCTTTGTGCAGCGAGCACTGTGGCCCTGGTTCTGCTGACGGGATGTTCGGGTGGTTCCGGTGCCGGTGCCGCCGCCGTCAGCAGCAATGGGAGCAGCGGTGGCAGTGTAGCGGTCGGAGGCAGCAGCAGTGGCAGCAGTGGCGCCAGTGTCAGCACGGCGTCCTTCGCCGTGGGTGCCGATCCCTCGATTCCGAATTTTTCGGGTGCCTCCGAGGATCAGAGTTTCATCGCTTCGGCGTCGGCCAGCGTCGGCGTGAGCCTCGCGACTCCTTCGTGCAGCACGACGATCTATGTGGCCCCGCCCGCCAATTATACGGCCGCCGGAACAGGCCAGTTGGGCAGCGGCACGCAGGCGAACCCCTACCAGAACCTCATCGCGGTGGTCGCCAATGCCACCCCCGGAGACTGCATCTATCTGGAGCCCGGGACCTATCTCATGTACAGCATGGCGCAGAAATTCGGCGAGCCGCAAAGCGGTTTATTTCCCAATAACTCCGGAACGCAGGCCAATCCGATTGTGATCACCACCGACCCCGCCAGGCTCAGCTGGTCCGGCAAGGTGGTGGCGACGCTGGACTGGCAAATGCAGACTTCCGCTCCTTCCGGCACGCGCGCCATGGCCTTTTCACCACAGGACTATTGGGTCATAGAAAATCTTGAAATGAAGGATGCCTTAAACCGGATTTTCTGGGTGGCCGGCTCCCACGATCTCATCTACCACAACGATCTGCATCATGTAGCACTGACCGGCGAAGACAACGTCGGCATCGTGGGCATCATGCGTCGCACGGGCGGGGACTACAACGACTTCATCATCGGCAACAACATCCACGATCTGGCTGTCTACGATGCCAATGGAAATCCGACAGCGTATTACAACGGGGATTCGGCCAATGTGGGCTGTACCTACAGCGAGAACGACCAGTTTTACACATCGAATACCTACGCATCCGGGTTTCCGGCCAATGGTAACAGCCTGACCATCGCGCAGCTTGCAAGCTATACCACGCCGCCCGACAGCAACGTGTACTTCTACGGGAATGCGGTTCACAACTGCATGCGGGGCATCGCCAACAAGGAACCGGTAGTCGGCCCCTGGTATATGCTTTCCAACGTCATCTACAACGTGCAGACCGGCATCAAGATGCCGGTCTCGGGAACCCCGGCCAGCCCGACCCTGATACGCAACAACATCATCTACAATGCGGGCAATCAGCAGCTCCAGACGGGTATCCAGTTCGGCATTTCCAATACCAACCGCTTTCTGGGCAATGCGGACAACATGACGGTTACGAACAATACCGTCATCGACGCTGCGAGCGAGGCGACGCTGCTTTACGGCGGATTCAATGACGTCGTCGACAACAACGTTTTTGTCACGACCGGATCCGGTGTGGCGCACCGCGTGCTCCCGGGTGGATATACAGACGGGGGTACCAATACATCCGGACAGACCTGGTTCAACGGCGGCGCATGGCCGAACGCCGTAGGTGAGTATCTCTTCAGCGTCAATGCCAGCAACCCGTACTACTACGCGATGCCGAACTTCCTGCAGCAGGAGGCGGGAACCTACAATGCCATAAGCTTCAACGACAATCTGTATACCAGCACGCCGACGGTGACGCTTAACGCCACTCCGTCGGTGGGCCCAGACCTGAACGGCACCGACATCGACCAGAATCCCCAGGTCCTGTCCTGGAGCAGCCTGTCGCAGCTGTTTCGGGATGCGTCCAGCGATGACTACCGCGCGGGCACATCACCCGGGGTGCTGGCGACCATCGGATCGCAGATTCCGTAAACGACCGGCCCGTCCCGCTCAGTGGCCCGGCGGGACCGGCGATCCGCCCGTCCCGGGAAGGCCGCACATGCCGTACTCTAGCCCGCACGCACCGCAATGCCGTCGCGGTAAGCCGTGGTTTGATGCCCGATTGCAGGCCCGGCGTCAGAGCCCGGCCAACTTCATGACGTGATGCTATCTGCCCGCACCGGGTCCCATCCCGCCACCGGGTCCGGGTCCCATCCCGCCACCGGGTCCGGGTCCCATGCCGCCACCACGCGGCATCGGCTGATCCGGCAGGGTCACACCCCGCTCTCTCGCACGCTCCTGCATCTCGCGATGATGTTCAAGGCGGTATCGTTCGCGCTCCTGCACGGTGTTCAGGCTGCGCATCCGCGAGCGGTACGCTGCGCGTTCTGCCGGCGTCATTAATTGGTAGCCGTAAATCTGATCGCGATCCCGTGTCTGCAGCTGATCGCGGGTCTGCAACCGATTCTGGTCTGCGGCCGTTGCGACCGAAAGCAAGCCCGGTCCAAGCAATCCGGCGATTACCCCATATATCAAATACCTTTTCATTGCTGCCTCCTTGTTGATCTGCCCAGGTACCGTAATGCTGGCAGACTTTATAACAGACCGGAGTGAAGGCAACTTTGATCACAGTCAAAGTCGGAGTTCAGTCGCCCGGGTCTGCACCGAAAGGCCACAGCCGTGCGGCACCACGCACGCCGGAACTGTCGCCGTGGACGTTCGGCAATATCAGGGTTCGCAATTCGTCATTGAAAACGTGCCTGGCGACCTGTGCGCGGCCTTCATCGTAGAGCCGGGCGATATTGGAAAGCCCGCCGCCCAGGATTACCGCATCGGGATCAAGAATATTTATCACCGTGGCCAGGGCGCGCCCAAAGCGCTCCAGATATCTCTGCATGGCCGCTTCGGCCCGTTGTTCTCCGGCGTGCGCGCGCGCAACGATTACGCGTGCATCGGGCGGCATGCGCTCTGCACTGGCGACGGACACATCGGTGATCTGTCCGTGCGCGCCTTGCGCCGTGTAGTCGCGTTCGAGCCCGGGTCCCGACAGCAGGGTTTCGACGCAACCGCGGCGGCCGCAGTAGCATGCCGGTCCGTGCGCATCGAGAAGGTTGTGACCCCATTCGCCGGCTATGCGCTGCAGTCCTTCCAGGAGCTGGCCGTGGACAACGATGCCGCCACCGACGCCGGTGCCGAGGATGACGCCGAATACGACCGGGTGGCCGTGGCCGGCGCCATCAATCGCTTCACTCAGCGCAAAGCAGTTTGCGTCGTTTGCAATCCGCAGCGGCCGGCCGAGCAGGGTTTCCAGGTCGCGGGCGATCGGTTGGCCGTTGAGACAGACGGTGTTGGAATTCTTCAGCAGCCCGGTGCGCGCACAGACCGATCCCGGGGTGCCGATTCCCACGCAGCAGGGACTGGCGGCATGTCGCTCGAGGTCGCGAACCAGGTCACGGACATTCTCAAGGATGGCACGGTAACCCGCGTGCTGCGGAGTGGCCCGGCGTTCGCGCACCAGGATGTCTCCGCGCCTGTCCATAAGGATTCCTTCGGTTTTTGTGCCGCCCAGGTCGATGCCGATACGTAGGGCGGTCGTCACGGCAGCCATGTTCTTGGGTTACTCCTGGAGCGGTGCTGGCGGAATCCCGGGTGCAGCTGCGAGCGGCACGGTTGCCGTGGGCGGGTGCATTGCGTGCCCAGTGCTGCGAGGCAGGAGCAGCCGGCGCTCCGCGGTGTTCAGGTCAGGCCCCGCATCCAGCGGGTGTAAAGGACATCCGCCACCCGATGCAGGCGACCGATGCGTTCTTCCAGTGCCTCGGCCATTTGGTCGGCGCTCTGGACGGTGTCCGAAGGTCGGGCAATCTCCTCCCGCCCGATCCGGGCCCAGTCATGAACCATCCGGGGCAGCATTTCCACGTGACACTGCAGGCCGAGCGCCTTTCCGATGACGAATCCCTGATTGGCGCAGGCATTGCTGGACAGGATGCGACTGCCCCCCTGCGGGATCGTGAATGTCTCTCCGTGCCAGTGGAAGGCTTCGAATTCGGGTGCGAGCCCGTCGAGCCAGTCATCCGCCTCGGCATTTGCCTCGCGCCGAACGGGAAACCAGCCGATTTCGCGCACCGCGTTGGATGTGACCGTGCCCCCCAGTGCCTTGCTCAGTAGTTGTCCCCCGAGACAGTGGCCGAGCACTGGCCGGTCGGCAGCCATCGCCTCGCCGATCAGCCGGAGGACCTGCGGGATCCAGGGGAGGGGATCATTGACGCTCATCGGTCCGCCCATGAGCACGAGTGCGGCGCTGTCGTCGATGTTTGCAGGTACCGGCTCATTCCGGTCTATTCGGACCATGCGGTAGCGCAGACTGTGCCGGTCCAGGAATCTGGAAAAGTAGCCCGGCCCTTCGCCGGCCGCGTGGCGGAAAATCAGAATTTCCTTCATCGCCTGATTCTAGCGTGAGTGCCACATCGAGTGAAACCGCACGCCCGTGCGCTGGCACGCCGCACGTCGCGGATATGGCCGGTCAGCAGATGCGCGGCAGCGGGTCGTCTTCGAGTTCTTCAACAAAGCGCTCTCCTCCGAGTGCGGTCTCCATGACAACCTGTGGCCGCGTCCCTTCCGTCCTTCCTATGATAGCGGCGAGCCCTCCCTGCGGCAGACTGCGCCAGGCGGCAAGCGCCGCCGCGGCCTCGTCGGCGGCAACCACAGCCACCACGCGACCTTCGCAGGCGAGATACAAGGGGTCAAAGCCAAGCGTTTCGCATACCGAGCGCACCGTCTCGCGCACCGGTATTTGCTGTTCGTGCAAACGCACGCCCAGGCCGGTGGCGCGGCTGATTTCGTGTGCGACCGTGGCCAGTCCGCCGCGCGTCGGATCGCGCATGAATCGCAGTCCTGCCATGGGCAGCAGTGCGCTGGTGAGCGGCAGCACGCTGGCGGCGTCGGACTGAAGGTCGCTGCGCAGTCCGAACTGCTCGCGGGCAAGCATTACCGCAATTCCATGGTCTCCGACGGGTCCGCTCACGATTATGGCATCGCCCTCCCGGATGTGCTGCATGCCCAGTGACAGTCCTGGCGGACGGACCCCCACGCCCGTGACAGCGATGTAGAGTCCGCCGCCTTCGCCGCGGCGCACCACCTTGGTGTCGCCGGCAACGACCTGCACGCCGGATGAAGCCGCCGCGCGGCCGAGGCTGGCCACGATGCGTTCGAGTTGGGCGATTTCCATGCCTTCCTCTATGAACGTGCTGAGGCTGAGATAAAGCGGGGCGGCGCCGGACACAGCGAGATCGTTGACGGTACCGTGGACCGCAAGCGAGCCGATGTCGCCACCGGGAAATTCCAGCGGCTGGACGGTGAATCCGTCCGTGGTGATCATGATCTCTCCTGTCCTGACCGGCACAGGTGCGGCGTCGGCCCGGATGTCGAGCAGCGGATTCGACAGGTGATGCGCAAACACCTGTTCGATCAGCTCGCGCATGAAACGCCCGCCATTACCATGCGCCAGGGATATGTGGGTTTCCCCGGTTTTATCCGATTTCATGTCGGTGCCGCCGCGTTGCCCGATGAATGTTGTGATCCTACCGGCTGTGCCCGGCCAGCTGCGCCTGACGCTCCACGATCTGGCCGAAGCTGACTCCAGCGTCATTGCACGGGATGTCGCGTGCAAGGTATACCTTGAAGCCGTCGTTCTGCAATAAAGCGCAGGCATGCTCGGTCAGCACACGGTTTTGAAACACTCCGCCGGTAAGCCCGACGGCATCGATGCGGTGCTCGAGCCGCAGTGCGCGAGCCTGCTGTGCCAGAGAATGGGCAAGACTCGCGTGGAAGCCGGCTGCGCGCTGCGCCACCGGCAGCGTGGCATCGCTAAGGTAGGGTACCAGCGGCCCCCAGTCGCACTCCCACAGCCCTTGTGCTGCGCGCCGCAGCGGAAGGACGACCATCTCCGCGGATGCGGCGCACGCCGCCTCGAGATACATGGGGCCCTGACCCTCGAAGCTTGCATGATGAAGCAATCCGGTGAATGAGGCAGCCGCATCGAAAAGCCTTCCGGCGGCGGTGGTCATCGGGCTGTTGAGATGCCGCTGCCACGCCGCAAACAGCAGCGTCGTGTCTTCGGGGCAGGAGTCCCAGGCGTTTCCGGTTTCCCAGCAAAGCGCCGCCGCGCTGCGCCACGGCTGGCGCGCCGCGTACTCACCCCCCGGCAGATGAAACGGCCGCATTCGTACCACCCGCCGCCATGCACCGGGGCGGCCGAGCAGTGCCTCTCCGCCCCACAGTGTCCCGTCTTCTCCATAACCGGCACCGTCCCAGGTGAACGTGAGCCAGGCGCCCGCCTCGGGGAACTCTCCGGCAAGAGCCGAGGCGTGTGCGTGGTGATGGTATATCTCGGCCAGTGGCAGGCCACACCGTTTTGCCCAGCGTGTACTGCCATAGCCGGGATGGGCATCGCATACCACCGCAGATGCTTCAACGCGATAGAGTGCCTGAAGGTCGGCCACCGTCCGTTCGAAGACGGCGAGGCTGTGCGGCGAGCCGAGGTCGCCGATGTGTGGCGAGATCACAACGCGGTCTTCCCAGGCGATCGCCACCGTGTTCTTGGCGTGGCCGCCGACGGCCAGCAGCGGCCGCTCCAGGCGCAGCGGCAGCCGGCGTTCCAGGGGCGCGCCGCCGCGTCCGAGGCGCAGCGGCCGCGGCCGCTGCGCGATGACGCGGTATACGGCGTCATCCGCCGGGCGCTCGATCGGACGGTTGTGGTGCAGGCCGGCGTCGACGACCTGCCCCAGACGCTCTTCCAGTAGGGCGCGTTCGGTCAGAACGGGTTCGCCGCTCACGTTGGCGGAAGTGGCCACCACCGGGGCATCGAGGTCGGCGAGCAGAACGTGATGCAGCGGACTATAAGGCAGCATGACGCCTATTTCGCTCAGACCGGGGGCGATTTCGATGCCGAGCGGACTGGCGGTTTTCTTCCGGCACAGCACGATCGGGCGCATTGGCGAGCGCAGCCAGCGGGCCGACTCATCATCGAGCGTCACGGCCTCGCGTACGGCATCCAGGCCGTCCCTGCCGCGCAGCGGAAACATCACGGCAAACGGCTTGTGTGGACGTGGCTTACGCAGGCGCAGGCGCTTGACAACGGTGGCATTGAGCGCGTCGCACATGAGGTGATAGCCGCCCACGCCCTTTACAGCAACGATCTGCCCGGATTGGAGCGCTGCAACGCCGGCCGCCAAGGCCGCCTGTGTCCCGGACACGACGGGTGCGCCCGGGACGCGGAATTCCACGGCCGGGCCGCAGGCGGGACAGGCTATCGGTTCGGCGTGGAAGCGGCGGTCTCGCGGATCCTGGTACTCGTGCCAGCACGCGTCGCACAGCGCGAACCCGGCCATTGTCGTGTTGGCCCGGTCGTAGGGCAGGCTCCGGATCAGGGTGTAGCGGGGACCGCACTGCGTGCAGTTGATGAAGGGATAGCGGTAGCGCCGGTTGCCGGGATCCTGCATTTCGCTCAGGCAGTCGTTGCAGGCGAAGTAATCGGGCGGAACATGGATGGGAGCGCTCGATCGATCATCGCTTTCCAGGATGGTGAACGCCTGCAAAGGACCGGGCAGGGTATCCTCGACCGAAAGCAGCGCGGGTTGCGCCAAGGGCGGCGCCTCGGCCAGCAGCGCGGCGGCGAATTCATCAATCGCGGCAAGCGTCCCCTGCGCCAGAATTTCGACCTGTCCACCGCGGTTTCTGACCCAGCCGGAAAGTCCGTGGCGGTGCGCCGTGCGGTAGACGAAGGGGCGGAATCCGACCGCCTGAACGCGACCGCCCAGCATCCAGCGCCTCGCGACAATCTGTTGCGGGGACGAACCGGCCGGCGCGGGTCGAGAATCGTCGTGCATGCTATCGCCGGCGCTGTGCCACCGCATAACCGGCAGCAGGTTGCCCGGTAGCGGCAATTTCCGATTCTCTGGCGCGAATTTTTTTCATGCTCACCGAACGCAGGCCGGCCGGGATTGTGGCGCTCCGGAAAAGCCAATCTTTGCCTTCGCGGGCGTCAGCCGTCAACCGCGGATCAGGCGCGACCGGCAAGCAGATGGATCGGCCAGACTACCGTGTGGAGTCCGTCGGGATCGCCCCATTCCCCGATCAGAGCGGTCCGCACCGCGTCGATCGGATCGCGGCCGGTCTCACGGGCATAGCGCTGCGCAGCCGACCAGGTACGCAGATAGCCAACGATCTCACCGAGACGCCAGTGTGCACGTATTTCGAATCGTGGAACGGATATGCGATCGTACGGAAAGTCGATGGAATTGTAGGCATTATCGATATGGTTGCGTTCCACAGGCCAATACGGTCCGAGGATATCGCAGTAGAGGGCATCGATGACGGCGTCGATCCGAGCGCTGATGCGGCATAGGCTGTAGCACCACGCTGCCAGCACACCGCCCTCGATGAGTGCGTAGCGTGCCTGCGTGTAGAACCGTGGCAGATCAAACCAGTGCAGGGCCTGGGCGACGCTGATGAGGTCGACGGATCGGTGGTCGAGTCCCGGATTTTCCGCCGGTGCGACACGGTAATGTACACGTGCATGCGCCAGCGCGTTTTCGATCTGCGAGGGGCTGGCATCGGTGGCGGTCACAACGTCGAAAAATTCCGCGAGCCCGATCGCCGCCTGACCGTTTCCGGTGGCGCAATCCCAGGCGCAGGTGCGCGCCGGAGCAAGCGCGGCGAGATAGGCGAACAGCTCGCGTGGATAGCGCGGCCGGTGCAGCGCGTAGGTTGCCGAAACGGACGAGAAGTGATCGCTGAATCCGGAGGATTTCACCTTTTTATTCCTGACCGAAAGTCGAGCCCACGCGTCTATGCTTGCGGATGGCGTGCAGCGAGATGAGCGTCAAGGCCGACCCGATCAACAGCATGCCGACGATCGCCGGCGTATCCGGTATTTCGCCGAGCTGCAGCGCCGCCGCCAGCACGCTGATGACGGGTGTGGCAAGCGTTCCAAGGCTCGCGACTCCGGCCGGAAGTCTGTCGAGCGCGTACAGCCACAGGACCCAGGCGAGTGCGTTTCCCAGAATCACGTTATAGGCCAGCGCGCCGATGAACTCCCTGTTCCAGTGCACCGGCGCGTGAGGCAGAAGCACTGCGACGACCGTGAGCCCGATGGCGCCGAACAGCATCTGCCATGCGGTAAGTGATAGCAGATCGAAACGCGCCCGGCGGCGCAGTATCTTGGCGTACAGCGTGCCCGCTGCCCAGAAAATCCCGGCACCGATGGCGAGCAGGTCGCTTTCGATCCTCCCATGCGAACGCCAGGGGGCCAGCACCATGATCAGGCCGAATAGTGCCAGCATGACGGCGAGCCGCTGTATGCCGTCGATGCGCTCGCCGAGCACAAGCTTGGCGAGCACGATAACCCAGAACGGCATTGTATAGGCCAGTACCGCGGTCTTGCCGACGGCACCGCTTACCAGTGCCCACATGGTAAACCCGATGAAGCCTGTCGTCTGCAACAGCCCGAGCCAGGCGAGACCGAGCGGCTCTTTCGGGCGCAGCGGCCGGCGCAACGCGGCCAGAATGATAAACAGGCACACGGCGGCGAGAAGCGTGCGCAATGAGGCAAAGTCAAACGGGCTCGCATAGCGCAGCGCGAGTTTGATCACGACCCAGTTGTATCCCCATATCAGAGACAGCAGGGTGAGTGCGCCTGCGGCGGCAAGCCGTGGATGTCTGGCAGCCCGCTGTGTGACATGCGAGCGTGCGCTATGGCAGATAGTGGCCGCTAGGCGGGCAGGTGAAGTCATGAATAAATTCAAAAAGGGCGGAAAGGTGTGAGTGGCCCGCGGGCCGCAATCGGCATGCAGCTTGTCCCGGGACAGACTGCCGGCCTGCGCAAAATAGTCTTGCCGTTGCGCCGGACCCTGTCAAGGCGATGAAGCCGCGTGTCAGCCCGAGGTCGTAATGTTCCCAATTTTCCCGAAGTACAAACCTCACGAGCTGTTGTTATTGAAAGCGGGCCGGAAACGGGCCGGGCAGCTGCCGGTACCGCGCCGGTCATTTACCCGGCAGCATTTCCTGAAATGGATAAAGTTATCAACCAGCCTGACAGCGGTGGCTTGCGAGCCCACATTCTGCTGCTAGACTCCTCTCATGGCCGTGGATGCACCGACGGTCGTTCACTTGACCCGACAATAACAACAAACTTGGGAGAAAACATGGCACACATTGCCGATCCGCGTTCGTCGCTCGGTTTCCAATCATCTGGCCGCGGATGCGCGGGAACCCCTCGTAGGTCAAGGGCAGGCCGTGCAGCACTCGCGGCGGCGGGAGCCGCCGCACTTCTGACGGCTTGCGCGCCGCCATCGATCCAGATGCAACCCACCGAATTAAGTACGGTACGGCACGCGGCACCCGTCTATTCCACACACGTCGCGAAACCCACCTTTCTGGTGATGACGATGGGCAGGGCAGCGTTCGGTGCATTCGGGGCAATTGCCGGGCTTAAGGCAGGGCAGCGCTGGATCGTGCGGTACCATGTTCCGAATCCTAGCGGGCTCGTCGAAAACAATCTCGCGGCAGCGTTGCAGCAACGCGATCAGCTCAACCACGTCACTGCCGGAGCGCACGGCCTGAAGACGGACCACGTTGCAGATTTGCGGGCGACGTTCGGCCAGCGGGGACTCGTGCTCGACGTCAGTCGCGGGTCCTGGCAAATGCTGTATTACCCGTTGTCTCCAAGCCATCTGAAGACGATGTACGTGCTGCGCGCGCGCCTGGTAGATCTCGCAAGCGGAAAAACGCTGTGGCAGCATGTGTGCAAGGTCGAGACACGGCACGAACGGACGGCGCCCACGGTGTCTGAACTGAAGGCCCGCAATGGTGCGCTGCTGAAACAGATTACCAGTAAGATGACACAGCGCTGCGCCGTGCAACTCGCCGCTTCTTTCGGCAGCGCGTCGTAACAGGCAGCCCGGCCCGCCCAGTGTTCCCGTGACCGGGGCATACGGTACCGGTCGCGAGGTCCCGGATTCCGGGCGCGTCCCGTGTTCGAGCTCCGCCTTCGCCGGGTTCTTCCTGGTTACCCGGCAGGGAAAGGAACATCTCTTCTTCTATAGTTGCCCAAAAGAGGACATTTCTATTCCGGGTTGACTGATGAAGCCGCGCCAACGGAACCTGTCGGCCTGTAACAACCCGGGTCGGACTCGCCGGATACCGGGCGATGTGCAACCGGGCGGGGGTTCAGGGTTTTGCCGGCAGAAACACGTATCCCGGGCGGGCGGTCGCCGCCGTCCTGGGATGCAGACGGCGGCCGTCGGGCTGGACCGCGGGGTGCGCACTGTCGTGTTGCGCGACGCGCTGGCGCTGTGCGCTGAGCTCGCGCCGCAGCCAGGCGGTCCAGGCGTCCAGGCCCTCGTGGGAGCGCACGGAAAGCCGGATTGTCGGCGCCCTGCTGGCCAGCTGGCGCAATGCCGCCTCGGCGTGCTGCGGATCGAAATCGTCGAGGACCGCGAGCAGATCGATCTTGGTGAGCAGCATCAGATCAGCGGCGCGGAACATCACCGGATACTTGGCGGGCTTGTCGTCGCCCTCGGTGACAGAGAGCAGTGTGACGTTGCGGTGATGGCCGAGATCGAAGCTGGCCGGGCAGACGAGATTTCCGACATTCTCGATGAAGACGATGTCGATTCCTTCGAGCGGCAGAAGATGCAGTGCATCGTGCACCATGTGCGCGTCCAGATGACAGGCACTTCCGGTTGTGATCTGAACGGCGGGTACGCCCTTGGCGCGCACGCGTTGTGCGTCGTTTTCGGTCTCGAGATCGCCCTCAATTACGGCCAACCTGAATTCATGGCGCAATGCATCGATGGTCGCCTCCAGCAGCGCAGTCTTGCCGGAACCCGGCGATGACATGAGATTGACGGCCAGGACTCCATGCCGGTCGAAATGCTCCCGGTTGTGGCGTGCCTGCAGATCGTTCTCATCCAGAAGACTTCTGAGCACCGTCACGGCAGCCTTGCCGTCCTCGGTCCGGGACAGCGTTCCGCCGTTTGCCACCAGATGCCGGTTTCCGGGTGTAATGTTGCATCCGCAGGTGTCGCACATGGTTTATCTCCGGAACGGTTGCGGTTTGGGTAATGGCACGACTCAAGGAATCCGGGCCTGATCCGGCGACGCAGACAATCCATCGTCCGTTTCCAGCTCCACGCTCGCCAGCAGCATCTCGTCCCCGCTCAGCAGCCGGGTATGCCAGTCGCCGCAGTGGGTGCATATCAGCCGGTTCGGCGCCGCCTCGGACTCAAAGCCGCAGCGCTCGCAGCGGACGCGGATCGGCAGGCGCTCGATAATGAGTCCGGCGGTATCCGCAACGGTGCCCGCCCGCGCGAGCGGATAGGTCCGCTGCAGAAGATCCGGATCGATGCCGGAGAGCGGTCCGACGCAGATGCGGATACTCCGCACCGCCCTTGCTCCATGCTGTACCGCCACTGCCTCCACCTGGGCAATCAGTGACCGGCACACCGAGAGTTCATGCATCGGCGGCAAGCATCTGATCATAAAGTTCCCAGGCGGCAAGTGCCTCCTGGGCGGTCATCTTCTGGACGACATAACCCAGGTGGATCATCACGAAGTCGCCCGGCGCGAGCGGTTCATCCTGCAGCAGAAGCAGGCTGGCTTCGCGCTCGACACCCTTGGCAGCGCAGCGCGCAACATAACCATCGATTTCCATGACCTGCATGGGTATACCGAGACACATGCTGCCCTCCGCGGCCGAACGGGGCGAGCCGTACTGCATCATCGGACCGCACCTCCAGGTACCAGTTATTCTTTTTAATCTTAGCGCAGCGCTTTCGCGGAATTTTGATTTATGTCAATGATCACCATCTTGGGTGGAATACTATCCCATGAACGGCACGGCTCGTGCAGACGCGCTGGAGCGCGACATCGGCGAACCGGATGCTGTGCGGAAGCACGGGGCCAACGCTGGTGATCGCGGGCCGATGGTCTCGGGTCAGGCAAGTGCTGCCGGGCGGCAGCGGTGCGGGGGAAATGACAAAAAAAACGCTGGTCCTCGGCCTGGGAAACACGCTGCTCGGCGATGAAGGTGCTGGCGTTCATGCCGTGCGCCGAATGCAGCAACTGCACCGCGATCGTTCCGACATCGAATTCCTCGATGGCGGCACGCTCAGTTTCACGCTGGCCGGTCTGATCGAACAGGCCGACAATCTCATCGTAGTCGACGCTGCGCAGCTGCATGCAGCCCCGGGCACCCTGCGGGTATTCATCGGTGAGGATATGGATCACTTTCTCGGTACGAATCGCAGAGCGAGTGTGCACGAGGTCAGCCTGCTCGATCTGTTGGCGATAGCCCTGCTTGCCGGACGGCTGCCGCACCGTCGGGCGCTGATCGGAATACAGCCCCAATTCCTGGACTGGGCCGATGGTCCCAGCGAAGCCGTTGCGCGGGCGATCTCCCAGGCCTGCGGTGAAGTCTTCAGTCTTGCTGGAGCGTGGCAGTGACCGCACTCGGCGACTTCCCGGTCAGGGTGGCCGGCACGGAACCGGTCGGCAATTTTAGCCGGGTGCTGGCAATCGTGAACGAAGTCGAGTCCATGCTGGCAAAGCTGGCGGATGCCGGAATCTGCGGATCCATCGATCTGCGCAGCCTGCCGATGGGACCGGGCGACCGTGACGTTCTGCGCAGGATTTTCGCGGAAGGCGAGGTGAGCGCTGTGATTCGTGCTCTCGGACAGACGCACGTGTACGAGTCGGTTGTGCGCGGCGTATGGTGGGTTGCGCATCGGAACGAAGACGGGAAAGTCGCTGCGGAGTTCATCGAGATCACGCACCTGCCCGATATTCTCAGAACGCCGCCGGACGATGTTGCCGATGGGCTTGAAATGCTGCACGCGCAGCTCGAGGCGCTCGGCGGCTGAGCGCCACAGGGCGTCGCAACCAAGGGGGTATCCGATGTCGAAAGACGATTCGATTGGGGAATCTCTCAGAAAGCAGGGCATATCCCGCAGGGCGTTCATGAAGTTCTGTGCGGCCACGGCATCGCTGCTGGCGCTGCCGCCGGGCATGGCGGCGGTGATGGCAGAGACGCTGAGTCGCGCCAGGCGCCCTTCGGTCATCTACCTCTCCTATCAGGAATGCACAGGCTGCGGCGAATCGCTCACGCGCTCGTTCTCTCCGACCCTGGAGAACCTGATGTTCAACGTCATGTCGCTGGACTACTACGAAACCCTGCAGGCAGCCGCCGGCACCGCGGCAGAAGAGGCCCGCAAGACAGCCATGAAGGAGAACTGGGGCAAGTACCTGCTCGTGGTCGACGGCGCGGTGCCCGTGGAGCACGACGGTGCCTATTGCACCATTGCGGGCGAAAGTGCAGTTGACATCCTAACCGAGGCCGTTAAGGGTGCGGCGGCGGTCGTGTCGGTCGGCACCTGCGCCGCGTTCGGCGGTATCCCGCATGCCAGCCCCGATCCGACCGGCGCCGTTGCGGTAAGCCGCATCGTCAAGGACAAGCCGGTCGTCAACGTTTCCGGCTGCCCCCCGGTACCCGAGGTCATTACCGGCGTACTGGCCCATTACCTGACCTTCGGCAGCCTCCCCGAGCTGGATCATCTTGGCCGCCCGAAGGTGTTTTTCGGCGAGACCATTCACGATCGCTGCTATCGCCGGCCATTCTACGATGAAGGCAAGTTTGCCAAGACCTTTGACGATGAAGGCGCGCGCAATGGGTGGTGCCTGTTCGAGCTGGGGTGCAAGGGCCCGGTCACCTACAACGCCTGCCCGACCGTGAAGTGGAATCAGGGCACAAGCTATCCGATCCAGTCGGGGCACGGCTGCCTCGGCTGTTCGGAGCCGGATTTCTGGGACAAGGGCGGTTTCTATCAGGCGCTGTCCACGGGCACCTGGAGCGGCGGCGCTGTTCTGGGTGCGGCCGCAGTCGCCGGGGCTGCTATCGGTGTGGGTGCGGCGATTGTCTCGCGCCGCCGCCATGCGCACTCCGACAAGGAGAAGCACTCATGAACCTGCTCGACTTCGCCCGCGGGGCGGCCATGAAGTGGTCGATTGCGATCTTCCTGTTCGGCATGCTGTGGCGCCTGTTTGGCATTCTGCTGCTGCGGCGCACGCATGATTATTCAGAGCCGCGCGTGCACGCTGCCGGACTCGGAGCCCTGCAGGGCATCATTCGCCGTTCATGGCCACGCCGGGAGTTCCAGGCGCGGACCGCCTACGGCGTCACGGTCAGTTATGTCTTCCACATCGGACTGGCGATTATCGTCTTCGGGTTCGTGCCGCATATCCTGTTTATCCGTAACCTTATTGGAGTCGGCTGGAGCGGACTGCCCGGCGGGATCATCTATTTCTGCGCCGTTATCACCCTGGTGGCGCTGGTGATGGCCATTGTCCGGCGCCTGACACATCCGGTGCTGAAACTGCTGTCGAACTTTGACGACTATTTCAGCTGGTTCGTGACGGCCGCTCCGGTAGTGACCGGACTGCTGGCCGCAGCGCATTACGGTGCGCGCTATGAAACCCTGCTGGCGGTACACATATTGAGTTTCGAACTGCTGCTGGTCTGGTTCCCGTTCGGCAAGCTCATGCACTCCGTGCTGTTGTTCTTCGCGCGTGGACAGACCGGTGCGGTCTACGGTCGCAGGGGTGCGAGCACATGAGCTCTGACATCAACACGGTCCATCCGCTGGATACCGAAGGGACGCGCCTGAGCATCAAGAAACCCGCCCTGCGCTACGATCGACAGGGTGACATGTCCGATGGCCAGCGCGTGGAAGCCGCCATGCGCACGTTCGTGCGTGAATTCGGCGCGACTTCGGCAATCTATCTGGAGTCCTGCATACACTGTGGCATGTGCGCGGAAGCCTGCCATTACTACGTCCAGACGAACGATCCCCGGTATACCCCGGTGCGCAAGCTGGAACCGTTCAAGCAGGCATACAAGCGTGAGGCGGGGCCGTTCGCATTCTTCTACCGGCTGTTCAACCTCAAGCCCCGGGTGACGGTGGATGAGCTGCAGAAATGGCAGGAGCTAATTTACGATTCGTGCACCATGTGCGGGCGCTGTACGCTGATCTGTCCCATGGGCATCGACATCGCGCGCCTCGTGGGACAGGCGCGTCACGGAATGTTCCAGGCAGGGCTTGTGCCGCACGAACTGTGGGCCGTTGCCGAGCGTGCCGAGCGCGAGGGCAGTCCGCTTGGCGCCACGCCCAAGGTATTTAAGGATCGCATCGACTGGCTGTCCGACGAGAACGCCGTGGAGATTCCTGTGGACAGGGACGTCGCGGATATCCTGGTGACCATGTCGTCGATCGAAATCATGAAATATCCCCAGGCCATCGTCGCCACCGCCAGGGTGCTGAACGCGCTCGGCGAAAAGTGGACGATTCGCCTGGACGGCTATGAAGCGACGAATTTCGGCATGCTCTCGGGCAACAGCCAGTGGCAGAAGGATCTCAGCATGAAAATGATCGATGCCGCCGTCAAGTGCAAGGCAAAGCTGCTGATTCTGCCCGAATGCGGCCACGCCTACGGCGCCATGCGCTGGGATGGGGCCAATGTCTACGGCAAGCCGCTGCCCTTCGAGGTTCTGCACATCTCCGAGTTTCTTGCCAGAAATCTGGGCAACGGCAGACTCAAGGTCAAAAATGTGCCGAAGTCGGTGACATTCCACGATCCTTGCCAGATCGCGCGCCGCGGCGGGGCTACGCAGGCGCCGCGCCAGGTGCTCGGGAAACTGGGCGTTGATCTGCACGAAATGACCCCGAGTGGAGACGGCAACTGGTGCTGCGGCGGCGGCGGCGGAGTCGTGACTATCCATCGGGCGGACGAACTGCGCTACAAGGTCTTTCAGATCAAGATGAAGCAAGTGGACGACTCGGGCGCGGAGATGCTGGTGATGAGCTGTTCGAACTGCCGCCAGACTTTCGATGATGGTCAGGCGCATTTCAAGTGGGACAAGACCGCACACAGCCTGCTCGAGCTGGTCGCGGACAATCTCGTGCAATAGGAGCTGGATCGCAGGGTCCGGGCCACGGCCCGCATCCCGCACCGCATCCGGTCCGCCCCGCCCTCTGGAGAAAGATGATGCCAAGCCAAATAGTCGTAGTTGACCCGGTTACCCGTATCGAGGGCCATTTGCGCATCGAGGCCAGGACTGACGCCACCGGCACGATTACCCAGGCATCGAGCGCCGGCACGATGGTGCGCGGCATAGAGATTATCCTGCGCGGGCGCGATCCGCGCGATGCCTGGGCATTCGCGCAGCGCATCTGCGGCGTATGCACGCTGGTTCACGGCATCGCATCGGTGCGTACGGTGGAGAGCGCACTGAATTACGAGATTCCGCCCAATGCCCAGCTGATACGCAATCTCATGATTGCGGCGCAGTTTGTCCACGACCATGTGATGCATTTCTACCATCTGCATGCGCTCGACTGGGTCGATGTGGTATCGGCACTCAAGGCCGATCCCGCAAAAACAGCGGAACTGGCGCAATCCATCAGCAATTATTCCAAGTCGTCGCCCGGCTACTTCGCCGATCAGCAGAAGAAGCTTAAGAACTTCGTGGAATCTGGCCAGCTTGGAATCTTCGCCAACGGCTACTGGGGGCATCCGGGGTACAAGCTGCCTCCTGAGGCGGATCTCATGGCGGTCAGTCACTATCTCGAGGCGCTGGCATGGCAGCGGGAGGTGGTGAAGCTCCATGCCATTTTTGGCGGCAAGAATCCGCATCCGAATTTTCTGGTGGGCGGTGCACCGTGTGCCATCAGCGTGCATCCGGAACACCCGGAGGCCGGAGGCGAGCGCTACAGCAGCGGCGCCGGCGCGGGGGCGACCGCGGTCAATATCGTCGGCCTTGAAATCGTGCAGAATGTCATCCATCAGATGCGCTCGTTCGTGGACCAGGTATATCTTCCCGATACACTCGCCATTGCCGGTTTCTACAAGGACTGGTTCACGCGGGGCGAAGGCGTAGGGAACTTCCTGACCTTTGGAGAGTTTCCGCAGAAAGGCATGAACGATCCCGGGAGTTACCTGATTCCGCCCGCGGCCATCATCGACCGCGACCTGACGAAGCTGCACGCGGTGGATATGGCCGATCCGGCGCAGATCCAGGAATTCGTCGCGCACTCCTGGTATGACTACAGTGTCGGCAAGGATAAGGGCCTGCATCCGTACAAGGGCGAAACTGTCCTTAACTACACCGGACCGAAACCGCCGTACCAGAACCTGGATACCGAACAGAGCTATTCCTGGCTGAAATCTCCACGCTGGCGCGGCAAGCCGATGGAGGTCGGTCCTTTGGCGCGGGTGCTGGTGCTCTACGCCAGCGGTCACGAGCCTACGCGCGAGCTTACGAATTACGCGTTAAAGAAGCTCGATCTGCCAATCCAGGCGCTGTATTCGACGCTGGGACGCACTGCGGCGCGGACACTCGAGTCGAAGATCATCGTCGATGCGATGCAGGGCTGGTACGACAGCCTGATCGCCAACATCAAGAACGGGGATGTGCGGACGTTCAACGACAGGCTGTGGGAGCCTTCGTCTTGGCCGAAGATGGCGCGGGGCGTCGGTTATACCGAGGCGCCGCGCGGTGCGCTCGCACATTGGGTGGTGATCAAGGATGGCAAGATCGACAACTACCAGGCGGTAGTCCCGACCACCTGGAACGCCGGTCCGCGCGACCCGGCCGGCGAGGAAGGACCCTATGAGGCATCGCTGAAGGGTACGCAGCTGTACGATGCCAAGCAGCCGCTGGAAATTCTGCGCACCATCCACAGCTTCGATCCATGCATTGCCTGTGCGGTGCATGTGACCGATCCCGAAGGCGACGAGCTCATTCAGGTGAAAGTGAGGTAGGCGGCCAGACCACGCACACAAGGCACCGCCGGTGGCGGGATCCGGGGGTATTCAACGTCCATGACCCTGCTGCTGCACACCGAATGCGGGAGGGTTGGCAGACAACCCGGCACCGCGGTCTGCGGCCGGTCTGGGTGACGACCCGGGGCCGTACCTTGCCGGCGGTGCGATTGCCGGGCCCGATGCGACAGCGCTTTGGCGGGCGTGAGGGCTGCGGAGGGGACGATGGCAGAAGAACTGAGAAGGCTGCTCGAAGCGGAAGCGCGCGCCGAGGCTCTGGTCGACGGGGCCAAGCGTGAGTGCGATCGTCTGATCGAGCAGGCACATGCGGAGGTGCGCGCGGCTGAGCAGCGCGCTGAAGAGCATTTGCCGGAGTTGCGCAGCTCATTTTTCAACAAGGCGGTGGAGCGTGCTGATTTGGCGCTGGCAGAACTGGAGCGCCGCTACCACCAGCGGGGCGAGCTGCTGCGCAGCCTGGCACAGAAACACGGAGACGAAGCGGTCAGCGCAGCGTTTGCGCTGTTCATCGACCCCGACTGGGAGTGATTCATGCGTGCCATCGCGCGGTATGCATACCTGAACGCCCGAGTGTCGGGAATGGCGGCGCGACTGCTTTCCGACCGCGGCGTCGATGAACTCATCGACAAGGCCGATGAGCAGGACGGTGGCCTGCTGCAGGCTGCGGGACTTGCCGGCGGGGAGCCGGAGCATCCGGCCGATACCGGCCTCTCTCTTGAACAGCAACTGATCGCAAGCCTGCTGGCAGATTTCGTGATTCTGGTGCGCGCCCTGAGCGCCGCGCCGCGCCGGTTTTTCATCTACTGGGCATGCCGCTTCGAGCTCAGCAATCTCAAGGCCATAATGCGCGGCAAAATGGCGGGAGAGCCTGCGGCGCAGATCCGGGCGCAGCTGGTCGACATGGGCCCGTATGGGCGGTTGCCGGTCGACGAGCTGCTGGGCACGCAGGACGTGGCCGAACTGCTTCGTCGTCTGGAGCATACGCCATTCGGGGCCATTGCACGCGAAGCGCGGCGTATCTACGAGGAGCGGCGCGAGCTGTTCGCCATGGATGCCGCCGTCGACCGGCGCTACTACGCGGGGCTGAGTGAACATCTGCAGTCGCTGGAGCGCGGTGACCGTCGACAACTCGATACGCTCGTCGGGGACATCATCGATCGGACCAATCTTCTCTGGTTGCTGCGTTACCGATTTTCCTATGGCCTGCCTCCGGCGCAGACCTATTACCTCCTGATACCTGCAGGCGACCGGCTGCGAGCGCCGCTGCTGCAGCGTCTGTCACGGCTGGAAACCATTGAGGAGGTCATAGCGGGACTTCCACAGCCGTTCTCCCGGCCGCTGTCCGGGGTGACCACGGCGGCGGACGCAACGCTGATCCTCGAGCGTGGTGGCTGGCGCAAGGCCGAGACGATTCTGCGCAGTCGTTCCGTCAACCTGGCGCGGGTACTTGCCTATCTCGTGCTGCGCGAGAAACTGCTGCGCCAGTTGCGTGCAGTCATCAAGGGCCGACGCCTCGGACTTGCCCCGGACCTGATCCGGGGGGCGACCGGCTTGATTGCCGCATTCGGACCAGGCTGATGCCCCACGCTCACCGATCCCAGCGCCAGGACGGCTGACCTGTGTTCAGGCCCCTGCCCATGCAACGCATCGCCGTGCTGGTCCTGCGGGAAGATGCGCCGGCCGCCGCGGTCGTGTTGGCGCAGCGCGGCAGTTTCAATCCCGAGGCTGGCGGCTCGCCGGAGCTGCTCCCGGAGCTTCCGGGAAAGCGGTTCGGTGAGTTGTACCGGGCGGCACGCGGACATCTCGACAAGATCCTGGTGCACTGTCCGTTGTCGGCCGATGCACAGGCGCCGCAGCGGGCTCTTCCCGATGAGACGGAACTTGAAAAAGTGGAGGCGTGGCTGCGTACCGTGTGGGTGCAGTGCTCGAATTGCCAGGAAAGCCTGCGCCGTGCCGAGGAGGAGCAGCGCTATGTCGCGCAGCTGATGAAGATGCTGGACAGATTCGCGGCGCTCGATATCGATTTCGGTCTGCTGGCGCGCAGCCGGCGGTTTCTCGACGTGCAGGTCGGCATGGTGCCGTCGGGCAACGCCGGCCGGCTGCGCGAGGCGGTGGCTCTCGCCGGTTACGTGCTGGCGCTACTGCAGGACGCGCAGGGGCTGGCGCATGTCGTTATTGCCGGGCCCAAGGGCCGGGAGTCCGAGGTGGGGGCAGTGCTGCGGTCTGCGGACTGGCAGGCGGCACGCATGCCCGCGGAGTGGCATGACGATCCGCAGGAAGCCAGGCGGCAGCTGCTAAAGCACCAGGACCGGATGATCGCCGAGGCCGACACCCGCTGCCGGCAAGTCGAAGCCATGCAAAGGGAATTCCATGGCAGGCTGGTCGAGGCGACACGTGCGCTCGCAGTCGCGGCGCCCTACGCCGAGCTTGGGCAGGCCTTGCGAGGCCGCGGCGGGTTGACGCAGATTGACGGATGGGCGCCGGTTTCCGCGCTGCCAGGCTTGCAGCGCGCACTCCGGGACAGGCTTGGGCAGCGGTTTGCATTGAGCACGCGCGACCCGCGCCCGGATGAGTTCGCGCGCGTTCCGTCGCTCTTGTATCACCATGCTCTGTTGCGTCCGTTTTCCCTTCTGGTGAGCAACTATGGGGTACCGCGCTACGGAGAAATCGATCCGACGCTGCCGTTTGCTGCGACATTCGTTCTGATGTTCGGAATGATGTTCGGCGACATCGGCAACGGAGCCATCATTGCGGCAGCGGGAATATCCGGATCGCGCCGGCTGCGCGGCTTTGCACCTTTCGTGGTCGCTTGCGGCCTGGCGTCTGTCGGATTCGGCTGGCTTTATGGCAGCGTCTTCGGTTTCGAGCGGCTGGTACATCCTCTATGGATGTCTCCGCTTGCCGATCCGGTACGCATGCTGACCGTGTCTCTGTACTGCGGTATCGGGTTCATCCTGCTCGTGGGCGTGCTGACTGCATGCAACCGCATCATCGACCGTCGCTATCTGGACGCCCTGCTGGACGGCCGGGGGGCGGCCGGGCTGTTGTTTTATGTCGCCGTGCTGTACGGCGTGTATCGCCGGTTTTTCAGCGGCGGTTCCGGCCGGACGCAGTGGGTCGTGGCGGCGCTGGCTCTGGCAGTGGTGTTCGGGTACCACGGCTACCGGTATGCCGGGCAGATGGGGGAGCGCATTCTGGTGGCGTTTACCCAGGTGCTTGAGGATGCGATCGGCTACTTTTCCAACACGCTTTCCTTCCTGCGGGTAGCCGCGTTCGGACTGAACCACATGGCGCTTGCCGTAGCGGTTTTCGCGCTTGCATCCATGATGCAGGCAGGCACCGGTCACTGGGTAACGATCGTGCTCGGAAACCTATTCATAGTGATACTTGAGGGAGCGATCGTGGCGATCCAGGCGCTGCGGCTCGAGTATTACGAAGGGTTTTCGCACTTTTTCGGAGGCAGTGGCCGTGAGTTCCGGCCGCTTACTCTTGCGCCGGGCGCAGCAATGGAATCTTGAATTCCTGTTCATGAAAGGAGCGTGTCATGTACTGGCTAGTCGGCCTGATCACGTTGAGTCTTGCGGGTACCGTGGTTCTTGGACTGTTTCTCGACATGCGGTCTCACAAGCCGCACGCAAACCCGCCACGCTGGCTGAGGCCAACGATCGGTGCCAATCTCGTCATATTCGTTCTGGCGGAAGCCGGGCTGCTGCTGGTCAGCATTCACGACGCCCTGGCGGCGACCCCGGTTGCGCCGGCGGTTGCGCAGTCCTCCATCGGGCTCGGTTTCGGTCTGGCGATGATCGGCATCGGCCTGCCGACTGCAGCGGCGACGATCGCTGCCGCGATTGCCGTCGCGCCGGTGGGCGCAGCGGCGCTGGCCGTTATCGCCGAGAAGCCTGAGGCATTCGGCCGCAGCCTCGTTTACCTCGGACTTGCCGAGGGCATCGCGATCTACGGACTGGTGGTCACGATCCTGATGCTCGGCAAGCTCGGGTGACGTGGCGGCGACGGTCATGACCGGGGATGACGCGAATGCGCTGCGCACGTGGGTCATCGCTCTGGGGAGCGCTGCCCTGATGGACGGATTTTCCATGATCGGTGTCGAGACGGTTGTCAATGCCACGCCCCAATCCCTGGAGGCGCTGCTCGCCGGCCTCAGCCAGCACGAACAGAATGCGGTGATATTCCTCGAGCGCGATCTCGCGCGAAGCAATGGTCCATGGCTGCAGCGTGTGCGGGCCAAGGGCGGACGCATCATCGTCGTGGAGATACCGTCACTGAATGCGCCGGAAGAGTACCACACGCGTGTCGAGGAAATGGTCCGTGGCATGTTCAGTGTGCAGGCGCCGGATCCGCAATCATGAGCTCGCCTTCGCAGACAGCAGAGCTTGAGGCGGCGCTGCTCGCACGTGCCAGGGCGCAGTCAGAAAAATATCTCGCAGATGCCCGCCGCAGGCACGATGAACTCGTTGCCGACGCGAATGAGCGGCTGCGGCTGCGCGAGGATCGCGAGGTCCGTTCGGCCAGGGAGTTTTCCGAGCGCACTTACCGGCAGCGCGTCCAGGCGGGCGAAATCAGACTGCAGCGGGAACTGGAGTGGCTGCGCTGGCATTTGGTGCAGGATGCGATCGCCGCTGTTTCCGACCGCCTCGGGCGCCTCGTCGAGAACGAAGAGGATTACCTTCCGGTGCTCGCCGCATTTCTCGCCCGGGCGGCGGCTGCGATCGGTAGCGGCGGGCTGGTTGCGGAGGTCAGTGCCCGTGACTGGGCGCGCATCTCCGGGCGCTGGGAATCGGTCTGTCAGGCGGCCGGCGTGACCTCGGCGGTGCAGCTCGCATCCGAGCCGCTGCATTGCCTGGGCGGGATACGGGTGCGTGACGCCGGCGACACCATGCATGTCGACTTCACGATCGAGGCGCGGCTTGAGCGCATGCACGAGGTGCTGGAGCAGGTGATCACCGGGCGGCTGTTCCCGGCGCCGGTATCTTCTGCGGAAGGTGCCCCGTGAGCACGGCCCTCGGGCGGATCATCGAGGTCAATGGCCCGATCGTCACGGTATTTCTGCCGCAGGTGACGATCGGGGAGCAGGTGCGGGTCGGCGAACTGGCGCTGGTCGGCGAGGTCATCGGGCGCGACGGCGGGCGCGCCGTGGTTCAGGTTTACGAGTCGACCGAATCGCTCGCACCCGGACAATCGGCGGTGCCGCTCGGCCACCCGCTGGCTGCCGAGCTCGGACCCGGACTGCTCGGCAATATTTTTGACGGCCTGCAGCGGCCGCTGACCGAGATTCGCGAACAGAGCGGTGACCGAATCGCCCGTGGCCTGACGGTTGCATCCCTCGATCGCAAGCGGCTGTGGCACTTTGAGCCCGCTCCCGACCTCAGCGCCGGCAGCACGGTAGCCGGGGGAACGGTCATCGGTGCGGTGTCCGAGACCGAGACCATCATGCACCGCATTCTGGTGCCACCCGATGTCAATGGCGAACTGGTGAATCTCGCGCCGGCGGGCGATTACAGCGTCGAACAGGTGATCGCGCAGGTGCGCAGCCGGGATGGAGCGGTACACCCGCTGAGGCTCTACCATCGCTGGCCGGTTCGCAAGGCGCGTCCCTACGGACGCCGCGACCAGGCGGGTGTTCCGCTGATTACCGGACAGCGCGTGCTCGACACATTTTTCCCGCTGCTCAAGGGGGGGCGGGCCGCCGTGCCGGGGGCGTTCGGTGCCGGCAAGACCATGGTGCAGCAGCAGATAGCCCGCTGGTCCAATGCCGGGATCATGATCTATCTGGGCTGCGGGGAACGCGGCAATGAACTGGTGGAGATACTGGAGACATTCCCGCAGTTGACCGATCCGTATACGGGGCGCCTGCTCATGGAACGCACGCTGCTCGTGGCCAATACGTCGAACATGCCGGTGGTGGCACGCGAAGCATCGATTTACATGGGCGTGACGCTTGCCGAGTATTACCGTGACCAGGGCTACGACGTGGTGATGGTCGCCGATTCCATAAGCCGCTGGGCCGAGGCGCTGCGCGAGGTCGCCGGACGCCTCGAGCAGATGCCCGTGGAGGAGGGCCATCCCGCGTATCTGGCATCGCGCCTGTCGGCATTCTACGAGCGCGCCGGGCGTGTCCAGACGCTTGCCGGAGGATACGGTTCTGTTTCCCTGATAGGCGCGGTGTCGCCGCCCGGAGGAGACTTCTCGGAGCCCGTCACGAGCCACACCAAGGAAATTGTTCAGGCCTTCTGGGCGCTTTCGAAGGAGCTGGCCGATGCGCGCCACTATCCGGCGATCGACTGGACCGAGAGCTACTCGGGATACGTGGACGCAGCCGCCGTATGGTGGGCGAAAAATGTCGATCCACGCTGGAGCGCCCACCGCACGGAGGCCCTGGGGCTGCTGCTGCAGTCCGATGAACTCGCCCGCATCGTCAATCTGGTCGGCCCCGAGGCGCTTTCTCCAGCCCAGCGATGGGTTCTGGAGGCGGCTGCGCTTCTCAAGGAAGGTCTGCTGCAGCAGAGCGCCCTCGATGATGTCGACAGCTTCTGCTCCCCGGAAAGGCAGTTCGCGCTGCTCGATCTGTTGCTTGATCTCTACCATCAGGGCCGGGATCTGCTGGGCAAGGGTGTGCCGGTGCAGCGGCTGCTGCAGCTCCCGGTTCTCGGACGGGCGCGGCGCGCCAAGTCGGCATATTCGAACGGCCAGATGGACGGATTAAAGGCATTCGCGGCCGAGATGCGCGACGCTTTCCAGCCGCTTTCTCTCGAATATGCCGGGTCACGGGAAGGTAGCGCATGAGAGGCAAGGAATACCGGCTGGGTTCGGCGCTGCGCGGTGGGCTGCTATTCGTGCGCGGTGTGCCGGGAGTGGCGCTGGGAGACAGGGTGGTGGTGCGCGATCATGCCGGGCACACGCGCAACGGCCAGGTCATACGGACTTCGGAAGAGGTGGTTCTGGTGCAGGTCCTGGAAGGCACGGACGGACTGGATCTCGAACGCACGTGGACGCGCTTCCTGGAGCAGCCGTTCGAAATTGCGCTTTCGAACGAGCTGATGGGGCGTATCTTCAATGGCGTGGGGCAGCCGCGCGATGACCGTCCGCCGCTCGTGTCGAGCATCAGGCGCAACGTCAACGGCAGCCCCATGAATCCGGCGGCGCGCACCCGTCCGCGCGAGTTCATACAGACCGGAATTTCCACGATCGACGGATTGTATTCCCTGGTGCGCGGCCAGAAGCTGCCGATTTTCTCGGGACCAGGCTTGCCGCACAATCGTCTCGCGGCGCAGATCGTGCGTCAGTCCAGGATCATCGCAGAGCGGGCGCGCTTCGCGGTGGTATTCGCCGCCATGGGCGTCTCCTACGCCGATGCGCACTTTTTCCAGGAGGACTTCGAGCGCGACGGCGTGCTCGGCAACGTCGTCATGTACATCAATCTCGCCGACGATCCCCCGATAGAACGGCTGATACTGCCGCGTACCGCGCTGACTGCGGCCGAGTACCTCGCCTACGATCTGGGTATGCACGTGATGGTGATTCTCACGGATATCACGAATTACGCTGAAGCGCTGCGCGAGGTGGCAATGGCCAGAGGCGACGTGCCGGCGCGCAAGGGTTATCCGGGTTACCTGTACTCCGATCTGGCGGAGATTTTCGAGCGTGCCGGCCGCATCCGAAGTCGCAGCGGATCCATCACGATGGTTCCGGTGCTCAGCATGCCGAGCGATGATATCACCCACCCCATACCCGACCTTACCGGTTACATAACGGAAGGACAGATCGTGCTGTCGCGCGAACTGCACAATCAGGGCATCTACCCCCCGGTGGATCTTCTTCCGTCATTGTCGCGTGTGATGAAGGACGGCATCGGCGCGGGCGAAACCCGCGAAGATCATCCGCGCGTCGCAAACCAGATCTACGCGTCGTACGCACGCGCGATCGAGGTTCGGAACCTTGCCTCGATCATCGGCACGGAGGATCTTTCGGAGACCGACAGGAGATACCTCGAGTTCGCCCGGTCCATAGAGACGCAATTTGTGACGCAGGGCGAGAACGAAGATCGTTCAATCATCGATACGCTTACCCTGGCGTGGCAGCTGCTGTCGTTGCTGCCGCCGGGCGAACTCGGCCGGGTGCGAGAGGCGGATCTGGCCAAATACCATCGTCAGAAGCAGGTTGCGGAGGCGCCGTGAAAGGACGCATGAAGATACCGCCGACGAAGAGCGCATTGCTCGGACTGAGGCGCCAGCTTCGCTTCCTGCAGCAGGGCCATTCCATGCTTGAGCGCAAGCGCGAACTGTTGAACAGGTTGGTGCGCGAGCGTCTGGACCGGTATCGCCGCCTGCACTCGGAGGTGCGCGCCGTTCTGGAGCAGGCGTACCGCTGGTTGGCGATTGCGCAGATGCGTATGGGCAGCCAGGTGATCCGCCATGCGGCACTCGGGGCCGGGTCGGCTCTGAGGGTCAGCATTCTTCCGCGATCGAGCGCCGGCATCGAATATCCGGCGGCGAGCGCCGAGGAGATCGCGCTCCAGCCGGTAGGGCTCATGGGGACCGATGCGAGCTTCGATCAGGCCCGCAGCGGTCTGGCCAAGACCGCAGTATTGCTCGTACGCCTGGGCGAGGCGGAAACGGCGCTATGGCGGCTGATGGCCGAGCAGCGCAGGACCCAGAGGCGCGTTAATGCGTTGCGCTACAACATTATCCCCCGCTACCGCAGCACAATCCGGTTCATCGAGTCGATGCTCGAGGAGGATGAGCGCACGACGCTGTTTCAGATCAAGCGCCTGCGGGAGTCCGCGCGCCGGACCTGAGCCGCAGGCTGCGGTTCCCAAGGATAAGAGACAGCATTGCGCCGTTCCGTCACGACAGTGCGTGCGAATCGTGGGTTAATGTTCGGCAACCGCTTTCGCCGGAGAGGCGCCGGTATGGAGACTGGATTTCTTCCACGCGGCAGGTTCCAGGAGCTGTTGGCTGTCCTGCACAGATCCGGGTATCGCTGCCTCGGCCCGCAGGTGCGCGATGGCGCGATCGTTTATGCCGCGATTTCGGTCGCAGAGGATCTTCCGCGTGGGGCACGTGACCATCAGGCGGCCGGACATTACCGTATCGAACAGACGGCGAGCCCCCGGTATTTCGGCTGGGCAAACGGCCCGCAGGCGCTGAAGCCGCTCGTATTTGCCCCGCAGGAAGTGCTGTGGCGTGCCCGGCGCCAGGCAGACGGGGGGCTCGAACTTCACCAGGAGATGCCGCCGGCCGAACGGCTCGCGGTAATCGGCGTGCGCGCCTGCGATCTGGCTGCACTGGCACTGCAGGACCGCCATTTTCTGGGCGCAGCAGGAGACGATCCGCACTATGCAGCGCGCCGGGCGGAACTGTTTCTGGTTGCAGTCCATTGCAGCGACCCGTCGGATGTCTGTTTCTGCGTGTCTACCGGGGACGGACCGCAGGCTTCGTCCGGATTCGATCTTGCATTGTGCGAGCTCGATTCCGGATTCATCGTGGAGTCAGGCAGCGACCGTGGTGCTGTCGTGGCGGCAGAACTAAAGCTGGAGGCCGTCGGTGCCGATGCGCGCGCGGCGGCAGCGCGCCAGGCCGATGCGGCACGCACGCGCCAGCACCGGAGTCTGCCGGGGCGTGATCTGCGCGCCGTGCTGTTCGCAAACCTGGAGCACCCGAGATGGGGGGAGGTCGCAGGTCGCTGTCTGGCTTGCGGCAACTGCACTTCGGTCTGTCCCACCTGCTTTTGCCACGCAAGCGTCGAAACGCCGGCGCTCGACGGCGGTGCAAGCGTGCACGCCCGTGCCTGGGATTCCTGCTTCAGCCAGGGTCACAGTTATATCCATGGCCTCACCGTACGCAGCGACACGCGTACGCGTTACCGCCAATGGCTGACGCACAAGCTCGGAAGCTGGCACGGGCAGTTCGGACGCAGCGGCTGCGTTGGTTGCGGCCGGTGCATCAGCTGGTGTCCGGTGGGCATAGACATCACCGAGGAGGCGGCCGCAGTATGTACCGGGGCTGCGGATGAATGAGCTTCTTCTTCCGCACGAGGCGGAGGTCGCGGAATGCGTCCGCGAGTCGCCGACCGTTTTCACGCTGCGGCTGCGGTTTCGCGACAGCGTGAGACATGGCCGCTATCGTTTTGCTCCCGGCCAGTTCAACATGCTCTATCTGTACGGCGTCGGTGAGGTCCCGATTTCGATCGTGTCGGACCCGCTCGACGACACGCTGTTCGACCACACGATCCGGGCGGTCGGGCGCGTGACACGGGGTTTGGCGCAGCTGCGCGCGGGCGACCGGCTGGGTATTCGCGGACCCTATGGACGCGGCTGGCCCCTGCCGCAGGCGCAGGGACGTGATGTCATGATCATAACCGGAGGTCTGGGCTGCGCACCCGCGGTCTCGGTGATCAACTATGTGATGAGACGCCGCGAGAACTTCGGGGAGCTTATCATCATGCAGGGCGTGAAGCATGCGGACGACCTCATCTGGGCTGAACGCTACCGCCGCTGGAGCACCTTGGCACACACCCAGGTCCTGGTAGCGGCCGATGTCGGGAGCGCGCTCTGGCCATGGCACGTCGGGCACGTGACCGACCTGTTTGCACGGGCGCGCATCGACGCGCATAAGTCGATCGTAATGATGTGCGGACCGGAAGGTATGATGCGTATCGCAGCGGACCTGCTGCGTGCGCGCGGCGTTTCCGAAAGCGCGATATGGCTGAGCATGGAACGCAGCATGCAATGCGCCGTCGGCCACTGCGGTCATTGCCAGATCGGAGGCAAGTTCGTGTGCACGGACGGGCCGGTGTTCAATTATGCCGAGATCAGGGACCTGCTTTCGGTAAGAGGGCTCTAGCCATGTCGACGGTTGTCGCGAAAGACAGACCGCGTGCCGCGGTCCACAAGTTTGCCTCCTGCGACGGCTGTCAGCTGGCATTCCTCAATCTCGGTGAGGATCTGCTGCTTCTGTCGTCGCTGGTGGAGTTCGTGCATTTCGCCGAAGCTGGTCTGGTCAATCCCGAAGCGCCAGTCGACATCGCCTTCGTCGAGGGCAGCATCGGCACCATCAGGGACGTCGAGCGCATTCAGCGGGTGCGGGCCCGCAGCCGCTATCTGGTTGCCATCGGGGCCTGTGCAACCGCCGGCGGCCTGCAAGCGCTGCGTAACCTCGCGGACGGACAGGCGTGGATTGCGGACGTGTATGCCTCGCCGGGCTATGTCGAGAGCCTGGAAACGTCCACGGCGGTGGCCCAGCACGTGAAGGTCGATCTGGAGCTGTGGGGATGTCCGGTGAACAGCCGGCAGCTTATCGCAGCGGTGCGTGCGCTGCTCTTCGGTGTGGTACCGCTCGAAGAGCATGACAAGGTGTGCATGGAGTGCAAGCGCGCGCAGGTCGTGTGCGTCATGGTTGCGCAGGGACTGCCCTGCATGGGTCCGGTTACCCGCACCGGTTGCGGGGCCCTGTGCCCGAGCTTCGGGCGTGACTGCTATGCGTGTTACGGCCCGGCGGAAAATCCCAACACCGAGGCGCTCGGTCGGCGTCTGGAGGGGCTGGGAATTGCGCCTGCGGCGATCGGCCGACGCTTCCTGGCCATCAACAACGGTGCGCCGCCGTTTACCGAAGCCGGGCTGCGACGGGTGCACGGGCATGACTGAGCAGCGCAACATCGACATCCGCGTCCCGGTACTGGCGCGCGTGGAAGGCGAGGGCGCTCTCGAGATTCAGATCCATGGGCTGGACATCACGACCCTCAGGCTGCGCATTTTCGAACCGCCGCGCCTGTTCGAAAAGATCCTCGAGGGCCGCGATCACGGCGAAGTTCCGGATCTGGTTGCGCGCATCTGTGGTATCTGCCCGGTGGCCTATCAGATGAGTGCGGTGCACGCATTCGAGCGGCTGTTCGGTGTGGATCCCGGTTCCTGGGTGCGGGACATGCGCCGCGTGCTGTATTGCGGAGAGTGGCTGCAAAGCCATGCGCTGCATATCCACCTGCTGGCGGCGCCCGATCTGCTCGGTTACGGCAATGCCATTGCCATGGCGCGTGACCACCCCGACATTGTGCGCCGGGGGCTGCTGCTCCAGGCGCTCGGCAATGACATCATCGGTCTGTTCGGGGCGCGCTCGGTCCACCCCGTAGGCGTGCGAGTCGGCGGGTTCCATCATGTCCCCGCGCGCTCCGATGTGACCGGAATCTATACCCGGTTGTTGGCGGCGATACCCGAAGCCGAGGCGCTGGTGCGCTGGGTCGCGGCGCTCGATCTTCCGGCAGCGGAGCAGCGTTTTGTGAGCGTATCGTTGCGGCATACCGCTGAATATCCGATGAACGCCGGTCGTCTGGCATCCAGCGATGGTCTGGATGCCGGGATCGACGAGTTCGAATCGCATTTCTCCGAACAGCAGGTCGCGCATTCGACCGCATTATACTGTCTGCTGAAGGGGCAGCCGTATCTGGTCGGTCCACTTGCCCGTGTCAATCTCAACCTCGAAAGACTGCCGGCGGCAGTGCGCGCGGTGCTCGATGAAAGCGGGATTGTCTGGCCCAGCCGCAATCCGTTTCACGCTATCGTGGCGCGTGCCGCCGAGATCTACTACGCGGTTCTGGAAGCAGCGCGCATCCTGAAGGACTATCGCGTTGCGGAGGCGCCGCACGCAGCGGTGGTGCCCAGGGCAGGGACCGCGATTGCCGGCACCGAGGCGCCGCGCGGCATGCTGTGGCACCGCTATGACGTACAGGAGGATGGCCGCGTCGTGCGTGCCCGAATCGTGCCTCCCACAAGCCAGAATCAGGCCCGAATCGAAGCCGACTTGCGTCAAAGCCTTGAGGCGCTTGGTCCTGATCGCAGCGACGACGAGCTGCGCCGGCGCTGCGAGATGGTCATCCGCAGCTACGATCCATGCATTTCGTGTGCAACGCATTTTCTCGACCTGCGCGTAGAGCGCCGCTGAACGGCACGGGCCGCGTTGCGTCCGCGCAGTGAACATGCCCACAGATATCCGGATACACATTGTCGGCGTGGGTTCACCGCACGGGGATGACCGGCTGGGCTGGGTTGCGGCCGGGGAGTTGCGCCGCTCGGCCGGTCTGGCCGCACTGCCGCCGCTGACACTGACTATTGCCGAGCGCGACCGGCCGGGAATGGATCTGCTGCAGGGACTTGAAGGCCTGACCGCACTCATCGTTGTTGACGCTGTGTGTACCGGTCTGGCTCCGGGGACGCTGCACAGACTGACTGGCGATGAGATCGGCGGCGCGGCAGGTACGCTGTCGAGTCACGGATTCGGCCTGGCTGCGGCGCTTGAACTCGGCCGGGCAATGGGATGTCTGCCGCCGCGGGTGGCGGTTTTCGGTCTTGAGATCGCCGACACCGGTGGTGAAGCGCTCAGTCCGGCAGTAAAGGCGGCAATGCCCGGTCTGGTTGCGGCCGTTGAGCGCGAAGTGCTTGACCAGATATCCCGCGGCGGGTCCGATCGCGATGCCCCCGCTCAGCAAGAGGACTGACCGGGCGATGTCCTTGCGCCGGATCGCGCGAACCGGGAAGGTCGTTTTTCAGCCGCCTGGGGACATTCCTGCCTGGCCAGCGGGCCGGAAATCGAGGAGCAGTGGCGGTGTGCAAGGGAATAGTCTTATTATTGCGGCGCATTGTCGCGCGCGACAATGCATCCCCCGGACGCCGCAGGAAGAAATGATGATCGAGAAAATCCCAGCTTCGGAATCTTGCACGGGCTCCATGCCCGAGGTCGCCAATGTCTGGCTGCTCTCATGGGTCCATTCCCTGTTTTTGCCGCTTCTCATACTGGCCACCCAGCGGTTCGTGCCCGGACGTCCGTTGCTGCCCACCGTCGCACCTTATACCCTTCTGGCGGGGGTCGTGCTGGCGATTCCATCGATACCCATGCTGCGCCGGTATTGGCAGGCAAACCGTGAAGGCGGCGCAACCGGTGCAAGCCGCTACGAACGGGTGATGAATCTGCGTCGGCGGTTGATGATCGGGGTCAGTGTCGCGGACTTTCCGGCGCTCGCCGGAGTGATGCATTATTTTCTTACGCGCAATGCCGTGCAGAGCCTGCTGTTGTGCGGCGTGACGGTAGTGCTGGTTTCCCTCTACCGGCCGGCATCGTAGCGATCGGTTTGCTGGTTCAGCGGGACTGGGTCTTGTCCCTCTGGATCATCGCGTAGGCGGAATGATTGTGGATTGATTCGAAGTTTTCCGACTCGACCGTGTAGGCGTCGATGCGCTCGTCCATGTTAAGGTGGGCGGCGACGTCACGCACCATGTCCTCGACGAACTTGGGATTCTCATAGGCACGTTCGGTCACGTACTTCTCATCCGGCCGTTTCAATAACCCATACAGTTCGCAGCTTGCCTGTTTCTCGACGAGGTCGATGAGGTCCTCGACCCAGACAAAAGTATTCGTGCGAACCGTTACGGTAACGTGCGAGCGCTGGTTGTGCGCACCGTATTTGGATATCTCCTTCGAGCATGGGCACAGGCTGGTTACCGGCACGATCACCTTGATGGTCATCACATGATGGCCGTCGCGGATTTCTCCGATGAAAGTCACCTGATAGTCGAGGAGGCTGTGGACGCCGGACACCGGAGCGGACTTGTCGATGAAATACGGAAAACTCATCTCGATATGCCCGGTGTTGGCCTCGAGGCGGGCGCTCATCTCCGTCAGCATGTCTTTGAATGATTCGACCGATATCTCCGGATCGTGGCTGTTGAGAATCTCCACGAAACGCGACATGTGGGTTCCCTTGAAGTTGTGCGGCAGCTCAACGTACATGTTGAAATGTGCGATTGTATGCTGCTCACCCTGGCTGCGATCCTTGACGCGCACCGGGTGACGGATGTCCTTGATGCCCACCTTGTCGATCGCAATGTGGCGCGTGTCCGGCTTGTTCTGGACGTCAGCGATGGAACTGATCGCGACCTTTCCGGCTTTATTGACAGTGGCCTTCATAAAACCTCCGCAACGAAAACCCTGACTCCGGTCAGGGGAGGAATTGTATTTGAGCGCCAGACATCACGCGTAACCCGGTCGAAGAAGGTTCTCGGCCGGATATCGCGGGGTCGACGGCGTTAGCCGGGCGGACCGGATGCGGATAAAAGCCTGAAAGCCCACTGACCACCGCGGCACGATGCGGCAGCTGCCTTCGCGGGTCCCGAAAACCGGCCGGACCCGTCAGGCTGCGCCTGCCCATGAGCCGTCGTCAGTTCCAATGCCTGCACGCATCTGGACAGGACCTGCGGTGCCGGTCGGAGCCTGATCTACGGCTTCTTGGGACCCGCCGGGACTCATCGCACCGACATTGTTGACGAATTTCGTCAAGTTTAAGCTTTGCCCGGCATCCTGACAAGGCCAGCGGGCGTTGCAGCCTGGATGGCGCGCCGGATCCCCGGTGCATCCAGCCCGCACTGGATCAGCAACTCTTCGCGCTCGCCCTGATCGATGAAGCAGTCGGGCAGACCCAGATGGAGGACGGGAGTGCTGATGCCGGCGTCCGCCAATGCTTCGGTCACGGCGCTGCCGGCGCCACCCAGTACCGTGTTCTCCTCGACGGTGACCAGCAAATCGTGGGTTCGTGCCATGTTTAGGACCATGTCCGCATCCAGTGGTTTCACGAACCGCATGTTGACTACGGTGGCGTTGATCTCTTCGGCAGCGGCGAGCACGGGTTGGAGCAGGGAGCCGAATGCCAGAATCGCCACGCCCTTGCCGCGCCGGCGCAGCTCTGCCTTTCCAACAGGCAAAGCGCGCATAACCGGATCGAGCTCTGCCCCGGGCCCGCTGCCGCGCGGGTAGCGCACCACCGCCGGACCATCCTGGACAAAAGCGGTATAGAGCATCTGGCGGCATTCGTTTTCGTCCGATGGCGTCATCACGGTGATGTTCGGCAGACAACGCAGATAGCTCAGGTCGAAGCTGCCGGCGTGGGTCGGACCGTCTGGGCCGACCAGACCGGCGCGGTCGACCGCAAAGCTCACCGGAAGATTCTGCAGGCAGATGTCGTGGATCAGCTGGTCATAGGCGCGCTGCAGGAAAGTGGAATAGATGGCCACCACCGGCTTCAGACCCTCGCAGGCAAGACCGGCGGCGAAAGTGAGGGCATGCTGTTCAGCGATACCGACGTCGAAGTAGCGGTCCGGAAAACGCTCCGAGAAAGCCACCAGCCCGGAGCCTTCCCGCATCGCCGGGGTGATGGCGACCAGCCGCGGATCGGAAGCCGCCATGTCGCACAGCCATTCGCCGAAGACCTGCGTGTAGGTTTTGCGGGCGGGCTTCTTCTCCATCTTTCCGGTGGCCGGATCAAACGGCGTGACGCCGTGGTAGACGCAGGGATCGCCCTCCGCGGGCTCATAGCCCTTGCCTTTGCGCGTGACGATATGCAGAAAGCGCGGACCCCTGAGACCACGCAGGTTACGCAGTGTCTTGACCAGGGTGTGCAGATCGTGACCGTCGACGGGCCCGAAGTAATTGAACCCGAGCTCCTCGAAGAAGGTGCCCGGCATGATCATGCCCTTCATGTGTTCTTCCGCGCGCTTGGCCAGCTCCCAGACCGGAGGAAGGGTGGAGAGTACCGTCTTGCTGCCTTCGCGCACGGTCGCGTAGACCTTTCCGGAGAGGATGCGGGCGAGATAATTCGACATCGCACCGACATTGGGCGAAATGGACATATCGTTGTCGTTGAGCACGACGAGCAGGTTGGCATCCATGTTGCCGGCATTGTTGAGCGCTTCGAATGCCATGCCGCCGCTCAGTGCGCCGTCACCGATGATTGCCACGACATTGCGATCCGACCCCTCGCGGGCTGCCGCAACGGCCATGCCCAGGGCAGCGCCCACCGATGTGCTCGCATGACCCACGCCGAAGGTGTCGTAGGGGCTTTCAGCGCGCCGCGGAAATCCCGACAGACCACCCTTCTGGCGCAGACTGGCCATGCGCTCGCGCCGCCCCGTCAGGATCTTATGGGGATAGGTCTGGTGGCCAACGTCCCATACCAGACGGTCTTCGGGCGTGTTGAAGACATAGTGCAGAGCGATGGTGAGCTCCACGGTGCCGAGTCCGGCGGCCAGATGCCCGCCGGTCTTGCTGACTGTTCCGATCAGGAACCGGCGCAGTTCTGCCGCGAGCGCGGGCAGCTCAGACTCATTCAAGCGCCTCAGGTCTTCCGGAAAATCAACCTGTTGCAGCAAGCGGTAGTCGTTCTGGAAGGGCATTAGCGGGTTCGGTCTTGAATGTATCCGGCGATTTCCACGAGTAACTGCATATTATCCCCCAAACCGGCGAGGCTGGCGAGAGCCGCCTCGTGCTGGGCGCGGGCAAGGGCCCGTGCGCGTTCAATTCCGAGAATGGCGGAGTAGGTGGGTTTTTTGCGGCGCTGGTCACTGCCCTGGGGTTTGCCGAGCGTCGCTGTGCTGGCCTCCACGTCGAGGATGTCGTCGGTAATCTGGAAGGCCAGCCCGATGCATGCCGCATAGCGGTCAAGCGCCGCCAGCGTTGCAGCGGATACCCGGGGGGCGCTCAGGGCGCCGAGCGCAACGGCCGCCCGGAACAGCGCGCCGGTCTTGCGTGCGTGCATGTTTTCGAGTTCGGCGACATCCAGCGTGCGGCCGACTGCCTGAAGGTCGATCGCCTGGCCGCCGGCCATGCCGAGGGATCCGGCGGCTTCGGCGAGACGTGCGACCATATCGAGTCGCCGCTGTGCGCTTATGGAAGGATCTGCGGCGTTGGCCAGGATCTCGAATGCCCGTGTCTGAAGCGCATCGCCGGCGAGCAGCGCTGTCGCCTCGTCAAACGCCCGGTGGCAGGATGGTTTGCCGCGGCGCAGATCGTCATTGTCCATGGCGGGCAGGTCATCATGAATGAGCGAGTAGGCATGGATCAGTTCCAGGGCGCTCGCCGGCGCGTCGAGCTGCTCCGGCTTGGCGCCGAGCGTCTCTCCGGTCGCATAGACCAGCGCCGCGCGCAACCTCTTCCCGCCGCTCACGACGGCGTATCGCATGGCTTCATGCAGGCGCTGTGGTTCGGTCTGGACGGAAGGCAGGTGGCGATCCAGAGCCTGCTCCACCCGTACCTGGCTGCTGGGCAGAAAGTCGTGCAGGAAGCTCAAGCGGAATCGTTACCCTGGTACGGTTCGACGGCCACGATGCCGTTCTGCTGCACCAGTTTTTCCACGCGCTGCTCGGCCTCCTTGAGTCCTTCCTGGCAGGCGCGCGTCAATTCTATGCCGCGCTGAAACGACTTGAGTGCTTCCTCCAGGGTCTGGTTGCCGCTTTCCATTTTCTCGACCAGCTGTTCCAGCTCGGCGAGCGCCGCTTCGAAATTCGGCATCGATGTCTTTTTAGGCACTGTGGTTCCCAGGGTATCGGTATGCGAACCCAGATGTTAACTCATGGCATCCCTGTCGCGACATCCTCCGGTCGGTTGTGGCCGCAGATCCAGGCCGTGCTGCACAACCGGTAAGCGCTCCGGCCGGCGCTGCTGTCGAGGCCGCGGGTCTTGGGCGGGCGGCGAGCCATCGCGCGTGTGTTTCCATTCCCGCCGGCCGCACCGGCATGATCCCCATCCTGCGAGGCCGGTTTACGGAACGACTGCGGCCTTCATCCAGTCCTTTTCGGGCCCCGCCAGGACGGGCCGACAGGTTGCGACCGGTTCAGCGACTTTATCCATGCATACGGGTCTGGCCTGTCGCGGTTTCCTTCAAGATCGCGTCGAATACCCCGTGTGTTTGGGAACTGTCCTGGCAGCCATGCTTCTTCGGCCGACCCTATCTCGAATTGGCCGATATGGATAAAATAGCTTCAATACATCCCCCGGAGACTGCGGCCATGCCGTATTTCATTTTCCGTATTTCAGCCGACAAGACGATGACGCTGGTCAACAGTTGTGCCAAATTCGGAGAAGCGAAGGAGCTTTGTCGCACTCTCCGCCAGTCGCAGGTTGCCGGAGCTGCCGAGGTGATCCGTATGGTGTTTGCCGCAGCCGAGCACGACGCGAGACGTCTGTTGTCGGAAAAGCGGCAGATCTCCTCCCCGCTTGAGGAGTGGGAGGCCTGAAGCCCCCCGACGTTTGGCAGTTCATTTGCCGTTTGCACGGAAGTAGTCGCGTTGCGCGTAGGTGTACCAGGCGAATGCCCACCAGCACGCGAGAAACAGCAGGGTCATAAGCTCGGCGAGTTGCCGGAACATCTGTGTGCCTGCTGGCAGAAACAGGTCGGCATAGCTGCCGAGGTCCTGAAACATGTAATCCGCAAGAGTCGCCGGGCTCAGCAGCCGCAGAACGTGGTCCACGGTATAGAACACGGTTGCGGCCATGACCGCTTTGTCGCCCCAGCGCTTTCCGTCCCACAGACCGATGCCCATGGCCACGAACAGCGCCGTGTAAATCAGATGGTAGACCACCGCCACAGGGCCGCCGCGTATGACCCCGAACAGCGGAACGCCGTCCGTGAGTGAGAGCAACTCGAAGACGGCGGATAGGATGAAGAGCGCACCGGCGCTTCTGAAAGTGAAACGCTCCTTGCCGGTCTTTGCCATGGTCACTCGTCCCCGCCCCGCAACCCGGACGTAGGGTCCGGTTTCCTCCAAAGCACGGATGCCGGCGCGGTCGCCTCGGACGCGCGGTCTTTCGAATCGCGGCTGTGACCCGGCAGCGGCTTCGCCGGCGGTTCCGTCACCTGGCTGTAGCCGCCGGCGTCGTGATGAATTCGGCCAATCTTGCGCCTCGTGGTCCGATCAGCATGTTGTGTGAAGCCTTCAATATCGATTCTAACCGATTGAACAGGCACTGATGATGGAACCGATGCAAGTGCTGTGATTGTCATTTGGCGGGCTAAGGATTAGATTTCCTTCAATAATAACAAGGAATTTTCGGCTGTTTAGACCGACAGGCGCAAGCCTGCATAAAATAATTACGACAAAACAATAATCCTCATGCGTTACGGGCCGCATGAGGCGTCCATGTTACGTGAATCCACTGCATGGATGCAGATATTAGGGGTGGGTATCTTGCAGGGCAACTCGACACCATCGGTCGAAGCAAAGCTGTTGCGACGCGTCATTGGATTGCTTGAAGGTCTCAAGCAGTCCCCGACAGGGATTGTTATACACGACCAGATCGTCCGTCTCCTGCAGGATTGCGAGACCGAACAGGCGCAGGTCGAGCAGACCTACATCTCGCTACTCTATTTCCTTCTCGAAGCCTATGCCAAGAACCCGTCCAGTGAGCATGTATTGCGGGTGACGGCAAAGCTCATACAGCTGCGCCCGGCTCTGTCGATGGCCACGGTCGCGGATCTGCGCGGCCAGCTTCTGAGCGACAACGAGCGGGCCGACCGGGAACCGGCCGACGATTTGGATGCCTTCGAGAACGCAATCGAGGGGCTTCTCGGAAGCCTGGAGCGTACGCCGGCCGGCGCGGCCGCGCGGCCGCCGTCTCCGGCCGTGGCGGTCAGGAACGAACCTGCCGTCGCTGCATCGCCGGCCGCACCCAAGGCGGAACCGGTGGCGCCCGGACCGGAGACCGCCGTGCGGCCTCCGGCTGATCGTCGGACAGTCGACCGGCGCACGCGCTCGAGCGAGAAGACCATGCAGAAAATCCTCGAGCAGGAGGAGGCGGCCGGCACGCCGGTAGTCGAGCGACGCGTCAACTCTGCCTATCGCCTGCACCTGGACCGCAAACGCGATGAAATTGACCGTCTGCAGGAAACCCTCGCGAACAAGGTCTCCGAGGCGATCGCACAGAACCGGGAATTCGGCGCGCTGCTCGAAATCGAGCGCGGCGCGCTGCAGCAGGCCGACAGCGTCCAGGAGATCGAGGGCATGCGGCAGATACTGATTGGTGGTATCGACGAGCTGATCAAGGGCCAGCGTGCGCTCGCCGCAAAGCTGCGTGGGTCGAACGACTACCTGCAGCTGGTCAAGTCGGACAGTGAACGGCTGCACGATGAGCTGAACAAGGTGCGCTTGCTGAGTCTCACCGACGAATTCACCGGCCTGCCGAACCGGCGCGCCTTCATGCGCCGCCTGGAGGACGAGATCGGTCGCGCGCAGCGATACGGTACTCCGCTTGCTTTGGCGATCTTGGACCTGGACGAATTCAAGGCCATCAACGACCGCCTTGGCCACTCGGGCGGAGACCAGGTGCTGCGCTTTTACGCCACGGATGTGCTTTCGATATTCCGCCACCACGATATGGTGGCGCGCTACGGTGGCGAGGAGTTTTCCGTGCTGCTGCCGAACACCGGCCAGGAAGGCGCGATCTGTGCGCTCCGGAAGGTGCAGCAGCGCGTCGTCAAGAGCACCTGCGAGAGCGCGGGCCAGACGCTGGCGTTGCCGACGTTTTCGGCCGGCCTCACCCTGTATGTGCCGGGCGAGTTGCCGCATGTGCTGATCGAACGCGCAGATCAGGCGCTTTACCGGGCGAAGCGGCTCGGCCGCAACCGGGTAGAGATCATTGCGCCCGCGGGCGGATCAGAACAGAAAGTGGAAGTCGGTAACAACGACGGAAACGAACCCTCCTGAGTCGCGCTCCGCTGCCGGCATCCGGAGCGGCTCGCGTTCTCGCAGATCCTTCTCGTGCCAAGCGGTCGCCGTGCTCGTCTTCGCCGTCCCCGCAGCGGAGCAATCCGCTGTCTGCATGAATCCGGTCCATGAACGATGGCAGTCTGTGATGTCTGTGATTGAACCGGCAGGCGGTCGTGTTGAGCGCGCCGTGGCCACGCCGCTGCGCGGCCAACGTTGGACCGGAGGCAAAGGCGATGGGGTGCTGAGGCGAAGATGCGGTTTTGCGGCGGTTCAAGGGCCGAAGCCGGCGTTTTTGCCTGTGGCGGGGTGATGAGGTGAACGATGTCCATCAACGACCGCCGAAGACAGACGGAATTCCAGCGCAGTGTACCAGGATGAACTATGAAGTGCGGTCACTTATAATCGCCCGCGTGCCCTATGTCGGCGTTCAGCCAGATGCCGATAAGCCCATGGAGCAAGCCTCATCAGGGCGATCCGGTGGCAGCTGTTTCCAGCTGGCAAGAAGACCGAAGTCGCCTCTTACTTAGCCTGGTAAGACCATGAAGATAACTTTTCTGGGTGCGGCGCGCGCGGTGACCGGGTCCTGCTATATGGTTGAGACGTCCCAGGTCCGGTTTCTGGTCGACTGCGGCATGCATCAGGGCGGACGACCTGCCGACCTGAATAATCGACGTCCATTCACGTTTGATCCGGCATCGATCGATTTTGTTTTGCTTACCCATGCGCACATAGACCATAGCGGACTGTTGCCGAAGCTGACACTGGAGGGCTACGCCGGTCCGGTCTATACAACGGGCGCGACGATCGATCTGCTGCGAATCATGCTTCCGGACAGTGGTCATCTGCAGGAAGTCGAGGCCGAGCGCGCTGCATATCGTCATTACCACGGAGGGAATAACCACGACGAGGGCGAAACCACGCCGATTTACACGGCCGAACAGGCGCAGGCCTGTCTCGCCCAGGTGCGCGCGGTCGACTATGACAGGCCGACTAATCCCCATGCCAGCGTACGCTGTATTTTCCGAGATGCCGGACACATTCTCGGTTCGGCGATCATCGAGGTGTGGCTGAGCGATGGCGCGGAGCAACGCAAGCTCGTCTTTTCAGGGGATCTCGGCCAGCCTGGCAGGCCGATATTGCGCGACCCGGCAATCATCGCGGAGGCCGATGTATTGCTCGTGGAGTCCACGTATGGAAACCGCGCACACCGCAACTTCGCTGCAACGCTCGACGAGCTCGTCAGAGCCGTGAATCATACGCTTTACGAAAAGCGCGGAAACGTGATCGTGCCGGCGTTTGCCGTCGGTCGGACGCAGGAACTGCTGTATTATTTCACCCGGCTGACACGCGAGGGCCGGTTGCATGACCTTCATGTCTATGTTGATTCGCCGATGGCTACCGCTGCGACGCAAATAACGCTGCGGCACATGGAGCTTTTCGACAAGGAGGCAAAGCAGATGCTGGTCGAGCGCCATAGTGGCGATGCGCCCAGGCTAAATTTCACGGAAAGTGTCCAGGAATCGATGGCACTCAACAATATACGGTCGGGTGCGATTATCGTATCTGCGAGCGGCATGTGCGACGGAGGACGCATTAAGCACCATCTGCGTTACAACATCGGCTCTGCGCAGAATACGATTCTGATCACCGGCTTCCAGGCGAAAGGGACGCTCGGCCGGCGGATTGTCGACGGCGCGAAGAGCGTGCGCCTGTTCGGCGAGGAAATCGCTGTGCGCGCGGAGATTTTCACCCTCGGGGGTTTTTCCGCCCATGCCGATCAGCCGGCGCTGTTGCGCTGGCTGCAGGGATTCAGGCGCCCGCCACGCCGGACTTTCATCGTGCATGGCGAGGAGGACATTGCGCTCGGTTTTGCGCACACCGTTGGCACCCAGCTCGGTTGGCACGTGCAGGTGCCCAGCGAAGGCGAAAGTGCCGAGATCTGACGCGAGGCAGACACATGACGGATCAGGGTCGGGAATATGCGAAAGAGGAGCTGGACGCGATGATCGAGGAGCTGATGCACAGCCCCTCGTATCGGCTGGCCTACGAGGATGCCGACTTTCTGGACAGCGACGAAGCGAGACCGGTGCGTCTGCAGCTCGAGCTGATGAAGCCAGACACGTTTTTGCGCCGGCACAATGTCCGTTCCACGGTGGTTGTGTTCGGGAGCACGCGCATACCGTCGCCGACGCAAGCGGCCGCGCGGCTCGACAGCCTGCTGCAGCAGGAACGGGAACACCCGGAGGATGGCTCGCTGCGCGCAGCCATCGCGCTTGCCCGCAGGCGGGTGGAGCAATCACGTTATTATGTCGAGGCACGGAAGTTTGCAAGCGCCATGTCGCGCGAATTCCAGCATGAGCACCGTCGTGACTTCGTCGTCCTGACGGGCGGCGGTCCGGGGATCATGGAAGCGGCCAACCGCGGTGCCCACGATGTCGGCGCGCGCACAGTCGGTCTGAACATCACGCTGCCGCAGGAGCAGATGCCAAATCCGTATATCACCGCGGACCTGTGCTTCAAATTCCACTATTTCGGTCTGCGCAAGATGCATTTCCTGCTGCGGGCGCGGGCACTCGTGGCGTTCCCCGGCGGTTACGGCACGATGGATGAGCTGTTCGAGGCGCTGACGCTGATACAGACACGAAAAATCCGGCGCATTCCGATCGTGCTGGTCGGGAAGTCCTTCTGGACGAGGGCTGTAGACTTCGATTTTCTCGTGCAGGAGGGCGTGATTGAGGCTGCGGACATCGGGCTGTTCACGCTGGTGGATACCGCGGACGAAGCGTTTGCGGTGGTGCAGGCCTATTACCAGGGCGCCCCGCCTTGACGGATGCCGATACGTGACCGGCAAATGGGTCCGGATTTCGCGGATAGGGTGCGCCGGCCGCAGTGCACGGGAATTTTGGTTTAGCGGCCAGAACGGCCTTTTGCAGTTCAACCGGCGTTGTGTTCCCGATCTGTCAGTGGCAGTCTGAGGGCATGTCACGACGCAGAATAAGCACGATGTCATGCCGCCGTCAGGCACATTTGCGTCCCCAGTCGCAATGCGCTCAGCGTGCCGGGGGGTTGGACAGAAAGCACGCCGCCTCGAAGGAAGATTGCTCGATAGGTTTACGAGGGAGGTATTTTGTGTCTAAAAACCAGGAAAATCCTATTTGGGAGAACGTCGTGAAAAAAATCTGGATTGCAGTATTGATGCTGCTGACCGGGTCTGCCAACGCCTTGGCCGGTTTTGTTCCCATGAAGCCGGGAAAATGGCTGATAACCGCGACAACGAAGATTCCGGGGTTGCCGTATCCGATCCCGCCCGTCTCGCACACGCTGTGCTACTCATCGGCAGATGTCCGAAACCACACGGCAATTCCTTCGGCGCGCAAGGGCTGTTACATGAAGTATTACCGGATCAGGGGATCCAGCATGGTCTGGAAAATGGTGTGCACGGACAATGCGACCATCACAGGGGAAATGACGTCGACCGGATCGACGTATCAGGCGCATGTGACGTCCGAGGGCGCAGGCCGGAAATTCATTACCGACGTAACCGGAAGGCGGGTAGGCGCCTGCAAGTGAATCGAGGTTTTCGCCGGACGTTCGCGAGCGCAGCCACCGGAACCTGGTTCGTTCCGGACGCCGACTTCGACGTCTGCATGCGGTTGATCCTTTCCATGCCGAAATCGGCGGATCTTTCCTTGTTCCAGGGCTGGCCTCCGCGGGCGGCCGGCACAGCAGTTGATTCCTGCCATCGTCCTCACTATGCTGGCCGGTAGCTCCGGGCATGTCGCAAGGCAATGACTGGAACCCTCACAAGGAGAACCGCAATGAGCATACGTCCCATCTTACGCTTGTGGCTTTTTGCCGGTGCAGTTCTTTTGAGTACTGTCTTCGCGGGCGCTGCTGCGCAGGCGGCCCCGGTGCCCAAGGCCATACGGATCGGGACGCTTTATGCGGACTCCGGACCCTTCGCCACTTCATCGCAGTCCCAGCTTCAGGGATTGCAGTTCTGGGTAAACGACGTGAACCGCGAGGGTGGCGTCTACGTCAAGGCCTATCGCCGCAAGATCCCGGTCAAGCTCATCACCTACAACGATCGCAGTTCCACGACGACTGCCGCTACGCTCTACAACCAGCTCATCACGCAGGATCACGTCCATATCCTGGCGGCGGATTTCGGCTCGGTGCTGACCTCGGTCGCCGTTCCGATCGCCCAGGAACACAAGATGCTGCTGTTTGACCAGACCGGTACCGGGGCGAATTTCTTCACGCCGGACAACCCCTATATCGTTCTGACATCCCTTCCGACCTCGGCGGAGTGGCCGTACGCGTTGGCGGATTTTCTGAAGGCGCAGACGCAGATCAGACGCGTTGCGCTGCTTTACGCGACCAATGATTTTACCGGCTCCCAGGCGCAGACCCTGCGCCGGCGCCTGCAGGGCAGCCATGTGAAACTGGTCTTCGACCACGGTGTACCGACCAGCACGTCCAGCTATGCGCTGCTTTTGCACAACGTCCAGGCCGCACGCCCAGACGCCGTGATCGAGTTCGGTTACCCCAACAACGATATCGCATTTCTGCACGATCTGCAGGCGAGCGGGATGAAGTTCAGGATGGTCTTCACTATTTTTCCGGGCCAGCTGTTTGCGCTCATGAAGAGCAGTGTCGGTGTGCAGACACTCGCCTACACATACACTTATCCGACCCCGCCGCTGCTGGTCTACAACAAGGTCAATTACGGAATGGGCCTGGACAGATTCAAGGAGGCATTCCGGAAGGCCAATGGCAAGAACCCCAATTTTCTGAATATCGCCGGATTCAACACCGGGCTGATCATCCAGAAGACCCTGGATATGGCCCCGAGCCTGGACCAGCTCGCGCTGCGCCGCAGCATCGTGGACTTTTCCGGGAAGCTGCATACCCTGAACGGGACTTTCAAGATCGATACCGCCACCGGGGCGCAGATCGGCGAGACTCTGCCGGTCGGACAGTTCATTCCCGGCAGCCGCGGGCTTGCCGTGCGCATGCTCTATCCACCCGATCTCGCTACCGGCAAGCCTGTATATCCGGCGCCGTAAGGGGTGATCGCGTATACGCTGCTTGCGGGCTTGCTGTTCGGCCTGTATTTCAGTCTGGTGGCCCTCGGACTCAATCTGGTCTTCGGGGTGATGCGGCTTATCAACCTGGCGCACGGCGATTTCCTGATGCTGGGCGCGTTTCTGGCCTACGGGCTGTACTCCTCGGCCGGTGTGAATCCGGTCTATGCCATTCCAGCCGAGATCGTTGCCTTTGTGCTTGTTGGCGTTGCGCTGTATTACGCCGTAGTGCCGCGGCTGCTTTCGTCGCGCGATCCTGAAATGCTGTCCTTTATTCTGCTCTTCGGACTGTCTCAGATCATCGAGGCACTGGCCGTGATCGCCTTTGGCAACAGTCAGCGCGCCATTCCCGCGACCGTCTTTGGTATCCGGCCGGTATCCTTGTTCGGCCAGACTTTCCCGGCCGCCTGGGTGGTAAGCGCGGTGGTAAGCGCGGCGGCCATCCTGGCTGTCTACTTCTATCTCTACCGCAGCCGCCTCGGCCACGCAACGCGAGCGGTCATGGCAAGCCGTGACGAAGCCGCGAGCACTGGCATCAATGTGCACCGGGTGTCGGCCATCGCCCTCGGGGCGGGGCTGGCGCTGGCAGCGGTCGCAGGAGCCTTCAGTCCGTTCATGCTGGGCAGTATCGAGCCCGACATGGGGATCGGTATCACCACCGTGTCCTTCGCCGTGATCGTCATCGGTTCGCTCGGCAATCCTCTGGGCACAGTGCTGGGCGGGCTGGTCTACGGTCTCGGACTGATGCTCATGGAAACGTACTTTCCCTCGTGGGCCGATCTGTTGCCGTATGTGCTGCTGATCCTGATTCTGCTGATTCGCCCGAGCGGGTTGCTCGGAAAAAGGGTGCGGCTTGCCTAGGGGTGGGTGGTACAGCGTCGGAGTGGTGCTGCTTTTTGCCCTGTTGCCGTTCGTCTACGGCAACCATGCCCTGCTGTTTAACATGATGATGTATCTGGTTTTGGCCCAGGGCATCAACGTGCTTTTTGGCTTCACGGGCTATCTGCCATTCGGTTACGTAGGGTTCTTCGGTGCGGGCGCCTACGGGGCGTCGCTTGCCATCCTGCTGGTACATCTACCGCCGGTGCCGGCGTTGTTTGTCGGGGCCGCGGTCTCTGTCCTGGTGGCATTGTTGCTCGCGCCGCTGCTTAGGCTGTCCGGGGCGTATTTTGCCATCGCCAGTCTGGCGGCATCCGAAGTCGTCTACTACATCGTCTCCAATCCGCATCTGGTGTCACTTACCCAGGGCCCCTACGGAATCAGTCTCGCACAGGTCTACAATTCCGGTGCAAGCTACGCCACCATGGTTGTGGTGCTGGCAATGGCGCTCGCGGTCGTCGTCTATCTGCGCAACTCGCACATGGGCCTGGCGCTTCAGGCTATCCGTGAGGAGCCGATCAGTGCCGGGTTTGCCGGGATCAATGTTGTGCGCGAACGCATCCGTGCCTGGCTGCTCAGTGCCGCGCTCGCCGGGCTTGCCGGAGGCACCTATGCCTGGCATGTGTCGGTGTTCTATCCGAAGTCGGTATTCGACCTCAATATCAGTGTATTTGCCATCGTCTTTACGCTTTTCGGCGGTGTCGCAACGCTGGTCGGGCCGATCATGGGCACCCTGCTGCTCTACGGACTGTACAACTGGATCGGCATCTCGCAGCCCGAGTACTTCCAGCTCGTATTCGGGATCGTAATCGTGCTGCTGGTGCTGTTTCTGCCCAACGGCCTCGTCTCGCTGCTGCGCCGGGTTAAGATCCATGTCCCCTAGCGCACCGCTGCTCAGTGTCGAGCGCCTGAGCAAGCGCTTTGGCGCGTTCCAGGCCCTGGACGGGCTCACCCTCGAACTCGCGCCGGGCGAGGTCCTGGGTTTGGTCGGCCCCAACGGGTCGGGCAAGACCACGGCTATCAACGTGATTTCCGGTGTCTATTCAGCCGATGCCGGCATGGTCCTCCTGGACGGCCGGTCGATCGGCGGATTGCCGATTCACCGCCGGGCCCATCTGGGAATCAATCGTACCTTTCAGGTGCCGAAACCGTTCAAGGGGTTGACGGTGGGTGAGAACCTGGAGGTGGCGGCGGTCTACAGCCGGGCCGACCGCGCCGAGATCGGGAAGTGTCTGGAGTTTCTCGAGCTCGCGCCGCTTGTCGGGCGCGAAGCCGCAAGCCTCAACAGCGCGCAGCAGAAGCGGCTCGATCTGGCCCGTGCCCTGATCGCCAGACCACGGCTGCTGCTGGTGGATGAACTCGGGGCCGGCTTGAATCCGGTCGAATTGCAGCGCATGGCGCAAACGCTGACGACGATCGCCCGCTCGGGTGTGGCCCTGCTGGTGGTCGAACACCTGCTCGGATTTCTGCGGGAACTCACCTCCCGTGTTGTCGTCATGGATGCAGGACGTGAGATCTTCGAAGGCTCCCTGGAGGTTGCCGCACGCGATCAGCAGGTGATTGATGTCTTTCTCGGCGGCTGAACGAGCAAGCCCACTGCTGCGGGCCTCCGGCCTGGTTGCGGGCTATGGTCCGTTGCAGGTGCTGTGGGACGTCGATCTCGAGATCGGTAATGCGGAGTGCGTCATCCTGCTTGGCCCCAATGGCGCCGGCAAGACCACACTGCTCAAGGCCTTGCTAGGGCTGGTCGCGCTGTGGCGGGGGCGCATTGAGTTTCGGGGCCAGCGCCTGGAAGGCCAGCGCACTGACCAGCGGGTGCGCCAGGGCATCGCCTATATGTCGGAAGTCGGTGTCTTCCCCAATCTCAGCATCGAGGAGAACCTGAAGCTCGGCGGCTATTACTTGCCGCGTCGCGAGGTCCAGCGGCGCGCACAGGAGCTCTACGTGATGTTCCCCGATCTGGTGCAGCGCCGGGGCGTGCTGGCCGGCAGTCTGAGCGGCGGGCAGCGCAAGATGCTGAGTCTGGCCAAGGCCTTCATGAGCGGGCCACGGTTGCTTGTCATGGACGAACCCTCGGCGGGATTGTCACCGCGCTATGTAAAGGAAGTGATCGCCACACTGAGGCAGCTGCACGGCGCAGGATTGGCGATGCTCATTGCCGAGCAGAATCTGGGCTTTCTGGAGCTGGCCGGGCGTGCCTGTATCCTGGAGGGCGGGCGCATTCGCTTTGCCGGTGACCGCACCGCGTTGGAGCAGGACGATATCCTGCGCCGCAGCTATTTCGGATTGCAGGAAACCCCGGATGCCGGCCGGGATTGAAGGCGCGATCGGCTCCGCCGGACGGCTGCCGCGTGACCGCGACACAGGATCCCCATCAGCGTGGCGAACCGCAGCGCATGCGCTGGACGCCGCAGTACGCCGGGACGTCTCTGCCGTATCGAGCGACCGGGACCGGCGGAGACCGGGGCATGTCTGAGGATCGGAGCATGCTGCAGAGGGAACCTGCGACGCCGGCTGACGACAGCGGCGCAGGCTCCGACAGCGGATTGCGTGGCGGACGCCTGTCCTTCACCGAGGTGCTGGGCCACGCGGTGGCCAACATCACGCCCTCGGCGATGGCGGCAGTGACCGTTTCGCTGGTTGCGGCCAATGCCGGCACGCTGACCTGGCTGGTATATCTGGTGGTCGGCGCGCTCATGCTGCTGGTTGCCGGTCAGGTCGCGCGGCTTGCCCGGCACGCTCCGGCTGCCGGTTCCCTGTTTGTTTACCTCAGCCGCGCGCTGCATCCGGTGGCCGGGATTGTCGCGGGCTGGGCCATGGTCGGCGGCTATCTGGGGGCGCTATTGGCTGCCCCGGTGCTGGGCGGTGTATTCGCCGCCAAGGCGCTGGCGGTGCTGCACCTGACCGTGCCGGCCTGGGCGATCGGCCTGGCGCTGGCCGCCATTGCCTGGTCGCTGGCGGTGCGCGATGTCGAGCTCGCCGCGCGTTACGGGCTGATTGTGGAAGGATTTTCCATCGCCTGCATCGTAGCGATCGGTGTTGTTGTGTTCGTCCGCCATGGCTTCATCGATCCGGCCCAGCTCGACGTGTCACGCGTTGACCGACATGGCTTCTTTCTCGCCTGTATGCTGACGGTGCTTGCCTACGGAGGATTTGAGACGGCCGGAAACCTGGCACGCGAGCGCCGCGGCTCCGAAAAGACCGTGCCGCGGGCCATCCTGCTCAGCGTGGTGGTGGTCGGCGTCTTCTTCGTATTCATGGCCTATGCCGAAGTGCTCGGTTTCCGTGATGACACGATGCTGCTCGGTCGCACGACGGCGCCTCTGAACCTGATTGCTGCCCGCAATGACGTACCCTGGCTTGCAGTCTTCTCCGATCTGGCCATGGCCGCCGCCGCCTTCAGCGCCTGCGTCGCGACACTGAACAGCATTTCCCGTGTCCTGTATTCCATGGCGCGTCATGGAGTGCTTCCGCGGATCCTGGCGCAGGTACATCCCCGTCACCACACACCGACACCGGCCTTGCATCTGCTGGGTGTCGCAATGATCGGTTTCGTGATGTTCATGGCGGTCAGCCATGCGCCTGTGCTTGCTGCCGTGAATCTCTTCGGAATCTTCACGGCCATGGGATTCCTGGTGATCTATAGTCTGGCCTGCATTGCTGCCCCGCGTTATCTCTGGCGGCTCACTGGACGTCCGCCGCTCGGTTCGCTGCTGGCGACGCTGGTGGGACTTCCCGTGCTGCTCTACGTGCTGTGGGGCAACCTCTATCCGTTTCCGTCCTCCTCGCAGGGTTTGGTCACGGCCCTGTTCCTGGCATACCTGTTGTCGGGAGTGGTTGTATTCGCCTGGATCCATCGCCGTCATCCACAGCGGGTGGCGGCGATGGTGCAGGGACTGGCGGGTGACTAGCCGTTCGTTGACGAGGCCATTCTGAAGGTCTGCGGTGTGTTTCCCGACCGTCGCGGCTTCGCGCGGGTGCCGGGTTTCGAAATGGCACAACGGCAGGAGTCCCGCAGCGCATTTCGGATTGGTAAGGGAAGCGTGGTTCACAGGAACCGTGATGCGTGCGGTGCTTGTGCGGAAAGACACTGAGGACCTGGCACGTGCGTTGCTGGCGTCAGGCTCCGGCGATATGATCCCTGGGGCATGCTCCAGCGTGGATATTTTTTTGCACGCTGTATCCCATTCACCTCCAGAGGAGTAAACGATGAGAACAAGATCGCTTTGGATTGCCATGTTGCCCCTGATCGCTGCCGGGTTTCTGCCAATGGCCAGCGCCCAGGCAGCCATGCTCAAGGACACCGATGCCCTGCATGGCCTCACGAAGGCCAAGGCCGTGTTCATGATCGATGTCAATAATCCAGGGCAGGTGGCGCACGTGCTGTCGGTGGTCGAGAAGACCGATACCGGAATGCGCGCCCAAGGCGTGAAGCCCACGATCGTGGTCGTGTTCGTCGGTCCGGATGTCGCGTTTCTGACGAAGGATCGCCGTGGCATTCCCTACATGGAGGAGCGGTCTGTGGCGGGGGTCCAGAAGAAGGTCGAAAAGCTCAAGGGCATGGGTGTGAAGCTGCAGGCCTGCGGGGTAGCGCTCAAGGGCATGGATGTCTCACCGCGCGACGTCATTCCGGATGTGCAGCCGGTCGGTAATGGCTATATCTCGGCTATCGGCTATCAGGCCAAGGGATATAACCTGGTGCCGGTTTATTGATCCGGTTTGCTCGTCCGCCCGGTGAATCTCGCACCGGGCGGCACTGGGGAGGTATCCGGCGTCAGAACTTCGATTTCAGCCCCACATAAAAACCATTTGGCAGCAGACTCAGGATAAAGGGTTCTTTGAAGCGGTGAGCGAAGTAACCGCTGACGATGCCCACCGCGGCGCCGGAGACCACATCGGTCTGCCAGTGGCCGTGGGCTTTGACCCGGGCGGCCATGTCGAATGCCGGAACCGCAGCGAGCGCATCGACCCAGGGATCGGTGCTGTGATACTCGAGGATAATCGGAGTCACGAGAGCCGTGATGGAAGACACGTCGCCGCTCGGGAAGCTCTGCGCATGGGTGCCCTGGAACCATCGGTCAGGGTTCGTTGTCTGCGACGGGCGTTCTCTCTGGAAGGTATATTTCAGCGCTGTCGTCGATACTCCGGCGATGGCAGCGGCGTCCAGACTTTGCCATAAAGTCCGGCCGAGACGATTTCCTCCGCCTTCCCAAATGGCACCGGCCAGGGTAACGCCGATCAGCTCTGCGGGGAACTGGCCCACGCGGGCGATGGACCATATGCCGCTTGTGTCTTCGTGCATGGGGTGATCGAGCTGGTGCAGGGCGGCCCAGTCGAGCACGCCGAGCGTTGCGCCGGTCAGATAGGCCCCGGCGAGGCCTGAGGTGACATCGCGTTGACGGAACAGTCGCGCGATGGGGTCCTTCGCCTGGTCGGCAGCGCTTGCCGGAGCCTCGCTGGTGGTCGAAGTGACCACCGGTGTCTGTGAGGCCATTCCCTGATCTGGTGCAATCAGTAATGCCGCAAGCATGAATCCCGCGAGTCCGTGTAAGCGTTTCATTCGGCAGATCCCATGAGCCACTGCTATTCGGATGGAGGACCGAGCGCGCCCCAGCTGGACAATGCCGGACTCCGTGTTTGGGCGAAGACAACCGGACAAGATCCGGAGGTCCTGCGCGAACCGCAAATCGGCGAATTTGTTTTTAGTTGCGTTTGCTTAAAGATAGTTCCGGGAAAGGCAGCGATGGCGATCCGCGATCTGTGGCCAGAATGAAGTTTTTTCAGGTTACTTCCCGGCAGGGGAGCCGGCTTTCTTATCTTCGCGAATGGCCGGGTGGCATCCGATCAGCTTCTCGATACCGCGGCACCGCTCTTGTTACCGACGGGACCCGTCCTGAATCTCCGCAGCGGTTTTAACCGGGTTCATCTGGTTTGACGGTATTCAGAGGATGGCGGCCTGTTCGAAAAAGCGGAAAGATGCGTACTTCTGACGCTTGTTGCGAACGCAGGCAATTCAATGCATGACGCAATGGCAGTAGACGAACTGCTGGATCGCTCCGGCTGGCGTATGGTGCGCCTCGTTCATGTGCTCAACCAGCTCGAACGCCGGTCCGAACTCTGCATGCAGCGTGTCCGGGGAGTAGCGAACAACCGGGAGGCCGCTGCATTGGGTAGGCCCATTCGGACCGAATGCCGCCACGATGACATGTCCGCCCGGGCGAACAGCACGCCTGACCTGTTCGACATACGCCGATCTCTGTTCCACGTCTGTGAGAAAATGGAAAACGGCACGGTCGTGCCAGATGTCGTACGCCTGCTCGGGGAGTTCGATCCCGGTTATGTCTCCTTCGATCCAGTGCACGCGCCCAGATCTGGCGGCCAGCCTTTGACGCGCTACGCCAAGAGCCGCCGAGGAGATGTCGAGCACAGAGACATCGAAACTTGCATCCGCTGTCAAATCGTCCACAAGCGTTGATGCGCCGCCGCCGACGTCGATGACCGAGATGTCGCGCCCTGCTGTAATGCTGCGGATCAAGTCCAGAGACCGCTGCGCGCGTGGCTGAAACCAGCTGACCGAGTCGGCGGGCTTTCTCTGGTAGACCGTTTCCCAATGGGCTTTTGTAGTCAGCGTGGTGTCCTCTGCAAACTCGATGCCGGGCAGCTTTTGCTGAGCGGGTTTTCGCGTATTTTGCTCCTCGGGACCACAGGCCCGCAATACGCTACGCACATGGCCATACCCAATTTACACCGAAATGGCGTGGTTTGGATCTTGCAGGATCCGAAACGGTTTTCTGGCTCCGGCGTCTTTGCTGACGTGTGAACGGGGACGTTGGGTGTACTCGGAAGACAAGTGTTAGGGGCTGGCTTTGGAATAAAACCGTACACCCCCTCGGTCCACCGGGCCAGGATGACAGCAACAGCGATTTGGTGTTGTCATCATGTTTTTGTGCGGTGTGATGGCTGAGGAGGATTTCGCGATGAAACAGGACGAAGCCAAAAAAAGCACGCCGAGGCGATGGAACTCAAGCGCCAAGGCGTCGGTACCTCCGAGATCGCGCGACGGCTGGGCGTGCGCCGCGCCACGCTCATTGCCTGGCTGAAGCAAGAGACGTATGAGGAGAGTCGCGGCTGGGTCAAGGGAACGTTACGTAAATATACGCCGCTCGTGCGTGAACGGGTGATTGCCTTGAAGCAGGCCCGCATCGATCAGAAGAAATACTTTCTCGGGTCTCCGCACATCCAGATGGACTACGTGAAGCGCTACCCGAAGGAGGACCGGCCCTCACTGTGGTTGATCGATGAATCCGTGCGCAGGGCGGGATTACAGACACATGCGCCGAAGAAGAGAACCAAGGGTCAGGATATCGTTGAGCGTCATCGCTTCCCGATCAGGACGATCGTGGGATTGGGGCGGATTCAGCAGGCCTGCGACTTCATCGGCAAGAAATATATCCTGGGTGCGCGCGAGCCGATTTCGGTCTTCTCGACAAGCTACACCCAATGGTTCGAACTGTACCAGATATACCGTGTTTCAGCCGAAACCGTGGAGGCAGCAGTCGAGCCGCTCGCCCGCTTCTGGACCGATCATCCGATCCCGCACGTCATGCGTATCGACAACGCCACGGCCTTCCGCGGGGCGATTCGGCACGTCGCCGTGATCGGGCGGTTCCTCAAGTTTCTGTTAAACAGCAACGTCACGCCACTCTTTGCCGCGCCCTATCGTTCGTATACCAACCCCCACATCGAGGGTCATAACCGCACGTTTACCGAGAAGCTCTGGGCCAAGCATACGTTCACCTCGCCCGAGGCCATTGATGTCGAGTGCGCGCGCTTCAATGCCGAGAGCGAGGAGTTCTTCCGGTTCAAATTCGAGGAGCGGCTGCGTGCGAAGGGACTTCGTTATCACCGCGCGGGCGAGACGATCAATCTAGCGTGCCTCGCCACCACGCGCGGCAAGCGGATCGGCTTTATCCGTTTTGTCGAGATCTGGAAAGAGCGCAATGAGGAGATCGGGATCGTGGTACTTGAGCGTTTCATCGATCTGCCCGGCGCCTACCTCAACCAATACGTGTTTGCCTTGCTTGAACTCGAGCAAGCGATGCTCCATGTGTATTCGGAATACGAGGGGTGTCGCACCGAGATACGCAAGATCCGCTTTCTGTATAGTGCCTGAGGGTGTACGGTTTCATACCAAAGTTAGCCGTTAGGTACTATTCAACCTATGCCCTTGAATTGAACTAGTCCGCACTTAACCAATGCATGGGAAACCTATGATGCCCATTCGCCCGGCCACTTTTCTTTCGATGTTGATGCTTTTCGCAAGCGGTAACGGATGGGCTTTCGCGCAAACCGACGCCACGCCCATTCCCCCTCGGCCTATTCAGCTTGTCCAGGGTACACAGCTTGGCAAGACGGCGTTTGCGGCGGGCGATACCCGTCAGGGTGGAAACGGCCAGGTCGTGGATGGAATCGAGGGATCCGGTCACGAGATGCTCAAGACGCACCTCCATGTGCATGTGTCGTTATTTTATCACGGCGAACAGTTGGCGATACCTGATGGAATTGGCATCGTCAAACCGTTCACGGTGATACACGGCTTTGTCGCGGCGGGTAGCGGCTACTACTGGCTGCACACGCATGACGCGACGGGAATTGTGCATATTGAATCGCCCAATCGTCGTGTGTACACGTTGGGCAATTTTTTTGATATTTGGGGAAAACCCCTGAACGAGCACAATGTGGCGGGACTCACGGGCCAGGTGCGCGCCTATGTCAATGGACGACCGGTCTTCGGCAAGATCCGCGATATCGTCCTCAAAGCCCATGACCAAATTACGCTCGAGGTGGGGAAACCCTTCGTAAAGCCCCCGGTTTATATTTTCCCTCAAGGTCTTTAGAGATTGGCAGATCGCGGACAGGGCGTAGTGCTGGGTTTTATGGCGCGGATCGCGGTATTGGTGAGAGGCATTGACGGTAACTCCCTATGACAGTCACTCAATTACCGTCAATGTTACCGTCACTTACCGTCGGATTACCACGCATACGCTCGGGCGATGCGGGACGCAAAAAAGGCCGGGAGCCTTGATTTATATTGGCTTTCCGGCCTTTGTTGGACGTCTTGAAACGGTGTAAATGGGGCGGCGACTACCGAATAGGCGACATAACATATTGTATTGGTAGGAGGATATTGCCGGCCTGCTTGGCTGTTGCCCCCCAAAGTTGCCCCCTATCGGAAGTCCCTGCTGCCGCTATTCTCCGGTTTCCCGATTACGGCGAGCACAGGCACACCATATCGCCACGCCACTTTGGTGTAAGATTTATCCTATGGAGGACGGTATGGGACCTCAGCGGACGCCAGTAGCGCTTTTTATCCGGGCAGAATGGGACCCGGAAGCGGGTGTTTGGGTGGCCACCTCGGATGATGTGCCGGGGCTTGCGACGGAAGCGGAGACGCTGGAAGCGTTGTCGACGAAACTCGAAACCATGGTGCCCGAACTGCTCGATGCGAACGGCTACCCGGACGGCTCGGAAGTGTCATTTGAGTTGTTGGCCCGTAAATTCTCCGTAGGCCGCCGTGCCGCTCCCTGATGGGCGGAAATTTCGCAACCGAACTAAAGCGGTTATTGCGCGAAGCTAATTGCCGCTTTGAGCGACACGGCAAAGGTGACCACGAAATCTGGTTTTCGCCGCATACGGGTGTACGATTCCCCGTGGACCACAAGATCAAGTCTCGCCGCACAGCCAACGCTGTGCTGAAACAAGCGGGTCTGCCAAAACGCTTTTGATCTACTCTTACGCCTCGCCAAGGTGCAGCAGTACCGACGCGGACAAGCAGCCAAGCCACCGCATGTCCTGTCGTGCCATCTCCGCTTGAATCTTTCGCCGCCCTCGATGGCGGGGAAGCCATTGCGTGCCATAAAGTCGCTGTTCCAGACGGTGCATGCGCGCATTTGCCCGGTCGATCTCCGCGCGTTGCCCGGAGGCGTAGGTCACGTGCAGACATTTGCCGCAGCGAAAATGGTAGATGATTTGTTCCTTGTCCTCGCTGTTGTAGTGCAGTCGCACGATACCGGACACGTACAGCCGATAAGTGAGCCTCCCACAATCCGGGCAGATTGCCCGCAGCGGTGCACCGATTCTGTGGGGATCGCGCCGAAGCGGCAGGCTTGCGAGCAGCCGGCGCCGTTGGGTTACGCACAGAACGCCATCAAATCCCTTATCGCCAGCTCTCACTATCAGCCGTACCCGGGGTTCAATATCGAAGATGACGCCGGAGGGAACCATGTCCCATCGGACGGACAGGCCCAATTCCAACGGTCCAACGCCCGTGGTGCGGGACAGGTCCAGCGTCAGCATCCTTTCGGCGCAATGCCGGCTCCGGGGTCGGTTCCAAGGCGGGAGGCGCATCTGTTCTTCACTTTTTTGCCAATAGTGTTGAATTGCGTCGAATACTGACCCCCCCCGGGGGTCAGTTTTAAGTGCAAATCAACAGGTAATGGACATTGTTGCCCCTTGAAGGACGAAAAACCCAAGAAAAAGGCCGCTTTTCGGCGGCCTGGGGGATGTTGCTGGATGTGCTTGGATAGTTAAATGGTGGAGGCGGCGGGAATCGAACCCGCGTCCGCAAGTCCTCCGCCGTCCGGTTCTACATGCGTAGTCTGTTGTTTTTTTCACCTGCCGCTCCCCAACAGACAGGGTTTCGGCAAGCTTAGCCTGCTTCGATTTAGCGCTGACCCAACAGGCACGGGCTTGCGCGATCCTGTGTAATCGACCTCTCAACCCAGCCCACAGGCCAAACTTAGGACGAGAGGTTAGCGGGGATTAAGCCGCTAAGGCGTAGTTGTCGTCGTTGGCAACTATTAATTTGCAGTCGGTTTAACGAGGAACTCTGCACCTCGGCATGCCCCGGAGGTTTCGCGACCCACGTCGAAGCCGTGTCGCCCCCAAAAACCTGAGACAGGGTTCATGGCACAAAGCTCCCATTCCGGGCCACGAACAAGTCAACATATTAGCATGAACCAGACCGTTCCGGTTCTTTGAGATTGTCTATATGCGTGCCAATCAGTGCGATTTCAAGGCCCGCTGCGCCTCCCGTTCCGATTCGCGCTCTTTGAGCGTTGCGCGCTTGTCATGCTGCTGCTTGCCCTTGGCGAGGCCGACTTCAAGTTTGGCCTTGCCGCGCTTCCAGTAAAGCGACAGCGGCACGAGCGTATATCCCCTGCGTTCCACGGACCCGATTAGCCGGCTGATTTCCTCTGCATGCAGCAGCAGCTTGCGGGTGCGGGTCGGATCGGGATGTACATGCGTTGAGGCGGATACCAGCGGCGAAATGTGGGCACCGAAAAGGTACACCTGCCCGTCCTTGACAATGACGTAGCTTTCCTTCAATTGTACGCGGCCGGCACGCAGACTCTTTACCTCCCAGCCCTCGAGAGCGAGTCCGGCCTCGTATTTGTCTTCGATGAAGTAGTCATGCCAGGCCTTCCTGTTCTGGGCGATGGTGCTTGAGGCCGGTTTGTCCGATTTCTTGGTCATGGGCAAGGTGTCAGAGCGCTGCGAATCCCAGATGCTAACGTATAATAACAAGCAGCATGGGAATTATTTTACAGCCGTTTACCGGGCAAGATTGAAATGGCACGAATAAAAACGGCTAGATCCGTGCATGGCCTTTGGTCTTCTCCCCGAAGGTTTGTGCTTGCGGCATCGGGATTTACCATCAGTCTGAACAATATCTGGCAGTTTCCCTATCACGTCGTGCAATACGGCGGCGGGGCATTTATCACCGTTTACGTCATTTTCATGTTCTTGCTTGGACTGCCGCTTTTCACCGCGCAACTAATGCTCGGGCGGCTCGCGCGCCTGTCGCCGGTCAATACCATGCGTGACCTGATTCGACGCACACAGGGGTCCCGCGCCTGGCTGTCGTTGGGTGTTCTGGTTACCGTCGCGGGGCTGCTGATTCTGTCCTGGTACAGCGTCATCGCCGGCTGGTTGCTTGCCTACGTCGTGCGCTCGGTGGCGGGACTTCTGGGAAACCTCAGTGCCTATACCGCGGCTAGCGAGTTTTCCGCATTTGTCAGCGATCCCGAGAGGCAGCTTTTCTGGCATAGCCTGTTCATGGTGATGACTATGGCGGTTGTGGCGCGCGGTGTGCGTCACGGGATCGAGGCGGTTTCCAGCGTCGTCGTACCCGTCCTGCTCGCCATGCTCGCCGTGCTCGCAGTATATGCGGCGGTCAGCGGCGACATGGTGCATTCCGTGGCATTTTTTGTCACGCCGGACTTTCTCAAGCTGTCCGGACAGGGCGTTCTTACCGCGCTCGGCGACGCCTTTTTCAGTCTTGGACTGGGCGCCGGGGCCATGATGATGTACGGGGCTTATCTGCCGAGCCATACGCACATTGTGCGCACGGCGCTGATCGTGGTTCTGGTCGACATCGCTGCCGCGGTCATGGCCGGCATGGTCATTCTGCCGCTGCTCTACGCCGCAGGCGGGACGCCGACGCAGGGACCGGCTCTGGTGTTCCGGGCGCTGCCCGTTTCATTCGATGTGCTGCCTCTGGGCGGCCTGATGCAGGCCGTGTTTTTCATATTCCTGGTATTGGTGGCCTGGATGTCAAGTGTTGCGCTAGCCGAACCGGCGGTTACCTGGCTCATCGAGAGCCGGGGTATGACCAGACTCAGGGCAAGCATGGTCGCCGGATTCTGCGCCTGGCTTCTCGGAATCGTGACGATACTGTCATTCAGCGCGTGGAAGTTCTCTTTCCGTTTTCTGGGCCTCACCGAAACCTTCGGCGTGTTCGATGTCCTGCAGATCCTGACCTCCAGCTTCATCATGCCGGTGATCGGTGTGCTGTCGGCCGTGTTCGCTGCCTGGGTGCTGTCGACGACGATGACGCGCGAAGCGCTGGCAGTGCGCTCGCGCTGCACCTATGATGCCTGGCTGTGGCTTACGCGGCTCGCCGTTCCTGCCTGGCTGGTGATTGTCGCATTCAACATGCGCATATTCCTGTGACGACCATCCGAAAAAGCGCTCTGGTGCCGTACAGCGCCGAGGAAATGTATTCCCTTGTGGCGGATATCGAGGCCTACCCGCAATTCCTGCCATGGTGCGGGGGCGCCCACGTTCTGACGCGGGTGGGTGATAGCGTCACTGCAGCCATCGACATCGCCTATCGCGGGGTCCACAAGACATTCACCACGCGCAACGATGGCCATCCCGTGGGGCTGATGGAAATGCGCCTCGTCGAAGGCCCCTTCAAGCACCTGCTCGGTTACTGGCGTTTCACGTCGCTGGACGAGCACGCCTGCAAGGTTTCTTTCGATCTGGATTTTGAATTCTCCAGCAGGATGCTGGGACTGGTCATCGGGCCGGTGTTCCAGCATATTGCCAACGGGATGGTCGACAGCTTCCGCCTGCGTGCAGTGCAACTGTATGGCAGGCGATGAGACGGTGCATGCGGAGGTGGTCTACGCGACCGCCGCGCAGCAATGGCTGATTCCTGTCGAGCTTGCGCCGCTGACGAGTGTGCAGGCCGCGATACAGTGCAGCGGTATTCTCCAGCTTTGTCCTGAAATCGATCTCGCCCGCGATCCGGTAGGAAAATTTGGTGAGGTCGTGTGCCTGACGGACGTTGTGCACGAAGGAGACCGGATCGAAATCTACCGGGCGTTGCGGGTCGATCCTAAGATAGCGCGGCGTCTTCGGGCGAGACCGCTCCGCGGTTCGAAACGGCGCAATGCCTGAAGCAGGCCGGCCTTCACGATGAAGCGGGATGTGCCGTCGCCGGCGAGCCGGACTGCTGCCCCGCTCTGAGAGTCGCCGGCGCCAGGTCCCCGTCAGCGCCCGTCAGCACGCCGCCCTTGAAAAACAGCGTAAGGCGGTGATGGGTCGGTTTTCTGCCCAGTTTGCCGAGGGAATAGTAGTAATCCCAGCGGTCGCGGTTGAACGGATCCCGAATCAGTGGCGAGCCCAGGACGAACCTGACCTGGCGCTTGGTCATTCCGGGCTTGAGCTGTGCGATTGCGTGCGGGGTGATGATGTTTCCCTGGGGGACGCTGATCCGGAACTCGGAAAAGCATCCGCTAAGCAGGCTGCCCATGAGCAGCAGCAGGCCAACGATAACAATTCTCATTTTGGATTTGGGGCCAAGTGTTTTACACTTCCGGCATGATAGCCCACGCGGATGATTTAATCATCGGCGGGTACGTTCAAATGCGTTTTCAGGGGTCAACCATGTCGGACAGCGCCGATCTCAAGAAGGCAGGGCTCAAGGCTACTCTTCCGCGGTTGAAGATCCTGAGTATCCTGGAGGAATCCGCGGAGCGGCACATGTCTGCCGAGGATATCTACAAGTCACTGCTCGAATCCGGCGAAGAGGTGGGCCTGGCGACCGTCTATCGCGTGCTTACGCAGTTCGAAACCGCCGGGCTGGTCATTCGCCACAATTTCGAGGGTGGAAGGGCGGTCTTCGAGATGAACCAGGGACATCATCACGACCACATGGTCTGTGTCGAGTGTGGCAAGGTCTTTGAGTTCTACGATCCGGCCATTGAGGCGCGCCAGCGCAAGGTCGCGGAAAAGAGCGGTTTTGTCATGGAAGAGCATTCCTTGTATATCTATGGCACCTGCGAAGGGATGAAGAAGAACGGGGTCTGTTCAAAGAAGGGCAGAACAGCCACCGTGGCCTGAGCTCTGCGGGCCATTTGCTCCTCCCCGGATCCGGTTCGGCTATTTCAGCTCGAGCAGTACCGCCACTTCATCGCAGTTGTTGTACTTGTAGCATTTGACGCAGACCGACCACACTTTTTCCGGCAACGAGCCCATGGAGACGGTCTTGAAGCCCAGCTTGTGGAAGAATTCCGGCACGTAGGTCAGAGCCATGACACGGCGCAGTCCGATATTGCGGGCCTCGGCGACAATGCGTTGCACAATGAGGCGCCCGAAGCCGCGGCGCTCGTAGGCTGCATCGACCACCAGGCTGCGGACTTCGCCCAGATCCTCGGTGAATATCTCCAGCGCCCCGATTGCCACCACCCTGCGATCGATCTCAATGACGAAGAAGTCGCGCAGGTGGCGGTACAGTTCGCTCATCGTGCGAGGCAGCAGGTTGCCTTTGCTCGCATAGATTTCCAGAAGGTGATGAATCGTAGGCACATCCGCGATCGCAGCCGCGCGGATGTTCGGGATGTCTGCACCGGCGGTATCGCGTGTGCTGCTGCTGAACGGGGCCAGGGGCGGGTCAGGCTGATGCACGGTTGAGCATGTCCGAAGCGAGCGCCAGGGTCTGGCGCGTGATTTCCATGCCGCCCAGCATGCGTGCGATTTCCTTGACGCGCTCCTTTTCCGGGAGCGCCGCGATGCGGGTGACCGTCGCGCCGTCGTGGGTGCGCTTGCTGACCTGCATGTGATGGTTTCCCTGTGCCGCGACCTGGGCCAGGTGGGTGATGCACAGAACCTGCCGCTGTGCCCCCAGCGCCCGCAGCTGCAGTCCGACAATCTCGCTCACGCCGCCGCCTATGCCCACGTCCACCTCGTCGAATATCAGGGTGGGGATGCGGCCGGTACGCGCCGTTGCCACCTGCAGGGCGAGGCTGATGCGCGACAGTTCTCCGCCCGAAGCCACCTTGTTGAGCGGTTTTGCCGTCTGTCCGGCGTTGGCGCTCACCAGGTATTCCACCTGCTCGAGACCGGTGCTGGCAGCCTGGCTGTCGTCCAGCGTGACCAGTCTTATCTCGAATTCCCCGCCGGGCATGCCAAGGTCCTGCATCTGTCCACGCACTTCAACCGCCAGGCGTTTTGCTGCCGTGCGGCGGGCTGCCGATACGGAGCGCGCAAGTTCGAGATACGCCGCCCGTGCGCCATGCAGTTCGCGGTCGAGCGCCTCCAGGTTGACGTCCAGGTTCTCGATATCGTCGAGTTCCGCGGCTAGCCGCTCGAGAATGCCTGGCAGCTCTTCGGGACGCACTTTGTGTTTGCGTGCAAGGTCGTGCACGGCGGCAATGCGCTGGTCGATCCATTGCAGGCGTTGCGGATCGAGGTCGAGGTCATCCAAATACTGATGCAACTGGGTTGCGGCCTCGTCTACCCGTATGGCGGCCTCGCCCAGCAGCGTCGTGATTGTGCCGAGCCTTGAATCGTGCTCGCTCAGTGTCTCCAGCCGGCTGACGGACTGGGCCAGCACCGGCGACAGCGCGATCTGGTCGTCATCGTACAGCGTGTTGGCGACTGCCTGTGCACCCTGCAGCAGCTCGCTCGCGTTGGCAAGGCGGGCGTGTTCTTCCTCAAGTTGCGGAATCTCGTCGGGGCCCAGATCCAGGGCGCGCAGCTCGCTCACCTCATGCCGCAGCAGCTCCAGCCGCTGGTTGCGGTCCGAACCCTCGCGACTCAGTGCATCGCGCCGTGCCTGCAGTGCCTTCCAGCGGGCGTGATGGTCTGCCAGACGCGCGAGTTCGGCGGTGAGGCCGGCGTAATCGTCCAGAACCTGACGCTGGATATCGCGCCGCAGCAGCGATTGATGTTCATGCTGGCCGTGGATGTCGACAAGGTATTCGCCCAGTTCGCGCAGCGATTGCAGCGGCACCGGGCGGCCGTTGATGTAGGCGCGCGACGGCTTGCCGGTTTCAATGACGCGCCGCAGCACACACTCTTCACGTGTGTCCGCCGACAGATCGTGGTCTTCGAGCCAGCGCGCGGCATCCTGGCCTGGCGGCAGTTCGAATGTCGCCGAGACTTCGCTGCGATCGCAGCCCTGGCGTATCGTGCCGGTCTCGGCGCGTTCGCCAAGGGCAAGCGCGAGCGCATCGATAAGGATCGACTTTCCGGCGCCGGTTTCGCCCGTGACCACGGTGAGGCCGGGACCGAGCTCCAGCTCCAGGCTGTGAATGATCGCGAAATCGCGGATATAAAGTTGGCGCAGCATCCTAGAAATTTTCGCCCCAGCGCAGTTTGGTGCGCAGCACATCGAAGTGGCTGTGGTCGGACGGATGAATCAGTATGACCGGGCTGTCGGAACGGCGCACGCATATGTGGTCATGGTCCTGAAGCGCATGCCCCATCTGGCCGTCGAACGTCAGGTATGCGCTTTGATTGCTTACGTTGGTCATTGCGATTTCCACGCGGCTGTCGCTGTTGATCGCCACCGGCCGGTTGCTGAGGGTGTGAGGACAGATCGGCACGAGCACGAGCGCCGGCAGCGTCGGATGCAGTATTGGCCCGCCGGCGGACAGCGCGTAGGCTGTCGATCCGGTGGGGGTGGCGACGATGATGCCGTCACCCCGCGTGCTGCTTACGAACTCCCCGTCGACATACACCTCGAATTCGATCAGACGCGCGAGCTGGCCCTTGTTGACGACCACGTCATTCAGCGCATTGGCCGTGTGTACGATGTGATCGTCGCGCCGCAGTTCGACGTTCAGCATGATCCGCAACTCGCTGTGGAAGTCTCCGTCCAGCACTGCGGCCAGACTGTCCAGAACGCTGTCTTTCGGAATGTCGGTGAGAAAACCGCGACGGCCGAGGTTTATGCCGATCAGCGGGACGGCTCGCGCCGCGAGCCGGCGCGCTACGTTGAGCATGGTGCCGTCTCCGCCCACGACGATTGCCATGTCGATCTCACACGCGATTCTTTCCGGCGCTGCAGTGCGGGCGCCAGGCGACGCGAGCAGGCCTGCCGTCGTTTCTTCCACTACGACATCCAGTCCGCGGGTGCGCAAGAAGCCATATATCCGGTCGAGAACCGCTCCGACGGACTTGTCCCCGTACTTGCCGAACAGTCCGACAGTCTTGATGGTGCTTGCCTTGATTCGGTCGTCTTTGGGCATCATGCAGCTTCCGGTAGGTGACGATAAGCTATCATGGGGCGACAAAGCCGCCAAAGCCGGCCGGGTGCGCCAGCCAGTGGGCAAGCCTGCCACCGGGATACGGACCCGGCGCGCCAGGCCGCCAACGGAGTTGACAGGCTCCATCCAGGTTGATAGCTTCCTTTTAGCACTCGGGCAATCAGAGTGCCAGACCGGAGTGAATTTCGTGCAGATGGTCCTAAGCCCGCGCGCGGAGGTTTTGCTTAAAGCGCTGATCGAGAAGTATATTACCGACGGACAACCCATCGGTTCGCGCACGCTTTCGAAGCAGGCGGGGCTGGATCTCAGTCCTGCCACCATACGCAATGTGATGGCGGATCTCGAGGATCTCGGGCTGATCCGTGCCCCGCATACCTCGGCGGGCCGGATTCCGACCGCATTGGGCTACCGTATGTTTGTGGATAGCCTGCTCAAGGTGCGAACTCTCGACAGTGCCGAAATCTATCGCCTGGGAGATGAGCTTGCCTATGACGGCAATCCCATGCACCTGATGGAATCGGCGTCGACGCTGCTTTCCCAGGTGACTAAGCTCGCCGGAATCGTGCTGGTTCCGCGCCAGGAGGAGTCTTTCCGGCAGATCGAGTTCCTGTCGTTGCCCGCAGCCAACCGCATTCTGGTCATCCTGGTGACCCGCAGTGGCAGGGTGCATAACCGGGTGATCAATGTCGACCGGCATTATTCGCACGCTGAGCTCGTCGAGGCCGCCAATTGCTTCAACGACAGGTATTCCGGGTGCCCGCTGAGCGAAGTCAGGCGCAGTCTGCTCGATGACCTGCAGGCGGATGGGGATGCGATGCAGCGCGCCGTGAAGAATGCGACCGACATGGCGCGTCATATTTTTGCTGATGAGCAGAGCAGCGAACCGGATCTGGTGGTGAGCGGGGAATCGAACCTTCTGAATATCCCCGATCTCGGCGACATAGAGAAGCTGCGCAAGCTCTTCGAAACGTTTACTACCAAGCGCGACCTGCTGCATCTGCTCGATCAAAGCATGCATGCGGAGAGTATCCAGGTCTTCATCGGTGGCGAATCCGGATACCAATCGCTGGACGAATGCAGCGTGGTCATGGCTCCGTATCAGGTGGATGGGCGCGTGGTGGGAACGCTTGGCGTCATCGGCCCCACGCGCATGGCGTATGACCACGTCATATCGATCGTGGACGTTACGGCGCGTTTGCTGGGGGGTGTCCTCAGCACCGAAGGACGCTGACCGGCTGTGCGCCGGTTCCGACGGTTGAAAGCCCGCTTGCAGGTCCCCATTGACCACGGACTATAATTCCGGCTTTGATTGCCGCAGCAATGGAGTTGAAACAAGTTCATGAGCCACAAGAAACCCGTTGAGGCCGGTGTCCCGGCCCAAAACCTCTCCGGTGCCGAGGCCAGCGTCCCCCCGCTGACCGCCGGGTCGCCGGACGCGACCGCGCCGGATATCTCCGGCCTGCGTGCCGAACTCGACGCAGCGCGCAGCCAGGCGGCCGAGAATCTGGACAAGTTTCTGCGTGCGAAGGCGGAGATGGAAAATATCCGCCGGCGCGCGGAGACGGATGTGGCGAACGCCCATAAATACGGCATAGAACGCTTTGCGCTCGAGATGCTGTCGGTAAAGGACAGTCTGGAGCGTGCCCGCGCCGTCGATATCCTGTCCCAGGCCGAGGAGACCGCGGAGCGGCAACTGATCCAGAAAATGGTCGAAGGCCTGGACCTCACGCTGAAGCTCATGGACACCATCTTCCAGAAATTCGCGATCGCGACAGTGGATCCGCAGAAAGGTGAGAAGTTCGACCCGGAACGCCACCAGGCCATGAGCATGGTCGAGTCCGCGGATGTGCCTGAAAACCACGTCCTGGCCACCGTCCAGCGCGGCTACCTCCTGCACAACCGTCTGTTGCGCCCGGCGATGGTGGTGGTGGCCCGACACGGCCAATCTTGAATGAAAGCAATTGAAAAACGCCGGATCCCCCCCCACCTACTGCCTTAAGGCACGGTAAACATACCGAAAATAAGGTTATTGCGAGGATTGTACAATGGCAAAGATTATCGGCATCGATTTAGGCACTACCAACTCCTGCGTGGCCGTCATGGAGGGGGGCAAGCCGCGCGTCATCGAGAACAGTGAAGGTGACCGCACCACACCGTCCATCGTCGCATTTACCGCGGACAACGAAGTGGTGGTGGGCCAGGTGGCCAAGCGTCAGGCGATCACCAACCCCGCCAACACCTTGTATGCGGTGAAGCGGCTGATCGGGCGCAAGTTCGAGGACGAGGTGGTCCAGCGCGACGTCAAGATGGTTCCCTACCGGATCACCAAGGCGAAGAACGGCGATGCCTGGGTCGAGGCCAAGGGCAAGTCCATGGCGCCGCCGGAGATCTCCGCGCGCGTGCTGCAGAAGATGAAGAAGACGGCCGAGGATTACCTGGGCGAGGAGGTCACCGAAGCTGTGATCACCGTCCCCGCCTATTTCAATGACTCGCAGCGCCAGGCAACCAAGGACGCCGGCAAGATCGCCGGTCTCGAAGTCAAGCGCATCATCAACGAACCGACCGCGGCCGCGCTGGCTTTCGGCATGGACAAGAGAGAAGGTGATCGCAAGATCGCGGTATACGATCTGGGCGGCGGCACGTTCGACATCTCGATTATCGAGATCGCTGAAGTCGACAAGGAACATCAGTTCGAGGTTCTTTCGACCAACGGCGATACGTTCCTGGGCGGTGAGGACTTTGACAAGCGGATCATCGATTACCTCGTCGACGAGTTCAAAAGGGACAACGGTGTGGATCTGCACAAGGATCCGCTTGCGCTGCAGCGCCTCAAGGATGCAGCCGAGAAGGCCAAGATCGAGCTGTCCTCGAGCCAGCAGACGGAAGTGAACCTGCCGTACATCACGGCCGATGCGAGCGGTCCCAAACATCTTAATATCAAGCTCACGCGCGCCAAGCTTGAGAGCCTGGTCGAGGACCTGATTGCGCGTACGGTCGAGCCGTGCAAGATCGCGCTGAAGGATGCCGGTCTGAAGGCGAGCGAAATCGACGACGTGATCCTGGTAGGTGGCCAGACCCGCATGCCCAAGGTGCAGGAGGCGGTGAAGGATTTCTTCGGCCGGGAACCGCGCAAGGACGTCAATCCGGACGAGGCCGTTGCGATCGGCGCGGCGATCCAGGGTGGCGTGCTGGGCGGCGAGGTCAAGGATGTGCTGCTGCTGGACGTGACGCCGCTGTCTCTCGGCATCGAGACGATGGGCGGAGTGATGACCAAGCTCATTCAGAAGAACACCACCATCCCGACCAAGGCGTCGCAGGTGTTCTCCACCGCCGACGATAACCAGACGGCGGTTACAGTGCATGTGCTGCAGGGTGAGCGCGAAATGGCGAGCGGAAACAAGTCGCTGGGCCGGTTCGACCTGAGCGATATTCCGCCGGCGCCGCGTGGGATGCCGCAGATCGAGGTTACCTTCGACATAGACGCCAACGGTATCCTGCATGTTTCGGCCAAGGACAAGGCAACCGGCAAGGAAAACAAGATCGTGATCAAGTCGAGCTCCGGTCTCTCCGATACCGAGATCGATCGCATGGTCAAGGATGCCGAGGCGCATGCCGAGGAAGACCGCAAGGCGCACGAGCTCGTCGATGCCCGCAACCGGGGTGATGGGCTGATCCATAGCGTGCGCAAGTCCATGAAGGAGATGGGCGACAAGATCCCCGCGTCCGACAGGGACAAGATCGAAGCGGCGATACGGGATCTCGAGTCTGTGGTCAAGAGCGACGACAAGGATGCAATCGAAAGCAAGTCGCAGGCACTGGCCGAAGCGAGCCACAAGCTGGCGGAGCATATGTATGGCCAGGCGGGTTCCCAGGGTGCCGAAGCCGCCGGTGCCACCGAGGGGGCGGCCGAGTCCGCAGCTGCAGGCAAGGACAATGTCGTCGATGCGGAATTCGAGGAAGTGAAGGAAAACAAAGGCAAGAAGTAGCCGGCATCAGCGGGCTGTTAAAGGGCACGGTGGACGGAACCTCGGTTTCGTCACAGTGCCCTTTGCTGTGGGCGATGCAGCCGCCGGCTGGCGGAAATGGCCGCATTTTGGTCCGGGGTGCCCGGCCTGTACGGAGCCGGCGCGGTTCACGCGCCGTTGCCGCCGTACCGGAAAATGCGTCGAATCGGGAGTTTCGGTCCCGGTGTACAGGCTGCGGCCGGGTACGTATCCGGACGGCAGGAAACAGGATCCCCGGACTTACCCGGGGCGGGATCACTTAGCTACGTCGAGCCATGGCGAAACGCGATTATTACGAAGTACTTGGGGTACCACGCAACGCGTCTGAGGCGGATATCAAGAAGTCCTATCGCCGTCTGGCGATGAAATACCACCCGGACCGCAACCCGAATGACACAAGTGCCGAGGCCAGCTTCAAGGAAGCGAAGGAGGCCTACGAAATACTGAGCGATGCCCAGAAGCGTGCGGCCTACGACCAGTTCGGACATGCGGGAGTCGATCCGGGCGCGGCGGCCGCCGGGCGCGGCGGCTTCTACGGGGCCGGCGCCGGTGCGAACTTCGCCGATATTTTCGGCGATGTTTTCGGAGACATATTCGGGGGCGGCGGACGCACGCGCGGCAATCAGTCTTTTCGTGGCGCAGACCTTCGCTACAATCTCGAGCTCGGCCTGGAGGAGGCGGTGCGCGGCACCGAGATGCGTATCCGCGTTCCGGCCCTTGAGACCTGCGAAACCTGCCACGGCAGTGGTGCGCGGGCCGGTACCGCCCCCACGACCTGCCCGACCTGCGGCGGACATGGCCAGGTGCGCATGCAACAGGGGTTCTTCTCCATCCAGCAGACCTGTCCGAATTGCCGCGGCACGGGCAAGGTCATCAGCTCGCCCTGTCCCGATTGCCACGGCCAGGGGCGTGTCAAGCACACGAAGACGCTGTCGGTGAAGGTGCCGGCCGGCGTCGACGAAGGCGACCAGATCCGTCTGGCCGGAGAAGGTGAGGCGGGAGAGAACGGTGGTCCGTCCGGCGATCTTTATGTGCAGATACGCCTGAAAGAACATCCGATCTTCAAACGTGACGGCGACGATCTGCATTGCGAGATGCCGGTCAGTTTCGCCACGGCGGCCCTCGGCGGTGAAGTGGAAATTCCCACGCTGGACGGGCGAGCCACGCTCAAGATTCCTGCAGGCACCCAGAGCGACAAGGTTTTCAGGCTGCGCGGCAAAGGCGTGACCAACGTACGCTCAGGCAGCGTCGGTGACCTTTACTGCCATACCAGCATCGAGACTCCGGTCAATCTGACCAAGCGCCAGAAGGAGTTGCTGGAGGAGTTTGATGCGCTGGTGCGCGTCGGCGGCGCGCGTCATTATCCGCGCGAGCAGTCGTGGATGGATAAGCTCAAGAGCTTTCTCGGATAAGCGGATTGCAACCGGCGGAATAAATCCCCACGGCGGCGCGCCTTAAATCCGCGTTCTCTCGGCCGGCGGACGCGGGGATTTCTTACGCCAGGTCGGCGCGGCGGTGAGGAAATACGGCGGCGACGTCGCCTGCGGAAACATGCTTGAGTCGCTGACGCTGACGAAAACGGACATGCTGCCCGTCGCCGCGGTACGCGGAAGCCGGCGCGCTCGCCCTCTGCGTCACTTCACGAAGCACAGCTACACCGGCATCAGCCGGTAATCCGGGGCTCGTCCGGCGGCGGGGAACTCCACCGCCGGACGTGGTCCAATTGTTGACCTCCCTAGGTCTTTCACCGCACAGGTCAAAGGATGTGCCCATGCTCATCTCGAAACCCCCGGATATCCCGCCATCCGAGATTACCGACGAGGCTGTTTACAACGGCCGTCGCCGGTTTCTCGCGGCCGCCTCGGCGGCGACTGCAGGCCTTTTTCTGAACAGGGTCAGCGCCGCGGATTTGCCGCCCGACTTGCCCGGACTGCCGCCCGCCCGCCCGAGCCCGTTCAGCACGCACGAGCGGAAGACACCGTACCGGGACATCACGAATTACAACAACTTCTACGAGTTCGCCACCGACAAGTATTCGCCGGCGACGCTTGCCGCAAGCCTGACGACGCGCCCATGGACGGTCACTGTGGACGGCGCAGTGCGACGACCCGGGACGTACGGCATCGAGGAGCTGATCAGGATGAATCCCCTGGAGGATCGCATTTACCGTCATCGCTGTGTCGAGGGATGGTCGATGGTGATTCCCTGGGTCGGATTTCCGCTGAACCGGCTGATCCGTCAGGTCGAGCCCACCGGCAACGCCAGGTTCGTGAAGTTCGTGACGCTTTACGACCCCAGGGAAATGCCGGGTCAGCGTTCCGACATCCTCCATTGGCCGTATGTCGAGGGGTTGCGCATTGACGAGGCAATGCATCCGCTGACCATTCTGGCAGTGGGACTCTATGGCCGCGTGCTTCCCAACCAGGACGGGGCCCCGGTACGTCTGGTTGTGCCCTGGAAATACGGCTTCAAGAGCATCAAGTCCATCGTGCGGATCAGCTTCGTGGAGAAACAGCCGCTCACGACCTGGGTGAGGGCGGTGCCGTCCGAATACGGCTTTTATTCCAACGTCAACCCGCGTGACGATCACACGCTCTGGAGCCAGGCGCGTGAACGGCGCATCGGGGACTTCTTCAAACGTCCGACGCTGCTGTTCAACGGCTACGGTGAACAGGTTGCGCAGATGTACCGCGGCATGGACCTGGACAAGTACTTCTGACGCATGGTTCCGGTACGCATCCTGTGGCTGAAACGCGTCGTTTTCGCGGCCTGCCTGGTGCCGCTCGTGGTGCTGGCGCTGGAAGGATGGCGTCGTGGTCTCGGTGCCAATCCGATCGCGGCGATCGAGCATTCGACCGGCCGCTGGGCTTTGGTGTTCCTGCTTGTCACGCTGAGCGTGACCCCGTTGCGCAGGCTCACGGGATGGTACTGGCTGTTGCGGTTTCGCCGCATGTTTGGTCTCTATTCCTTTTTCTACACCGGCCTGCACGTGCTCTCGTATGTCATCCTTGATCAGTTCTTCGACTGGACGGCAATATTCCATGACATCTCCAGGCTGCCGTTCATGACCGTCGGATTCGCCAGCTTCGTGTTGCTGATTCCCCTGGCGCTGACAGCGACCAATGGCATGGTGCGGCGTCTGGGGGCAAAGCGCTGGCAGGCATTGCACCGCCTCGTTTACGTGATTGCGATCGGCGGCGTGCTGCATTATCTCTGGCTGGTGAAGCTGAACACGACAGATCCGGACATCTATGCCGCGATTCTCGCGGTCCTGCTGGGTTTCCGGATCGTCATGGTCATCGGGCGCCGGATCCGGCGCCCGATGACGGAACGGTTGCCGAGGCTGCCCGCCGACGGAGCCGAATGAGGCCGCACGGGGGGCGAATTTCTGCGGTTCGCGGTGCCGGTGAGCGCGCCGCGTGGCGGCTTTGGGGCAATTCCCCGAAGCTGTGTAAGGTCGCCGGGAATCCATACGGAAAGCCGCTGATGCCGATTTTTCCTCCGATTCTTTCTCCGGGACCGGATTCTTAGTACATTTGCGCTATCCTGCCGCTTCGTCTCCGTTTGCCTGCTTTCGGGCGGCGCAGGCGGGTTCCCGGCCCGGGACCCTCGCCGGCGAATAACGCCGGTGGCGAGATTGCGAAAATTTCTGCGAGAAACAGCGAATGACGAGGATAGCCATTGCGGGTGCCAGCGGACGCATGGGGCGCAGTCTGATCGAAGCCTGCCATGGCAGCGAAGGGATGCGCCTGTCGGTTGCGATCGACCGGCCGGGGAGTGCGGCGATCGGAAGTGATGCCGGAGATCTGGCCGGTGTCGGACGCCTGGGCGTGCCGGTCGTGCATGACCTCGCGAAGGTATTGGATCAGTTCGATGTCCTGGTCGATTTCACGCGCCCCGAGGCCACGCTGGCCTACATGGACCTCTGCCGCGCCGGCGCTAAGCGCATGGTTATCGGCACGACCGGATTCGATGACGCCGGCAGGCAGCGCATCGGGGCGGCCGCGCGGGACATGGCAATCGTCTTCGCGCCGAACATGAGCGTCGGCGTGAACCTTTGTTTCCGGCTGCTCGATATTGCCGCGCGGGTGTTGGGCGAGGAAGCGGATGTGGAGATCATCGAGGCGCATCACCGGCACAAGGTGGACGCACCCTCAGGGACCGCGCTGCGCATGGGGGAGGTTGTCGCCGCCGCGCTCGGCCGCGATCTGAAGGAATGTGCGGTCTACGGACGCCAGGGCGTCACCGGCGAGCGTCCGCGCCAGACGATCGGTTTCGCCACCGTGCGTGGCGGGGACATAGTCGGCGATCATACCGTACTGTTTGCGGCACCCGGCGAACGAGTCGAGATCACGCACCGGGCAGAGAGTCGCATGACGTTCGCGCACGGCGCGCTGCGCGCGGCTCAGTGGCTGCAGGACAAGGAAACCGGGCTGTTCGACATGCAGCACGTGCTCGGTCTGAGCTGACCGCCCCGCAGGCGCTGCCTCCCCGGGACATTGAACGAGGCCATTTGCACGGCCCACGCGGTGCGTTCGCCAGTTTGCTTTTGGCGGGTTGGTCACGTAAAATGTTGCTTCAACTCGAAGCACCCAAATCAATGAACGAATTACCGAAAACGGGAGAGGCTTGTGCGGCCTCTCCCGTTTTCGCATGCCTACCGGTGGAGGTATCCGGCTGATGCGCCCTGCACTGCTTGCCCTGGAAGATGGCGCCCTTTTTGCCGGGGAAGCCATTGGTGTTTCGGGGCAGGCGGTCGGCGAAGTGGTGTTCAACACCGCCATGACCGGGTACCAGGAGATACTCACCGACCCTTCGTACGCCAAGCAGATCGTCACGCTCACCTATCCCCACATCGGCAACACCGGGGTCAACGTCGAGGACATGGAGAGCGGGCGGGTATTTGCCGCCGGTCTCGTGATCCGCGACCTGCCGGCGCGTATGAGCAATTGGCGTGCTTCCGCGAGCCTGCCCGAGTTCCTGCGCAAGCACAGGGTGGTCGCCATTTCCGGTATCGACACCCGAAGACTGACACGCCTGCTGCGCGAGAAAGGGGCGCAGAACGGATGCATCACGGCGGCCGGGGAAGACGGGAAAATAGACCGCAAGGCGGCCGTTGCCGCCGCCCGCGCCTTTGCCGGACTCAAAGGCATGGACCTCGCCAAAGTGGTGACGACCAAGGAGTCCTATCTCTGGGAGCAAGGCGGGTGGGAGCGGGGCATAGGTCATCGCGCCGCGCCCGAACACCGCTTCGACGTGGTCGCGTATGACTTCGGTATCAAGCGCAATATTCTGCGCATGCTGGCCGATCGCGGCTGCCGTGTCACGGTAGTGCCGGCCAAGACCGGCGCCGCGGAGGCCCTTGCGCTGCGTCCCCACGGGATCTTCCTGTCGAACGGTCCCGGCGACCCGGAGCCCTGCACCTACGCGATCGAGGCCATCCGCGCCCTTATCGCCACCGGCCTGCCGGTGTTCGGCATCTGTCTGGGCCACCAGCTGCTTGGGCTGGCCTCCGGTGCGCGTACGGTAAAGATGAAATTCGGTCACCACGGCGCCAACCATCCGGTGCAGGAGCTTGCCAGCGGGCGCGTGATGATCACCAGCCAGAACCACGGTTTTGCGGTCGACGAAGAGAGTCTGCCACCCACGTTGCGCGTAACCCATCGGTCTTTGTTTGACGGCTCGGTTCAGGGGCTCGAGCGCACCGACCTGCCGGTATTCTGCTTTCAGGGGCATCCCGAGGCGAGTCCCGGACCGCACGACATCGGCCCCCTGTTCGACCGTTTCATCCAGCTCATGGAGGCGCAAGGCCGTCCGTCGGCGGCTCCGGGCGGCGCTCCGGCACAGGCCGCCCAGGCGGCACCTGCCGTCGGGATAGAGGCCGGAGGAGCCTAGGCGATACACTGTCATGCCAAAACGCACGGATATACGCAGCATTCTGATCATAGGCGCTGGCCCGATCGTTATCGGCCAGGGCTGTGAGTTTGACTATTCCGGGGCGCAGGCCTGCAAGGCGCTTAAAGAGGAGGGCTATCGCGTCGTCCTGGTCAATTCCAATCCCGCCACCATAATGACCGACCCCGATCTGGCGGACGCGACGTACATCGAGCCGATCCAGTGGGAGACTGTCGCCAAGATCATCGCCAAGGAGCGGCCCGATGCGCTGCTGCCGACGATGGGCGGGCAGACCGGGCTCAATTGCGCCCTGGACCTCGACCGCGAGGGCGTGCTTGAGCGCTACGGGGTCGAAATGATCGGAGCCAAGCGCGAGGCCATAGACAAGGCCGAGGACCGCGAGCTGTTCAAGAAGGCGATGGAATCCATCGGCCTGGGAGTCGCCCGCGGAGCCGTCGCGCACAGCCTGGAAGAGGCCCTGCAGGTGCAGGCCATGATCGGGTTTCCTGCGATTATCCGCCCGTCCTTCACGCTCGGCGGCAGCGGCGGCGGAATTGCCTACAACAAGGAAGAATTCATGGCCATCTGCGAGCGCGGCCTGGAGGCCTCGCCTACGCGTGAGCTGCTGATCGAGGAATCGATCATCGGCTGGAAGGAATACGAAATGGAGGTGGTGCGTGACCGCAAGGACAACTGCATCATCGTCTGCTCGATCGAAAATCTCGATCCCATGGGTGTGCACACTGGCGATTCCATCACAGTGGCGCCGGCCCAGACCCTGACGGACAAGGAATACCAGGTCATGCGCGATGCGAGCATCGCGGTATTGCGCGAGATCGGCGTCGAGACCGGGGGATCCAACGTCCAGTTTGCCGTCAACCCGGTCGACGGACGCATGCTGGTGATCGAGATGAATCCGCGGGTTTCGCGTTCCTCGGCGCTGGCAAGCAAGGCGACGGGCTTCCCGATCGCAAAGGTGGCCGCCAAGCTGGCGGTTGGCTACACTCTGGACGAACTCAGGAACGACATCACCGGCGGGGCGACCCCTGCGTCGTTCGAGCCCACCATAGACTATGTCGTCACCAAGTTTCCGCGCTTTACCTTCGAGAAGTTTCCCAAGGCCGATCCGACGCTCACCACCCAGATGAAGTCGGTGGGCGAGGTGATGGCGATAGGCCGTACCTTCCAGGAATCGCTGCACAAGGCGATCCGCGGCCTGGAGACCGGCGTCTATGGTCTGGAGCCGGCGGTCGATCCGCAGCTGACCCCGGACCGGGCGGCTGCGCGCATCGAGCACGAGCTTCGCGTGCCGGGGGCCGAGCGCATATGGTACATCGCCGATGCCTTCCGCTCGGGAATGAGCATCGATGCGGTCTTCGACCTCACGCACATCGATCCCTGGTTCCTGGTCCAGATCGAGGATCTGGTTTCGCTTGAAGCGGAAATCCGGCGCTATGCGCGCAAGAAACCGTCGCGCGAACGTCTGCGCGCGTGGAAGCGCAAGGGGTTTTCCGACCGGCGACTGGCGCAGCTGATGGAGATCAGCGAGGAGAAGTTCCGGGAGCTGCGCCATTCCGCCGGAGTACGGCCGGTATTCAAGCGCGTTGATTCCTGCGCCGCTGAATTTGCTTCGGCAACAGCGTACATGTATTCGACCTATGACGAGGAGTGCGAATCGAATCCGGAGCCGCGCGACAAGATCATGGTGCTCGGAGGCGGACCCAACCGCATCGGCCAGGGCATCGAGTTCGATTATTGCTGTGTGCATGCCGCGTTCGCGCTGCGCGAGGACGGCTATCAGACCATCATGGTCAACTGCAATCCGGAGACCGTGTCGACCGATTACGACACTTCCGATCGCCTGTACTTCGAGCCGTTGACTCTCGAAGACGTACTCGAGATCAACCACATCGAACAGCCCAAGGGGGTGATCGTGCAGTACGGCGGTCAGACGCCGCTCAAGCTTGCGCGTGAACTGGAGCGCAATCATGTGCCCATTGTCGGCACCAGCCCGGATTCGATCGATCTGGCCGAGGATCGGGAGCGCTTCCAGAAGCTGATACACAAGCTTGGACTGCTGCAGCCCCCGAACCGCACGGCCACTACCCCGGAGCAGGCGGTAAAGCTCGCCGAAGAGATCGGCTATCCGCTGGTGGTACGGCCCTCGTATGTTCTCGGCGGCAGGGCCATGGAGATCGTGCTCAATCGCGAAGATCTGGAGACTTACATGCGCGTGGCAGTGCGCGTGTCGAATGATTCGCCGGTGCTGCTGGACCGGTTTCTGAGCGATGCGACGGAAGTCGATGTCGATGCGGTGAGCGACGGCAAGAAAGTGGTGATAGGCGGGATCATGGAGCACATCGAGGAGGCCGGCGTGCATTCCGGCGACTCGGCCTGCTCGCTGCCGCCGTTCAGCCTGAGCAAGGGAATCCAGAACCGGCTGCGTGCCCAGACCGTGGAGATGGCGAAGGCGCTGAAGGTCATCGGGCTGATGAATGTACAGTTCGCGGTCAAGGGGGACGACATCTACGTGCTGGAAGTGAACCCGCGCGCCTCGCGTACGGTGCCCTACGTGTCGAAGGCCACGGCCAGACCACTGGCCAAGATTGCGGCCCGCTGCATGGTCGGACAGAGTCTTGCCTCGCAGGGGGTGGTTTCCGAGATCATCCCGGATTATTATTCGGTGAAGGAAGCCGTTTTTCCTTTCATCAAGTTTCCCGGTGTGGACACGGTGCTCGGACCGGAGATGAAGTCGACCGGCGAGGTTATGGGTATCGGACGCACGTTCGGCGAAGCGTTTTCCAAATCACAGCTTGCCGCAGGTTCGGAGATTCCGCGCCGCGGCCGCATGTTCATTAGTGTGCGCGACTCGGACCAGAAGGCTGCGGTGGAAGTGGCGCGCTATTTCGGCGGGAATGGGTTCGAGATCCTGGCCACGCGCGGTACCGCCGCGGTGCTTGAGGCGGCAGGTGTGAAGGTCCGCCCGGTGAACAAGGTTTCGGAAGGCCGTCCACATGTGCTTGACATGCTCAAGAACGACGAGATCGACATTATCGTGAACACCGTTGCCGACAAGCAGAGCATTGCGGACTCGTCGCTGATCCGGCGAGAGGCCCTGCAGCACAAAGTTACCAACTATACGACGCTTGCCGCCGCCCGTGCCGCGTGCGAGGCGCATCGCCAGGCGGCGGAGTTCGACGTCACTTCTCTGCAGGATCTGCACAGGGAGATCGCGGCATGAACAAGGTGCCGCTTACCGTCAAAGGCGCGGAGAAGCTCAAGACCGAATTGCAGCGCCTGAAGACAGTCGAGCGCCCGCGTGTCATTCAGGCCATCGCCGAGGCGCGCGCTCACGGAGACCTTTCCGAGAACGCCGAATACCACGCGGCCAAGGAGCAGCAGTCGTTTATCGAAGGCCGCATCGTGGACATCGAGCACAAGCTGGGAAATGCGCAGATTATCGATCCACTGAAGGTCAACGCCAACGGACGCGTGGTGTTCGGTGCAACACTGGACCTGATGGACGAGGATACGCAGAAGGAAGTCACCTACCAGATCGTCGGCGACGACGAGGCCGATATCGCGTCCGGCATGATCTCGATCAGTTCGCCGATTGCACGCGCCCTGATCGGCAAGGAGCCGGGCGAGGTGGTCGAAGTGCGGGTTCCGGACGGCGTGCGGCACTACGAAATCCTCGATGTGCGCTATGTCTAGATGCCGCCCGGCACGGCGGCCAGTACGGCCGTGCGCAACCGGTTTGCCGCGCTGATCGCCGCGCTCCAGGCCCTTGCCTTGACCCTGTGGGTCGGCAGCATGTGGACGGTCGGCTACCTGGTCGCACCAGTGCTGTTCAGTTCCCTGCCGGATCCCATGACGGCCGGTGACATCGCGGGCAGGTTGTTCTGGATTACGGGTTACCTGGGTATTGCCTGCGGCGGGTTTCTGCTCGGAACCGTTCTCTACCGCGACGGGTTCGCGGGATGGCGCCCGCGTGTCGTGCTGGCAATGTTCGCGATCAACCTGATCGGCCAGTTCGGCCTGCTGCCGGCAATGCAAAGATTAAAATCCCTGGCCCACGGAAGACTGATCGCCGCGACTCCGCTTGCTCACCGGTTCGGACTGCTCCACGGGGTTGCGGGCACGCTGTTTCTTGCCAACAGCCTGCTCGGGCTGATGCTGGTGATGCGCGGGCTGCGGCCCCGTGGCGAGGGTTGATATGGGCGTCATGGTCCGGCCTGCCCGGCGGGTGCTGCCCGGCTGCGCCCGGTTCCTGTGCCAGTGCAGACTTCGAAGTTCTCGTATTCAGGCGCTGAAGGTGGCTTAGCTGTGGCCCGGACAAAAAGCAGCAAGGCCTGGCTGGCCGAGCATTTTACCGATCCGTTCGTCAAGCGCGCGCAGCAGGAGGGATTCCGTTCGCGCGCCGTCTACAAGCTCGAAGAGATCGATCGTCGCGACCACCTTCTGCGGCCGGGGATGGTGGTGGTCGACCTCGGCGCGGCGCCCGGAGGCTGGTCGCAATACGCCGGGCGCCGCGTGGGTGCTGCCGGGCGGGTGCTGGCGCTCGACATCCTTGCCATGGAGCCCATTGCCGGTGTGGATACGCTGCAGGGCGATTTCACCGAAAAAGAGGTGCTCGACCAGGCGCTTGAGCGTCTGCGCGGGCGGCCGGTCGATCTTGTAATCTCGGACATGGCGCCCAATATTAGCGGTATCGGCGCCGCCGACCAGGCACGTGCCATGTATCTGGCGGAATTGGCGGTGGATTTTGCCGCCCAGGTGCTGCGTTCCGGAGGCGATCTTCTCGTGAAGGTGTTCCAGGGAAGCGGATACGGAGAACTGCACCAGGGTATGCGTGAGCGGTTTGAGCGCGTACTCGTACGCAAGCCGCAGGCCTCACGGGCGCGTAGCCGCGAGATATACTTGGTCGGTAAGGGTTTTCGCGGCGTAAAATGATCCGGGATGCGGTTGTTTGAACCGAGTAAACGTAGCAAAATGGAAACCAATCCCCCCGTACGGGGTCTGATTTCGACCAGGCTCCGGAAAGTCCCCGGGTCGGCTGAATGAGGCAAGATATTGAATAATCTCACGAAGAATCTACTCCTGTGGCTCGTCATTGCCGTCGTGCTGATGTCGGTGTTCAACAACTTCGGCAACCGCCAGACGTCGGTGCATCAGATGGCCTATTCGCAGTTCTACAGCCAGCTGCTGAGCGGACAGGTCAACAAGGTCACCATCGAGGGCCGCAAGATCCAGGGCATCACCAAGAGCGGTGATAAGTTCAACACCTACAGCCCCGAGACCGACAACCGTGCCCTGATCGGTGACCTGCTCCGTAACAACGTCACCATCGACGCCAAGCCACCGGAAGAGCAGTCACTGCTGTTGCAGATCTTCATCAACTGGTTTCCGATGCTGCTGTTGGTGGGTGTGTGGGTGTTTTTCATGCGCCAGATGCAGGGCGGAGGTAGCGGCCGCGGGGCGATGGGGTTCGGCAAGAGCCGGGCGCGCATGCTCACCGAGGAGCAGAACAAAGTCACGTTCGAGGACGTCGCCGGCGTGGAGGAAGCCAAGGAAGAGGTCGGCGAGCTTGTGGAGTTCCTGCGGGACCCGTCGAAGTTCCAGAAGCTGGGTGGGCGCATCCCCAAGGGGGTGTTGATGACCGGCTCTCCGGGCACTGGCAAGACGCTGCTGGCGAAGGCGATCGCGGGAGAAGCCAAGGTGCCGTTCTTCTCTATTTCCGGGTCCGATTTCGTCGAGATGTTCGTCGGTGTCGGCGCCTCGCGTGTGCGCGACATGTTCGATCAGGCCAAGAAGCACGCGCCGTGCATCATCTTCATCGACGAGATCGATGCGGTCGGCCGCCAGCGCGGCGCTGGACTCGGCGGTGGCCATGACGAGCGCGAGCAGACGCTTAACCAGCTGCTGGTGGAGATGGACGGATTCGAGGGAACCGAGGGCGTTATCGTCATTGCCGCCACCAACAGGCCGGATGTGCTGGATCCGGCGTTACTGCGTCCCGGACGGTTTGACCGGCAGGTCTATGTGCCGTTGCCCGATATCCGGGGTCGTGAACAGATCCTGAAGGTCCACATGCGCAAGGTGCCGGTATCCGACAATGTCGTACCGAGCATTCTCGCGCGCGGTACTCCCGGATTCTCCGGCGCGGATCTTGCCAATCTCGTGAACGAGGCGGCGCTGTTTGCGGCGCGTGCCAACAAGCGGCTCGTGGACATGGAGGATTTCGAGAAGGCGAAGGACAAGATCGTGATGGGTGCCGAACGCCGCTCCATCGTGATGCCGGAGAAGGAGCGCATGAATACGGCCTATCACGAGTCCGGACATACGGTGGTGGCCAAGACGCTGCCCAACACCGATCCCGTGCACAAGGTGACCATCATTCCGCGTGGCCGTGCGCTTGGTGTGACAATGCAGCTGCCGATCGAAGATCGCTACAGCCATGACCGCGAATCGCTGCTGTCGACCATCGCGGTGCTCATGGGAGGCCGCATTGCCGAAGAGGTGTTCATGCATCAGATGACGACCGGTGCGGCAAACGACTTCGAGCGTGCCACCGAACTCGCACGCAACATGGTTACCCGCTGGGGCATGAGCGACGCGCTTGGTACGCGGGTCTATGGCGAGAACCAGAGCGAGGTCTTCCTGGGGCGCGACGTGACGACGCACAAGAACCTCAGCGATGCTACGGTCCAGCTGGTCGACAACGAGATCCGGCGCATCATCGACGAGCAGTACGCCCGGGCGCGCAAGATCATCGAGGACAACCGCGACAAGATCGAGCTGATGGCGAAGGCGCTGCTCGAGTGGGAGACCCTGAACTCGGATCAGATCGACGACATCATGGCCGGGAAGCAGCCGCGCCCTCCGGAGGACTTTGCCGGACCGACAGCGCCGGGTTCGGATCAGCCCGGTTCGCCTGCCGCCCGCAAGCCGCGCGCCAAACCGATCGACGCCCCGGCTGCGGAGCACTGATTCGTATCGGATCGCGGTCGGTGTTGGCCTGCTCTCGCGATGACCGCATGTGACCCGGCACCTGCTCCTTCCCGTTCCGGGCCGGTCCTGGATTGCGGCGGCCGGCCGCTCGATCTGGGGCGCGTCGCTGTCATGGGCATACTCAATGTCACCCCCGATTCGTTTTCGGACGGGGGTGTTTTTTTTGCTCCGGAAAGGGCTGTGGAGCGTGCGCTGGCCATGGTCGAGGAAGGTGCCGACATCATCGACGTGGGCGGCGAGTCGACGCGCCCGGGAGCGCCGGGCGTGCCGGTTCAGCAGGAACTGGAGCGTGTTGTTCCCGTCATCGAGGCGCTGGTCCGTGCCGTTCCGGTTCCGGTCTCCGTAGATAGTTCCAAGCCCGAAGTGATGCGCGCGGCGGCCGCCGCCGGCGCCGGATTGATCAATGATGTCATGGCTTTGCGCGCGTTCGGTGCGGTGGAGGCGGCGCGCGAACTGAAGCTTCCGGTCTGCCTCATGCATATGCAGGGTGAGCCGCGCACCATGCAGCGCAATCCCCGGTACCGGGACGTGGTTGGCGAAGTGCGAGATTTCCTGCGCGGGCGAATCGAAGTCTGCATCCGGGCCGGAATCCAACGCGACCGCCTCGTGGTGGATCCAGGTTTCGGCTTCGGAAAAAACCTGGCGCACAATCTCGAATTGTTGCGCCGGCTGTCGGAATTCAAGGTTTTGCAGGTTCCGATCCTGGCAGGCCTCTCGCGCAAGTCCATGATCGGCGCGGCGCTCGGTCTGCCGGTCGATCAACGTGTGCACGCCAGCGTGGCCCTGGCGTTATGCGCGGTGCAGAACGGGGCCGGAATCGTACGGGTTCACGACGTGCGCCCGACGCGTGATGCGATTCGCATGCTCGAAGCGGTCGCCGGTTGCGGCCGGATGCGATCGACTACAATGGAATGAGGCATGCCTAATCGCACGAGGAGGAACGGATGAGCAAGCACTATTTCGGCACCGACGGGATCCGCGGATGCGTGGGCGAGGAGCCGATCACGCCGGAAACCGTGCTCAAGCTCGGCTGGGCAGCCGGCCGTGTCCTGGGAAAAGGCGCCACCGACCATGCCAAAATCCTCATCGGGAAGGACACGCGGGTATCCGGCTATCTGCTGGAATCGGCGCTCGAAGCGGGGCTGTCGGCGGCCGGCGTTGATATCCGCCTGCTCGGCCCTATGCCGACCCCCGGTATCGCCTATCTGACTCGTACCGCGCGTGCCCGCGCCGGTATCGTCATCAGCGCCTCGCACAATCCTTATCAGGACAACGGCATCAAGTTCTTTTCGTCCGAGGGATGCAAGCTGCCGGACGAGGTGGAGCTGGAAATCGAACGCATGATGGCCGAACCCCTGCGCACCGCAGCGCCCGCCAGCCTCGGCAAGGCCAAGCGCTACGAAGATGCCGGCGGCCGGTATATCGAGTTCTGCAAGAGCACGTTTCCGCACCGTCTCAGCCTCGAAGGGCTGAAGATCGTCATCGACTGTGCCAATGGCGCCGCCTACCAGATTGCGCCACACGTATTCAGCGAGCTGGGCGCCGACGTGGTGGCCGTCGGCAACCAGCCGGACGGGCTCAATATCAATCATGAGTGCGGATCGACGGATACCAGGCTGCTGCGCAAGAGCGTGGTCGAGCAGCACGCCGATCTGGGGATTGCGCTCGATGGCGACGGTGACCGGGTCATCATGGTGGACAGCGGCGGCGAGATCGTCGATGGCGACCAGCTCCTCTATATCATCGCTGAAGCGCGCCGGTCCATGGACCGGCTGCGGGGCGGAGTGGTGGGGACGCTGATGAGCAACCTCGGGCTCGAACAGGCGCTGCAGGGCAAGGGCATTCCGTTCAGGCGCGCCCAGGTGGGGGACCGGTACGTTCTTTCGATCCTCCAGCAGGAGGGATGGGAACTCGGCGGGGAGACATCGGGGCATCTCATCTGCCTCGACAAGAGCACTACCGGCGATGGCATCGTCGCGGCGCTCGAAGTCGTCGCGGTCCTGCGCCAGTCGGGCCGCACCCTGGCCGAGCTCAAGACCGGCATGGCGGTGTATCCGCAGACCATGATCAATGTGCGCATGAACCGGCGTTTCGACGTCAACGGTTCCAAATCCGTCACCAGTGTCCTGAACGAGGTCACGGCGCAATTGGGCTCCCAGGGCCGGGTCGTGCTGCGTGCTTCGGGCACCGAGCCGGTGGTTCGGGTGATGCTCGAGGGCAGGGACAGGGAGCTCATCGAGCGTCTCGGCCGGCATCTCGCCGATACCGTGCAGCGCGCTGCCGAGGAAGCGGCCTGAACGGTTCCGGTACATTGCGCACAATGCCGCTTTCGTTGCCGAGGATCCAGTCTGGAACGAAATGCCGGCCGCCGGGGCAAATTGCATTCTGTGCCAGCGACCGGTAACATCGCGCCCGCTTCTGTAGGTTTCGGTCCCATGCCTAAACAATAAGCGGAGAATACCATGCGCCGTCCGATGGTCGCCGGCAACTGGAAAATGAACGGAACCCAGGCCGAGGCAGCGGCGCTGGTGGGCGGAATCGAGCAGGGTCTGGCCGGGGTCAGGCACGCGGAAATACTGGTATGTCCGCCGTACATTCTCGTCCCGGTCGTCGCAGAGTGGCTGAGTGGCAGCCGCGTCACCTGGGGCGGGCAGAACCTGAGCGCCCATAAGTCCGGCGCCTATACCGGCGAGATATCGGGTTCCATGCTGCGCGATTTCGGCTGCAGTCATGTCATTGTCGGCCACTCCGAGCGGCGTGCGCTGTACGGCGAAAGCGATCAGACCGTGGCCGAGAAATTCAGGGCTGCCCAGAGTGTCGGACTCGTTCCGATCCTGTGTGTCGGAGAGACTCTGGCCGAACGCGAAGCCAGCCAGACCGAGACGGTGGTGGCGCGACAGCTTGATGCGGTGGTCAAGCTTGCCGGCATAGCGGCGATGGATAATGCGATCGTTGCCTATGAGCCAGTCTGGGCCATTGGTACGGGCAGAACCGCCACTCCGGAACAGGCGCAAAGCGTGCATGCGTTCATTCGTGCACGCCTGGCGCAGCTCAGTGCGACCGTGGCCGAGCGGCTGCGGATACTGTATGGCGGCAGCGTCAAGGCGGCCAATGCCCAGCAGCTGTTCGGACAGCCGGACATTGACGGTGGACTGATCGGCGGTGCATCGTTGGACGTAGAGGAGTTCCTGGCCATCTGCCGGGCCGCTGGCTGAGCCGAGGCAGGCGCCGGCAGCAAGGGCCTGCAGGCGGGCGCAAGCCCGCATTACCGCGCGCCATCGGCGCGCTTTTGTTGATAGCGGTGAGTGCGAACATGCTGAAAGAGTTGCTGTTGGTTATTCATGTGCTGGTGGCTGTCGCCATTGTCGGCCTGGTGCTTCTGCAACAGGGCCAGGGTGCGGATATAGGAGCCGCCTTCGGCAGTGGCGCGTCGCAGACGCTGTTCGGCGCGCGCGGTTCGGCGACATTCCTGAGCCGGGTTACGGCGGCGCTGGCCACCATATTCTTCATTACCAGCCTTTCGCTGACCATCCTCGATGCGCGCGAGGCACGGACAAAAAGCGTAACCCAGGAAGTTCCGGCAAGCTCGGTGCCCGCAGTGCCGGCACCAGCCGCTCCAGCCGTACCGGCTGCCCCCGGGGTACCGGCAGTTCCGAAATAAGCAAAGGGGTCGATTTACACAGCCGAAGTGGTGAAATTGGTAGACACGCCGTCTTGAGGGGGCGGTGGCGCAAGCCGTGCGGGTTCGAGTCCCGCCTTCGGCACCATTTGTCGTAGTATCGGTAAAGTCTGCAGCCGGGGTATGGCTGATAGGGGGTTTTGATACCCCTAAAAACGGCTATAACCCCATGAAAATTATACTAGTTATAGGCTGATTCCGTCTTGACTTTGCGTGCCTCCGGAGCCTAGACTGACCGGCTAGGTCTTTAGTGGGTCTGTTCACACAAAATAAAACGCCCCTGGGGTCGCTGATGCTGGAGAACTATCTCCCTATTCTGCTTTTCATCGTGGTCGGCATCGCAGTCGGCGTGATGCCCATGGCTATGGGACGGTTACTGGGCCCCCATCGTCCCGACAACGAAAAGCTTTCACCGTATGAATGCGGGTTCGAGGCGTTCGAGGACTCCCGCACCAAATTCGATGTGCGTTACTATCTCGTGGCGATCCTGTTCATCATCTTCGATCTTGAGATTGCTTTCCTCTTTCCCTGGGCCATTGTTCTGCGGCAGATAGGCGTGTTCGGGTTTCTCGCCATGATGATTTTCCTCGGCATCCTCGTGATCGGTTTCATATACGAGTGGCGCAAGGGAGCCCTGGAATGGGAATAGAGGGTGTTCTGGAAAGAGGCTGGATCACGACCTCTGCCGACAAGCTCATCAATTGGACACGCACCGGCTCGCTGTGGCCCATGACCTTCGGTCTGGCGTGCTGCGCGGTGGAAATGATGCATGCCGGGGCATCGCGTTACGATCTGGACCGCTTTGGCGTCATGTTCCGTCCCAGCCCGCGACAATCGGACGTAATGATTGTTGCCGGAACGCTCGTGAACAAGATGGCTCCGGCGCTGCGCAGAGTCTATGACCAGATGGCGGAGCCGCGCTGGGTGATTTCCATGGGTTCCTGCGCCAACGGCGGCGGCTATTATCATTATTCCTATTCCGTCGTCCGGGGTTGTGACCGCATCGTGCCTGTGGACATCTATGTGCCCGGCTGTCCTCCGACCGCCGAGGCGCTGCTGTACGGTATCATCCAGCTGCAGAACAAGATCAAGCGTACCAATACCATAGCCCGCTAGGTTGCGACCGCTTAGAGCCAAATTCATGAGTGAATCACTTCAGGCGCTTGCCGACCATGCTGCCGAAAAATTCGGTGATGCGGTGCTCGGTGCGCGCCAGGCTGCAGGCGAGCTCACGCTCGAGATAAGAGCGGATTCCTTGCGTCGCGTATGCTCGGTCCTGCGCACGAACCCGCTGTTCTCGTTCGAGCAGCTCATCGATCTGTGCGGTGTGGACTACCTCGGCTATGCCGCAGAATCACCCAGGGGCGCCAGGGTTGGCCCGCGTTTTGCGGTCGTATACCACCTGCTGTCGATCGCACGCAACCAGCGGCTGCGCCTGCGGGTATTCGCCAACGATGAAATGCCGGTGATCGACTCGGTTGTGGACATCTGGAGCTCGGCAAACTGGTATGAGCGCGAGGCGTTCGATCTGTTCGGGATCGTATTCGATGGGCATCCGGATTTGCGCCGCATTCTGACCGATTACGGTTTCATCGGCCATCCGTTCCGCAAGGATTTTCCGCTGATCGGCCAGGTCGAGATGCGCTATGACGCCGAGCGCCGGCGTGTCATCTATCAGCCGGTCACTATCGAGCCGCGGGTGCTGGTTCCGCGTGTTATCCGCGAGGAGGGCTACGGTGCCAGGGACGAGTAATCTGCGAATTCAGCGTGGACCGCGGGAGCGCGGGAGCCACCGTCCAGCGGCGCCGGTTGGACGGAGAGGCGCGATCCTTGCCTGAGATCAGGAATTACACGATGAACTTCGGGCCGCAGCATCCGGCGGCCCACGGCGTGCTGCGGCTCGTGCTCGAGCTCGACGGAGAGGTCATAGAGCGTGCCGATCCGCATATCGGACTGCTGCATCGCGCAACCGAGAAGCTCGCGGAGAGCAAACCCTACAACCAGAGCATCGGCTACATGGACCGCCTCGACTACGTGTCCATGATGTGCAACGAGCACGGCTATGTGCTCGCAATGGAGAAGCTGCTTGACGTCGAGCCGCCGGTTCGCGCCCAGTACATCCGTGTGATGTTCGACGAAATCACGCGCATTCTCAATCACCTGCTGTGGCTCGGCTCGCACGGTCTCGACATAGGGGCCATGACCGTATTCCTGTACTGTTTCCGCGAGCGCGAAGACCTGATGGACATGTACGAGGCGGTGTCCGGGGCGCGCATGCATGCGACGTACTATCGTGTCGGCGGGGTGTACCGCGACCTGCCGGAGAGCATGCCGCAGTATCAGCCCTCCAAATGGCACGACGGCAAGGATGTCGAGCGGCTCAATGCCAATCGCCAGGGATCGCTGCTTGATTTCATCTGGGATTTCACCGAACGCTTCCCCGGGCACGTGGATGAATACGAAACACTGCTGACCGACAACCGTATCTGGAAGCAGCGCACGGTCGGCATCGGCGTTGTATCGCCGGAGCGGGCGCTGCAGCTCGGATTTTCCGGGCCGATGCTGCGCGGCAGCGGTGTGGAATGGGATCTTCGCAAGAAGCAGCCCTATGAAGTCTACGACCGGCTGGATTTCGACATTCCGGTGGGCGTCAATGGAGACTGCTACGACCGCTATCTCGTGCGTATCGAGGAAATGCGCCAGTCCAACCGCATCATTCGTCAGTGTGTGGAATGGCTGCGACGCAATCCGGGTCCGGTGATCATCGACAACCACAAGCTGGTACCGCCGAAGCGTGCGGTCATGAAGAACGACATGGAATCGCTGATCCACCACTTCAAGCTGTTTACAGAGGGGTTCTGCATACCTGAAGGGGAAGCCTATGCGGCGATCGAGCATCCCAAGGGCGAGTTCGGCGTCTTTCTGGTTTCCGATGGCGCCAACAAGCCGTTCCGCTTGAAGATCCGCGCTCCCGGCTTCGCACATCTGGCGGCACTGGACGAGATGGTACGCGGGCATATGATCGCCGACGTTGTGGCAGTAATCGGAACCCAGGACATCGTTTTCGGCGAGATCGACCGTTGACCGATACAGAAAAGCCGATGTTGAGCGAAGAGTCGCTCGCGCGCATAGGGCGCGAAATTACCAAGTATCCGCCGCAGCGCAAGGCTTCCGCGGTGATGGCTGCCCTGCGTATCGCGCAGGACGAGCACGGCTGGCTGAGCGAGCCGCTGATGGACTACGTTGCACAGCTCCTGGGAATGCGCCCGATCGAGGTGTATGAGGTTGCAACCTTCTACACCATGTACGACCTCAAGCCGGTCGGAAAGCACCAGATCAGCGTGTGTACCAACGTATCCTGTATGCTCAACGGGGCCGGTCAGGTGGTGAAGCATCTGGAAAACCGGTTGGGGATACGTCTGGGGGAGACGACCGCTGATGGCCGTTTTACGCTCAAGGAAGTGGAATGTCTGGCTGCCTGCGGAGGGGCGCCGATGTTCATGATCGGCAAGACGTACTATGAAAATCTGACGCCGGAAAGGATCGACGAGATCCTCGGCAGCCTGGAGTAGCGCGCCATGGCCAATGAAGTCTGTTTCCGCAATAACCATCTAGACCGTCCATGGACGCTGGCGACCTACGAGGGCAGCGGTGGGTACGAAGCCTGGAGAAAGGTGCTGCGCGACAGGATGCCGGCGGAGGAAATCATTGCCGAGCTGAAGAAGTCGGTACTGCGCGGGCGCGGAGGCGCCGGATTTCCCACTGGCCTCAAGTGGAGCTTCATGCCGCGCTCGGCGCCGGGCCAGAAATACATCGTATGCAATTCCGACGAGGGTGAGCCTGGCACCTTCAAGGACCGCGACATCCTGCGCTTCAATCCGCACGCGGTCATAGAAGGGATGGCCATCGCCGGCTACACCATCGGTGCGACGGTCGGTTACAACTACATGCGCGGAGAATTCTACGAACCCTACGAACGGTTCGAGGCCGCGCTCGCAGAGGCGCGTGCGGCCGGGCTGATCGGCCGCAACATCCTCGGCTCGGGCGTCGATTTCGAGATTCACAGCCATCTCGGTGCCGGCGCGTACATCTGCGGCGAGGAGACCGCGCTGCTCGAGTCGCTGGAAGGCAAGAAAGGGCAGCCGCGGTTCAAGCCACCGTTTCCGGCCAGTTACGGGCTGTTTGGGCGGCCCACAACCATCAACAATACCGAGACTCTGGCGTCGGTTCCGTCGATCCTGCGCAACGGGGCGCAATGGTTTCTCAGCATCGGAAAACCGAACAACGGCGGACCCAAGATTTTCTCCATCTCCGGCCACGTGAACCGGCCCGGGAACTACGAGGTTCCACTCGGAACGCCGTTCGCGAAGCTTCTGGAGATGGCCGGGGGCGTGCGCGGCGGGCGCCGGTTGAAGGCGGTGATTCCGGGCGGTTCCTCGGTGCCTGTGGTGCGCGGCGAAGTGATGATGGATCTCGATATGGACTACGACTCGCTCGCCAAGGCCGGTACACTGCTCGGTGCCGGATCGGTGATCGTGATGGACGATACCACCTGCATGGTGCGGACACTCGCCCGGATTTCGCATTTCTATTACGAAGAATCCTGCGGTCAATGCACGCCGTGCCGCGAGGGTACCGGTTGGCTGGCGCGCGTGATTCAGCGTATCGAGCAGGGGACGGGTCGGCCGGAAGACCTGGATCTGCTGGTCAGCATGGCCGGCAACATCGAGGGCCGCACCATCTGTGCGCTGGGCGACGCGGCGGCGATGCCGGTAGCGAGTTTCATCAAGCACTTCCGCGAGGAGTTCGAGTACCATGTGAGCCACCGCAGTTGCCTCGTTGCGGCGGCCTGACCGAGTCTGAGAGTACGCTGACCAACCATGCAGGACGCCTGACCGGAACCGAAATGCTGCACATAGAGATAGATGGCCAGAAGCTGGAGGTCGAGGAAGGGTCCATGATCATCCAGGCCGCCGATGCCGCGGGGATCTATATTCCGCGCTTCTGCTACCACAGGAAGCTGTCGATTGCGGCCAACTGCCGCATGTGCCTTGTGGACGTCGAAAAGATTCCCAAACCTCTGCCGGCATGTGCCACGCCGGTCACCGAGGGCATGATCGTGCGCACGCACTCGCCCAAGGCGGTCAATGCCCAGAAAGGCGTCATGGAGTTCCTGCTGATCAACCATCCGCTCGACTGTCCCATCTGCGACCAGGGCGGGGAGTGCGAGCTGCAGGATCTGTCGGTGGGTTACGGCAGCGATGCATCGCGGTTCGCGGAAAAAAAGCGAATTGTCATGGACAAGTATATCGGCCCGCTCATCGCTACCGAGATGACGCGCTGCATCCATTGCACGCGCTGCATCCGCTTCGGCCAGGAGATCGGGGGAATCATGGAGATGGGTGCTACCGGCCGCGGCGAGCACATGCGCGTAGGCACTTATGTCGAGCGGTCCATCGATTCCGAACTGTCGGGCAACATGATCGATCTCTGTCCGGTGGGCGCTTTGACTTCGCGGCCGTTCCGCTTCACTGCGCGCAGCTGGGAGTTGCAGGGCTTTCCGTCGGTGAGCCCACATGATTGCGTCGGTTCCAATCTCAATGTCGAAGTGCGCCGCAACAGGGTCATGCGGGTGCTGCCGCGCGAAAACGAGGAGATCAACGAGATCTGGCTGTCCGATCGCGATCGCTTCAGCTACGCGGCACTGAATGCCGAAGACCGGCTTCTGACGCCGATGATCCGGAGGAACGCCGAACTGGTCGAGACCGACTGGCCTACGGCGCTCGAATTCGTCGCCGCCGGCTTGCGCAGGGTCCTCGACGCCCACGGAGCCGCGAACCTGGGGGCGCTGGCCTCGCCGATGTCGACGCTCGAGGAGTTTTTCCTGTTGCAGAAGCTCATGCGCGCGCTCGGGTCGGGCAATGTCGATCACCGCCTGCGCGTGCGCGATTTTAGTGACGACGAGCGGCAGGCACCCTTCCCCTGGCTCGGCCAGACGATCCGCGATCTCGAGTCGCTGGATGCGGCGCTGCTCATCGGGTCGCATGTGCGCAAGGACCAGCCGCTCATCGCGCACCGCTTGCGCAAGGCGTTTCTGGCAGGCGCCAAGCTCGCGGCGGTCAATCCCGTGGACTATGAATTCACCTTCGATCTGCAGGCGAAGGTTGTGGCTGCGCCAGACGAGATGCTGCATGCGCTGGCACGCATTGTTCAGGCGCTGGCCTCCGACACCGGTCATGTTCTGCCGGAACCGGTAAAGGCGTGGACCGCCGGGACCGTGCCGGGCGCACAGGAGCGGGAAATCGCCGGGATTCTGCGTTCCGCCAAGCGCGCGGCGGTGCTGCTTGGAGATCTCGCCGCCAGCCATGCGCGTGCCGCGGATCTGCGGGCGCTGGCTGAGCTGATCGCCGAATTTTCCGGTGCGCGTTTCGGACGCCTGTCCGAGGCGAACAGTGTCGGAGGCTGGCTGGCCGGCTGTCTGCCGCATCGTGGCCCCGGGGGAGCTGCTGCCACGGCCGGTCTCAACGCACACGACATGCTGGTCCAGGCACGCAAGGGCTATCTGATCCTGGGCGCGGAGCCGGAGCTCGATTGCTGGGATGGGGCCGGTGCCCGTCGCGCCCTGGGAGGGGCCGAGTTCGTGGTGGCTGTGTCGAGTTTCAAGGGTGCGGCCATGGACTATGCGCACGCGCTATTGCCGCTCGCTCCTTTTACCGAGACCTCCGGCACCTTCGTGAACTGCGAGGGCCGCTGGCAGAGCTTTGCGGGTGCCGTGAGCCCTGCTGGAGAGGCGCGCCCAGGATGGAAGATTCTGCGGGTGCTGGGTAACGTCCTGGGCAAGGGCGGTTTCGACTATACCTCTTCGGAGCAGGTTCGCGACGAAGTTGCCCGCCTTGCGGTTACGCCTTCGGCGCGCTCGCTTCGTTGGAGCCTGGGTGCGCCGCCGGTGCCGCTCGAAGGTCTGGTGCGCATCGCGGACGTCCCGATGTACGCGGCGGATCCCGTGGTGCGCCGTGCAGCACCCTTGCAACAGACCAGGGATAACGCGCGACCGGTGGCGCGTATGAACGCCGCAGAGGCGAAGCGCCGCAACCTGGGCAGTGCGACCGCCGTGCGTGTGACCATGGGTGCCGGAGAGGTTTCGCTCGGCCTTGTGATCGATGGGCGCGTGCCGGCCGGATGCGTCTGGATTCCCTTCGGCTATGCCGAGACGGCAGCGCTTGGTGGCCAGGGTCCGGCAGGCGTGACGGGAGTCGACCTGTGAGCGCTTTCTTCATTTCCGAGTGGCACCGCTTTCCGCAGTGGTCCCGGCTGGCGCTGGGCAGTCTCGGCGGGATCATTGCAATTCTGGTGCCGCTCATGATCTCTGTAGCCTACCTCACGTTTGCCGAACGCAAGCTGATCGGCTACATGCAGGTGCGCATCGGTCCGAACCGCGTCGGTCCGCGCGGATGGTTGCAGCCCATCGCCGATGCATTAAAGCTCCTGCTCAAGGAGATCATCATTCCGTCGAGTGCGAACCGGTACCTGTTCGTGCTGGCCCCGGTGCTGTCCATCGGGCCGTCTCTGGTTGCCTGGGCGGTGATACCGTTTACGGACAGACTGGTGCTCGCCAATATCAATGCCAGCCTGCTGTTCATACTGGCCATGACCTCCATGGGCGTATACGGGGTGGTGGTCGCGGGGTGGGCATCGAACTCCAAATACGCCTTCCTCGGAGCGATGCGGTCGGCCGCGCAGATCGTGGCCTACGAAATCGCCATGGGTTTTGCCCTGGTCGGCGTGCTCATGGCGGCGGGCACATTGAATCTGCGCAAGATCGTGCTGCACCAGTCCGGCAATTTCATGCACTGGTACATCTGGCCGCTGTTTCCGCTGTTTATCGTGTATTTCATTTCGGGCGTGGCCGAGACAAATCGCTCGCCGTTCGATGTGGCAGAAGGCGAATCGGAAATCGTCGCCGGTTTCCATGTTGAATATTCGGGCATGGCATTTGCGGTTTTTTTCCTCGCCGAATACGCGAACATGATCCTGATTTCGGCACTGACCGCGATTATGTTCCTTGGCGGCTGGATGGCACCGTTCGACGTCGCCCCCTTCACCTGGGTTCCGCCGCTCGCGTGGTTTCTGCTCAAGGTGTCGGGTCTGCTGTTCTTCTTCCTATGGTTCCGCGCGACGTTTCCGCGCTACCGCTACGACCAGATCATGCGGCTTGGCTGGAAGGTACTCATCCCGGTGACGCTCGTGTGGATCACGCTCATCGGTGTGGTCATGTTCTTTACCCCCTGGGGCCACATTTTCCGGTAGGGGCATGCGCGAGATGGCTGAATGAAGGCACTGAAACGGTTTGTCCGCAGCTTCCTGCTGGTGGAGCTTATCCGCGGCCTCGCGCTGACCGGGCGACAGCTCTTCGCCCGCAAGATAACCATCCAGTATCCGGATGAGCGCACCCCGGGGTCTCCGCGTTTTCGCGGGCTGCATGCGCTGCGCCGCTACCCGAACGGCGAGGAGCGCTGCATTGCCTGCAAGCTGTGCGAAGCCGTGTGCCCGGCGCTGGCTATCACCATAGAGTCAGGTCAGCGTGCCGATGGTACCCGCCGGACCACGCGTTACGAGATCGACCTGACCAAGTGCATATTCTGCGGGTTTTGCGAGGAGTCGTGCCCGGTGGATTCGATCGTCGAAACGCGGGTGTTCGATTATCACGGCGAGCAGCGCGGCGATCTGTACTATACCAAACCGATGCTCCTCGATGTGGGTGACAGGAACGAGCGCCAGATTGCGGCGGACCGGGCGGCCGATGCGCGTTACCGGTAGCATCAGCGGCATGCGACCGGCGGCATTTCGGGCGGGGATCGCGAACGGCAAGACCGGGAAGATGCCATGACATTCATACAATTCGTTTTTTATTTCTTTTCCGCCATCCTTGTGTTCGCGGCAGCCATGGTGATCACGATCCGCAATCCCGTGAAGGCGGCGCTTTTTCTGGTTCTGGCTTTCTTCAGCGCTGCCGGCTTGTGGGTGCTGCTAGAGGCCGAGTTCCTGGCGATCGCACTGGTGCTGGTGTATGTGGGTGCGGTGATGGTTCTGTTCCTGTTCGTGGTGATGATGCTTGACATCAATCTGGTGCGGCTGCGCGAGGGGTTTGGCGAGTATCTGCCGATCGGCAGCATCGTTGCGGTGTTGATGGTTCTGGAAATGGGCATCATCCTGGGGTCGCGCCACTTTGGATTGCATCGCTTTCCGGTTCCGCCCGGCCATACGGCGAACTACAGCAATACGCGCGAACTGGGGATGCAGCTTTATACGGTCTACGTCTACCCGTTCGAGATCGCGGCGCTCATACTTCTGGTCGCAATCATTGCGGCCATTGCGCTCACTATGCGCAAGCGGCCGCGGACCCGGTATCAGGATCCGGCGCAGCAGGTCCGTGTGCGACCCGAAGACCGGGTACGAATCGTAAAGATGGCAGCGGAGAAGAAGGCATGAGGCCGTCAGAGTATCGTTGCTACCGGGTTGCGGACATGTCGAAGGGGGGCGGATGATACCGCTGTCAGATTATCTGATCCTCGGAGCAGTCCTGTTTGCCCTGAGCGTGGTGGGAATCTTCCTGAACCGCAAGAATGTCGTCATTCTGCTGATGGCGATAGAGCTCAATTTGCTGGCCGTGAACATGAACTTCATTGCGTTCTCGCGCTATCTGGGCAATGTCGCGGGCCAGATTTTCGTGTTCTTCATCCTGACAGTGGCCGCAGCCGAGTCGGCGATCGGTCTGGCGATTCTCATCGTGCTGTTTCGCAACCGCCACACGATAAACGTCGATGACCTCGACGAGCTCAAGGGATGATTTCATGACCATGAACATGCATGACGTGTACCTGGCCATACCGCTGGCATGTCTCGCGGGCTCTGCCATCGCCGGGCTGTTCGGATGGAAGATCGGACGCATCGGTGCCCATGCAGCGGCAATACTGGGCGTTGCGGTTGCCTTCGCCCTGTCGCTGCTGGTCTTCCGGGATGTCGCCTTTTACGGCCACACCTATGATGGAACGGTATATGTCTGGGGGGTGAGCGGCGGGATTCCGATGGAGGTCGGCTTTCTGATAGATCCGCTCACCGCGCTGATGATGGTGGTGGTCACCTTCGTATCGCTCATGGTGCACATCTACACGATAGGCTACATGCGCGATGATCCCGGGTATCAGCGCTTCTTCAGCTATATCGCTCTGTTTACGTTCGCGATGCTGATGTTGGTCATGGCGAACAATTTCCTGCAGCTTTTCTTCGGATGGGAGGCGGTCGGGCTTGTTTCCTACCTGCTGATTGGTTTCTGGTACACGCGCGAATCGGCTATCCGGGCGAACCTCAAGGCATTTCTGGTGAATCGGGTCGGTGATCTGGGCTTCCTGATCGGGATTGCGGCCATCTATCAGTATTTCGGAACTCTGGATTACGCCGCGGTATTCGCGATTGCGCCGCAGCTTGCGAACACGACCGTGCAGGTGCTGCCCGGAGTCTCATCCGGTGTGATTACGCTGATTTGCATTCTGCTTTTCGTCGGCGCCATGGCAAAGTCTGCCCAGGTTCCACTGCATGTGTGGCTGCCCGATTCCATGGAGGGTCCCACACCGATTTCCGCGCTGATTCATGCAGCGACCATGGTGACTGCCGGCATATTCATGGTGGCGCGCGCATCGCCGCTGTTCGAACTGTCGGATACCGCCCTGTCCGTGATTCTCGTCATTGGCTCGATTACCGCCCTGTTCATGGCGTTCCTCGGAGTCGTGCAAAATGACATCAAGCGCGTTATCGCGTATTCGACGCTGTCGCAGCTCGGCTATATGACTGTCGCGCTGGGGGCTTCGGCGTATGCGGCGGCGATATTCCATCTGATGACGCACGCATTTTTCAAGGCGCTGCTGTTTCTGGCCGCCGGTTCGGTGATCATCGCCATGCACCATGAGCAGGATCTGCGCAAGATGGGCGGGTTGCGCAAATACATGCCCTGGACGCTGGTCACGGCCTGGGTGGGGTCGCTGGCGTTGACCGGATTTCCGCCGTTTTCCGGATTTTTTTCCAAGGACGCCATTATCGAGGCGGTTGCGCGATCCCATCTTCCGGGCGCGGGCTTTGCCTATTTTGCGGTAATGACCGGCGTCTTCGTGACCGCGCTTTACACCTTCCGCATGATGTTCCTGGCGTTCTACGGCGAGCCGCGCATGGATGAGCACACGCGCAAGCATCTGAAGGAGTCACCGGCGGTCGTGGTCATTCCCCTGGTGCTGCTGGCAATTCCTTCGGCAATCGCCGGCTGGCTGGGATTGGCCCCGCTGCTGTTTGGCAAGTTTTTCGGAACGTCCATCGAGGTTCTGCCGCAGCACCCCGCAGTCCGGGAGATGGCGTTGCATTTTGCGGGTGACGGACCGTTTATTGCGCACGGGTTGCAGTCGGCACCCCTTCTGCTTGCCGTGCTCGGTTTTGCCACGGCCTGGTTCGCGTATATCCGTTACCCGCAGATTCCCGGACTGATCAGGGAAAGGGCCGGGTTGCTTTATGAAATCCTGATCCGCAAGTACGGGTTCGACGAATTCAACGAAGTGGTCTTTGTGTCGGGCGCGCGGGCCGCAGGCCGCCTGTTATGGAAGATAGGCGACGTAAAGCTCATTGACGGCCTGATGGTGAACGGCACTGCGCGGGTGATCGCCTGGGCTTCGACCGTGGCACGGCGCATACAGTCCGGGTATATCTATCATTACGCGTTTGCGATGATCATCGGGCTGTTTTTCCTCATGACATTTTTCCTGCATCGCTGAATCCGAGGACAGGCTGCCGCATGTATTCCGCCCACGCCCTGAGTCTTGCCATATGGCTGCCGATACTCGGTGGCGTGGCTGTGCTGTTTACCGGTGGCGACACCAATGCCCACTGGGCGCGCCGCCTGAGCCTGTTGATAGCGCTGGCCGCCTTCGCGGCGACAGTTCCGCTGTACACAGGTTTCGACCAGCACACAGCCGCGATGCAGTTCGTCGAGAATTATTCGTGGATACCGGCGTTCAACATCGACTACCACATCGGAATCGACGGAATCTCCCTGCCCCTCATCCTGCTGACCAGCTTCACCACCGTCATCGTCGTTATCGCCGGGTGGGTGGTGATCCAGACCCGCGTGTCGCAGTACATGGCGGCCTTTCTGATCATGGAAGGCCTGATGATCGGTGTGTTTGCGTCCATGGACGCCATCCTGTTCTACGTGTTCTGGGAAGCGATGCTGATACCGATGTTCGTGATTATCGGTATCTGGGGCGGACCGAACCGGGTCTATGCAACGGTGAAGTTCTTCCTCTACACGCTGCTCGGCTCGGTAGTGATGCTCGTGGCCTTGCTTTTCCTCTACTTCAAGGGCGGCAACAGCTTCGACATCCAGAGCTTTTATACGCTCAAGCTGAGCATGAGCGAACAGATACTGATATTTTTCGCATTCCTGCTGGCTTTTGCCGTAAAGGTGCCGATGTGGCCGGTCCATACCTGGCTGCCTGATGCCCACGTGGAAGCGCCCACCGGTGGCTCGGTGGTGCTGGCGGCCATCATGCTGAAGATGGGAGCCTACGGATTTTTGCGCTTCAGTCTTCCGATCCTGCCAGACGCGAGCCATGAGCTGGCCTGGCTCATGATCACGTTGTCCCTCGTGGCCATCGTGTATATAAGCCTGGTTGCCCTCGTTCAGGAGGACATGAAGAAGCTCATCGCCTATTCGTCCATCGCCCATATGGGTTTCGTGACCCTGGGATTTTTCATCTTCAACGCGCAGGGCATGGAGGGCGGTCTGATAGAGATGGTATCGCACGGGTTTGTTTCGGGAGCGCTGTTTCTTTGCGTCGGCGTGCTCTATGACCGGATGCACTCGCGCCAGATCCGCGACTATGGCGGGGTGGCGAACCGCATGCCCGTGTTTGCCACATTCATGATGCTGTTCGTGATGGCCAACGTGGGTCTTCCGGGAACCTCCGGCTTTGTCGGGGAGTTTCTGGTCATCCTCGGCAGCTTTCAGGTAAACGGCTGGTACGCGTTCGCGGCTGCGACCATACTCGTTACCGGTGCCGCCTATACGCTGTGGCTTTACAAACGCGTGATTTTCGGCAACGTCGTTAACGACCGGGTCGCCGCCCTGCACGACGTGGGCGTGCGCGAGTTCTCCTTTCTGGCTCTGCTCGCAGTGGCGGTGCTGGCGATGGGGTTATGGCCGTCCCCATTCCTGGACGTGATGCACGTGTCTGTAAACCATCTGCTGGTCCAGGCCGCCACCAGCAAGCTGTAACATGCACCGGGGATACATGATGCCCTGGTGCCGGTACGAGCAGGCGAGCGGCCGTGTTGCGACAGAGGGATTTCAGTTGGAAGCGAACTTATGAACTTCGCAGTGCCGAACATAGCGCCTGCAGTGCCAGAGATCTTCATTCTCGTGATGGCCTGCGCGATCCTGATCCTCGACCTGTTTCTCAATGACTCGAACAGGCATGTGGGCTATTTTCTGACGCTTGCCACACTGGTCGGGGCGGCCGTGGTCACCGTACGCAGCTTTCACCACACGGCCGTCTATACGTTCAACCACATGTTTGTGGCCGATATGCTGTCGGATGTCCTGAATCTTGCGATTTACGGGCTGACCTTCTTCGTGCTGGTCTACTCGCGCCGTTACCTGCGCGAGCGCGGCATGTTCCGCGGGGAATATTTCGTGCTGGCACTGTTCGGTGTCGTCGGCATGATGATCATGACATCGGCCGCTCATTTCTTGACCTTGTATCTGGGTCTGGAGCTGCTTTCGCTGAGCCAGTATGCGCTGGTGGCCTTTCAGCGTGACTCATCGCGGGCTACAGAGGCGGCGATGAAGTATTTCGTGCTCGGCGCACTCGCATCGGGGATGCTGCTGTACGGTATGTCTATGCTGTATGGGGTCACCGGCAGTCTCGATATCGGGTTGGTGAGACAGAAGATCGAGGCCATCTCTTCTGGAAACGTGGTACTGATTTTCGGTCTGGTGTTCATCGTTGTCGGACTTGCTTTCAAGTTGGGTGCAGTGCCGTTTCACATGTGGATTCCCGACGTATACGAGGGGGCGCCCACTGCCGTGACGCTTTATGTTGGTACCATGCCGAAGCTAGCGGCGTTTGCCATGATCATCCGGCTTCTGGTGGGGGGACTGCAGGGACTGTCGGCGAACTGGCAGGAGATGTTCCTCATCATGGCTGTGCTGTCGATGGCGCTCGGCAATGTGGCGGCTATCGCGCAGACCAATATCAAGCGCATGCTTGCCTACTCGACGATATCGCACATGGGATTTTTTCTTCTTGGCATTGTCAGCGCCGGGCCGGCCGGCTACGGGGCGGCGATGTTCTACATGCTGGTCTACACCACCATGAGTCTCGGTGGCTTCGGGATGGTGATCCTTCTTTCGCGTGCCGGTTTCGAGGCCGAGCGGCTGGATGATTTCAAAGGGCTCAATCAGCGCAGTCCGTGGCATGCTTTCATCATGTTGTTGCTGATGTTTTCCATGGCGGGCGTGCCGCCGACAGCGGGGTTCTTTGCGAAGCTGCTGGTATTCCAGGCGATCGTGAACGCCGGCTATGTCTGGCTGGCGGCCGTCGGTGTACTGCTCTCTGTCGTGGGGGCCTTCTATTACCTGCGGGTGGTCAAGCTGATGTATTTCGATGCGCCCGTGGACTCCAGTCCGATCAAAGTGGATGCGGATCTGCAGCTTATGATGGGGATTAATGGTCTTGCGATGATTGCCGTGACGCCGTGGGTGGGTGCGCTGGTCAATCTCTGCAGTCAGGCAATCCGCTCGATATCCTGACTGGTTCCGGCTGAAATTGCCCGGGCTGCCGTAGCCGGGCTGGTGCTGCGGGTGCTATCGGCAGCTCGGACGGACCGGCTTCGCTGCCGGGCCTGCGCCGCGTCCGTGCGCGCGATCCAGATGCCTTCCGGATCTTTCGTCGCTTCGCCTGGGAGTCCGCTCCAAACAGAATCCTTGAAAAGGTGGGGAAAGGCGCGGTACACTGCGCGCCTCCTGTTGCGGGGTGGAGCAGTCTGGCAGCTCGTCGGGCTCATAACCCGAAGGTCGTAGGTTCAAATCCTACCCCCGCTACCACATTTACCGTTCCGCCGGCTGCCCGATCAGGCCGGCGTACTATCCAGATAATCTAAGTCTTCGAAACTGCCCGGCTTGCTGAAGTGGAGCAGGATGCTCCGGTCGGGCAGGATCCGGTTTTTGCACGGGCGCAGGCCACATCCTTCCCAGTCTGGGCGCGTTTCCGTCCGCTTACCAACTCCGGGGCCGATTTGCCGCTTAGGGCATAAGCGGTGCCGCGCGATCAAGACGGCGTGGCTCTGATCCGGCGGCTCTGCGCGACGCGAACTGCGGCACCACCGGAGGTTCACTAAACATCACCTCGCAGGGCTACAACCTCGATACTGGAAATACCTGCCTGCTGGCGGCGCAAGGCGATCTGCCCGATGCCAACCCGATTCGGTTGTCCGGTTTATCCACAGAAATTGTGGAAAACTTCGTATCTGCGCAGAGAAGATTCCGGAATTACCGGTGTGCGCTTAGATTGCCTACGGGATAGGCAGCGGTCACATGCCAGGTTCGGTCTGGAATATGCCGCGGCTTGCTGTGCCAACGCACGGGCCGCGTGGTGTCCGTAGCAAGGTAACGGATGCATATCGCCGGCGTGGCGTGTGCGCATGCGAAGCAGCCGGTTATCCCGGATTGTGCTGTATCGGCGGGAGTGTATTGTTTGGCTGCGGGGCGGTAAGCAGGAACGCTCAATCCAGGCACGGGCGTCACCTAACGGATAGCCCGCCGCAACATATTCATATAGAATAGCGAGATTATTGCCAGGGCCGTGACGGCAGGCGGTTCCGTCGGTGGCCGCAAAGGCGGTCGGTCCTTGGGCAGGCAGAAAGGCTTTTATAGTGGGGCCTCACGATGATCGTTTGTGAGGATGCAGATCCCCACCGGTCTGTGGTGTGGCTGGCCCTCCTTCCGTTGTGGTTTCCCGTGAAAAGGCTTATAATTCCGCCGCTCGAAGTCAGAGCGAGTGGGCCATGCGCCCACTTTTGCATTTTTGGGGCAGGATTTTATGCGCGGCGATACGGCTGCACTGCGAACCATGCTGGAACCTGTGGTCGAATCGCTGGGGTTCGAGCTTGTGGATGTGGAGCGTTCTGGAACCGGCGGGCATGCGCTGTTGCGGATATATATAGACAGCCATGGCGGGGTGACCGTGGACGATTGTGCCACGGTAAGCCACCAGGTGAGCGCCGTCCTCGATGTCGAGGATCCGGTTCAAGGCCAGTACACGCTCGAGGTGTCGTCACCCGGCCTGGATCGACCACTGGTGAAACCCAGGGATTTCGAGAGGTTTATGGGCGAGACGATCAAGGTCAGGATGTCCAGGCCGATTCTCGGGCGACGGAACTTTACCGGCCAGCTGACTCGAATGGAGGATGAAACGATCATCCTCGAGTCCGGAGCCGAGAGCTTCAGTTTGCCGCTGGATGACATCGAAAAGGCGAGATTAGTACCGAAGTATAAATGACAGGTCCCAACGGGGGCGTTATGGGTCACGAGATTCTGATGGTTGTGGATGCGGTATCGCGCGAAAAAGGCGTGGAGCGCGAGGTAATCTTCCAGGCGCTGGAAGCTGCCTTGGCGACCGCTACGCGCAAGCGCTACAGGGAAGACATCGATGTCCGCGTATCGATACATCGTGACAGCGGTGTATACGACACCTTTCGCCGCTGGGAGATCCTGGCCGATGAGGTCGAGACGATCGAATTCCCGGATCGTCAGCTACGTCTGGCCGAGGCGATGGTCCGTGATAAGCAGGCCGTTGTTGGCGGGTTCGTGGAGGAAGCCTTGGAGCCGGTGGAATTCGGACGCATCGCCGCTCAGGCCGCCAAGCAGGTTATCGTGCAGAAAGTGCGCGAGGCCGAGCGCGAGCAGATCGTCAACCAGTTCATGGAGCGCAAAGGACAGCTTGTGACCGGCGTCGTCAAACGCATGGAGCGGGGCGATGCAATCGTCGATCTGGGTGCGGCCGAGGCCCTGTTGCCCAAGTCGGCGATGATTCCGCACGAGGGTTTGCGCCCGGGCGACCGCATCCGTGCCTACCTGGATGACGTGTACTCCACGCCGCGCGGACCGCAGCTGTTCCTGAGCCGGACTGCGCCGCGGCTGCTGGTCGAGCTGTTCAAGCTCGAAGTACCCGAGGCAGGTGAGGGGCTGATCCAGATCCACGGTGCGGCGCGTGATCCGGGGCTGCGCGCCAAGATCGCGGTGAGCTCCAAGGATCCGCGCATCGATCCCATCGGGGCGTGTGTGGGCATGCGCGGCATGCGCGTGCAGAGCGTCTCCAACGAGCTTGCCGGCGAGCGTGTGGACATCATTCAGTGGTCGACAGAGCCAGCCCAGTTCGTCATCAACGCGCTGGCGCCGGCCGAGGTCCAGTCGATCGTGGTTGATGAAGAGCTGCACAGCATGGATGTGATCGTCGATGAGAGCCAGCTATCACAGGCGATAGGGCGAGGCGGGCAGAATGTGCGTCTCGCTTCGGAGCTGACCGGCTGGGAACTCAACATCATGACCGAGGATGCGGCGAGCGAGAAGGGTGCAAGCGAAGCCGCTGCCGCCCAGCAGCTGTTCATGGAGCAGCTCAACGTCGACGAAACCGTGGCTGCGGTCCTGGTGCGCGAGGGGTTTACCAGCCTCGACGAGGTTGCCTATGTGCCGAAGCAGGAGATGGTTGCAATCGAGGGTTTTGACGATGATCTGGTCGAGGAACTGCGAAGCCGGGCGCGCGATGTTCTTTTGACGAAGGCGATTGCACTGGAGGAAAAGATCGATATGGCCGAGCCGGAGAAGGATCTGCTCGAAGTCGAAGGCATGGACGAGCATACGGCGCGGCTGCTTGCCAGCCATGGGATCAAGAACATGGAGGAGCTGGCCGAGCAGTCCGTCGACGAGCTCATGGAAATAAAAGGCTTTGATGAAGATCAGGCGCGGCAGCTCATTATGGCCGCCCGTGCTCCGTGGTTCGACAAACCCCAAACTTAACCCGGAACGCGCCTATGTCAGAAACTACCATTAAGAGCTTCGCTGATCAGATCGGTGTTACGGCCGACAAGCTGCTTATGCAGCTTGTCGCGGCCGGCATTAACGGCAAGAGTGTCGATGGTAGCCTGAGTGACGAAGAGAAGATGACGTTGCTGTCATATCTGCGGACGCATCATGGCGGCGCGGAGGCGGGAACCAAGAAGATCACGCTCAAGCAGAAGTCGGTGAGCCAGATCAAGCAGAGCACGCGTCTTGGTCCCTCGCGCACCGTACAGGTGGAGGTCCGCAAGAAGCGTACCTTCGTCAAGCGCAGCGCGATCGAGGATGCCACGGCAACGGAGGTGGAGGAAAGCCAGGAAGCGGTCGAGGCTGAGGTTCCATCCGTGTCTGCTGCGGTGGTGGAGCAGCAGCCGCCGCTCGCGCCACCTTCGCCCGTGCCCGCAGTGCCCGAGGTCGAGGCACCGGCTGCAGGCCCGGTCGAGGTACCGGCTGCAGCTCCGGTTGCCGCGCCAGTGGCGGTCCAGCCGGCTGGTGCCCAGCCCGCCGCGCCCCCGGCCAAGGAGGCCAAGAAGCCAGCGGGCCGGCCGGAGAAGTTCAAGAAGGGCGAAAAGGCCGGAGAATGGCGTGAGGGGCATGCGCGCGAGCGTTCCGAACTCCACATCGCTGATGCCAAGAAGCTTCGCCGCAAGCCAAGGCCGCTCACGAAGAAACCGATACAGACCAGCATGTCCGGTCAGCATGCTTTCGAGATGCCGACCGAGCCCATGGTGCGCGAGGTGTTTCTGCCGGAGACCATCACGGTGGCCGAACTTGCGCAGAAGATGTCGGTAAAGGGTGTCGAGGTCATCAAGGCGCTCATGCAGCTTGGCATGATGGTGACCATCAACCAGGTCATTGATCGCGATACCGCCACCATCGTGGTGGAAGAAATGGGCCATGTCGCAAAGACGGCGAGACCGACCGATCCGGAAGCGCTGCTTGGCGGCGCGAAGGCCGAGGGTGTGGCCGAATTGCGCCCACCGGTGGTAACCGTAATGGGCCACGTGGACCACGGCAAGACATCGTTGCTTGATTATATCCGCAAGGCCAAGGTGGCAAGTGGCGAGGCGGGAGGCATCACCCAGCATATCGGCGCCTATCACGTCGAGACTCCGAAAGGGGTGGTGACCTTTCTGGATACGCCAGGGCATGAGGCGTTCACCGCGATGCGTGCACGCGGCGCCAAGGCAACGGATATCGTGATTCTTGTGGTGGCGGCCGACGATGGGGTCATGCCGCAGACCATTGAGGCAATCCATCACGCCCGGACTGCAGGGGTGCCCATCGTTGTCGCCGTCAACAAGATCGACAAACCAGGCGCAGAGCCGGATCGGGTCAAGCAGGAACTTGTGGCGCAGCAGGTCGTGCCCGAGGAATGGGGTGGCGAAGACATCTTTGTAAATGTCTCGGCTAAGACCGGCCAGGGCATCGATGACCTGTTCGATGCAGTACTGCTGCAGGCTGAGTTGCGTGAACTGAAGGCGGTAAGATCCGGGCTGGCGGCAGGTCTGGTGATTGAAGCGCGTCTCGACAAGGGGCGTGGTCCCGTTACGACCGTGCTGGTGCAACAGGGCACGTTACGCAAGGGGGATGTGATACTGGCTGGCCACGAGAGCGGACGCGTGCGTGCTATGACCGATGAGAACGGGCATGCGGTCAAGGAAGCAGGCCCGTCGATACCGGTAGAGGTCCAGGGACTCTCGGGAGTGCCGAATGCCGGAGATGAAGTGGTTGTCGTGGAAAGCGAACGCAAGGCGCGCGAGATCGCGCTTTACCGGCAGGGCAAGTTCAAGGACGTCAAGCTCGCGCGCCAGCAGGCGGCCAAGCTTACGAACGTCTTCCAGCAGATGCAGGAGGGCGAAGCCAGGACTCTGCATCTCGTTATCAAGGCGGATGTGCAGGGCTCGGTGGAAGCGCTCACGGAAGCCCTGGAGAAATTGTCTACGGACGAAGTGAAGGTCAACGTCATCCATGGCATGGTCGGCGGAATCAGCGAGTCCGACGTGAACCTGGCGCGCGCCTCGCAAGCCGTCATCATCGGCTTCAATGTGCGTGCCGATGCTGGCGCACGGCGCCTGATCGAGTCCGAAGGTGTCGATGTACACTATTACAATGTGATCTACGACGCCGTGAATGATGTCAAGGCGGCGCTGACCGGCATGCTCAAGCCACAGTTCAGGGAAGAGGTTGTCGGGCTTGCCGAAGTGCGCGAAGTATTCAGGGCCCCCAGGATCGGTGCCATCGCCGGTTGTTACGTCTCCGAAGGTGTTGTTCGGCGCAATCGCCCGGTGCGCGTGCTGCGCGATAATGTCGTGATCTTCCAGGGCGAGATCGACTCGCTGCGACGGTTCAAGGACGACGTCAACGAGGTGAAGTCCGGCATGGAGTGTGGTATCGGCATCAAGAACTACAACGACATTCACGTCGGCGATCAGATCGAGATATTCGACAAGGTCGAGGTTGCGCGGTCGCTGTGACCGGAGGCCGATGCGCAAGGAGACAGGTAGAACGCGCCGGATTGCAGAGTTGCTGCAGAGGGAACTTGCGGTTTTGATTCCGCGTGAGCTCGGCGATCCGCGCCTGGCACAGCTGACTCTCACCGGCGTGGACGTTGCGCCCGACCTGTCTCATGCCAAGGTCTACATTACCCAGCTGAGCGGCGTGGCGAACGCCCCGGCCACACTGGCCGTGCTGAACGGGGCGGCCGGTTTCCTGCGGCACGCCTTGCGGAGTCGCCTCGACCTGCGCATCATTCCGGAACTCCGTTTTCTGTACGATGAGTCGGTGGAACGCGGCGCGGAAATCTCGCGCCTGCTTGAACGCGCTCGGACCGGGGACGGCGACGGGAAGAAGCGCTGAAAACGTGCCGGCCGGACGATAATCGCATGGATAAGGCAGTTGGCGGGGCCCCGTGCCGCGTGCGGCGCAACGTGCGCGATGTCAACGGAATTCTGCTCCTGGACAAGGCTCCGGGAGTGACTTCGAACCGTGCGTTGCAGGAGGCAAGAAGCTGCCTGGAAGCGCGCAAGGCCGGCCACACCGGCAGCCTGGATCCTCTAGCCAGCGGTTTGCTGCCCCTGTGTTTCGGTGAGGCGACAAAGTTTTCCCAGTTTCTGCTCGATGCGGACAAGACCTACTGGACCGTGTTGCGACTCGGCCAGGAAACGTCGACCTACGATTCCCAGGGCACGATTATGGATACGCGGCCGGTGACGGCCGACCGTCCACGGATTGAGGCAGCGCTGGCGCGGTTCACCGGCGAGATCGAGCAAATCCCTCCGGCCTACTCGGCGATCAAGCAGGGGGGCCAGCCGCTATACAAGCTTGCCCGCGCCGGTGTGGCGGTCAACCCCGTGGCTCGGAGGGTGGTAATCCACCGGATCCGGCTGCTCGATTGGCAAGGCGAGCGCCTGGAGCTGGAACTCACCTGCAGCAAGGGTACCTACGTGCGTAGCCTGGCCCATGATCTCGGCCAGGCTCTGGATTGCGGCGCCCATGTCGAGCAGCTGCGCCGGTTGGCGCTGGGGGAATTCCGGGTGGAGGAGTCGGTCAACATCGGACGCCTGCGCGACCTGTCCGGTCCCGAGGAGCGTGCAGCGCTGCTGCTGCCTGGCGACCGGGCCGTGGACCGGTTTCCGGCTATCCGCCTGTCGGTCAACGCGGCCTACTATCTTTGCCAGGGCCAGGCGGTTTTTGCGGCCCAGGGGCATCCCCCGGGCACGGTGCGCCTGTATGAGGCGGACGGCCGGTTTTTAGGCCTCGGACAGGTCCTGGATGACGGCCGGGTCGCTCCACGGCGGCTGATCCGCTCCCTGGAACGACCTGATAATACGAAAGAAAGCGGTTGAGGTGTGGTGGCGCCGCGGTTAGAATACCGGCCCTTAACGTTCATACCGACAGAAATACGGAGTAATGAGGTACGTATCGATGACCCTCAAGGCGGAACAGAAGGCCCAGATAGTGCAGGAATACGGCGTGGGCAAAGGCGACACGGGTTCGCCGGAGGTCCAGGTTGCCCTGTTGTCGGCGCGCATTGACGATCTTTCCGGGCATTTTCAGACCCATAAACAAGATCATCACTCGCGCATGGGATTGCTGCGGATGGTGAGTAAGCGCAGAAAATTGCTCGACTACCTCAAGGGCGTGGACGGAAATCGCTACCGGCAGCTAGTGGCCCGTCTCGGGTTGCGCAAGTAAGCATTTCTCTCCGGACGTACGGCCGGTGTGCGTGCGCATCCGGTCGTGTCTCCAAATGCAGTAGCGGTTCGGCGTGCAGCGGCATGGAGGAACATTCCATCCCTGCACCGCAACCGCTTCCCCGGAGCATCGGTCATGTGCTTCTGCACCATCTAGATTGAGGATCCAGCTTTGAAAATTGTAAAAAAATCGTTCCAGTACGGCGATCATGCCGTCACTATCGAAACCGGCGAGATCGCCCGACAGGCCAGCGGCGCTGTCATGGCCAGCATGGGCGATACCGTCGTGCATGTGACCGCTGTCGGCATGAAGGACAGCAAGCCGGGCCAGGATTTCTTTCCGCTGACCGTCGATTATCAAGAACGTACCTATGCGGCCGGCCGCATTCCAGGCGGATTCTTCAAGCGCGAAGGGCGCCCGTCGGAGAAGGAAATCCTCACGTCCCGCCTCATAGACCGTCCGATTCGCCCGCTGTTTCCGAAGGGTTTCACCAATGAGGTCCAGATAATCGCCACTACGATGTCGATCGATCCGGATATCGATCCGGATGTCGTTGCCCTGATCGGGGCATCGGCAGCGCTGGCTCTGTCGGGAATGCCTTTCAAGGGACCGGTGGGTGCGGCACGCGTCGGCTATCTCGACGGAAAATACCTCCTGAACCCCGGCAACAAGCAGCTCGTGGATTCCCAGCTCAATCTGGTCGTGGCCGGAACCGAAGCGGCGGTACTGATGGTCGAATCCGAAGCGACGGGTCTGACCGAGGAAGTCATGCTGGGCGCGGTGTTGTTCGGGCACGAGCAGTTGCGTGCGGCGATCCGGGCGATTCGGGAGCTGGCACAGGAAGCGGGGGTCAAACCGTGGAACTGGCAGCCGCCGGCCGAGAACACCGGCCTTGCCGAAAAGGTGGCAAAGCTGGCCGAGGGGGACATAGCGTCTGCCTATCAGATCCGTGAGAAACTTGCGCGCCAGGAAAAGATGAACGCAATCCGCGAACGCGTTCTGTCGGAGCTGACCAGCGCCGAGAGCACTCCCGACGAGATCGAGGCGGTCAAGAACGTCGTCAAGAAGCTCGAGAAGAAGGTGGTGCGCGGCCGCATCCTGGCGGGGGAACCGCGGATCGACGGAAGAGATACGCGTACTGTGCGACCGATATCGATACGCACGGGCGTGCTGCCCCGCACCCACGGATCGGCGCTCTTCACGCGTGGCGAGACGCAGGCGCTGGTGGTCACTACTCTTGGAACGGGACGCGATGCCCAGATCATTGATGCGCTCGAAGGCGAACGCAAGGAGCCGTTCCTGCTGCACTACAACTTTCCGCCGTCCTGCACCGGAGAGACCGGCCGCGTTGGGAGTCCCAAGCGGCGCGAGATAGGGCATGGTCGTCTGGCGAAGCGAGCAATCGCGGCGGTGCTGCCGGATATGACCGACTTTCCCTATGTGCTGCGCGTGGTCTCCGAGATAACGGAGTCGAACGGATCAAGTTCCATGGCGACGGTTTGCGGGGCAACGCTGTCGCTGATGGATGCGGGCGTCAAGATCAAGGCTCCAGTTGCCGGTATCGCGATGGGGCTGATCAAGGAGGAGAACCGGTTTGCGGTCTTGACCGACATCCTGGGCGACGAGGATCATCTGGGCGACATGGATTTCAAGGTTGCCGGTACGGCTACCGGTGTCACCGCCTTGCAAATGGACATCAAGATCGAGGGGATCAACAGCGAGATCATGGAAGTGGCGCTGAAACAGGCGAAAGAGGCACGGCTGCACGTGCTCAAGAATATGCATGACGCGATCCCGGCGCCGCGCGCGGAGATGTCGGAATATGCGCCCAGGATCATCACCTTCAAGATCAATCCAGAGAAGATCCGCGATGTGATCGGCAAGGGTGGCTCAACCATACGTGCCCTGTGCGAGGAGACCGGCGCGACCATCGATATCGAGGACGATGGTACCGTGAAGATCGCGTCGGTCGACAATGCTGCCGGACAGGAGGCGCGGCGACGCATTGAGCAGATCACCGCCGATGTCGAAGTCGGCAAGATCTATCAGGGGAAGGTGGTGAAACTGATGGATTTCGGTGCATTCGTCACCATTCTCCCCGGCCGTGACGGACTGGTGCACATATCTCAGATCTCTCACGAGCGCGTTGAAAACGTCGGTGACAAGCTGAGTGAAGGCGAGAGCGTGCGTGTCAAGGTGCTCGAGATCGACAAGCAGGGCCGTATCCGCCTGAGCATGAAGGCGGTCGAAGAGCAATCCTGAGGGAAGAATGCCGGATGGTATGGCGGGAAAGGGGGCTGACGCCCCCTTTTTTTCTGCATGCCTGTCTCACGTTGCGTGTCCGCCCGCGCCCGGCTCAACAGTTGGCGGATTGGCCGTTGACCATGCCCACCGCAGGTGCGGCTTGGTGGTTCGTGGCTGGGCCAAGCTGCTGCGCGAGAAAGCCCGGGATGCGATCCTCCAGCCAGAAGCGCGGCCGCCACGGCCAGCTGCCGGTGATAAATCCGACATGACCCCCGTGTGCAAAGACTTCCAGGATCACCTGCGCGGAAAGTTCGTGTGCAGCCGGGATGGCGGCGCACGATAGGAACGGGTCGTCGGCCGCATGCACCACCAGTGTGGGAATGGCGATATGCCGCAGGTAGGGGCGCGAGCTCGAGCTGGAATAATAGTGCTCCGCGTCCCTGAAGCCATGCAGCGGCGCAGTGACCGCATCGTCGAATTCCTGGAAGGTGCGCGCGGCAGCCGTGTCGGCGGCCCGGAATGGGGGCGTCATTCCGTGGAACTTGTGTCGCAAAGTACGCTTGAGGCCCGTCAGCAGATAACGCCGGTACAGGCGCGAGAATCCGATATTGAGCTGCTGCGCCGAATCCCGTAGCACGAAGGGCACTGACACCGCCGCCGCCGCATACAGTGCTGTCGTGGCGCCGGATTCGCCCAGCCACTTCAACAGCACGTTGCCTCCAAGCGAGTACCCGATTGCGGCCAGTGGTGTGCACGGGTCGCGTTCCCGCAGGGTCCTGACCAGGAATTCCAGATCACCAGTGTCGCCGGCGTGATAGCCACGTGCAAGCCGGTTGGGTTTCCCGCTGCAGCCGCGGAAGTGCATGACTACCGGACGCATGCCGCGCTGTTGCAGTGCGGCGAACATTCCGCGTGCGTAGTGCGACCCGGAGCTGCCTTCGAGCCCGTGCAGGATTATGACGATGGATTTTCCCTGGCTGATGCCCCAGTCAAGGTCGATGAAGTCGCCGTCGGGAAGTTCGAGCCGCTCGCGCCGTGGATGAATTCTCGGACGCAGTCGCAACAGCGGTGCCCAGAGTGTCTGGACATGCGGTCCGCGGCACCACCATGCGGCCTCGAATCCGCTTTGCCGGCCGGAATCTCCATCAGGATTCGCCCTGCAGCTGTTTGACGATTTCTTCATTTTCCAGGGTGGAAGTGTCCTGAGTGATGGGTACGCCACGCGCTATGTCGCGCAGCAGCCGGCGCATGATCTTGCCGGAGCGCGTCTTGGGCAGGCTGTCCGCATAGCGGATTTGCTCGGGTTTGGCGATCGGACCGATCTGCTGTGCCACCCAGGCCCGCAGTTCGCTGCTCAATTCCCCGGCAGCTTCGGGCGTGGGACGCGCTCCGCGCGGTACGACGAAGGCGAAAATCGTCTCACCCTTGGTCTCGTCCGGTTTGCCGACCACCGCGGCTTCGGCAACGCGCGGATGTGCGGCGAGTGCCGACTCGATTTCCATGGTGCCCAGCCGGTGGCCGGAGACCTTGAGTACATCGTCGGAGCGCCCGAGAATCCAGAAATAGCCGTCGCGGTCACGGTGTGCCGTATCGCCGGCAATGTAGCAATGGCCGCCGAACTTTCCCCAGTACGTGTCTCGATAGCGTTTGTCGTTACCCCATACGGCACGCAGCATCGATGGCCAGGGCCTGCGGATCACGAGCTCTCCACCGTGGCCGGGGTCGGTGATGCTGTTGCCTTCTGCATCGACGATGTCAGCATCTATCCCGGGCAGAGGCAGAGTGCACGATCCGGGTTTGGTAGTGATCGCCCCGGGGACCGGCGCGATCATGATGGCGCCGGTTTCCGTCTGCCACCAGGTGTCGACGATGGGACAGCGTTCGTGGCCGATGACACGGTGGAACCACATCCAGGCTTCCGGATTGATCGGCTCGCCGACTGTTCCGAGCAGCCGGAGCGAAGACAGATCATGGCGGGCCGCAAACGACTCGCCGAACTTCATGAGGGAGCGTATTGCCGTCGGCGCCGTGTAAAAGATGGTGACGCGATGGCGTGCGCAGTTGCTCCAGAAACGTCCGGCATCGGGCACCGTGGGCGCACCTTCGTATATGAGCACGGTGGCACCGCTGGCGAGCGGCCCGTAGGCGATATAGCTGTGCCCGGTGACCCAGCCGATGTCCGCAGTGCACCAGAATATGTCCGAATCGCGGATGTCGAAGACCCACTTCATGGTCGCCGCGACCACCGCCAGATATCCTGCACTGGAATGCTGTATGCCCTTCGGTTTGCCGGTGGAGCCGGAGGTATAGAGCAGGAACAGCGGATGTTCGCTGTCCACCCACACCGGCTCGCATTGATCTGCAAGATTCGCCTCCGCCTCGTCCCACCACAGATCGCGGCCGGGCTGCATGCTGATCGGGCTGCCGGTCCGACGCAGGACGAACACCGTCTCGACACTCTTGCATCCCTCGGAAAGTGCCGAATCGCATGCGGCCTTCAGTTCGATGACCTTTCCGCCGCGATGGCCACCGTCGGCGGTGACGACCGCGCGTGCGCTTGCGTCTTCGATGCGGTTGCGCAGAGACCCGGACGAGAATCCGCCGAATACAACCGAATGGATGGCCCCGATGCGGGCGCAGGCCAGCATGGCGACCACGGCTTCGGGCACCATCGGCATGTAAATGACGACCCGGTCACCGAGGCCGATCCCGCGCGCTTTCAGCGCGTTGGCAAAGCGGCAGACTTGCCTGTGCAGCTCGGCGTAGCTGATATGGCGGACATCGCCGGGCTCGCCCTCGAACAGAATTGCGGTCTTCTCGGCGTTTCCCGCAAGGTGGCGGTCGAGGCAGTTGTACGACACATTGAGCAGACCGCCACCGAACCAGGTGTAATAGGGTGCGCGGGAATCGTCGAACGCGGTGGTAAAGGGTTTGTGCCAGTGCAGCTCAGCACGCGCAAGGCCGGCCCAGAATGCGACCGGGTCGCGATCCGCGGCATCCCGCAGGGCCTGATATTCCGCCAGGGATCTGACGCGTGCGCCGGAGCTGAAGCTCGCCGGTGGCTGGAAGCGGCGATCTTCGGTCAGGATGGAGTCGATATTTTCGTCGGGCGCGGCCTGGCGACCTTCCATGTCCCCTGTCATTCCGCCGGGGCCGGCCATTTCCGGGCTACCCGCTTGTCCGGCGCATGAGGTGGCTCACGCCCACAGCTTCTGCCACCAGCGCCGGCGATTGCCCGGCAGCGGCCTGTGATCCGTCAGTTCCTGGGGTGGAATGCGGCTCATGATCCAGCCGGGAAGGGGAGGGTTGTCGCTGTAGCCGCAGGAAACCCCGAGATTGTTGGGATCAAAGATCTTGATAAGCCGCGGCTCGGTCTTGCTGTCGGTATAGACGATACCGCAGTAGTCCTCGTGGTGCTCGGCGCGCAGCAGGCTGTCGATTTCACGGATGAAGTTGAGTACCTGCTCGGAACTACTCGGCTGGGTCGGCACGGATTCGCTGACCGCATACAGGTACCAGCCGGCGGAAGCGTGCTGTCGCACGACTTCCCAGAACGCATCAAGCTGGGCCCAGCTGAGCAGGCTCGTGAAATAGCCGCGAAATGCCGTCTGGAAAGATTCTTCCGAAGCCGCCTGCATGATTTCCTCTTCCGTGTTCACGCGATGTGCAGGTCGTTGTTTCGACCCGATCAGACTATATCCGAATGCACCATACATCTCAAAGGGGGCCGGCGTGCCGCATCTCGGAGGATTCCGGTGACGCACCTGGATTCGCTCCAGCAGCCCGGGCCGGGCGCGCCTCCTGGAAGCGGAGATTTGCGGGCACGGCCGGTCCCGGCAGTGGCCCCCAGGCCAGGGTTTCAGAAAAGGCCGTGCCTCAATGGCTTGCGGCTGGGGCCCGGGTTTCCGGTTCAGTGCGTTCGCCGGGCGGCTTTCCTGGCGCCGGCTGGAGTTTGCCGGCAGCGGCCGCGGATCTGGCAAGTTGCGCGGCCAGCGTGCTGTAGCGCGGAGCAAGTATGATTTCGATGCGTCGATTGCGGCTGCGCCCACCCGCTGTCTTGTTGCTTGCCACGGGGTGGTACTGACCCATGCCGACCGCCTCCATCATCGCGGGGTTGACACCCGCAGAGTCCTGCAAGAAGCGTACTACGTTGGTTGCGCGTGCCGTCGAAAGCTCCCAATTCGTGGGGTAGCGATTCCTCAGCCTGGGCCCCGGTGGAACATTGTCGGTGAAACCCTCGATCCGGATGGTCTTGTCATGTGCCTTCGCGAGTACCGCGCCCACACGTGCAAGCACTTTCTTTCCCTGGCTGCTGATCCTGGCCTTTCCCGAAGGAAACAGGATCCGGTTCACGATATTCACCGACAGACGGTCGGCAAGCTGCGTGATCTTGATCTGGCCCTGGGCCACTTCGCTTTGCAGGCTGTGAATCATTTCATTGCGAGTATTGCGGACTTTGGCTATCTCGACCTGCTTCTGTTTCGATAACTCCGCGATCTTCTTGCTCATGCGGTTGCCGAGGTAGATCACCTCCTGCTTGAGACGCCGGTTCTCGAGCGACAGCTCCCGTGCCCGGTCCCGGCAACTTGCATTTTCCCGGCGCAGCTGTCCGCCGTAACCCCAGTACAGGTAGGCGGCGGCACCGGCCGTAACGAGCCCGAGGACAAACAGGATCCGGGAGAGATTGTTCCACATCGGAATGTCACCCCTGACAGACGCGCCGGACGGCGCTGGCAGGCCGAAGCATACCAAGCCTTTCGCCGCCGCGCCTAGGGCGATTCGCGGCCAGGCGGGCATGATGTTTCGCTCCCCGATTTTGGTTTATGCTGGTTCTGGGCATCGCGGTTCTGGCGGAAGGCGGCAGGTCTATGACAGCCAATAATGGAGAATTGGTGCTTGCCCTCGGGGGTGGCGGTGCCCGCGGGCTGGCCCATATCGGTGTGCTCCAGGTACTCGCTGAGCAGGACATACGTGTGCGCGCGATTGCCGGCACCAGCGTGGGCGCGGAGATCGGTGCCTTTGTCGCCAGCGGCATGCCTCTTTCCGACATGGCGGCTCTGGCGACCTCATTCGACTGGAAGCGGACACTGCAGCTGTTTCTGCCGGATCTGCCGGCGGGCGGTCTGGTGTCCGGCAGAAATGTCATGAACTTTCTGAACGAGACGATCGGCAATGGATTGATCGAGAACCTCGCGCTTGGGTATGTGGCATTAGCCACGGATCTCGAGACCGGCGAGCAGGTCGTTCTGGACCGAGGCCCGCTGGTTGATGCGGTGCGGGCCAGCATCTCGATGCCGGCGGTGTTCGCGCCGCATCGGTTCGACGGCCGGTACTTCGTCGACGGGGGTGTCGTCAATCCGGTGCCGTTTGATGTGGCGCGTGAACGCTTCGGCGGACCGGTGCTGGCTGTGGCTGTGCACTCCGGAGCGCGTGGTTTCACCCGACATGACGTGCCCCCGGCGCGTTCACGCGCCTGGGCCGAGAACATCCGCCAGCTGTTGCAGCAACCGTGGATTAAGCCGGCAGAGAGTCTTCGGCAGTGGCTCGAAGAGCAGTTGCTGAATCACGATAATGGGCATCAGGTTGTCCCCGTCTGGCGCGCACGCCGTGTTCTGGACCAGGTTCTGGCCATATCCCAGGCGCAAACTGTGCGCCTGCGCAGTAAACTGGCGGCACCCGACATCATGCTGACGCCGGACGTGGACAGCATCGATTCGTTCGAGTTTTACCGGGGAGCGGAAGCGCTGGCGGCGGGACGTGCGGCGGCCGAGGAGGCGCTTCCTGTCATCATGAACTGCGTGGGACGCTAGCCGTCTTTTTCGGTCGAGGCCGCGAGCGGCGTGCGCCTCGGAAGCACCGCGGCGGGAGCTGCCGCTTTTGGAAAGGCGGTTGCCGCTTCGATTCGGGGCTGAGGCGCGCGGGCCCGCTGATCGCTCCGTCGCCGGTCCGGCTGCAAAAGGGCGAAAGAGCGCCCGCAAGAGGTCTGAATCGGTCGGTCCGGCAGTCTGGCGATGCAGTAATGATGGGGCGGTGCCCTGACGGGACGAAAGCGTTCCTTTTTTTGCGGAGCAGGGTTTTCCGGCCAGCGCTCAAAACCCGGTCTTGACCGGAGGTGTGTGGCGGGGCAGGTGAATCACGGCGCAGAAGCCAAGCGACGTGTCGCCCTGCAAGATCACATCGCCGCCGTGCGCACGCGCGATGGTGCGGGCGATATTGAGGCCGAGCCCCGTACCCTCCCGGTCGCGTCCCCGTGCCGGCTGGCTCCGATAAAAAGCCTCGAATACCCTCTCACGCTCCAGGGGAGGGATGCCCGGCCCCGGATCGCACACCGCGATGGTCAACCCCGTGGCGCCATCGTCGAGCTGGATGTTTGCCCGGCCTCCGTATTTGACTGCGTTGTCCACCAGGTTCATGAGGCAGCGCCTGAGGTCCTGCGGGTTCCCGTAAAATGGTGCCCTGGCTACCCCGTCGACCGTGACGGTCCAGCCCATATCCTCGGCATCGATACGAACGCTTTCTGCCAGCGCCGTGATGTCGAACTGGGTGCGGCTCTGGCCAGGGTCGATACCGTGCAGGTATTCCAGCGTTGCGTTGACCATCGCTGCCATGTCGGTGAGATCCCCGATCATCCGGCTTCGATGTTCGCTGTCAGGCAAAAGCTCCGTGCGCAACCTAAGGCGCGTGATGAAGGTCTTGAGATCATGAGAAAGCGCAGCAAGCATGGCCCCACGGTCGCGCACATACTCCTGCAGCCGCAGTTGCATCACGTTGAGGGCCCGTGCTGTGGCCCGGATTTCTTCGGGACCGCGTTCCTCGAGGGGGGCGTGATTGAGGTCTTGCCCGAGCGCGAGTGCCGCACGAGCCATCTGCTTCATGGGGCGCGTGACCCATCGAACTGCGATCAGCAGCAGAACGACTGCGATCGCCAGCATGAGCAGGAGTTTCGGCAGCAGTATGTAGAGGCGCGCAACATGTTCATAAGGCAGTCGTGCTGAAAACGTGACCCAGCTTCCGTCGTGCAGCTGGATATGCGTGACGAACGCGAATCCGCGCGGTGCCAGATAGAACAGCCGCAGCGTGAGGTATCGGTCCAGAGCGTTGTCCGGGATTTCCGAAAAAAACGACGCTTCGTGGCTGTCCGGCCGTGCAACATGACGGAGCAGAACGTGTACTGGCCAGTGCGCTCCCAGGTCGCGGCGCAGCATCGCCTGAAAAGCGCGGGCATACGGCCGCTCGGAAGCGCCATCCGATGATCGGGGGCTGCGGGAAAGTGCAATGGTGAGACGGCTGTCGCTCAGTCTGTTGATGATCCGTGCCCGCTCTTGCGGGCGAACCGCGTCGAGCGCCTTCGCGATGTCCGAGATGTGCTCCGCCACCTGCAAGGTCGTGCTGCGGTAGAATGCGCGGCCGCGATCGAGAATGTTGATCGCCATGCTTAGCAGCTGCACCAGAACGAGACCCAGCAGCAGTACACCGAACATTCGAGCGGCCAGATTGCGGGGGATGAAACTCATTCAGTAGTGCCGGACGACGTCTGTTGCCAGGATATATCCGGCGCTGCGGACTGTCTTGATCAGGCGGGGTTCCCGGCCACTGTCGCCGAGACGATGCCGCAGCTGGCTCACCCGGACGTCGATGCTTCGATCGAACGGCCCCGCTTCGCGCCCGTGGCAATGCTCGATGAGCTGATCTCGCGTAAGTACCATGTGCGGATGCTCGAGAAAAATTGTGAGCAGCTGGAACTCCGATGCCGCCAGAGGAACGAGTACACCGTCGGGAGAAAGAAGCTGCCTTTTATCCAGCGCCAGTTCCCATTTCGCAAAGGAGTAGGTGCGAACGATGTCTGTGCGCCGGTCGTTCGTGTGATATCGCCGCAATACTCCCCGTATGCGCGCGACCAGTTCGCGCGGCTCGAACGGCTTGGCGACGTAATCATCGGCGCCGAGTTCCAGGCCACGGATGCGGTCGGTACTGTGAGTCCGCGCAGTCAGCATGATGACCGGAATATCCCGCTCCGAGCGGATCCAATGGCAGAGGGAAAACCCATCCTCGCCGGGCAGCATCAGGTCCAGAACGATCAGATCGACGGGTCCCTGTCGCAGCTGCTCCTTCAGTGCCCGGCCATCGGCCGCCGTAGACGTCCGGTAGCCTTGCCCATCGAGATATTCCTTGAGCAGACTGCGGATGCTGTCGTCGTCGTCCACAATCAGGATGTGTGCGGGTGTAGTCATGAAACGGGCTCGGTCTCAGGCGCTTATCCTAACTCAGATGCGCGTGCCGCCGCCCGCTACTCACAATTCCTTACAATTTTCCGGGCGGCGCTTATATTCCGCTTACAATGCATTGGTGTAATGGATGGCATCTGGCGCTATGGACTGACGTAGCGGCAGACCCATCCAAACCAAAGGTGAACTGTGATGAATAAGATACCATTGATTGCCGCGGTAGCGGCTACGCTGGGTTTTTCGGCCCTTCCGGTATTTGCCGCCTCGACGTCTGCATCGATGAACGACCATTCGTCGACGGTCGTGTCTGTGCAGCACAGATCGTTGTCGCGCAGCGTCCTTGAAGACAGCTCGACCGATAACGGCTCGAGCAGTGATCAGGGGAATCAGTCCCAGAGCAGTGACGACGGCGAATAAACCGTTGCGCGGCAGGGCGGGCGGCGATCGACGTCCGCCCTGCTGCATTCTCCACCGCGCCGCAATGCCGATGGGGAGGGTCGATGGAAAACGGATACGATGGCCGGTGGCCATTGGGGCAGCAGCATGGTGACCCTGGAAACCGGCAGCCTTGCGCACTGATGGCGGTTTAAAGGCATCCGGTACAGACAATCAGGGGTATTCGCGGTGGTTGTTGCAGCCGATCAGCAGCGTGCCGGAATCTGCCGCGGATCATTCGCTGTTTGCACGGTCGATATGCATGTCGGAGCGGCCGCGGTCACTTTCGTTGAGCCATCCATTCTGCAGCCAGCAGGTCGTCCAGGGCCGCGGCCGGCATGGGTCGGCTGAAATAATAGCCCTGTGCATGTTCGCAGCCTTCGGCCAGCAGAAAGACCCGTTGTGCCTCGTTCTCCACGCCCTCGGCAATGAGATTGAGCCCGAGGCTTCTGGCGATGGCGATAACGGTGCGCACAATTGCTGCATCGCTCGCGTCTCCCGGCAGGTCGTTCACGAAGCGGCGGTCAATTTTCAGATACTTCACCGGGAAATCCTTGAGGTACGCAAGCGAAGAGTAGCCCGTTCCGAAGTCATCGATTGCCGACTCCACTCCCATGGCGCGAAGTTCGCCGAGCATCCGGCTGGCGGTGCCGGGATCTTGCATCATCAGACTTTCCGTAATCTCAACTTCCAACAGAGACGGCGATACGCCTGATGCCTCGATGATGGCGCCGATGCGTGTGACGAGGTCAGGCTCGCGGAACTGGCGCGCCGAGAGATTTACGGCCACGGAAAGCGGGGCGCCTGCCTGCTCCCAGACCCTGGCCTGCGCACAGGCCTTGCTGAGCGCCCATTCCCCAAGCGCAACGATGAGGCCGGTTTCCTCTGCCAGCGGAATGAACCGGGACGGCAGAATCAGTCCCAGTTCCGGGTGATGCCAGCGGAGCAGGGCTTCGACCCCGGTGATCCGTCCCGTGGCCAGCTCGTGCCGTGGCTGGAACTCCAGCGCGAATTCGCCGCGCTCGACGGCGGTATGCAGGCTGTTGGCCATGGCCATGAAATCGGAGGCTTGCGCGTTCATTCCGGGCGAGAAGAACTGAAACATGTTGCGACCGGATTCCTTGGCGCGGTACATCGCAATATCCGCATTCTTGAGCAGTGTCGACACGTCGCAGCCGTCCTGTGGGTAGCAGCTTATGCCGATGCTGGCTGTCACGAACAATTCCCGGGAATCGACGGTGAACTTTCTGGAGACCAGTTCGTGGAGCTTGTGTGCCAGTGAGGCCACGTCGGAGGATTCCTTGCATTCGGTCAGGATGATGGCGAACTCGTCCCCGCCCATGCGCGAGACGGTATCGATTTCACGTACTCCGTTCCGCAGCCGTGCGGCCACCTGGCACAGCAACTCATCGCCCACGGAGTGCCCGAGCGTGTCGTTGATGGATTTGAAGCGGTCGAGATCGATAAACAGCACTGCTGCAGAGCTCCTGTCGCGCTGTGCTCTGGAGATGGCCTCGTCCAGCCGATCGCGCAGCAGCATGCGGTTTGGCAATTCGGTCAGGGCGTCGTGGGTAGCCAGGAATTCAAGGCGGGTCTGGTAGTCCTTGTACTGCGATATGTCGTTGAAGACGCCGACGAAGTGCGACACGCTGCTATCCTGTTCGGGGACTTTGGTGATGCTTAGCAGGGCAGGGTAGGATTCGCCGCTCCTGCGCCTGGCCCACAGCTCCCCCTGCCAGTATCCGGAGTCATCAAGTGACTGCCACAGGGCCTCGGACATGCTGTCGTTGTCACGGTCGGAGGTGATGGTCTCCCACGGCCGTGCAATGACATCTCCCGCCTCAAATCCGGTGATGCCGGTAAAGGACTTGTTGACGAATATGATGCGCGCGTTCGCATCGGTAATGAAAACGGCTTCGGCGGTGTTCTCCAGGGCGCTGGCGACCAGACGCAGCTGATTTTCCGCGTAGGTGTGCGCAAGCCGTACCCGTAGCGCATGGATGCCGAAGGCCAGGTCGCTTGCGAGCTGCTGCAATATGTCCACTTCCTCCTGGTCGAATGCCAGTCGTTGTTCGGCGTAGAGGCTGAAGTTTCCGTATACCTGATCGTCGTAAATCAAAGGCAGCGATATGCTCGATGCATAGCCCCGTGCCAGGGCGGCATCCCGCCAGGGTGCGTAACGCGGATCAGTGGCGATGTCGCGGGCCACTTCGGGGCGGCGCTCGCGTATGGAGGTGCCCGCCGCACCGCGGCCCCGCTCCGTATCGGCCCAGCTCAGCTTCATGTTTTCCGCGTAACCGTCGTCATGGCCCGATACGGCCACCGGTCGTATCGTCTTCGACGCGTCGTGCTCGGCGTAACCGGCCCAGGCCATGCGATAGCCCCCGGTTTCCACGAGGCTGTGGCACGCCTGGTGCAGAAGAGTCAGTTCATCGTGGGTGTGGACGAGGCTGTGATTGACCTCGGTCAATACCCGAAGTGCGCGGTTGGCACGGTGGAGCTGCTCGCGTGCGCCAAGCTGTCTGTGTTCCCATTCCCTTTGTTGGCGTACCGTCCAGCGGAAGGTCCATGCGCTGCCAATAGCAAGCAGCAGAAGCAGCACATAGGGCACCTCGACGGTGTGCCACCACTGAAGCCATACGATGCTCATCGGAATGGTTAATCCAAAGGTGAGCGGATAATGCTTCACCCTATGGAATACGACCAGGCGCGGTATGTTGTCCACGGTTGTCAGGCCCCGCGTATAGCCGCTTATGGCGAATTTCCGGGCACGCAGGGTTCTGATCAGAATGCCGTTCTGGGGTCTGCCGTACACGCGCTGCGGATGGGCGGGAGGTGGCCAAATGAAGATGAGATAGCCGTCGTCGGACAGCAGGCCGCCGAGGAGGTCAGCCGGCATTGGCAGGTTTTTCCAAAGTGCCTGCTCGCTAGACACGGGCAGCACGGCTGATAGCAGAAACTGCACGCGGCCGGCTCTGTCACGCACCGCGTAACGCAGCGGGATGATCCACTGACGGGCGATGGGTCCGCGTTCGGCTGGGCCCACGACCAGACCGTGCGCTGCCATTGTGAGCTGTATGCCCTTGGCAAAGGCTGGCCCCGAAAGATCGGGAAGCGGTGTGCCGGAAGCCTTTCTTGACGATGCCAGGACCTGCCCGCTGGGCGCCAGCATGATGATCACGCGCAGCTCGGGATTCGCCTTCCGGAAGTGTCGCAGCCATGCTTTGGTGCGTCGCGGATGTCGGGTCGGAACCAATGCGAGCAGTTGCTGGCCAAGCGCGTGCAGGCCGTGCTCGTAGTGGCGCAAAATGTTCTCGGTGGAGCGGGCAACCAGGCCAGACACCAAGCTCAGGCGGCGGATCTGCTGGTGTTCAACGGAATGGAACGAGACCAGGCTGTAGATGAATGCTGTCAGTGACAGCAGTAACAGCAGGATTACGAACGCGATCGCAAGATTGGCGACAACCTTTGATTCCTGCCGGTCATCCATGCCGCTCATCCATGCCGACGGTGCTGGGTCCCAGACTGCTCAAGGAACTACGTTGACTTTTGACACTTTATTACGAAACCACGGCCATCATCAAGGTGTACGAAGCAGCGTTATTACGATCCCGATCAGTGCGGATTGGATCGTGCGGTCCCCGGCCCGGGCTGATTCGCGGGGTCTTCGGCGCAATCCGGCGAAGCATGTCCCGGTGGTGGCTGCATTGCATCCGGCCAATGCGGATTTCGGTCGCGGCTTTCGGGCGCAGAACGCTGTCGGGAGTCTCCATTCAAAAGGATGCGTACGCTGCGGTCAGTTGCTGCCTGCAAGCAGGCGGATCTGCGGGCGTCCGAGCGGCCTGTCGCCAATGATGAGACTCATGATGAACCAAGCATGCCGCGCAGACTGGCGAGGTGCGCATCGGCGCGCTCCTGACGCTCCTGCGGGTCTGCGCTGGCAGTCTCGTCCTGCCACTCGAGATCGTCCGCTGGAAGTTCGGACAGAAAGCGGCTCGGTTCGCAATCGCAGATCTCCCCGTAGCGTTTGCGACGGCGCGCGAACGAAAAGCTGAGTGTTCTGCGCGCCCGCGTGATGCCCACATAGGCAAGGCGACGTTCCTCTTCAATGGTGTCCTGCTCTACGCTGGTTCGGTGAGGAAGCAGGCCTTCCTCCATTCCGACCAGGTAGACATGGGGAAACTCCAGTCCCTTGGCCGCATGCAGGGTCATGAGCGAAACCTGGTCGGCACTGGCATCCGGCTCATCGTTGTCGAGCATCCCGATGAGACAGATGCGTGCGACGGCTTCCGCGAAAGACAGCTCGCCGTCGCGAGCCGCGAGCCGGCGCAGCCAGTCGAGCAGGTCGGTGACGTTTTCCATGCGCTTCTGCGCTGCCGCGGGACTGTCAGAAGTCTCTTCCAGCCATGCGGCGTATTGAACCTCGTCGATGACCTCCTTTGCCAGGGCTGCCGGGTCGGCCTCTGGCGAACGCGCGGACAGGTCAGCAATCCATGTGGCAAAGCGGCGCAGCGCCGCGAGCTGTCGTGCATTGAGCTGTCCGGCAAGGCCGTCATCGAGCGCAGCGTCCGTGAGGCCGAGTCCCTGCCGGGCGGCATGTTGACTCAGCCCCTCCAGGGTCGCCGCACCGATTTCGCGCCGCGGCGTGTTGGCGATTCGCAGAAAGGCATTGTTGTCCGCAGGATTTGCCACCAGGCGGAAATAGGCCATGATGTCGCGGATCTCGCTGCGATCGAAGAATGAAGTGCTGCCGCTGAGATAATAGGGGATCCGCTGTTCACGCAGGGCGCGTTCGAACACGCGTGCCTGGTGGTTGCCGCGGTACAGCAGTGCGTAGTCCCGGAATGCCGTGCGATGTGTAAACTTGTGGTGCAGCAGTTGCGCGATGACGCGGTCAGCTTCATGCTCCTCGTCGCGTGCCACGATCACCCGGATGGGATCACCGTAGCCGAGGTCGCTCCATAGCCGCTTTTCGTGTACGTGCGGGTTGTTCTTTATCAGGCAGTTGGCCGCCTTGAGAATACGGCCGGCCGAACGGTAGTTCTGTTCCAGTTTGATCACTCTGAGATCGGGGAAATCGCTTTCCAGCTGAAACAGGTTCTCCGGCCGTGCGCCCCGCCACGCATACACGGACTGGTCATCGTCGCCGACAACCGTCAGGGCGCCGCGCGTTCCGACGAGCTGCCGGACCAGATGGTACTGGCAGGCATTCGTATCCTGGTACTCGTCAACCAGCAGATAGCTGATGCGCTGCTGCCAGGCCGATAGCACGTCTGGGTGCTTTGCAAAAATCAGCGCCGGTTGAAGAATGAGGTCGTCGAAGTCGACGGCATTGCACGCTTTGAGGTGGCGCTGATACGCGGGATAGAGTTTGGCGGCCTGCACGGCCAGCGGATCTGCGCCGGCCGCGACTAGGGCCTGGTCCGGTTCGATCATGGCATTTTTCCAGCGCGAGATCTGGCGCTGTACCTCTTCGGCCATGCTGTTGTGCGCCAGATCGCGGACAAGTCCGAGGCTATCCGTGGAGTCGTAGATCGAGAAGCCGGGTCGGTAGCCGGCACGACTGTTCTCGGCGCGCAGGATGCGCAGGCCGAGCGTGTGGAACGTGGATATGGTCAGGCCCTTGGCATCGCCGCCGGTGAGCAGCGCGGCGACACGGGTCTTCATTTCGCGGGCAGCTTTGTTGGTAAACGTGACCGCAGCAATGTTCGACGGTGCAATCCCCCGCTCGCGCACGAGAAGGGCTATCTTGCGCGTTATGACCGAAGTTTTTCCGCTGCCCGCGCCGGCGAGCACCAGCAGTGGGCCTGTCGTGTAGCATACGGCCTCTTTCTGGCGGGGATTGAGTTCAGACAAGAAAGTTGTACTTTGCTTTTTCTGGTTGAGGGGGTGTGGCGGGTGGATTCTAACCTGAATCCCGCGCTACAGACAGTCCGTTGGTCGTACGCGATGCCAGTTCGCAGCTTCCGGTTCGGGCAGGCTGGCGCGGCCGGTTTTCATCGCCGAATCGCCGAAGCCGGACCGCTGAAAGCCGGGGTGGCCGCTGCTGGGCATACCGCGGCCTTGGGGCAGACTGCCGCGCCCACGGCCATGCAAGGGCGACCGGTGGTAACGTGGGCCACGGGAATGCGGTTTGGCGACGTCGCCCGTACCTCTGTGAAAACCTGTTTGCGCCGCCGGCACTCCCTGTATTAAGGTTAGGCCGACGCCGCTGGCAGCGGCGGCACGCAGCCTGTGGTCTGTAGTTTGTTGTAGCCAGGGTCCGCGGTCTTTTTGGATCGATGCCGCGGCTTGATCCAGTATCCGACTGAGCAACGATCATGAGCACCAAATATGTAAATGCGATTATTTCCGAGACGCAAGGCGACGAGAGTCTGCCCATACTGGAAGGAACGATGGGAGCGCCCGCGGTGGATATCCAGACGCTCTATGCGCGCCACGGTCTGCTTGCCTATGATCCGGGGTTCCGGTCAACTGCATCATGCAAGAGTGCGATCACCTTCGTCGATGGCGACGCCGGGGTGCTGTTGTACCGCGGATATCCCATCGAGGAGCTTGCCCAGCACAGCAGCTTCCTGGAGGTAGCTTATTTGCTGGTATACGGGGAGCTTCCCGACCCGAAGGAGATGGCCGCCTTTCAGTCGGCGATCCATCAACACAACCTGCTGCATGAGCAGGTGCTGTATTTCTACCGCGGTTTTCGCCGCGATGCTCATCCGATGGCGGTCATGATCGGTGTTGTCGGAGCGCTTTCCGCCTTCTATCACGACGTCATCAACATTAGTAACCAGCAGCAGCGCGAGCTTGCGGCGATCCGGCTTATCGCCAAGATGCCGACGATCGCGGCGGCCTGCTACACCTACAGCATCGGACGTCCGCAGCGCTACCCCAACAACGGCCTCGATTATGCTGCGAATTTCATACAGATGCTGTTCGGTGTGCCCAACTCCGAAATGGTGGTTAACTCGGTGGTGGCGCGCGCCCTCGACCGCATCCTCATCCTGCATGCCGACCATGAGCAGAACGCATCGACATCGACCGTGCGGCTTGCAGCCTCTTCTGGCGCAAACCCGTTTGCCTGCGTGGCGGCGGGCATTGCCAGTCTCTGGGGTCCGGCCCATGGCGGCGCGAACGAGGCGGTGCTCAAAATGCTCATGGAGATCGGAAGCCCGGAGAATATTCCGAAGGCGATCGCCCGCGCCAAGGACAAGAATGATCCGTTCCGCCTGATGGGGTTCGGTCATCGAATCTACAAAAACTTCGATCCGCGCTCGCGCGTGATCCAGGAAAGCGCGCGCGAAGTGCTTCACCACCTCGGGATCGACGATCCGTTGCTCGAGATTGCGGTGAAGCTCGAGGAGATAGCTCTGCAGGACGAGTATTTCATCGAGCGCAAGCTGTATCCCAACGTGGACTTCTATTCGGGAATACTGCTGCGTGCCATGGGGTTGCCGATGAACATGTTCACCGCGATTTTCGCGGTGGCGCGTACCGCCGGGTGGGTCAGCCACTGGCTGGAGCTCCATCAGGAAACGCATGGCATCGACCGGCCGCGGCAGCTTTATGTCGGGCAGCCGCGCCGGAGCTATCCAAGCAAAGTCCCGGCCTGATCCGCGCGGGCCGATGATGCGTCGCGCTGATGTGCGAATCCCGGGAATCGGGAAGTCACGGCCGCGGCAGGAGGTGCAGTTCGCTTCCGGCACCGATTGCGGTGTAACGCCCATGCGCGAAATGCCACCAGCGACTTTTCAGGCGGCTGCCTAAGGAACGTGCACGTGCCCGGGGCGGGTTGCCCTGGGACATTCCCGGGGCCTTGCGTGGACTCGCCCGACATCCGGCCCCGGCGGGGCCTGCAGCGTTCGGAGAGAGACAGGTAGCGGTCGGACATGTGTCAGGGGCGCATCGCAGCGGCAGGCACGCGTAGTCCGAACCACACGGCCGTAGCGAGGAGCAGCGCAGCCAGCATTTCGAATCCTGCGGCGAAGCCGAATGCGCCGATGACTGCACCCGTGATTACCGGTCCTGCGGCCTGGCCGGTATCCATGATGGTTCTCAGCACACCCATCGACGTACCCAGCCGGTCCTGGCGGCTCAAGTCGCCAACGAGTGCGGTCGTAGACGATGTGACGCTCGCGAAGCCCGCGCCGAAGACAATGCTCAGTGCCATCAGCGGCAGCGGCGATGTGAACAGCGGCAGCATTGCGACGCCGATCATTGCGACAACCAGACCCGCGAGGATTGCGGGTCTGCGTCCGATGCGGTCCGAAACGCGCCCGGCCAGTGGCTTGACCAGGGCAACGCAAGCCAGCTGAAGACCGAGGATGACACCAATCTTCCAGGCGGCGATGCCGCAAGTCTTCGCGTAGACAGCGAGGAACGCCTCGACCGCGCCAAATACGAAATATTGCGCGGCTTCGGTGGCGCTGGTGGCGAGCAGGGCGCCGTTGTGCAGCGTTGCCGCCAAGCCGTCGCGCAACGCCGGCAAGGCCCGGGAGCGGGCTGCCGGTGACGGCGGTCTCTCGCTGTCTCGCGGCAGAAGCATACCGAGCGCCAAGGCCATGACTCCACCTGCAGCGCAGACGAGATAGACCGCATGGAAGCCGACAAGCGAGATCAGTGTGCCGCCCAGGAACGGCGCGACGGAACGGCCGGCCATCGTTACCGACGAATAGGTAGAGAGCATCTGGGCGCGATCCTTGACGTAGTGGCTGGCGATCCAGGCGCTCGCCACCGTGCCGAAAATCGCGGTTGCGAATCCATGGTAGAAGCGCACCAGCACGAGTTGCCATACGTCGGTTACCGGCAGATACAGGAAGGGCGCGGTGGCAAATACGACAAGTGCTGCCATCAGCAGGCGGCGCTTTCCAGCGAGGTCGGAAAGCATTCCGGCAGGCAGGCTGACAAGGATGCCGGTCACCGTCGATGCCATCACCACCGAGCCGATTTCGGGAGATGTCGCCCCCAGATGGACTGCGAACAGCGGAAGTGCCGGAGTTTTTGACAGAGTGGAACTCAGGATGGCGAATGCGCCGGTTGCCGCCAGAAGCAGGAATGATCGCCGCTCACTTATCCCGCCCATCGCCCCTCCTGCGGTTTTCCGGCGCACTGTGTATCATATCATCAGCCCACCGGATGACCGGTGGGCAAGCCACGGTCCGCAGGATGCTGCAATGACGCATCGGCGGCAATCCGTATTATCGCAGATCCAGGAGGCATGGTCGTGCGCAAACAGTTTCTGGTCCTGGTATCCGCCAGTATGCTCTGCGGCTGTATCGCCCAGGCACTCACCTCCGGGCACATCGCGTTCAGTGATGATGGTGCCGGCGCCGGCGCGGTTCCACGGATCAGCGCCCATGAACGCATGCTAATCCACGATTACTGCGCGAATCGTGTTCGCGCCGCACAGGACACTCGCATTGTGTCAGGATTGCGCGCCAACCACCCGCTCCCGCCCCGGCTGGTCTATCACTATTTGCCGGCTCGGCTCGAGAGTCGGCTGGAGCCGCTGCCGCAGCCGTATGCGCGCGTGGTAGTGGGAACCGACGTGCTGGTGATCAATCGTCACACGCGGATGATTGTCGATCTCGCCCGCGGCGCTTGCGAACCGCGCCGGTACTGACCTCCGCGAGCCTGCACCGCCTGCTATTTTTTGGCCAGGAAGTTTCTGGCCAGCGCCCGGCGTTTCTCGTAGGCCTCGCGTGCCACTGCGACGTCTTCCAGGAACAATGGCAGCTCTTCCAGCAGCAGCGCCTGCGGGCCGTCGACGAGCGCCTTTTTCGGTGCCGGGTGGAAGTCTACGAGAACCATGTTGGCGCCAGCGATGACCCCCTGGGCGGTGACATTCTGGATGTCGAGCAGCCCATCCGGAGAGCGGTCACGCGTGCCCACCGAGTGGGATGGGTCCACGCACACGGGCATGCGCGTCAGGCGTTTCACCACCGGCACGTGGGCAAAGTCGACGAAGTTGCGGTGGGGGTCACCCATGTTCGTCTTCATGCCGCGCAGGCCGAATACCACATTGCGGTTGCCGGCGCTTGCCAGGTACTCGGCGGCATTGAGCGATTCCTCCAGCGTGATGCCAAAGCCGCGCTTGAGCAACACCGGCAGCTCGCGCTGTCTTCCCACGATCTTCAGCAGCTCGAAGTTCTGCGTGTTGCGTGTGCCGATTTGCAGCATGACCCCTGTGGGCTTGCCGGTGTGCTCCAACGCTTCGCGGATCTCGTCGAGATGCGAGTCGTGGGTGATCTCCATGGCGATCACTTTTATGCCGTACTTGCCGGCGAGTTCGAACACCCACGGCAGGCAGTCGCGGCCAAGGCCCTGAAAGGCATACGGATTGGTGCGCGGCTTGTAGGCGCCCATGCGTGTGCACACCTGGCCGTTGTCGCGCAACGCCCGCATCATCTGTTCCACGTGTTCGGGCGTATCCACGGCGCACAGCCCTGCGAACACATTCAGACTGTCCTGGCTGAAGTGAACGCCGTTGTAGTCGAATCCGGTAGGGCGCTGGTCATCGTGATGGCGGCCGAGAATGCGATATTCCTCGGATACCCGGACGACGCGCTCGACCCCGGGCAGGGACTCGATCTCTCCCCGGTCGAGGACCGCGGTATCGCCGATGAGGTAGATTTCGGTGAGGGTTTGCTGCGACCCCACTTCTTCATGAATCCGGGTAGTGATATTGCGTTTGTTGCGCAGCACATCCAGTATCTGCTGGAATTCCGGACTGTTTCGGCCGGCATGAGGTTTGAGGATGATAATCATTGGCTTTTCCTTAACAGTACCATCGGCTGCCGCATCGAACTGCGTACAACGCCGAACCATGGGTTGGCCGGCCGAGTCCACAATGACCCACGGCCTGGCTGACGGTATTTCGGGTCTCGAAACAGGGAGCCAGGCCACCCGAAGCCGCTATTGTAGCAAGACACAAGCCAACATCCGCCATGCACGACGCCGGATCGCCATCTAAGCGGAAATCTGCCGGTGGGCGCCCGCCCAGGGAGGCGGAGCGGCCGTCCTTTTCGCTCGACCCGAAGGTCGTGCGGCGCCAGGTCCGGATCGAGACGTTCAGGGCGAGCGGACCCGGCGGACAGCACCTGCACAAGACGGAGTCGGCGGTGCGCATGATCCATGAGCCGACGGGAATCGCAGTGACGGTGTCGGATACGCGCTCGCAGGCGCGCAACCGCGCTTTGGCGCTCGAACGCCTGATCTCGCGGCTGCGACGGCTCGCTTCGGTCCCGAAGCCGCGGATCGCGACACGTCGTACCGGTGCGTCGGTGCGCCGGCGTCTTGAACAGAAGCGCATTAAGGCCCGTGACAAGGGTTTGCGCGCCCGCGTACGTCCGACGGAATAGCGCGGGCTAACCGTTCTGCAGGCGAGCCCCCGGCGCTGCTGGCACGGTTGTCGCCAGCGAGGTGAGCGTATGGCTGGAAGCCGAGTTTCGCTGCCGGAGGCGCGCCACATTGCGGGTCCGGACTCGTTTCAGGAACAGTAAAAGGAGGAAATCCTTGGTGTCGGGCCCGGCCCGTAAAAACAGCCAGACAAGGATTTCCAGGTCGAGTCGATAGTTGTGCTCCCGGCAGGGCGATGTCCGTATCGTGATCCGGTTGTCGGGACGGTCAAAAGACGGGGCGCTTGGCTGCCCCCCCTGCGCAAAGGTGCCCAATGATTGAAGGCTGGCATCCGGGCGGACAGCAAGGAGGCGGCTCCCGGAACCAACTGCGCAGGCACGCGGGCAGGTCCGTGTCTGCGGTAGATGCAATCCGATCGATGTCGGCAGGTGCGCACATCACGGCCCATCACCGGTCGAGTCCGCCTCCGTGTTGCGTCCGGCCCCCGTTTTTTTTCCTGACACGTTGGATTGTTTTATCGGCAGACTTCACGTAGGATTTAGGCGCCGCGCGGGCGAATGGGCGCGGTCTGGTGTGCCGATGCATGAGGGGTTGGCCGTTGTCCTTACCCTTGCGCGCGGCCTCCTGATTCGGCAACTCATTAACGCGTCGCAGCAAGGCGCAGACGTTACAGGTGAAGAAGGGGTTATTCGTCTATGCAAACTGGTACGGTTAAGTGGTTCAACGAGTCCAAGGGCTTCGGTTTTATCACCCCGAGTGATGGTAGCCCGGACGTGTTCGTCCATTTCTCAACCATAGAGGGGGAAGGTTTCAAGACCTTGGCCGAGGGACAAAAAGTGGAATTCGAGTCCACCAAGGGTCCGAAGGGAATGCAGGCGACACGCGTGATTCCACGCTGAGATCGCTCTCCCTGGCTTGAATATGTAAAGGACCCCGCCCGCGAGCGGGGTCTATTTTTTTATCGGCCTGCATTCGCAGCCCGCTGTGGTCAGTGCGGCGCACAATTTACGGTGCAGGCCCTATCCCGCGTTGTCCCGGTTGCGACCCACGTGGCCGCAAGAGAGCCTGTGCGGTCGCGCAACACCTCCTTCGGGCGCTGGCCCGCTTCTGTGCGGCGCAGCGCGTCGCAGACAAACCCGCAACGATTGAGCATCCACGGTGTTGCACGATCTCATTCGACAGTATGGATACATAGGTCTGTTTATTGGCACCCTGCTCGAGGGTGAGACCATCATGTTGCTCGCGGGTCTCGCCGCGCAGTACGGCGACCTGCGGTTGTCGGCAGTGGTCGCTACCGGATTTCTCGGCAGTTTGCTCGGGGACCAGCTGTTTTTCTATATCGGGCGGCGTTTCGGCCCGGCGGTGCTCACGAAGCGTCTGTCGTGGAAGGTGAGCGCCGACAAGGTATTCCGCCTCATCGATCGTCATCAGTCCCTGCTCATCGTCAGTTTCCGCTTTTACTATGGCTTGCGTTCGGTGACGCCGTTCGCGATCGGAGCAGCGCGTGTCGGGCGTGGACGCTTCCTGGTTCTCAACGCCGTAGGGGCTATCGTGTGGTCGGCTGTGCTGGGTGGTCTGGGTTTTCTGTTCGGACGGGCGTTCGTGATTTATTTCCGAAACTTCCGCCGCTACGAGCTGGACTTTCTGGTCATCCTGGCATTCGCGGGCGCAGTCATCTGGTTCACGAGTCTCATGGTGCGCCGCCGCAAGGCGGCGCGCCTTTTGCAATCGGATCGCGACAAGCACGGCGAGTGACTCCGGCGGCGATGACAGAGAGCCGGGTCCGGACCGATTCGTCCTGTGGTCACCGAAGCACGGCGAATTCGCATGTTGTTAAAGCCCGTGATCGCGGCGGGTGTCAGCGTTCCCGGTCAAGCGCGATGGCATAGAAGCCGTCGGTGTTATGGCGATGCGGATAGAGTCTCAGAGCGTCGTCGTCCATCGTCATGACCGCTCCGCGGCGCGCAAGGATTTCGATGGCCGATTGCGGCCGGAATTCGGGATGGCCGGCAAGAAATTCCCCGACCACCTCGTCGTTCTCCCCGGGCAGCAGACTGCAGGTGGCATAAACCACGCGTCCGCCGGGTTTGACCAGCTCGGAGGCCGCGGCGAGCACGCGCTTCTGCGTGGCCACCAGCTCTGCCAGGTCCGGCTGGCGCCACTTGATGTCCGGATTGCGTCGCAGCGTGCCGGTTCCGGTGCACGGTGCGTCTACCAGCACACGGTCGATCTTGCCTCGCAGGCGCTGGATCCGCGGATCGCGCTCGTGCGCGATTGCAATCGGTCGTACGTTGTCGAGGCCGGCGCGCCGCAGTCGCGGCTTGAGCCGCTCGAGGCGCTGGCGTGATACATCGAGGGCGTAGATTGTGCCGCAGTTCGCCATCATGGCACCGAGCTGGAGGGTCTTGCCGCCGGCGCCGGCGCAGAAGTCGACCACCATCTGCCGGCGTTTTGGCTCAAGCATCATGCCGACCAGCTGGCTGCCTTCATCCTGGACTTCGAACCAGCCGTCGCGAAACGCTGCGGTGCCGAAAAGTGGAGCCCGATCGCGGCTGCGCAGACCGATCGCTGACCACGGCGTTGGCGTGACCGTGAAACCTTCCCCGGCGAGACGTTCGATGACTGCCGCACGGTCGGCCTTGAGCGTATTGACGCGCAGGTCCAGGCTGGCAGGGCGGTTTAGGGCGGCTGCCAGCTCCAGCGTTTCGGACTCTCCGTAGTGGGAAAGCAGTGGCTGCAGCAGCCAGTCGGGAAGATCGGTGCGCACGGCGAGCGGCAGATCGGCGCGCGGAATGTGTGCCTGGGCCGCGAGTGCCGCCAGATCCACGCCTGCCGGGCGTATGCCCGCCTCGATGAGGGCGCGTGCGCTGAAACCCCCTTCGGTCAGCAGGTAGGCCGCCACCAGGTTCTGCGCGCCCGCCCTGTCCTCGCCAAGCAGGTATGCGAGTGAACGTCGGTGGCGCAGACAGCCGTAAACCGTTTCGGCCACGAATCCGCGATCACTCTGGCCAAGCATGGGATGACTGCGAAAGAAGCGCTCCATCTGCTTGTCGGCGGCCTGGTGGCTCGAGAGGATGGCCTCAAGCAGTTCGGTCGCAGATCTGTAGAGCAGTGGCTTCGACATGATGACCTGGGTCAGGGAGTTTCATGAATCGGACTGAACGCTGCCGGCACTGTGCCCGTGCTGCAAGCTTCAGCTTGTGTAGCGTTTGACCAGATCGTGGTAGGCGTCGATGCGGCGGTCACGCAGGAACGGCCAGATGCGGCGCACCGTTTCGGTACGCCCGAGGTCCACGTCCGCGACCGTAACCGTCGGGCTGTCGGCGGGGGCCTGCGCCAGCAGCTCTCCCTGAGGGCCAGCCAGAAAACTGCTGCCCCAGAACACTATGCCCTCGGTCCGCTGTTCAGGATCGGGTTCCCGGCCGATGCGGTTGCACGCCGCCACGGGCAGGCCGTTGGCGATCGCATGTGCCCGCTGGATGGTGATCCAGCTGTCGCGCTGACGTTCGCGCTCAGGGGCCGGGTCGCGCGGATCCCAGCCGATGGCGGTGGGATAGAGCAGAATCTGCGCCCCAGCCAGAGCCATCAGGCGGGCGCTCTCGGGATACCATTGGTCCCAGCATACCAGCACGCCGAGCGAGCCGACAGATGTTTCAATCGGCACGAAACCCTGGTCGCCCGGGGTGAAATAGAATTTTTCGTGATAGCCCGGATCGTCGGGAATGTGCATCTTGCGGTAGCGTCCGGCGATGCTGCCGTCGCGCTCGAGGACTACCGCGGTATTATGGTAAAGGCCGGCCGCGCGGCGCTCGAATACCGATGCGACGATGACCACGCCAAGCTCCCGTGCCAGGGCCGCGACATGTTCCGTGGTCGGTCCCGGCACCGGCTGCGCCAGGTCGAATCGCGCCGGATCCTCGGTCTGGCAGAAATAGACACCGGTGTGCAGTTCCGGCAGCAGCACAAGGCTGGCCCCGGCGGCGGCAGCCTGGCGAATGCCCTGTTCCGATTCAGCGAGATTGCGCCGATAGTCGTCCGTGCAGGCATGCTGCACCAGACCGACGCGAAGTGTTTTGCTCATGAAGTTACCGCGCTGCGCCCCGGTTGCAATGCCCGCATCAGCCAGCCCGTCCGATCCCTGGTTCTTGCCATCCATATTAACATCGCAGCCGGTGCCTTGCCCATGATCCCCGTCCGCGGGAGATCATGGCATCCGCCGAGGGGTGCCGCAGAAGCAACGTGAACCGGCGCGTGATTGCAGCGCGGGTGGCGCGGCCGCCTATCACGCGCTGGCGGCAAGGATGCCAGCAGGCAGCTGCATGGTGACGCAGTGCAGGCTGCCATGCTGGCGGATCAGCGGCAGACAAGGCACGCTGATGATCGCGCGGCCGGGAAAGCACGTGCCCAGACGCTCCCGGGCGAGTTCATCCGCCGGATCATCGTATGCAGGTACCAGCACCGCATCATTGATGATCAGGAAATTTGCGTAGGTCGCAGGCATGCGCTCCCCGTGCTCATCGTAACGGGCGCGCGGCCAGGGCAAGGCGACGAGCCGGTAGGGGTCTCCGGTACGGGTGCGTAGCGCCCTGAGTTCCTGCTCCATGGCAGCGAGCTCGGCGAAGTGCTCGTCGCCCGTGTCGTCACAGGCAACGTAGGCAATCGTGTCGATGTCGCAGAAGCGCGCCAGCGTGTCGATGTGGCTGTCGGTATCGTCTCCGGCGAGGTAACCATGATTGAGCCAGAGCACGCGCGTGATTCCCAGCCAGTCTCCGAGCTGCTGTTCCAGCTGTTCGCGGCCGGTCTGCCGATTGCGCGTGGGTGCAAGCAGGCAGCGCGCGGTGGTCAGCAGGCTGCCGGAGCCGTCCACTTCTATGCTTCCGCCTTCGAGTATCAGGTCTACGGGCTCGAGCGGTGTGTCGCGGAATGCGCCTTGCCGGGCGAGCTGCTGCGAAACGGCATTGTCGAGGTCCGCAGGATATTTCCCGCCCCAGCCGTTGAAGCCGAAATCAAGCAGCAGTGGACGGTTGCGGCAGATCACGCCGATGGGACCATGGTCACGGGCCCAGCTGTCGTTCGAGGGGGCAAGCGCGAAGACCAGCCGCTCGGCGGCTATGTCGGCTTGCCGCAGCTGCTGCTCGACGTGTGTGCGGTGCGCGGCATCAAAGCAGACGACGAGCACGGTCTCGTAATTCGAAATTGCCCGCGCAATCTCGACGAACACCGGCTCGACCTCGGCCAGACACGGGGCCCAGTCGCTGTGTACATGCGGCCAGGTAACCATCACGCCGCTCTGAGGCGCCCATTCGGGAGGAAGATACGGCCGGCACGAATCCGAAGTCGGAAAATTCATCGGCGATTTCCCTGGAAAGCGGGGGATGATAGCCGGTTGCTCGTTGCCGGCCAACTGCGCGGGGTGCGCAATGGTATTTGACCTGCGCGGCGGAGTGTATTTGAATGTGCCCCTTTCGCACCGCCTGCATGCGGTGCCGGTTCGCTGTGGAGATGCTCCGATGCCGCTGATTCGACCGTTTGCCGGGTTGCGCCCGCGTGCCGAATTCGCGGCACAGGTGCTGGCCCCGCCCTATGATGTGGTGACCGTGGACGAAGCGCGGGCACGCGCCGCCGGCAGACCATGGAGCTTTCTGCACATTTCTCGCCCGGAAATCGACCTGCCGCCCGGCACCGATCCGTATGCGCCCGAGGTGTACCGCAAGGGACGCGAGAATTTCGACAGGCAGATTGCCGCCGGTGTGCTCGGGCGCGATCCTGGGCCCTGTTATTACCTGTACCGCCTGGTGATGGGTTCGCACACGCAGACCGGGCTGGTTGCAGCGGCGTCCGTTGCGGCCTACGAAAGCCAGCGCATCCGCCGACATGAACATACCCGTCCGGACAAGGAGGACGACCGGGTCCGCCAGATCGAGGCACTCAATGCACAGACCGGCCCGGTGTTTCTGACCTACCGCCGCAGTGCGGGCATTGACCGCATCGTCGCCAATCTGACGAGCCATCCCCCCGAGGTCGATGTCACGGCCGACGACGCCGTACGTCACAGTCTTTGGGTCGTTCGGGAACCACATGCCATAGAGGCGCTTACCAGTGGGTTCGAGGCCATCGACTGCCTCTATGTTGCCGATGGCCATCATCGCTCCGCAGCGGCGGCACGTGTCGCCGCTGCGCGTCACGGCCGCGGAGCGCCGGACGCAGAGCAGGCATGCGACTATTTCCTGTCCGTGATATTTCCCGACAACCAGATGCAGATTCTGCCGTACAACCGCGTGGTAAGGGATCTGAACGGCCTGACGCCGGAGGACTTCGTGGGGCGTGTGGCAGTTGATTTCGAGGTACAACGTGCGGCTTCCGCCGTTACACCGGTGCGCACCGGCGAGTTCGGCATGTACTTCAGCGGCCAGTGGTACCGTATCTCGATCCATGCCGATTGCATACCCCGGCACAATGCGGTGCGGCGTCTGGACGTGAGTCTGTTGGCCGATCATCTGCTGGCGCCCGTGCTCGGCATACAGGATCCGCGGCGCGACAAGCGCATCGACTTTGTCGGCGGCATCCGCGGATTGGACGAACTGCAGCGACGCGTGGACAGCGGCGAGATGGCGGTGGCTTTTTCCATGTTCCCGACCGCGCTTGCCGATCTCATGACGGTGGCTGATGCCGGCGAGGTGATGCCACCCAAATCCACCTGGTTCGAACCGAAACTGGCCGACGGGCTGGTATCCCAGATGCTCGACTGAGTGTTTGCCTCCATGCCACGCCTGTGCGCTCTCAACGACGGGGCATGCGGCGATAGCGCAGGTACTCCTGGCGCAGGCGTCGACGCTCCTGCGGACTCATTCTCCTGAATCGCCGGCGTGCGCGCCGCGCTTCGGCCTGCTCCGCCGGGCTCAGGTGCTGGTAGCGCCGTACTCCATGCACAAGGCGCGCGCGCCGCGCCGGCGGATAGGAGTTCCAGCGTCCACGGTGCTTTGCGAGAAGCCGTCTTTCAGCAGGGCTCAGGCTGTTCCAGTCATACGCCGCCGCTACCTGCCATTCGTGCCCCAATCCTGCGGATGCCCGTGCGGGTGCAGACGCGAACTGGCCGGCGCAGAGCGCGAGCATCGCGGCGAAATAGATCAAGGATCGGCGCTTCATCTATCGGTCATGACTGGTTTTCGTGGCTGCTGTCCGGGGCCCCTTCACGTGACACCCAGAGATAAAAATCGATATGCGAATACAGATCCGGGACGCTTTCCGCCCGCGCCACATCCGGCAGCGGCGCTTTTGTCCGCCACAGTTGCAGGTTCAGAACCGTGCCGAGCGCGAGAATCAGTGCGGCGGCAACGCCGGCGATGGCCATGCGCGCCATCGCTCGGCGCTGCGCGCGCGCCGAGCGGCGACCGCCGAGCGCACGGCGCCGGCGTTCCTGCAGCTGACGCGAAAGCAGCTCGTTCCGCGGTGTCCCGTTTTCAGCGATCCACTTCCAGCGTGCCATGCGTCCTCGGCAGACGCCGCATCCCTGCAGGTGGTGCTGTATCGAAGCCTTTTCCTCCGCGGTCTCGTCGAGAAGACCCGCGCGCAGCAGGTCGAGCTTTACGTCGTCCGGATGGGATCCGGCCGCCATGTCCTCATTCATGGTTCCATACCTCCGCTAGCAGATGGCGCAGTGTCTGCATGGCGCGAAAGTGGTGCTGTTTCACCGTACCCTCAGAGCAGCCCAGGATCTGCGATGTCTCCTTCACGCTGAGCTCCTGGCCTTCGCGCAACATGAAAACCTGGCGTTGGCGCTCCGGCAGCCGGCACACTGCCGCTTCGATCGATTGGCGCACGCGCTGCGCGCTTAGCAAGTTTTCAGGGTCACTGTCCCGTCGGGTGCTGTCGACGCCCAGTCCCAGCTCCAGAAGATCGACTTCCTCCTGCGGTTCCCCATCGGGCCGGTGTCCGAAAAGGGGAATGATCCTGCCGATACGCTCCTGGATCTGGCGCTGCCGGCGCGCATCGTTGATCCGGTTCCTGAGAATCGTGAAGAACAGCGCCGGCCATTCAGCCTGCGGTTTGTCCCGGTAATGTTCCACCAGCCTGAGCATGCTGTCCTGTACGATGTCCAGGGCGAGTTCGTGATCCCACAGTGCCATCCGGGCTATCCGGTAGGCCTGGTTTTCGATGCGGGCCAGAAACGCCTCCAGCGGATCGCCAGGGGGCGCCGTGGTGTCGACCGCGGTCAGCTTGCGCACCGGACGCGCAGTGCTGCCCGTAGCCACGCCCGTCCGAGGCAGCCAGTCGTTGCCGGCGTTCTCGTCACTCAGGGGATCCGGGAACATGTCGGACATAACAATTCCGGTGTCTTTGCCATCCGGTGCGGTGGGAGCACTGGCAATGATAAATGTTGGCAAGCTGGTAAACCACCTTGGTAAGCTACCTCCTCGGTATGCCTCAGCCCGACCGTTCTCCTTGGTCTTCCCGACCACTTTAACGCAGTTGCAGGGCCCGGGATGACAACGCGGCAGGAATTGCGCCGGACCCGTGCCGGTCCAACCGGATAGCGCGGGCTGCTTCGATGTCCCGGGCATCCTTAAATCGCCGGCAGGTTACGCGGTACCCGGGTCGGAAGCTGCGTCCGCGGCCTCAGCGCTGACCGCTGCTGCCGATTGCGGCGGCCAGCAGGTCGAGGGCACGGCCCGGCAGCAGGCGCCGGGCCGCGGCCAGAAAGCGGGTGGGAACGGTGACGGGATAGCGGATTTTCGGGCGGCGTGCCCCGAGCGCATGGACCACTTTGTCGGCTACCGCCTCGGGTGCCAGAGTGAACGGCAGGGATTTCGTGCCGCCCAGGCGGGCTTCCACGCGTGCGTAATAGTCACGGTGCACGCTGTGCGCACGGTCGATGTGGCGCAGATAGGCCTGGTAGGCATTCTCCCGGAAGCGACTGCTGATCGGGCCGGGCTCCACCAGGCAGACGTGGATATTGGTTCCCCGCAGTTCCAGGCGCAGGGTGTCACTGAGCGCCTCGAGCGCGAATTTGCTTGCGCTGTAGGCGCCGCGATAGGCGAGGCAGACCACGCCCAGCAGCGAACTGATCTGAACGATGCGTCCCGATCCCTGGGCGCGGAATGCGGGAATGATACGGTTGGTCAACTCCTGGGTGCCGAACACGTTGGTCTCGAACTGCTCGCGCAGGGCGTCGCGCGTCAGATCTTCCACTGCGCCGGGCTGGCCGTAGGCGCCGTTGTTCACGATGCCATGGATGCAGCCCTGGGTCTTGTCCAGGATCTCGGCGACGGCTGCACGAATCGAGTCGCTCGAAGACAGATCGAGGCTGAGACTCTCCAGTCCCGTGCCGGCGAGCGCGGCGATGTCTTCGGTCCGCCGTACGGTTGCGAATACGCGGTACCTGTGCTGCCGCAGCAGCAACGCTGTCGCCCGGCCAATGCCGGACGAGCAGCCGGTAACCAGCACGGACCGTTGACCGGCTTCCACGACTTTCCTCCACTTGATCCTGGCTTGCTGCGCAGCATAGCCCATGAGGGCGTGGCTGATAAGGGCGCGCGTCTCGTTCCGTGGTGGCCACGTGGAGAAGGCACAGCGTAAACCGGTTTACTGCGGCGATGCCGGGCGAACCAGACCGGGGCCGGGCGGCTAATGTGCTTCGAGCTTGGCCAGTTCTTCGAGCAGTGCCAGCACCAGGGCTTCGCCTTGGGCGGTCATGCCCTTGGTTAGCTTCTCGGCGTCGTGTTCCCCGGAAATGAGCGGATGCATGATGCCGGACAGGCGTGCCATGTCGCCACCCGAGCGGAGCATGGTCTCGGCCATGGCAGCGAGAACCTGCAGCGCCTGCGCGTCGCCGCGGCGCACCGCGTGCACCATCGCCGCAAGCGCCGGCGCCGCCAGGCCCGGGTCGGGTTTGGTGTTGAGGTCGGGCAGCGTCGCAGGATCCTGCAGGCCACGCAGAATGGCCGTAACGATCACCTGATCCTCTTCGTCCAGGGGACGCAAAAGGGCCGTATCGCGACGACCTTTGAGGATTTCACGGATCGCGCGGACCAGGCCAGTCCAGCCGTTAGCGGTGGCCGTATCCAGGATCTCCTCCAGGTCCGGCACCAGGCTGAGGTTCTGACAGCCTATGACTACCCGGTGGATAAGCCCAGCGTGGGATTGCAGAATCTGCTGATCTTTTTCCGGCATCGATGCCATGGCGCTGACCCGTCGATTTTCCCGCCACTATAGCGTTGCAGGCGGACGAAAGGAACCGCACGCCGACACTGCCTGTGCCCTTATTCCCGGGGATAGTTTAAAATGGCCGCGTTTGCGTTCCGGTCTTTCCGGCCGGCAGGCTCTTTCGTGATGCCTGCGCGGGTATGCGCAGGATATGGCGAAGGAGGTCGTACGGGAAATGAGTGACAGGCTGCGCGTGGGGGTCATCGGCGTCGGCTATCTGGGCAAGTTTCATGCACGCATCTATTCGGCCATGCCGGATGTGGCGCTGGTCGGTGTTGTCGATGTGGATGCGGCGGCAGGTCAGGCTATCGCCGCGCAGCACGGCTGTCAGGCCTACACCAGGCCCGAGGCGCTGCTCGGCAATGTCGACGCGGTGAGCATCGTAGTACCGACGATCCATCATTTGTCGGTGGCGCGCCCGTTCCTGGAAAGCGGCGTGCACATGCTGATGGAGAAGCCGCTCGCTCCCAGCTATGAAGATGCGCTCGCGCTAGTGGAGATCGCCGAACGCAACGGGGTCGTGTTCCAGGTGGGACATCTGGAGCGATTCAATGCCGGAGTCATGGCGCTGGCCGAGCGCGTGCGCGAGCCGCGCTTCATTGAAGTGCATCGGCTCGGGGAATTCGTCGAACGCGCCACCGACGTGGACGTGGTCACCGACCTCATGATCCACGACATCGACATCGTCATGTCGCTGGTTGGATCCCCTATCAGGGAAATCGCCGCCACCGGGCTGCCGGTACTGACCGAACACGTCGATATCGCCAATGCCCGCATCGAGTTTGCCAACGGCGCCGTGGCCAACGTCACCGCGAGTCGCGTGTCCAACAAGAAGCAGCGCCGCATGCGCGTTTTCGGGCACAACGGCTATTACGCCCTCAACTTCATGGACCAGCAGATCGAAGTCGTGCGTGCCGTCAGTGGCCAGGCAGGCGGACGTGCCGAGATCGTCGCCGAGCGGATCGAAGTGGAGCCGCGGCAGCCGCTCGACGCCGAGCTGGCGGAATTCATCAATTCAGTGCGCACCGGCAAGCCGCCGCTGGTTGGCGGGCGCACCGGCCTCGAGGCGCTGCGCGTGGCACTTATGGTCAAGGAGAAAATCGCATCATGTCTGAAAGCGTAATTCCCGTTCCGTTCCTGGATCTCACTGCCCAGTTCAAGGACCTCGAAGGCGAGTGGCTCGAGGCGGTACGTGCCAGCGGGGCCCGGGGCAGCTTCATTCTCGGGCCGCAGGTTTCGGCCTTTGAGCGCGAGTTCGCCGAGTACGTCGGGGTTAAGCACGCGATCGCAGTGGCCAATGGCACGGACTCGCTGGTGCTCTCATTGCGCGCCCTAAACATCGGCCGCGGCGATGAAGTGATCACAACGCCATTTACCTTCTTTGCGTCGGCCGAGGCGATCGACGTAGTCGGGGCCACACCGGTGTTCGCCGACATCCTGCCGGATGACTTCACACTTGACCCAGAGAGTGTCCGCGAGCGGATCGGACCGAAGACTCGCGCCATACTGCCGGTGCACATATTCGGACATGCGGCCGACATGGATTCCATCATGGAGCTTGCCCGCGAGCATGGGCTGGCGGTGATCGAGGATTGCGCCCAGTGCTTCGGGGCAAGGGTCGGGGACAGGGTCACCGGCAGCATCGGAACGACCGGAAGCTTCAGCTTTTACCCCACCAAGGTGCTCGGCGGATACGGTGATGGCGGTATGGTCACGACCAACAGCGCGCAGATCGATGAGCGCATCCGCCGCCTGCGCAACCACGGCGCGATCAAGCCGTTCATTCATGTCGAGGTCGGCTGCAACAGTCGTCTGGACGAGATCCAGGCCGCAGCCCTGCGCATCAAGCTTCGCGGCATCGATGCTGCCATCACCGGCCGTCGTCGGGTGGCCGAAACCTACAGTCGCCGCTTCGCCGGCACAGCAGTCAGGGGGCCTACGACCCGGACCGGGGATGCGCATGTCTACAACCTCTACACCATACGCACCGCGCGGCGCGACCAGGTTCGCCAGCGTCTGACCGATCGCCAGATAGGTTCATCGCTATGCTATCCGCAGGGCTTGCACCTTCAGGACGTATACCGGCACCTCGGGTACCAGCCCGGCAGTCTGCCGGTGTGCGAACAGGCGACGACCGAGGTGCTGTCGCTGCCGGTCTATCCGGGAATGCCGGATGCCCATATTGCGCGCGTGTGCCAGACCGTGCTGGATGCTCTGGACTGAGCGTCGGTTCCGTCTTCTCCGTTACGGAAAGGGCCAATAATGGCGGTGGTGCCTTTTCGCGGCCGGGGAGGAAAGGCTGCGTGCGCCATCGGGCGATTTCGGAGATTCCCGGTCAATACGTAATAATTCCGAGCCGGTTGCTTGTCGCTGCATGATTCTCCGCTATTTTGTGTGGCACTGATCGGCGGAGTCAACGGACATGCCGTGGTACTGGCAGAGGACAAGTCCAGGACGGTGGCGTGCGGAGGGCTGTTTTCAGTCAAAAACCGGACATCCGCCAGGAGGTAAAAGCAGACAAACGCGCCCTCACTTTTCAGCAGTCCCTCGCGTGCCGAACGATACGGAGCGACGCAATGGGCCAGATGATCGGTACCCGCAGCAGGCGGTCTGCCCGCTACAGCCTTGTTCGAGGCGAACTGGCTGCTCAATATGAAATGTTGTCGTGTCGTACGACCTCGGCTATTCAAGCCTGCCACAGAAGTGCATTCCGGAAAAGCGCATGCTTGATCTTGCGTCTTCAAAGGTAGCGGCTGGTCCTGGGTGTGACGGCTATTCCCAGATGACCCAATGCCAGTCCGCTGGGGCGCACCGCTGCACGCATCTGGAAGCCTGCGTGCCGAATCATCGAACTCGGTTCGATGCAGCCTGACCGTTTTCGCGCGATGCAACAGGATCCCTGTCCTGGATTAAGCGGAACCGGGCGGTAACGACGGGAACCCCGACCGAAGTATGATGTCGACGTTGACAGGTACTCCACTCCATCTGAACGGCGATATCATGACGCAACTCATTTTTTTGCGGCATGGAGAAAGCATCTGGAACCGGGACAACCGCTTCACCGGCTGGACCGACGTGGATCTTTCTGCTCATGGCGTTGCCGAGGCGCATGGGGCAGCGATCCTCCTAAAGGAGGCCGGAATCTTGCCGCAGTGGTGCTGCACATCTTATCTCAGGCGCGCCATCCGGACGCTGTGGATTGTGCTGGATGACCTGGATTGCATGTGATTGCCGGTGGACAAGAGCTGGAGGCTGAACGAACGGCACTATGGGACGCTGCAAGGGCTGAATAAAGCGGAAGCCGCAGAAAATCCGGTGCGGAGCAGGTGCAGCTATGGCGTCGCAGTTATGAAGTCCGGCCCCCGGCGCTTGATGATGGCGATGAGCGCCTTCCCGGGCGTGACCGTCGCTACGCGAATCTTTCCCGCAACGATCTGCCGAAAACGGAGAGTCTCAAGGACACGGTCGCACGCTTCCTGCCGTACTGGGAGGCGACGCTGGCGCCGCAGCTTCGTGCCGGAAAGACCGTTCTGGTCTCCGCACACGGCAACAGCCTTCGCGCCTTGGTGAAATATCTCGACCGGATACCCGATGAGGATATTCCTGGCCTTGAAATCCCGACTGGTATTCCTCTGATCTACACGCTTGACGTTTCATTGCGTCCAGTCGCCAGCCACTATCTGAAACCCCGCCCCGCGGATACCGGGAACGCATCAGACCTCTGAGAGATCCGCGCCGCGGCGCCCGTCATCGGTATGCCAGCGCCGCCGTGCAATGTTTCCGGTCTCCTGGTGCGCCCGCACCAGGCGGACCGCGAAGTACGCATATAAATTTTGCCGCAGATCAACGCTGCAGACCGGATACGGGTCTAAAATTTTGGTTCTTCCGTCAGGCCTGTTCCAACGTTGATCGAGTGGAGATTGGCATCGACTCCATGAGTCTCAATCCCGATACCGTACTTATTACCACCCGGCATGTACTGGAGGTGGAAGGCCGCCCGCACCGCCCGGCCCAGGCTGCGCGTGGTACGGTCTGGTGGTGGCGCAGGGGGATGGCATGGCGCTAGCGCAGTCATCAAAAATGCCGCGGCGCCTGCAGATGATCATTGAGCAGGCACGCAAGCTGGCACTGATACCGATGGCGGTGGTCGATTACGCCATGCGGTTGTCGACGGGCCATTGGCCTTCGACAACGCCATATCCCGGGAAGCAGCGCTCACCAAGCGTATCGACAGTCCGGTCGCCGGCGAGGTGGATATCCTGCTTGCACCCGACCTCGCATCCGGAAACATTCTGGCCAAGGACCTGGAATATCTGGCAGGGGCCACGCTGGCTGGCGTCGTGGTTGGCGCCCGCGTGCCGATTGTGCTGCCGTCGCGATCCGATCCACCGGCGGCGCGGCTCGCCTCCGCGGCCATCGCGGTGTTGCTGCATTACCGCGGGTATGGCGATACCGAAGCACCCCGGAAAGATCAGCCTCATCGACCTCGTTGCCGTACGCCCTAGAGCGTACGAAAACCACCGGAGGAGCCTGTTTGCGAGGCGATACCAACCACAAGATACGGGCTTTCAAGGCGGAAAGCGGCCGAAGCCACCTCTGTGATGAAGCGCTTGGAGCGCCGCGGCTTGCTCACCGGGTATGGCCGAAATACCTAGGCGGGGCCCGGACCCCTGCCATTGAAGCCATCTCTCACTGCCGTTTCATTTTGCGTCGCAGACATTACTGTTTATGAGTTTTTGCTGCCAGTAACCAAAGTTGTTTCACGTTAACGCGTATGATGAGCATAATTATGCAGCAGCGTGACGGGCGCTGCACGGGCCAGTGATGCCGTGGAGCCGGGCCGCGCAGTTCACAGACAGCGGCGACAGAGTGCCGATGTCGCAGTGGTTCATTCGGACTGCAGGACCGGAAAATGGTGCAGGCTGGCCGTATCGGCAATACATCCCGGCCGGTCGGCCGGGATGTGCGGGTTTCGGAGACAGCGCGGCATCGCATGATTGTGTTCTGGCTTTGGCCCTATCTGGCGTCGACCGCAGGATTCCTGTTCGCGGCGGTGCTGCTCACGCATATCGTTCGGCAGCGACGGCCGCCCACGGCAACGATTGCCTGGCTGCTGGTCATTGTGCTAGCTCCCTATGTCGGAGTCCCGCTGTATCTGCTGATCGGCGGGCGCAAGATGCGCAAACTCTCGGCCGGCAAGAACCGGATCATCCTGCCCATAGCGCCCGTGCCGGCCGCGCTTTCCGAGACCGAGCGGCTGCTGCTGGCCCACAACATGCCACCGGCCACCTCCGGCAACTGCCTGGCGCTGCAGCACACGGGTGAGGACAGCTATGCCGCGCTGGTGGATCTCATCGAAAAGGCGACCCACAGCATCTACATCGGGGTTTTCATTCTGCACCCGGACTCGGTAGGGAAGGATATCCTTGCGCGCCTCACCCGACGTGCTTCCGAAGGGCTTGCGGTGCGGCTGCTGCTCGATGGTGTCGGCTCGCTACAGACGCATCATCGCGCACTCGAGCCGCTGGTGGCGGCCGGTGGTCGATGTGCGTTTTTCATGCCGGTGATGCACCGCCCGTTCCGCGGCCGCTCGAACCTGCGCAATCATCGCAAGACTGTCATTGCAGACGGGCGCCGGGTGTTGGCCGGCGGAGCCAATATCGCCGCGGAATATATGGGTCCGGTGATGTATCCAGGGCGCTGGCCGGATCTGACGTTCACGATCGAAGGGCCGGCGGTGAACCATTACGTCGACCTGTTCCGGTCCGACTGGCACTTCGCCAGCGGCGAGGTGCTCGACACAGTGCGGCCGGCGGGTGGACTGACCACGGCCTGCGATGCAGATGCCGGCATTCAAGTGGTTCCGTCCGGGCCGGATGTGCCCGGGGATCCGCTTTACGACGTGCTGCTCAGCATGACGTTTGCCGCCCGTCGCCGCTTGTGGGTGGTCACGCCTTATTTTGTTCCCGATGATGCACTGTGCCGGGCGTTGATTCTGGCAGTCCATCGCGGCATCGAGGTGCGTATCTTGGTACCAGACCGCTCGAACCATCGCATCGCCGATATCGCCGGGCGCAGCTACCTGCGCGACATCGCAGACGAGGGCGGAAAGGTGCTCTTTTTTGCCGGCGGCATGCTGCATGCCAAAGCCGTGCTGATGGACGACGAACTGGCGATGATCGGTTCCGCCAACATCGACCTGCGCAGCCTGCTGCTCAACTACGAGGTCGGGATGCTCGTTTATAGCTCTAAACATATTCGGTTATTGGAGGAATGGATAGATGGGCTTATGGCAGGGGCACGTTCCGGGCTCGCAGAAACCGGTGCTGTGGGGCAACTTGAGGAAGGGATGGCAAGACTGCTTGCGCCGCAACTCTAGCGTGGCTGTCCCGGATGACCTTGCCTGCGATGGCCGGAACAGCGATTTCAAGGATCGATAACGGCGTGATTGCGGCATCCGGCATCGTTTGTCCCGTAAATGCTGGCGGCTGGACGGGTCCAGACCCAGAGTATTTGCGGCGCGACCCGACCGTTGTGTCCGCCACAGGATTGCATGTGCGCTCGGACACATCGGTATGTGAGTGAGTTGTGCCGCCGGATTCGTCGCCAAACGCGGAGCTCGGCGGCGTGCAGCAGGACGCGGGCGAGCGCAACCTGGGAGACATCGGCGCGGGTACGCGAGGCCGCGCGTAGCCGTTGGGACCGGTCCGGGAGTGCTGACGCGATTGCGGTGCACCTGCCTATGCCGGGTGCAGATTCCGGATTCGTCTCGCCCGCCGCCCGGGAACGCAAGGCGGGGCACCCGCGCAGAGATGAACACTGGGGTACGGGTCTTTTAATGGAGATGTGACATGGGCAATCAGAACGATGCGGCAATGAAGATCGATCCCCGGGCAGGAAATCCGGCTGAGCCATCGATGCTTGTCGATGTACCGGAACTCATCGCTGCGTACTATACGCAGGTGCCGGATCCGTCGGTGCCTGAGCAACGCGTCGCCTTCGGCACCTCGGGGCATCGTGGCTGCGCATTCGAACGCAGCTTCAACGAACGCCATGTACTTGCCATCAGCCAGGCCATTTGTCGCTACCGAAGCCAGCGCAATATCGATGGCCCGCTGTTCCTGGGGATGGATACGCACGCCCTGTCAGGGCCCGCCCTGGCCACGGCGCTGGAAGTGCTTGCGGCCAACGGTGTGGAAGTCATGATCGCCACGGGTGATGAATTCACGCCGACCCCCGCGGTTTCTCATGCCATCCTCACGCATAACCGTGGCCGTGACCGGGGGCTTTCTGATGGCATCGTCGTCACGCCTTCGCACAATCCGCCGCACGACGGGGGATTCAAGTACAATCCTCCGTCAGGTGGACCGGCGGACAGCGACGTCACGGGGTGGATCGAGGCCAGCGCCAACGAATTACTGGAAAACGGTCTTCAGGGCGTAAAGAGAATGTCACTCGAGAGGGCGCTGCACGCTGCCACGACGCATCGGCACGACTATCTCGACGCGTATGTGAGCGACCTCGGTACGGTCCTCGACATGGAGGTGATTCGCGGTTCGCAGCTGCACATGGGCGTGGATCCGCTCGGCGGAGCCGGCGTTCACTACTGGGGCGCGATCGCCGAGCGCTATGGGCTGGACCTGACGGTGGTCAACGGGGAGGTCGATCCCACCTTCCGCTTCATGACCGTCGACTGGGACGGACAGATCCGCATGGATCCATCCTCCCCCTATGCCATGCGTCGCTTGATCGACCTGAAAGACCGTTTTGAGATCGCCTTTGCCTGTGACACCGATCATGACCGCCATGGCATCGTCGTGCGCAGCGCCGGATTGCTGCCGCCAAACCACTATCTTGCAGCCGCCGTTTTCTATCTGTTCGGGCACCGGCCGCAATGGCGTACGGAAGCCGCGGTAGGCAAAACGGTGGTCAGCAGCCAGATGATCGATCGTATCGCGGCACGCATCGGCCGCAGACTTTACGAGGTCCCGGTCGGCTTCAAATGGTTCGTGCAGGGTCTGCTGGACGGATCACTGGGCTTTGGCGGGGAGGAAAGTGCCGGTGCATCGTTCGTACGCCGCGACGGCAGCGTCTGGACGACTGACAAGGACGGAATGATCCCGGCGCTGCTATCGGCGGAGATCACTGCGCGTACGGGCCGCGATCCAGGCGAACTCTACCGCGAACTCACTCAAGAGTTCGGGGAGTCGGCCTATGAACGGATAGATGCGCCAGCGACACCCGCACAGAAAGCGATGCTGGCGCGGCTTTCACCCCAGCAGATTCGCTCTGCGGATCTCGCCGGTGAAAAGATCCAGTCCATCCTTACCCGCGCGCCGGGTAATGGCGCTGCCATCGGTGGATTGAAAGTCGTGACGGAAAACGGATGGTTCGCGGCGCGTCCGTCCGGCACTGAGAACATCTACAAGATCTATGCGGAAAGCTTCCGGGGCGCAGATCACCTGCGCTCTATCCAGGAAGAGGCGCAGGTCCTTGTCAGTGCGGCGCTGTCCCCGGTCTCATGACCTCCCGGGCAGAGTTCCGGAACCGCCGCAAGGAGCAACCATGAGCGAAACGACACAGCTCGGCTACCCTAAGCAGCGCCTCTTTTCGCGGGACGTAGAGGGGTACGATGCCCTGACGCGACTGGCCCTGGATATGCGTTCGTCGTGGAATCACACAACCGACCAGGTGTGGCAGCGCCTGGACCCGGAACTCTGGGATCTTACCCGTAACCCCTGGGTGGTTTTGCAGACGGTCTCACGCGAGAAACTCCAGCAGGTTCTGGCCGATCCGTCTTTCCGCCAAAGCGTCGACGATTTGGTGCGTGCCCGGCGCGATGCCGCAGAGGCGCCGGCATGGTTTCAGCATACCTATCCGCAATCTGCGCTGGGCAGCATCGCGTATTTCAGCATGGAGTTCATGCTGAGCGAGGCCTTGCCGATCTACTCGGGCGGGCTCGGCAATGTCGCTGGCGATCAGCTCAAGGCCGCCGGCAATCTGGGCATTCCGGTCACTGGCATCGGACTGCTGTACCAGCAGGGCTATTTTCGCCAGCTGATCGGTCAGGACGGTGCGCAGCAGGCCATTTTCCCTTATAACGACCCGGGACAGCTGCCGATCACGCCTTTGCGTCAACCAGACGGGGAGTGGCTGCGGCTGAAGCTGGACCTGCCGGGTTATCCGATCTGGCTGCGCACCTGGCAGGTTCAGGTAGGTCGCGTGAAGCTTTATTTGCTGGACAGCAATGACGCCGCGAACTACCCCGCGCATCGCGGTATCACGAGTGAGCTCTACGGTGGCGGTCTGGAACTGCGTCTGAAACAGGAGCTGCTGCTCGGCATCGGCGGCTGGCGGCTGCTCGTGGCGCTCGGCATGGAACCGGAAGTCTGTCATCTGAACGAGGGACATGCAGCTTTCGCTGTGCTGGAGCGGGCCCGCAGCTTCATGCAGGCAACCGGCCAATCTTTCGAAATCGCACTGTCTGTAACGCGCGCAGGCAATCTTTTTACCACCCACACGGCAGTGGCAGCCGGTTTCGACCGCTATCCGCCGGCGATCATCGAGCAGTACCTCGGCGGTTATGCGGAGAAACAGCTCGGCATTTCGCGGCACGATCTGCTGGCTCTGGGGCGCTGCAACCCCGACGACTCAGCAGAAGAATTCAACATGGCATACCTGGCTATCCGCGGCAGCGGAGCAGTGAACGGCGTGAGCCGTCTGCACGGCAAGGTGAGCCGGCGGCTCTTTCAGCCGCTCTTTCCGCGCTGGCCACAAGATGAAGTCCCTGTCGGGTATGTGACCAACGGGGTCCACATGCCGACATGGGATTCGGCACCGGCCGACCACCTCTGGACTGAAACCTGCGGCAAGAACCGCTGGCTGGGAACGGTGGAAACCATGGAACAGGACATTCGCAGCCTTTCCGATACCCGTCTCTGGCAATTCCGTACTGCATCGACCGGTGTGCTCGTTGAATATGTCCGCCAGAGGTTGTCACGGCAATTGGCTGCGTCCGGCGCACCGGCCGAGGCGGTCGAGCGCGCGCAGCAGTTGTTCGATCCCGGCACACTGACACTGGGTTTTGCGCGCCGGTTCGCCACCTATAAGAGACCGAATCTGTTGCTGCATGACCCCCAACGGCTGCTGCGGCTGCTGACCGATCCGCAACGCCCGGTGCAGCTCATCGTGGCCGGCAAAGCCCACCCTGCCGATGCGGCCGGACAGGCCCTGATACAGCAGTGGGTGCAGTTTATCCGGCGGCCCGAAGTGCGTCCCTATGCGATCTTCCTCAGCGATGACGACATGCTCCTGACTGAACAGCTGGTGCAGGGGGTGGACGTGTGGATCAATACACCCCGGCGGCCGTGGGAGGCCTGCGGCACGAGCGGCATGAAAGTGCTCGTCAATGGCGGTATCAATGTGTCGGAGCTCGACGGATGGTGGGCGGAAGCCTACGCCCCGGACGTGGGATGGGCATTGGGGGACGGTCAGGAACATGACGATGATCCGTCCTGGGACGCGAGGGAAGCCGAGGCACTCTACGGACTGCTCGAGCACGAGGTAATTCCGGCGTTCTACAGCCGCGACGGGCAGGGCATTCCCACAGCCTGGGTGGCGCGCATGCGGGAGAGCATGGCACGGTTGACCCCACGTTTTTCCGCCGACCGCGCCGTGCGCGAGTACACTGAGCAGCATTACCTCCCGGCGGCCGCCGCATATCGTAACCGCGCTGCCGGCAACGGTGCGCTCGCAGCGGATCTGGTCCGCTGGCGGAGTGCGCTTGAACGGCATTGGAGTGCGCTGCGCATCAGGGAAGTGAAAACCGAGATGGAGCGCGGACAATACCTATTTGAAGTCCAGGTCTACCTGGATGACCTGGATCCGGTGGACATACGGGTCGAACTCTATGCTGACGGCGTCCCGGACGGCGCACCCGTACGTCTGGAAATGGAGCGCGTGCGGCAACTCATGGATGCCAGAAACAGCTACGCCTATCGTGCATGGGTGCACTCCGGCCGCCCGGTGACTGACTACACGGTGCGACTGATACCGTCCCGCCCCGGCGTCTCAGTGCCTTTGGAAGCCGCATACATTCTGTGGCAGCGGTGAACGTGACTTAAGCGACAAGGGCGCCAACTTCGCTTTTTTAGCGGTCATGCCAGTCATGTCCGGCGGCACTGTGTAACGCTCCTGAAGATGTCACGCTTGTGCGGCTGATTGATTCTGATCCGGTTCACCATCACGCGGGTGACATGCAGCACGTTTGGGTCGAAAGCCTTCGTTCCGGCCAGCCTTGTTCCTGACGGACCGCCCGGATCAGCCCGCGACGCTCATTTCAATTTCAGCAGGCTGCTCCTCGATTCCTGCGCGTCGGGCTGGCGCCATGTCAGCGGCTCGCCGGACGGGGTGGCCAGGCTGGCCGGCTATTTGGTGGCGATGGAAGGCGGCTAAGTGCCCGCCAGCACTCCGCTGGGTGGGGCACCGGCTGCTATCCTCAATGCGATGGCCGGGGTTCAGGCTGCATGGCCGCTACAGGTCAAATGCCTGTCCGCGGGCCGGCATCTCGACCTGGGTATGTTGAAGCTGTGCCGAAAACTGGCGCATGACGTTTTCCTCGCCATGAACCAGAAACGTGCGTGCCGCACCGATGTTACGGTGCCAGGCAATCAGCTCGTCGCGGTCGGCATGGGCAGAGAATCCGTTTATGGTGTGGATGTGGGCTCGTACCGGAATTTCCTCGCCGAACAGGCGCACACTTTTGGCCCCATCGATAATCTGACGGGCCAGCGTGCCCTTGGATGCAAAACCGACAAAGATCACACTAGAGTTCTCACGCCACAGATTGTGCTTGAGGTGGTGGCGCACCCGTCCGCCGGTGGCCATGCCGGATCCCGCGAGGATGACCGCGCCGCCGCCGATGCGATTGATCGCGATCGAATCCGCGGTTTCACGGGTGAAGTGCAGCCCCGGGAAATTGAACGGGTCTGCGCCTTCATGGAACAACTCGGCTGTTTCGGCGTCGTAGCCTTCCGGGTGATGTCTGAATATATCGGTGGCCGAAATGGCCATGGGCGAATCGAGGAAGACCTGGGCACTGTGTGGTATCAGGCCTGTCGCCACTCCTTCGCGCAGGAAATAGAGCAGCTCCTGTGCCCGCTCCAGCGCGAAGGTGGGGATTACGACATTACCGCCGCGCTGAAACGTATCTGCAATCGCCCGCCGGAGTTCTTCTTTGGATTTCGCGAAGGATTTGTGCAGGCGATCACCATAGGTGGTTTCCATCACCACCACATCAGATGCCGGCGGCACCACCGGGGCGCGAAGCAGCGGGCGGCCGGCATTGCCCAGATCCCCGGAAAACGCCACGCGACAGCTGCGTCCATTTTCCTCAAGCTGCAGGTAGAGGCTCGCAGAACCCAGGATATGCCCGGCATCGAAAAATGTGACACGCAGACCTGGCGCGATCTCCATTACTTTGCCGTAGGCGGCGCTGCGTCCGAAATACTCAAGCGTATTGAGCGCATCGAGCCGAGTGTAAAGAGGTTGTGGCACACTGTGGCCGTTATGCCGCGCCGCCTTGCGGGCCTGGTATTCGGCATCCTCTTCCTGCAGATGAGCCGAGTCGAGCATCACGACGCGAGCGAGCTCCCGGGTTGCCGAGGTGGCGATGATCTCGCCGCGGAAGCCGCGCTTCATCAGCAGCGGCAGGCGTCCACAATGGTCCAGGTGGGCGTGCGTTAACAGTACATAATTGATATCCGAGGCTTCAAATCCGAAAGGCTCAGCGTTCTCCTCATTCAGTTCGCGTCCGCCCTGGTACAGACCACAGTCGATAAGGACAAGCTGTCCTGCACATTCCACCAGGTGGCAGGACCCGGTTACGCCCCGATCGGCGCCGTGAAAGGAAATTTTCAAGATTCTTCTCCCGAATCGAATTGTTGTCCGTGCAGGTTTTCGTCCCGACCCGTCAGCCGACAGCGCCTTTTCACGGCGCATCACCGGCCGGGTTGATATCGCGACGAACGGCATGCACCGGCGTATTTTTCCTGCCGGAAATTGCCATGAGTGCCCCGCACCTGCCGGTGCGTCGTCGTCATCGTGTGAGCCGACAGAACAAGGACCGCCGTCCGGCGTCGCCTGCCCTTCGACAAGTGTAGCAGCATGGCCGCATGCAGACCGCCAAACGAGTCACGGCGCCGCAGGCTACGCCATCTGGATGGTGATCCCGGAAGGCGGGCGATGTGTCAACATGCTGCCCGCAGCCAAACCCGCGAAATGACTGTTTGACGTCAGCCAAAAGTCGACTGGCCTTGGCCTCCTTCCCTCCTTGGGGAGAGACGATTTCATTTCTATCGGATGTCCGCACGACGCGTGCCCGCCAGGCCCTGCTGGATTCCCTGGGCCCGGTGTCCAGCGGGTCCCGCCGTTACGCGAAAGGACAAAATGGGGTAGGTACGTTCGCGCGGCAGGCGGCTGGGGCCGTGCCCACGGTCTGGCCATGCGCCAGGCACGACCCAGGGCGGAGAAGACAACTTCCGATTGCTGTCCGCGTCGCGCAATGGCGCGCTGGAATATCTGCCGCAGAGGATCCGGTTCTGTCGCGAGCCGCATCGTGGTGGCATCCGGATCACGCGGCCCATGGGCAACGTGCCCGTTCAGAACGTAGCACCATCCCAGCCCCAAAGCGATGCCTTGGCGTCGCTGAACTCGATGTACACGCGCGCCGGCGGAATTTTCAGCGCATCGTCAAGAAGCTGGCACAGTGCTTGTGAAAGTGCCTGGACCCGTGCCGCCGGGAGTCCGATGGATTTCAGCTCAAGGTACGCGCAGGGCGCATCGTTGCCCCCGAAAAGCATGGGCTGTTGCGGCGCAAACGCGATCATGACGTAGCTCTCGGGCTTGCCGAGTTCGCGCGCCACAAGTGCGGATGCAAGTTGTGCGAGATTCTTCTTCTCGGCGTCATCGACCGGACGGTTCGTCTGTATTCTGAGATAGGGCACGGCTGACCTCCTGTTGTTCTGCTGCAAGACCGGTGCCGGGGCGCAACGGATGCGGAATCCGGCGCTGCACGGTACGCAGATTGCAGCGAGCCTGGTTCTGCTTGCCGACGTTCACCGCGACCCCGATGCCACACCGGGATCATATCACCGCACCGGGAATCCAGGTTTCAACCTGCCGTCGCACTGTGCCCGCTCGCGCCCGGGGGATGCGCGTGTGCGGCCCGCGCCTGGGCGAAGGTCTCAACGCCCAGCGCCACCAGCCGTGCGCGGATGCCGGAGACGATGTTGCGTACCACGATCGGGCCACGGTAGATCAGGGCAGTGTAGATCTGCAGCAGATCAGCACCGGCGAGAATTTTTTCCCAGGCATCATCAGCGTCGCTGATTCCGCCGACCCCGATTATGGGAATCCGTCCCGCAACGCCGCGATGAAGCTCGCGGATGACGTGCGTGGCCAGAGGCCGCAGCGGCCGTCCGCTCAACCCGCCGCCCTCCCTGGACAGGGGTGCATCCTCGAGCTGCGGACGGCTGATCGTGGTGTTGGTGGCGACGACCGCGTCGATGTTGTGCTCGAGAAGCAGACGTGCAATCGCGTCGATCTCCGCGTCAGCCAGATCAGGCGCGATCTTGATAGCGAGCGGTACATAGCGTGCGTGCGCGCGCGCCAGGATCTCCTGTTCCGATTTGAGTGCGGCAAGCAGCACCGCCAGAGTGTCCCGCTCCTGAAGCGCGCGCAGCCCGGGGGTGTTGGGCGAGGAGATGTTCACCGTGATGTAATCGGCGAACGGGTAGGCTGCACGCAGGCCATGGAGGTAGTCGTCGAGTGCGTGTTCCCCGGGTGTATCGCGATTCTTGCCGATGTTGATGCCGAGCGGGCAGGTGCGCCGTACGCGTGCGAGATTCGCGATGAACGCATCGAGGCCAATGCTGTTGAAGCCCATGCGGTTGATGATCGCCTCGTGTGCCGACAGGCGGAACATGCGCTTCCTGGGATTGCCGGGCTGGGCGTGGGGCGTCACGGTCCCGAGTTCCAGAAAGCCGAACCCGAAGTCGGTCAGCGGTCCGATGCAGTTTGCGTTCTTGTCGAGACCCGCGGCCAGCCCGAGCGGATTGCGCAGCTGCAGGCCCATGGCGCGAACCGGCAGATGCGGAGTACGGCGTGCATAGGCGCTGCGGATGAGCGCGCCCGCGCCCGGAACCCGATAGGTCTGGCGCAGCGCTCCGAGCATAATGTCGTGGGCGCGTTCCGGATCAAGGGAGAACAGCAGCGGTCGGATCAGTCTGTACAAGGCCGTTTGCGTCTTGCCATGGGTGCGTCCGGCTCCGGTGCCGCGCTTCTCAGCCGGTTGGCCGCGGGGCGCATGCAGTTGTCAAAAGCTTTCGTCTTCCCGCAGGTACCGCCACATGCCGACGGGTAGCGAGCCGAGCTTCACGTTCCCGATCCGGGTTCGCTTGAGGCCCGTAACCTTGAGCCCCACCAGTTCGCACATGCGGCGGATCTGGCGCTTCTTGCCCTCCCGCAGCGTGAAGCGCAGCTGATCGCGATTCTGCCACGAAACGCGGGCCGGACGCAGCGCTTTCCCGTCCAGCGACAGGCCATGATTGAGCAGACGCAGTCCCTCGTCGCTCAGATGGCCTTCGACCCGCACCAAGTATTCCTTCTCGACCCCATTGTGATCGCCCACAAGCTGCCGCGCCACCCGGCCGTCCTGGGTCAGCACCAGCAGTCCGGTCGAATCGATATCGAGGCGTCCGGCTGGAGCCAGTCCCAGGAGATGGCTGCGGTTGAATCGAGTCGGCGTGTGGTCGCCAGGGTCGCGGGTCTGCGCGCGGATGAGAGACACCGCCGCCTGATACCCCTTTTCCGGCTGCGCCGAGACAATTCCGACCGGTTTGTGCAGCAGGATGGTGACACGCCGCTGCTGGCTCGCCGCGGCCTGCGGGTCGAGCGTGACCTGCTGCCCGGCATAGACCTTGGTGCCCAGTTCCGTGACCCGCTCACCGTCCACGTAGACCCAGCCGCGCTCGATATACTGGTCCGCCTCGCGGCGCGAACACAGACCGAGTTCAGACATCAGCTTCGACAACCTGAGCTTTTCCACTTCCCGATACGCTTCCTGATCGTAGCCGCCGATTATCCCGGTTAGCGGCGACGTGCGCCAGTCTCGGCCGGCTGGCTTCCTTGTTGAACCATGGACCCGCACAGCGCCGGTTTTCCCGGGATCCGGGAGCGCAATTGCCGGTCTGGGTGTCGAACAGCCAGCGCCGGGTTTCGCGCCGGAGTAGTCCATGGACCTCGGTCGCGATGCCGTTGCCAGTCCGTGGAATGCGCGCGACACCCGCAGCTGGCGGTTCGAATCCGCCATCGGGCGCGGAGGATCCCGACGATGATCAGCGGCATGCGTGGGCGAGTGCTGGGCAGGTTCCTTGTCCCGGTGCAATGCATTGTGCGGGGACCCGTGCCGGCATCAGTGCGCGAAGCCGCTGCTGTCGAGCCATACACCCAGACCCTGGGCGTTCAATTCGATATCCATCTCCAGAAGCTCAAGCATGCGTTCACGCGCCAGGCGGCAGCCGTGTTCGGTGAGTCGTTCGAGCAGCACGCGTGCCAGGCCGTCCCTGATCCGGGCATGGCGTTGCCTTCCTGCATCGGCTGCCTGCCGCGCTACGCTGGTAAAGGCATCGATGCATTCGTGCAGGTCTGTCGCCATGCGGCCAGGATTACCCACGCGGCCGAAGTGAGTGAGAAACATCTGGTCCGGACCCATTGCCACAAGACGGTCGATCGATCCATGTAGTGCCACAGGGTCGAACTGGACGGGCGTGGTCGTCGGGAAAATGAACTCACCGCGCTCGGTGTCGAATTCGCGGTAAGACAGACCGAAGGTGTCGCCTGTGAAGAATCCGTTGCTGATTCCGTCGAATACGCAGATATGGTGGCGTGCGTGCCCGGGCGTGTCGAGGCACAGCAGTTCCCGTCCGTTGAGTTGCAGACACAAGCCGTCCGGCGCCTCCATGATCCGCTCGGCTGCGATCGGTACGATTTGTCCAAAGCGCCGGACGGTTTCCTCTGCACCATAGACGCCGGCTACGCCGGCGACCAGCCTGTCCGGGTCGATCAGGTGGCGCGCACCGCGCGGATGCACGACCACGCGCGCCTCAGGCAGGCGCCGCATGAGTTCACCGGCGCCACCCGCATGATCCAGATGCACATGTGTCACGATCACATAGTCCACGTCGCACGGTCGGATGCCCTTGGCCGTGAGCACCTCCATCAAGCCGTCGACCGAATGTACGGTGCCGGTGTCGACGATCGCGGCGCGGCCGCGTTCGATCAGCAGATGGATCGCGGCCACACCTGGCCTGCCGTATCCGGCATCGACCGCGGTGATGCCGTGTTCGTAGTCGATGAAGTGGATCGGAATCATTTTCCCCCGGGGATGCATGTGCGGCGAGTCCGCAGCGGCTGTATCAATCTTAACGCGGGTACACCGGTAACGGCGAGTCGCGCGCACTCGGGCGCGCGGGCTGGATCCCGGACGGCGGCAATTCCGGATTCGGCGGGTGCGACGTGGAAAGCAATGGTTGCGATGCAATCCTAGCGCTACAATGCCCGTTCGGCGGACAACCATTCAGGCAGGAGGCGATCATGGCACAGAAAGCACGGAAGATTGATTACTTCACAATGGGCATTTCCAACAGGCCGGGAAAGGCGGCGGAGGTTCTCGAGACGTTGCGCACGGCGCGCGTCAATCTGCTGGGATTTACCGGGTTTCCGCGGGGGTCGCGCGGACAGCTTGATTTCATTCCGGAGGACACCGCCTCGTTTATGGCAACAGCCAAGCACGCCGAATGGGCGCTCAAGAAAAAGAAGACCGGATTCCTGGTTCAAGGCGACGATCGTCCCGGAGCCATCGGATCGGTGCTGTCGCGGCTTGCCGGTGTCGGCATCAATGTGACGGCGATAGACGCGGTCTGTGCCGGGAAGGGACGTTTCGGTGCGCTTTTGTGGGTGAAGCCGAAAGACGTGCGCAAGGCTGCGAGATCCTTGGGCGCATCCTAGATACCACCGTTGTGCGCAGCGGACGCCGGACGCGTCGGCGCGGCGGAGGGTGAGGCATTCACGGACCGCGGGAGCCGCCTTCCGGACATCAGGACCGGTGCTGCGTGGTGTCCGATGATGCTTCGGCCGTGCTGGCGGTCCCCGCCGTTCTGTTTTTATGTTCGGGTGAGACGCCGTGAGCGCGTAGCCGTTCAGACCCGGGCCGGAGCACATCCGCTTCCATCACGGCGATCTCTGCACAGGGCACCGCATGCGGTGCCCTGTCTGTTCTATCGCGGTGCGAAAGAAACTGGTGCATGACCGCCGGGGACGCGGTGTTGTCCGGTGAACAGACGCCGGCTTTCAGGTAAAATACGACGTTTTAGATCCTCGTCCGGAGAAGGTCATGGCTCAGAAATTGAATCGCTACAGTTCCCGTATCACCCAGCCGAAATCACAGGGCGCGTCCCAGGCGATGCTCTACGGCACCGGGATGAACGAGCGTGACATGGACAAGGCGGAAGTGGGGATCGCCAGCGTCTGGTGGGAAGGCAACACCTGCAACATGCACCTTAACGACCTCGCCGCCAAGGTGAAGGAGGGCGTTGAGGCAGCCGGACTGGCCGGGCTGAGGTTCAACACCATCGGCGTATCGGACGGTATCTCCATGGGTACCGACGGCATGAGTTTTTCGCTCCAGTCGCGCGAAATCATCGCGGATTCCATCGAAACGGTGATGGGTGCCCAGTGGTATGACGCCAACATCTCCATTCCCGGCTGCGACAAGAACATGCCGGGCGTGATTATGGGTATGGCACGTATCAACCGCCCGTCGCTCATGATTTACGGAGGCACTATCAAGCCCGGGCACAGCGACTCCAAGGTCCTGGATATCATCTCGGCGTTCCAGAGCTACGGCGAATTCATCACAGGCAGGATCGATGATGCCACCCGCCAGGACATAGTCAGACATGCCTGTCCGGGCCCGGGCGCGTGCGGCGGGATGTATACCGCCAACACCATGGCATGTGCCATTGAAGCCCTGGGCATGTCACTGCCGTACAGTTCGTCAACGCCGGCCGTGGACGCTGCGAAGACGGAGGAGTGTTTGCGCTCCGGACAGGCTATCAAGAAGCTTCTCGAAATGGACCTCAAGCCGCGCGACATCATGACGCGCGCGGCATTCGAAAATGCCATGGTGACTGTGATGGCGCTGGGCGGTTCCACCAATGCGGTGTTGCACCTGATCGCCATGGCGCGCGCCGTCGATGTACCGCTGACGATCGATGACTTTCAGGCAGCCAGCGACCGCACCCCGTTTCTGGCCGATTTGAAGCCGAGCGGACGCTACGTGATGGAAGACCTGCACAGGGTGGGCGGCACGCCGGCCGTGCTCAAATTTCTGTGGGAGAAGGGATTGCTGCGCGGAGACTGCATCACCGTGACGGGCCGAACCCTGGCCGAGAACATCAAGGATGTGCCCGGACTCGCGGCGGGTCAGGATGTGATACACCCCCTGGATCGGCCGCTGAAGCGTACCGGACACATCCAGATTCTGCGCGGCAATCTTGCGCCGGGTGGAGCGGTGGCCAAGATCACCGGCAAGGAAGGGCTGCATTTCAAGGGTCCGGCCAAGGTCTATGACTCCGAGGAAGACATGCTGCACGCTCTCGAGCAGGGCCGCATTCTCAAAGGTGACGTGGTCGTGATCCGATACGAAGGTCCCAAGGGCGGTCCCGGTATGCCCGAGATGCTGACGCCGACTTCGGCCATCATGGGGGCCGGTCTCGGGAAGGATGTCGCGCTGATGACCGACGGGCGCTTTTCGGGCGGATCCCATGGTTTCATCATCGGACACGTGGTCCCGGAGGCCCAGGAGGGCGGGCCGATCGCGCTTCTGCGCGACGGCGACATCATCACCATCGATGCCGAGAAAAACTCTCTCCTCGTCGAGGTGAGCGACACGGAAATGGCCAGTCGCCGTGCCGCCTGGGTGATGCCTCCGTACAAGGTGCAGCGTGGCACGCTGTACAAGTTCATCAAGACCGTGAAGAACGCTTCTGAAGGTTGCGTTACCGACGAGTAGCGCGTTGTCGGGAAGTGCCCTGGGGGGGTTGCGAAAGGCCGTCGAACGCGGCTCATCGTGGTCAGCGGCGCGGCGGCGTTGAGTCCGGTGCCTATGCCGTATTCAGTGGAGGGAACGCGGGCGGTGCACGCTGCCTCGCTCGTCATTGTGGCAGAAGACCTCGATACCCCTGATCTGCTTATAGCCGAGAATCAGCGACAGCTTGTGGATCAGGGTTCGCCAGTTGAGACTCTCAACGCGCGCGCGCAGCACCTCATTGATCTCCCTGGCGTAACCGTCCCGTTCCCGGTCCAGTCTCGGCAGGGAGTGGAAGTAATCGAGGCCGAGGACGGCAAACGCCAGGGTCAGGAGCTTAATAGGCCACTCCGGCTGCCGCATCATGAACCAGCCAACGGCACAGGAAGCCATGGCGAGCAGCGCGTAGGTCCCATAGCGCACCGAACGCGAGCGGGCCTCGCGGTTGTCGGCCAGGGCCGTGCGCAGTCGTTGCTCGGTGTCCCGCGAATCGATCGTGTGCTGGTAATGCAGCCCGCGTATCACCATCAGCAGTCTCAGCAGTCGCTCGGCGTGGTGGCTGTTCTCGATACCGAACGAGTGGATGGCCGCCAACAGCGACTCCTGGAACTCCCGGTTCTGGGGTGAATCCGTCGGCTCCTCGAAGGCATCCGCTGTGTGATTGATCAGGGACCGGAAATCCAGCACCTCCTCGACCGCGATGGGAAAACGGATGGAGGTGATCTTGTTGTAAAATGCAGGAAAAGTCTCGGCCGTCAGGCCGTATTCTGCCAGATTGTCCGATTTCACGAGGGAACGCATGGCCATTATTCTTTCCCGATGCATCCTTTATCAGTGATGCTTCCCGGCAATGTCCGTTGCCGATCGGGCTTGCGTATCGACTCACGGGTGCCCGAATTGTTATTTGGCGTGCTGGCTGCGGTGGCACCCGGACGCCTCCCGAGTTCGGAAGAGTATAGCAAACTTGATCGCTGCCGCTACACGGCAAATTTTTCCCGACGGCCGGACGCCGACCCGGTCTGTTCGACGGGGACAAATCGGCCAGATTTTCGTCGCGCGGCGGGCGCGCGTGCCCGAGTCTCCCCATCGGCGCAATGCCGGATCTGGCGGATCCCTCAGGCCAGACCTATCCACCGTCTCCATCGCCTTAGACTATGACCCGGCCATCTGGTTTCATGGGTCGTTGCGCCATTTCCCGCCTGGGCCTCATCCGGATATCCCGGGATAAACGATGCTTCCGGCTTCGGAGGAGGCGGCGTCACCGCCCCATCGTGCGACATCGCATGCCAGTCGGATGCCTTAAATAATACCTGTAATTTTTTGGCAGATTTTATTCGCTTCCAGGCGATGAAGGCAACGCCAGCGTGTGTTCCGGGTGTTTCTCCGGACAAAGTGCCCAGAACGCGCGCCAAGTGGTGTCCCAGGCCATCCAGGTCTGCGCGGGGTGGGTGTATAGTTTAATGAACGGCACGCCAACTGGCCCGGTCGGAGTTCTTGGGCAACAACCGGGATAGACCGGGAATGGGCTGTCAGGACAGCGGGCAATCAGCGCGGCGAATTGCCGGACGCAAACTGAAAATTAAAATTGGATCGTGGGTCGTCGTGAGGCAGGGAGTCAGTTCTGCGAAGGGATGAGGAGTCATAAAGAATTATGGACCGAAAAATCACGCGTGGTAGACGGCCAGCGACTGCATTGAGCGATGCGGTGTGGATTGGGCGGGCACTGCCGCAGTCGTCGGAGCAGGCATGGCCGCCGAAGCCGCCGGTTCGCGATCACAGCAAGGATCCTCATCTGCGCACCAGCCTGCGCGCCGAACTGCCTTACGAGGTGATCATCAATCATGGTATGACCATCTCCTGCGCAGGACGGGTCCGCGACATGAGCATGAGCGGCGCGTTTGTCGAAATGGACGTCGGGGATCTGGACGAAGGAGCGGCTGTGGAGTTCGTGCTCAAGTGCTTTTACAAGGGCGAGCGGATGGAGCACCGGCTCCCCGCCACGGTGACCCGTATTCAGCAATACGGCGTCGCGCTGAAATTCGGCCGTTACGACGACGAAACCTATACCCAGCTGGTAAACCTGCTGTACGCGCGGTAGCGCCCGGTCGGCGGGCAGGCTCCTTCCCAATCGGATCAGTCTGTGTGGCGCCCGTATGCGCCCTCTTCGACGCACCCCCGCATCGCACCCACCGGCAACGAGGAGTTTCCCGCTGCGCCGCTGTTCCCGGACTGACCAGGAATCCGACGGATTTGCGCCTTCCAGGTCAGATGTGGGATACGAGGCGGGCTTGCGGCAGGAAACCGCGCACTGCGTCGAAAATCTCGTTGCGGATGCCAGTGATGGGCCTCACCGAAACAAAAAGCAGGTTTAGACGTATGTTCAGCTCGGCGAAGGCGACCGCGTGAGAATAGTACGCGCACACCGCCTGGATCTGGGCGATCGCCGTCTGCAGAAGGTGTTGCGGCAGGTCCCGCAGCCCGGGCAGCAGAACCATTACGTCGGCCAAGGGACCGCCGTCTGTGTCGCGCTCAGGCACCCGCTTGCGCAGGGGCTCGGCGGGCAGGAGATTGCGGTGCACCGTAAGTTCAGCCATTTCCGTTGATCTCACCGGCGTGTAGGCGTAAATTGAGGCCCCGGGGAAGATCATACGCCACCTGCAGGGGAAGTTCAGCTCCAGACAGACACCGGTATCGGAGCCGGTGACTCGCTCGTCGGAACTGCTGGGATGCCTGCGCCATTTCTTTGAATGATCGGCGGCATCGAAAGGATGGTTGTGTCTTTCGGGGATTGGGGAGAATCAAAATGGCGTACAAGAAACGCGCTACCGAGCGTCGCGCGGTGACGCTCGATATCTATATCACGCACAAACTCGAATATTCCGCGCGCTGGAAGACGAAGGACCTCAGTCTGCACGGGGCACTCATCGACATGGCGCAAGACGATCTTGCGCCGAACTGTGACGTGGAGGCGATTCTTGTCGTGGGATCGTGCGGCCGCGAAGTGCGCCATCACATAGCCGCACGCATCGTCCGGACAGGAAAGAACGGAGTTGCCCTGCGTTTCGGTGGATACGGGAATAAGACCTACACCGCATTGACGCACCTGCTTTACGTCAAGCGCACAGGCTTGCCGACAACGTCGGGCATGATCGCCGGTCAGGGCGGCTGATTCGGCCGCATCGACGGTCTGCGCGCGCGTCGAGGAGGAGGGCGGCCCCCCGGGCGTGCGTGGATGCTCCAGGATTGCCACGGGACCGCTCACAGGGCGCGAGCTTCGGTGAACTCGGCGCAATGGCGTACTTTTCCGGCAGGCGGATTCGCCCGCATCGTGCCGGGCAGCACTCATCATGGTTCGGTTCAGAGCAGCATTCGTCAGCACGTCAGATAGCGCCATAAAGAATCCGGGTTCCGTTGTCAAGGGAACTCCGGGCCAGCGCCGCAAGCGATTCAATTCTGGGAGAAGGCAGGCAAATGGTCCAGGACAAGCGATTCGCCATTCGCAAGCCGGTCTGCGTCGACGTCATCGTGAACCATGAACTTGATTACACCGGCCTGTGGAAAACGAAGAATCTGAGTCTCAATGGCGCGTTTGTCGAAATGCCCGGGGAGGATCTGTCGCTGCAGGCCGAGGTCGAGGCGATTCTCGCGTTCATGGACCGGGACCGTCTGGAGCGGCATCACGTGACCGCGCGGGTTGTGCGCACCGGGCCGGATGGCGTGGCATTGATGTTCCGTGACTACGGCAACCACACCTATACCGCGCTCGCCAGACTCCTGTATGCGGAATGAAGACTGCGTCCCGGTCTCAAGCAGTTTACGGCCGAGGCCGGGGTAATGTATTGACATATCTAAAAACATCGATATAATGGGTGACATGGATCAGGTCGCAGTTTTCAAGGCATTGGCCAATGAATCGCGGCTCAGAATTCTTCAGTGGATGAAGGATCCGGAGAAGCATTTCGGCGCTGCCCCGAACGGGCGCCCGCGCGGGAAAGCGGTTTGTGTGGGCGAAATCCAGGCGAAGCTGGGTTTGTCGCAGTCGACCGTATCGCATTTCCTCTCTTTGCTGCTGCAGGCCGACCTGCTGCTGGCCAAGCGTGAAGGGCAGTGGACGTTTTACGAGCGCAACGAGAATACGATCAAGGCCCTGGAACGGTTTTTGAAGGACGAGATTTAGGCAGTATCAGGTTTTCCCCGCCCGGGGAATTTTTTCAGGCCTCATATATCGATCTTACTAGATATATGAAAACAGAGAAATATCGATCAAGGAGAACGCGATGAATGAACAACCTTTATTGACCCCTGTCAGGTTGGGCCGGTACCAGCTGAGCAATCGAATCGTCATGGCGCCCATGACACGCTCGCGCGCGGACAATCCCGACAACGCCCCGACCGAACTGCATGCCCAGTACTACGCGCAACGCGCTTCCGCCGGCTTGATCATCACGGAGGGCAGTCAGATCTCCCCGCAGGCAGTGGGTTATATTCACACGCCCGGGATCCATACCCCTGCGCAGATCGCCGGATGGCGCAAGGTAAGTGACGCGGTGCATGCCGGGAACGGACGAATTTTCCTTCAGTTATGGCACGTCGGATACGTGTCGCATCCGGACTTTCATGGTGGCGCGCTGCCGGTCGCGCCTTCGGCCATCAATCCGAATACCCAGTCGTATACGCCTCAGGGCATGAAGGACACCGTTACTCCGCGTGCCCTCGAAACCCATGAAGTGAAGCTCATCGTCCAGGACTATGCACAGGCTGCGAAGAACGCGATCGCCGCCGGGCTTGATGGGGTCGAGATCCATGGCGCCAACGGCTATCTCATCGAACAGTTCCTGCGTGATGGTACCAACCGGCGTACCGATCAGTACGGCGGAAGTGTGGCCAACCGCGCGCGCTTTCTGTTCGAGGTTACCGAGGCGGTCATCGCCGCAATCGGCGCCGATCGTGTCGGTGTGCGGCTGTCGCCGGCCAATACCTGGAACGTGCCGGCAGATTCCGATATGCGCGGTCTTTATGATAGCGTGATCGGTACCCTGTCCGGATACGATCTGGCCTATCTGCACCTGCGCGAGGCGCAAGGCGACCTGTCGGCCATTCCGAACATGGTGACCAACGTGACCGAGCACTACCGCCGCGTGTACCGGGGCACCCTCATGACTAACACGGGCTTTGATCGCGAGCGGGCCAACGAGGTGATCCGCAAGGGTCACGCAGATCTTGTGGCATTCGGTACGTTGTTTATCGGCAACCCGGATCTGCCCGAGCGCTTCCGCCGCGGCGCCCCGCTAAACCAGGCGGACCAGCAGACCTTCTACCAGGGTGGGAGCAAAGGCTTCATTGACTATCCGGCGCTTTCGCCGGTAGCCTGACTCGACAGGCCGGATTACCTTCACAATAACGACAAGGAGACAATTCATGCGCAATGCGACAAACCTGATCGGGCGTATCCTGATGGTGGCGATTTTCCTGTGGGGCGCTCTGGGGAAGATCAAAGGCTATGCCGGCTTTGAACAGTACATGCAGCACCTGGGGCTGGCGCCCTGGCTTACGCCGCTAGTCATTCTGCTGGAGCTTGGCGGTGGGATCGCCGTGTTGCTGGGTTTGTATACGCGCGTGATGGCACTCGCTCTGGCTGCATTCTGCATCGCGACTGCGGTGCTGGTGCATTATCACCCGCAAGACGAGATGCAGATGATCAATTTCATGAAGAACATCAGCATGACCGGCGGGTTTCTGATACTGGCAGCCTATGGCGCAGGCAAGCTGAGCCTCGACGAGCGGTTCAAGCTCAGGTGGCGGTAGCGCCGGCTCCGGCCGGACCAGGAACCGAAGCCGGAAGATGGCAGAAACGTGCCGTCTGACGGCAGCATGATCGACTCCGCCCGGTGTCGGGCGGAGTCGAGTTTGCGACTGTGTGCACAGCGTAGGTACAGGCAGCGGAAGTGGTTCTGTTCTCCGTCGACCGAGAGCGGACGCAGCGTAACGGGGTCGAGTGCGGCAGCGAGACGCGCCGCGCAGTCAGCCAGCGCTTGCCGCGGTGCGGACAGTCCGCCGAGCAGGGTCCGGTAAGGGGCGGAACGGCGCGCCACCGTGCTCCTGCGCGAGCATGCAAATCGTGCGCTGAAGCACGCCGGTGTCTGCCGGTTGCGGAACCAGCCAGAGAGATGAACGCTGATTCTGTGGCATCGGCGTCGCAGGAAGGACCAACAGAGCCAGACAACAGGTTATCATGAACGCCGGCGCTGCCGTGGCGGAGGGGCGGAATCGTGATGGGCCAAAAACAGGTTGCGGTTGTCGCCGGAGTCGGACCAGGCCTCGGTGCCGCGCTGTGCCGGACGTTGGCGCGATCTGGCTATGCCGTGGCTGCCCTGGCACGCACCGAGGAATTCACGCAGGATCTGGCGCAAGAACTGCAGCGATCGGGCGGCTCATTGTTACCCGTGAAATGCGACGTGGCCGACGGCGCATCCGTCGATGCCGCATTTGCGCGGATTTCCCGGGATATCGGTGCCGCATCCGTGTACATCCACAACGCCAGCCGCCTGGTTGCGACGCCGTCTCTGGAGCTCACTTCGGCGGATTTTTCCGACGCATGGCGCGTCACCTGCCTGGGGGCCTTGCTGTGCGCACAGAAGGTCATCCCCGGCATGCTGCAGGAGGGACGCGGGACGCTGCTGTTCACCGGCGCGACCGGCGCGCTGCGCGGCGGAGCCGGGTTCGCTGCCTTTGCGTCGGCTAAGTTCGCGCTGCGCGGGCTGACCCAGTCTCTGGCGCGCGAATTCGGGCCGCGCGGGATCCACGTAGCGCATGTGGTCATCGACGGCCTGATCTGGTCCGGGAACATGCGCCGCGGTGTTCCCGAGGAAAAATGTCTGATGCCCGAGGCCATCGCCGACTGCTATCTGCAGCTCATCGGCCAGGACCGGTCTGCCTGGACACAGGAGCTGGATCTGAGGCCGGATGTCGAGAAATTCTGACAGTAACCGGCCGTGGCCGGTTACTGACGGACTTCGATGCGGTTGACCACATCCCGCACGCCGAGCAGGTACCAAGCGTCGAGTTCGGCCATCTTGCGCTCTTCCGACGTGCCCAGAAACCCGTGCAGTGTGACGACGCCGTTGTGTGCATCGGCGCGTATCTGGTCGGCGTGCACCAGCGGATCCTTTTCGAGCACGAGCCGCAATGCGTCGAGAATCTCGTCGTCGTGATCGCTTTCGAGCGGCGTCACTTCCAGTTCGTTGATGACGTCACGACATCCCGGGGTCCACCACGCAAGGACGCCTGCGAGCCGCCGGTGCGACAGGCTTCCGACATTGCCGCTAAGCGTCACCACGCCCTCCTGTACCTCCAGGGTGATCGGGCCCTGCGCCTGTGCGCCCGGGTCGCGCAGGACAATCAACTCACCCTTGGCCCTCGCGCGGATCGCGTAGTCCAGGAACACGCTTTCGGTGAGCAGAAAACGTGACAGGGCATCGCGCACGGCCCCGTCCCCCTTGCGTTCGCCCGGGGCAATGCGCAGCCGGTCGATTGTGCTGTGGGTGCCGCTGAGCGCCCTGGCCTGTTCCAGTGCCAGGCGCTTGACCGCAATGTTCTCAACCTCTCCCTCAACGGTCAATGCACCATCGCTGATGGCGATGTGAATAGCGCCGTGATGCGTCCTGACGCGCGGTTCGTGTTCCAGGGCCGCGCGGATTTCCCTCAGGATTGTCTCATTGGCTGTCATAGCTGGTCCTCCAATCAGGACGTGTGGCGAGGCCTAATGCCTGCAGGCCCGCGGCCGGATATAACCGCAGAACATTCGAGAAATGCCCGGGCCGGAATGGAAAACGCCGGGCAAGGGTGAAGCTTGATTCGTGGAGCGCTTCGGGCTGGGGATACGGGATTCCCGGATGCAGTCGGCAACGGAGTAACGGCTTTTGCCTTTCGTTCATTGTTTTTTCGGCACCGGCAATTCCCTCTGTATCCATGGTACGGCGGGTCACCATGCCGTACAAGATCCCGGGGACGGACGGTTGACGAAGACTGGCTGGAACCGCTTCGGAATTTTTCCGATGCCGGCCGATGCAGGGAACTGCGTTCCATCGGACGGGTCTGAAAGGAGGCATGCCGCGGCTTTTTTCTTCTTCTTCTAAGGAGGCGTGATTTCGCGTGTGCCATGACGCAGGTGCGAGCACGGTTCATCCGCTAAGGCCTCTGCAGCGTGTGGCACGCAGCAGAGGCGACGTGCTATGTTAGCAAGCAGCGCGGACCTTGCGGCGACGCAGTCATGGCTGCGTCCATGCGTCGGACGTCCCAACTAGGTGCGCCGCATCGTGCGGGCAAAAACAATCATCGGATTTTGGTCTCAATCAGGATAAATAATCGTGAGCAGGCAAGAAAGCAGGCATGAGGCCCGTGGCCTTGAGCGCAGGTTTTTGTCCATAGTCCGGCGCAGCGGTCTGGTCAGTATTATGGTGATGTTGGCACTGCTGGCTGCCGGTACCGCAGCGGCTGCCACTTCCGGCCAGACGACGGTGTTTGGGCATTCGGTATTGCGTGCGACCCTGGCCAACGGGCTGCGCGTCGTCATCGTACGCGACACCCTTGCCCCGGTGGTCACTACCGAAGTCAATTATCTGGTGGGGTCGAATGAGGCACCCGAGGGATTCCCCGGCATGGCCCATGCACAGGAACACATGATGTTCCGCGGAAGTCCGGGCCTGTCCGCTGACCAGCTTGCCGGTATCATCGCCGAGATGGGGGGCAATTTCGATGCCGATACGCAGCAGACGGTGACCCAGTACTACTTCACAATTCCTGCCCAGGACCTGGATGTCGCCCTGCATGTCGAATCCATACGGATGCGCGGTGTACTCGACAGCGAGGCCTTGTGGTCGAAGGAACGCGGTGCGATCGAACAGGAGGTCGCACAGGATCTCTCCAGTCCGCAGTACGTGCTCTACACGAAACTGATCGGGACGATGTTCAAGGGCAGCCCGTATGCTCACGATGCACTCGGGACACGTGCATCGTTCAACAAGACCACGGGAGCGATGCTCAAGAAATTTCACGAAGCCTGGTATGTACCGAACAATGCAATTCTCGTGATCGTCGGCGATGTCCGGCCGCAGCAGACCCTGCGCCAGGTCAGGAAATTCTTCGGCGGAATTCCGGCGAAAAAGCTTCCGCCGCGCCCCGCTGTCGTATTGCAGCCGTTCAAATCCCAGGTGATCAAAATGCCGACCGACCAGCCATACGGTCTGGCGGTCATTGCGTACCGTGTGCCAGGCCTGAAAAGCCGGGATTTCGCGGCGATGGAGGTCCTGTCCGATGTGCTGAACAACCGCAGAGGATCACTCTATTCGATGGTGCCGCACGGCCAGGCTTTGGATACCGGTTTTGCCCTCGACCAGCTTCCTCGCGCGGGCATCGGTTACGCGGTCGCGGCTTTTCCCAAAGGAAAGCGCGGGACGACGCTCATCAGGCGCATGCAGAAGATTCTCGCTGATGACCTGAAAAAGGGGTTCCCGCAGGATCTCGTCAACGCCGCGAAGCGGCGCGAGCTGGCATCCGCCGAGTTCGAGAAGAACTCGGTTGCCGGGCTTGCTGACACGTGGTCGGAGGCGTTGGCCGTGGAAGGACGGAAATCTCCGGATGATGACCTGCGTGCCATTTCGCGCGTCACGCTCGCCGACGTCAATCGAGTCGCACGCAAGTACCTGGCGTCAAATAACACCCTGGTCGCCATATTGACGCCCACGGCCTCGGGCAAGCCCGTGACCGCAAAGGGCTTCGGTGGCAAGGAATCGTTTGCCTCCACGCCATCCAAGCCGGTTTCTCTTCCGGCTTGGGCGCGGCTAAGTCTGCGCAAGCTGGAGGTGCCGGAATCAACCGTGCATCCAGTCGATTCACGTCTGCCGAACGGCATACGGCTCATCGTCCAGCCGGAAACGGTCAGTAACACGGTGAGCGTGTTCGGCTACGTGCGCAATAATTCGGCGCTCGAAACCCCCCGCGGACAGGACGGCGTCAGCGACGTACTCGCCCAGCTTTTCCGGTATGGCACGAAAACGCTTGACCGCGTTGCGTTCCAGAAGGCCCTGGATGATATCGCTGCCAGCGAGTCTGCCGGCACGAATTTCTCGCTCAAGGTGCCGGCAGCCGACTTCGGCCGGGGCGTTGCACTGCTTGCCGACAATGAGCTTCATCCCGCATTGCCGGAGAAGGCCTTCAAGATAGTGCAGCATCAATCGGCTGCCAGCGTTGCTGGTTTGCTGCAGAGTCCGGACTATCTGGCAGGCCGTGCGCTGACCAAAGCGCTGAATCCTCCGCACGATCCAACGCTGCGCGAGGCGACGCCCGCATCGGTATCTTCGCTGACCCTGTCGGACGTCAAGGCCTATTACCATCGCATCTTCCGGCCGGACCTAACCACGATCGTGGTTATCGGAAAGGTCTCTCCGGCGGCCGCGCGTCGAACGGTGGAGAGGTACTTCGGGGAATGGAAGGCGACGGGGCCGAAGCCACGCACGCTTCTGCCGCGTGTGCCGCTCAACAAGCCATCGATCACGAACGTGCCGGATTCGAGCCGGGTTCAGGACAATGTCACGCTGGCGGTTAACCTCGGGCTTACGCGTTCGAATCCGGATTACTATGCCTTGCAGCTTGGCAACCACGTTCTTGGCGGCGCGTTTTATGCCACACGCCTCTATCACGATCTGCGCGAAGAATCCGGCCTGGTTTACTACGTGTCCTCGTCCTTCGACGTTGGCCGGACGCGGTCGGTGTATTCGGTCAGTTACGCCTGTGATCCTCCGAATGTATCGCGCGCGCGAGCTATCATCGTCCGTGACCTTCGCGCCATGCAGACAGCGCCGGTGAGCGCGTCGGAACTGCGGCGCGCGAAGGCGCTGCTGTTGCGCGAGATTCCGCTGTCCGAATCGAGCCTGGATCTCATCGCTGCCGGGCTGATCGAGCGCGCACGCCTGCATCTGCCTCTGGATGAGCCTACGATCGCCGCCCATCGGTACCTCAAGCTGACGGCGGCCGACGTGAAAGCGGCGTATGCCCGCTGGCTTCGTCCCGCCGACCTGGCCCAGGTGACCGAGGGACCGACTCCGCACTGATGCGCATTGCATCGCGCCTGCCTGAGGCGGGCGCGATGTGGTTGCGGCCCGTGCTCCCAAAGCGGTAATGCCCGGGGCGCCCTGCGAACCGGAGGGGCGGCACTGCGTGCATGTCGGCCGGCGGCCGATCAGGCGCCGGCGCTTGTCATGGCCGGATAGACTCCAGGAAGGCGGTTTCCTCCTCGGTCAGTTCCGAATCGACGTTCGGGACTGGTTGCGAGTGGCGGGGCGCCGCGCCGACTTCAGGCGCAGGGGGAGATTCCGTCGCGGGCTCGACCAGAAGCGCAGGCTGTCCGTCCACCGCCAGGACGCGAAAGCAGAAGATCTCCAGGCCACATTCATCCGACGCGATCAGGCTGATCCCGGGCGGCAGCTCCGGCATCAGGACGATGAGGCGCGGCGCCGGCGATCCATCGAGCTGGTGCAATTCCGGATAAAGCCGCTTCAGCCACGGGTTTCCGGCGCGCGTTTCATGCCACGCGGAAAGTCCGGAAAGGAGTGCCTGAATGCCGTCCCCGGGATCGAAGCTGACGAGTGTCAGCCGGTGTGCCGCATCGAGCGCCAGGACCGGATGCCCGGTGCATGCCAATTCGGGGTCCAAGACGGTCGTCGGACCGAGGAACGCATCCAGGGATGCGACGATGAGCGCCCGCAGGGCGGGCTTTGAGGGCATCGGCTCGGGGCGGATGTGCAAAGCCATGTCAGCGGTTCCGCGCCGGCGGCGGGCTTTTTGTAGTCTCGGCAGCGCTGGCCGGAGCCGCACCGGAATCCGGATTGCTGCCGAGGAACCCCTCCCTGATCAGCGCATCGACGATGGCGGTGAGCGAATTCCCTGAGACCTCGCCGAGGTTATCGGCCGGATCTGTGGTGGATTCCGGAGTGACGACGCCACCGATGCGGGTAACGGTACGCCCAAGGAAGCGCATCGCAGCGGCGGCCAGCCGGTCGGAATAACGACGGGCATCTTCGTCGCTCACCGCGCCGACAACGATGGCGCCGATGCGGGTGGGCACTCCATCTCCGGCGAGCCGCTTGATGTTGAGATAGGAGCGCTTCAGTGCCAGCTGCGACGCACCGACTGCGATCAGCGCCCGATCGTATTCGCGCAGGTGCGGATTCCCGGAATCCGTAACCGGTATCAGGCAGACGCGCGGCGGCAGCTTGGATTCGCCGAGCTCCTCCTTCAGATGGTGGCGCAGGACCGCCGGGGAATCCAGGCGGCTGCGCAGCGACGAAGAGCGCGGGTCGGTGCTGCGCAGGCTGGAATCGACGTGCAGCACAATCGCCGTGAGGCGACGTGCGTGCAGGGCGCGTGCCAGAGCATAGACAAAGACCTGTGTGAGTTCGGAGTCCACCAGCACCGGAAGCAGCCATGTCTCGTGCGGCGCGGTGCTTTTCGCGGCTGCGCCCGTGTCCGGTTCGCTCAGAAAATACTGGCTGATGCCGGCGAGCCGCTCGCGCGTGCCCATGACCTTGCCTCCGCGGGATATAGCCATCACAGATCCATGAGTTCGGCAGGTTCCTGCACGCGCAAAAGGGAGTTGTGGCCGCCGACATGATTCGGGATGCGGGCAGGATTGACAGGGTCATCCTGCCAGCGGCCGTCGACGACCAGACGGTACTGGTACAATCCCGGGGTGACCAGCAGGACCTTTTCTATGCTGTTGCCCACAATCTTTGTTTCAACGCCCTGATCTGGCACCCAGTCATTGAAGTCGCCCGCGACCTGGATGTTTTTCCCCGCAAGACCTGGAAAACGCAGCACGGTGCGCTGCGGCTGACCGCGGCCTGTCGAGCGGGATGGGGTTTTCGGCGTGCACAGCGGCTGGGCGGCGTTGGCCGGAGCGGCAGCGGCTTCCCCGGCCTGGCGCGGTCCCTCACGTCGCCGCTCGGCAAGGCCCTTCATTACTTCGTCAGCGAGGCGGTTGTACTCGATGGTGGCGACACAGGCCGGATCGAATTCGACGATCGGACGGCCGTCGCAGACCGCTTCCTTCAGCCGTACCGTGTAGTGCACCATCAGCGGCGTGACTTCGTCGGCAAACCGTTCCCAGATCTGGCGCAGAAGTTTCCGCGACAGGCGGGTACGGTCGTCCACCAGGGTTGGCAGGATGCGCATCGGGATGTCGAGGCCGTATTTTTCGCGCAGCAACGAGATCGTTTCGCGCAGGCGCTCGATACCGTCGACTGCGAACAGACTCAGTTCCATGGGAATCAGAACCTGGTCCGCAGCGCGCAACGCGTTGATCGAAAGGAAACCGAGCGTTGGCGGGCAGTCGATGATGACGTAGTCATAACGGTGCCGGAAGCGTGCCAGATGCATCGTGAGCTGACGCTCGCGCTCGCTGTTGTCCGGCAGGCTGTGTTCGGCGGCTGCGAGCGAAATGGTGGCCGGAACCACGTCTACCCCTGCAACGGCCTGGGGCAGGATCACTTCGCCAAGCGATGCCTGGCCGGCGAAGACCTCGTACAGTCCCGGGATCTCTTCACAGCGCATCCCCAGTCCGAGGCAGGCATGCCCCTGGGGATCCATGTCGACGAGCAGTACGCGCTGACCCTTCTTGCCGAGGCAGGCTGCCAGATTGATCGCCGTCGTCGTCTTCCCGCAACCCCCTTTCTGGTTGGCAATCGCGATAACAGTCATGTGGTCACCTCGCTGAGATGTCGACTCCGAAAAGATCGGCTGTGTGCACCGCGCACGCGCCTACCCGCTGTGCCGGCTTCCCGCCGGCCGGGTATGGTCGTTGCCCTCGCTGTCCCCGGCCGTCCGCCCCGGCCGTCGTTTTCGTCCCGCGTGATCTGGACCGGTGAACAGTTCGCCCTGCTGTGGCGAACGTGCGTCGGCCTCAAATCCGAGCCGTGTCAGCTGCCGGTGCAGTGCCGCAAGCGGCAGAATCCACTCCTGGCCGGTCACCGCTTCAAAGGCAACGCCCTCGTGGAATACGAGAACCACATCGCCGGTTGCCACGATCGAGAGCTCGGTGAGCGGTTGCTGAAGGGTGGGAAGCAGGCGTTGCAGGGAAACGATGCTTCGGCGGATATGTCGCAGAGATATGCCCGCATCGAGCAATTGCTTGGCGGTCCGCAGGGCGACGAGGTCGGTGAAGCTGTAGCGCGCATGCCCGCCGCTTGTGCGGCCGGATGGGACGACGAGACTGGTCTTGCGCCAGTAATGCAGCTGGCGATGCGTCAGTCCGGTGACAGCGCTAACTTGTCTGCTTGTGAACCCCAAGTCGGTCCCGGGCACTGAACCTCCAGGGATGCGGATCGCGGCAAGGTTAGGGGAGGATGGCGACAAAAGTCAAGAAAAAGTGACAAAAAATCGCAAGATTGTCATTTTCATCTGGACTGCCCGCGGTCGTGTTGGGCATAACTGGGGTGGTCCGGACAGCAATCCGGTATCGTCAGGAGAAAGCGGAATGCGATGCAGGCCCGGTTCGACCGCATGGGTCATGATCCAACCCCGCGCAGGGTCCGGTCCGCACGACGTGCGCGATAACGGTGCATGATGCAGGTCGGTGATTGCCGGCGGCAGCCGCTGCGGAAGGAACCCGCGGTCGATGCCGGCGGTCCTAAACGTTATTGCCGGGAACGCCAGGTGACGGAGACTGGATAATGATCGAACTATTTACCGCAGGCACGCCGAACGGATACAAGGTGTCCATCATGCTCGAAGAGCTGGCCCTGCCATACACGGTGCGGCCGATAGACCTCGGCCGCAAGGAGCAAAAGGAACCCTGGTTCCTGAAGATCAATCCCAACGGGCGCATCCCGGCGATCATCGACCATGATTCAGACGATTTCATCGTGTTCGAATCAGGGGCGATCCTGATCTATCTGGCGGAGAAGGCAGGCAAGTTTCTGCCAGCCGATGCCAAGGGGCGCTCACGGGTGATCCAGTGGCTCATGTTTCAGATGGGCGGCATCGGTCCGATGCAGGGACAGGCCAACGTCTTCTTCCGCTACGCGCCGGAGAAGATTCCTTTTGCCATCGAGCGCTACCAGAAGGAAACCTTACGGCTGTACCAGGTACTGGAGCGGCAGCTCGATGGGCGCGAGTTCCTGGTCGACGAGGTGTCAATCGCGGATTTTGCCACCTTCCCATGGGTGCGGAGTCACGAGTGGGCAGGGCTCTCGATCGACGGAATGCCTAACGTGCGCCGATGGCTGGATACCCTGTCTGCGCGACCGGCGGTGAAGCGCGGGTTAGCCGTGCCTGCCAAGACGGAGCGCGCCTCCCCCGGTGCGCAGGACGCAGCGATCCGAACCGGCCGCAGCATTCTGTGAACGTGTCGGTTGTGCCCTGGGTGGGTCAGCCTGCGGACAGTTGCCACGGATTGGCCGGGGGCCGGTCTGAGGTCAGGGTCTGCTCGCTTTCGAAGCTGTAATCCATGTCATTGCCGGGCGGGCTGAGACTTTCTCCCTGCACGTAGTCGAGCCCGCAATTCCACAGCAACGTGAACACAGCCATGTCTTCCACACGGGTTGCGACGCTCTGCTTGCTGCACGACCTGGCGTTGTCCGCTGCGTGCCGCAGCGCGGCCTCTTCCGCGCATTCCGGAAGCGCGCAATTGATCTTGATGAAATCGGCGGGAATGCCTGCCAGTTCCTGCGCGGTAAACAGCCTCGGGTTGTAGTCGTCCAGCACTACACCAATACCCGCTTTTCTTGCCTGATGCAGGAAGTGAAGCATGGCGGCACCCTGTTGCTTCACGGCCAGCCCCGCAACCTGGAAGTGAAGGCGCGCCGGGCTCAGACGCATCGCCTTCAGGTGTTGTGCGATGGCTGGCAGAAGCATGGGGTCAGTGGCAGCAGACTGCGACAGAGGAATGAAAAGCTCGGCGTGCGCCTGCTGACGGGCGCACTTGGACAGCGCGGTGATCGCACGCTGGACGACCCAGCGGTCGACTTTGGCTGCCAGACCGGCTTTTTCGGCTGCCGGCATGAATTGCGCCGCCGGCACCAGCGCCCCATCACCGGTTTCCAGAAACACGAATGCCTCATAGTACTGGCGCGGCTCGCCGCGCAGATTGATCAGGGGCTGGAACAGCATTTGATAGCGCTCCTTTGACATCGCCTCCTGAAGGGTGGGATTCAGTGTCACCAGCTGCACGATCTGCGCGGTGGCGGCTTCAGCGACGACAGGGGCCGGGGTGTGCTGCGGTGCCTCGGGAATCCGGACCGGTTCTGCCGGAACGTCACGGTGGAATGCCTCTGCCAGCAACCGCTGACGATCTTCGATCGAGCGGTCGATCTCCACCAGGTTCAGTCCAAATCGGAAATCGAAGCGCTCGGCTCCTTCGCTGAACCGGAAGGCGGCGGTCATCTGCCGCAGTGCCTGCATGAGCTGCTCGGCCGACTCGCGCGCAGTTGCACACTGCAGGATTGCGAACTGGCCTCCGCCTACCCGGCCGATGAGCTGCTGTCCGGTCACGCGCTCGAGTAGCTGGCGGGTCAGCATGAGCAGCAGGCGATCGCACGCCTCATGCCCCAGGGCTTCGTTGATTTCCCTTATCTGGTGCAGTTCCAGACTGATCAGAAAGCATGAGCCGTAGTCGGCGCGTACGAGATCGATCGCCTTGCCCAGTTCCTGCAGGAAGTACGGCCTGTTGCACAACCCCGTGAGGACGTCGCGCTGATGCAGGAACTGCAGCCTGGTTTCGAGCGCCTTGCGTTTCGATATGTCGGTGACCACGACTTGCACGCAGGGTTCGCCCTCGATATTTACCGCGGATACCGCAATTTCGACAGGCAATTGCTCGCCGCCGCTCGTGATGGCGGTGTACTCGCGCGAATCGCGGAATCCATCGGGACTGCGGAGCTGGGATTTGAGCCGGGCCCGATCCTTGTTGGCGACCAGGTTGAGAATCGGGACGCCCTTCAGTTCGCCGATGTCATGGTAGCCCACAAGCGCGAGGTAGGCCGGATTAGCGTCCACGTACATGCCGTCGTGACAGTAGCATACCGCCTCGCGCGACCCCTCTATCATCACGCGGTACCGGTCCTCGAGGCGGCGCATCTCTTCCGATACCCTGGCCGACGACCGCCGATCGGCGGACGCCAGCAGTTCGCGACGCAGCGCGGGTAACAAACGTGCCCAACGCCCCTTGATCACCACATCGCGTGCGCCGTCTACCATAGCCTGCTGCAGTTCCGGATCCGCGATCTTCCGGGTTACAACGATCACGGGGATGTCGAGACCATGGTCTCTGAGTGTCGCGAGCGCCTTCGGCACGCTCAGGTTGGCCATCCGCTGCTCGATGAGCAGGGCATCCCATTCGGCTCCCGACAGTGCCGCCCTGAGTTCGGCGGAATCCATCACGCGACCGGTCCGCACGGGTTCTTTTGCCTGGCGCAACGCCTGGATGCACTGCTCGGCGTCGTCTGGCGAGTCGTCAGCGATCAGTATTCTTATCATTTTTTTGGTCGTCGTGATCCCGATGTCGGTTCGGCCCGAGGGTTTGCCAGCCGTCGGCTGTTGCCCGGATCCGGGCGATCGCGATGCTTGTGCCGGGGTTCCGCAGACCTGCGGCCAATCATCGTGACGACTTATTCACAGCATATTTCATACCAATCGGCTGCTGAGGCCGCTTTTACGTTGTTTAAATAAATGAATTTAAACATGTTTCGTCTGGCGCAGCGGACATCTTTGCGATCGCTTCGGCTGCGGGCGAGCGCTGATCGACGGCATGTTCGTGCCGATTGTCGGCATAGGCGTTGTCCGGTTGCGCACGCCTGCGTCTGGGGTATGATTCCCGGTGTTAGCCTCGACGCGACGTGTACCGCGGTGCCCCGCGGCTGATCCGTCCCCACATTGCGCAGTTCCCGAAAAGCATCGGTCATGGAGGAGCACGCATGATGCGAATCTACGTAAATGGCACGCCCCATTCCGTCGAAGTCGACCCCAGCACTCCGCTGCTGTGGGTTCTGCGCGAGACCATCGGACTGACCGGGACCAAGTACGGCTGCGGGATCGCGGCCTGCGGAGCGTGCACCGTGCACGTCGATGGTCAGCCGCTGCGGTCTTGCATCACGCCGATATCGTCGGTCTCAGGAAAACACATCACCACGATCGAAGGATTGTCGGCGGACGGCAGCCATCCGGTACAGCGTGCATGGATTGCCGAAGAGGTTCCGCAGTGCGGTTTCTGCCAGTCCGGCCAGATCATGACGGCCGTTGCGCTACTTGAAAAAAATCCGCGGCCCAGCGATGCGGACATAGACGATGCCATGTCGGGAATTATCTGCCGGTGCGGCACCTATCAGCGTATCCGCCGGGCCATCCGGCGCGCCGTGCGGAACATGGCCAAGGAGGCATGATATGGGCGAGATGGTCGCTATCGGACGGCGCAATTTCCTGAAGATCACCGCCGCGGCGGGTGGCGGATTGCTCGTCGGTTTCTATCTGCCCGAGCGTGCATCGGCCAGCGAGCCGGCATCATCGGACCCGGCTGCATTCGTGCCCAACGCGTGGATTCGCGTCGGTACGGACGATGTGGTCACGCTCATGGTGGCAAGCTCGGAGATGGGGCAGGGCGTGATGACCGCCATCCCGATGCTGGCCGCCGACGAAATGGATGCCGACTGGAGCAGGGTGCGCATCGAGACCGCGCCGGCCGCAAGAGCGTATTTCAATCCGCTGATCGGTCAGCAGCTCACCGGCGGCAGCACTGCGGTGCGCGCTTTCTGGATGCCCGTGCGGCAGGCCGGTGCTGCCGCCCGCGCGGTGCTGCTCGATGCTGCAGCGGAAACGTGGCAGGTACCGGCTGCAGAATGCCGTACCGAGAACGGTGCGGTCATACACCCCCCGAGCGGCCGGCGGCTGGGTTACGGTGCGCTGGCGCGCCGCGCGGCGACCCTGCCCGTGCCAAAGACCGTGTTTCTCAAGGAGCCGTCGGAATTCCGCCTGATCGGCACGCCCGTGCCGCGGGTCGACACGCATGCCAAGGTTACCGGGAAGGCGGTCTTCGGACAGGACGTGCAGCTCCGGGGAATGCTCACCGCGCTGGTGCTGCGCTGTCCGGTGTTTGGAGGCAAGCTGGCCGGATTCGAAGCCGCCGCAGCACTTGCTGTCCCGGGCGTGCGCCGGGTTTTCGCCATCGACTCGGGTGTGGCCGTGGTCGCTGACGGCTTCTGGCCCGCCAAGGTTGGCCGGGATGCGCTACGCGTGCGTTGGGAGGAGGGTGCGCTTGCCGGGTTGAGCAGCGCTCTCATTGAGCAGCGCTTTCAGGCGGCGGCGCGCCGGCCCGGCGCCGTTGCCCGCAGCGTCGGCAACGCCGGCGCTGCCGAGGCGCGTTCGGCCAGGAAGCTCGATGCGATATACCAGGTTCCGTACCTGGCGCACGCCTGCATGGAGCCGATGAACTGTACCGCCGATGTACGTCCGGACGGCTGCGATATATGGGTTCCGACGCAGGCCCAGACCGGTGCCCAACAGACCGCGGTCAGGATCACGGGGTTGGCGGAGGAACGGGTCAGGATCCATACGACGTTTCTGGGCGGAGGGTTCGGCCGGCGCTCGGAGCAGGATTTCGTCGCGGAAGCCGTTCAGATTTCGAAGGCCGTCGGCGCCCCGGTGAAGCTGCAGTGGACGCGCGAGGACGACATGCGGCATGATTTTTACCGGCCAGCGACCTATAACCGCCTGTCGGCAGGCATCGGTGCTCACGGCGCGCTCCAGTCCTGGCGTCATCATATCGTCGGTCCCTCGATATTCGCGCGCGTGTTCCCGAAATCCGTCAAGAACGGCATTGATCCCACCTCGGTCGAGGGTGCGGCCAATCTGCCCTATGCGGTGCCGAACATCCATGTGAGCTATGTGCTCGATGACCCGGGAGTGCCGGTCGGTTTCTGGCGTTCGGTGGGGTCATCGCAGAACACCTTCGTGACCGAGTGCTTTCTCGACGAGATCGCGCATGCAACCGGCAAGGATCCGTATCAGCTGCGCAGATCGCTGCTCAAGAAGCATCCGCGGCACCTTGCGGTGCTCGAACTGGCCGCCAGCAAAGCCGGCTGGGGCAGTCCGCCGCCGCCGGGCCGGCACCGGGGCATTGCGGTGGCCGGGTCGTTCGGCAGCTATGTTGCCGAGGTTGCCGAGGTTTCGATTTCCGAACGCGGCAGGCTGCGTGTGCACCGGGTGGTCTGCGCGGTCGACTGCGGAATGGTGGTCAATCCCGATACCGTGGTTGCGCAGATGGAAAGCGCGATAGTTTTCGGCCTGTCGGCGGCACTCGCGGACGAGATCACGATCAAGGATGGGCGTGTCCAGCAGAGCAATTTCGACAATTATCCGGTGCTGCGCATGGACAATATGCCTGAGATCGAAGTGCATATCGTGCACAGCGCCGAATCGCCCGGCGGCATCGGCGAGCCGGGAACTCCGCCGATCGCCCCGGCGGTCGCGAATGCGGTGTTTGCTGCCACCGGCAGGCCCGTGCGGCGCCTGCCGATTCGGGTTGGCTAAACCGGACCATCACCATGGAAGCCCCGGATCTGGAAGTGCTGCGCACTGCGATGGCATGGAAGGAGCAGGGCCGTGACGTGAGTCTCGTGACGGTGGCCGCCACCTGGGGCTCGTCTCCGCGTCCCGCGGGCTCAATGCTGGCGCTGCGTGCCGATGGCCGCATGGCCGGATCGGTATCCGGCGGCTGCGTGGAAGAAGACCTCGTGCGGCGGCTGCGCGAGCGGGCACCCGTCGACGGATTGCCCGAAATCGTCCGTTATGGTGTCAGTGTGGAGGAGGCCCATCGCTTCGGTCTGCCGTGCGGGGGGCGTCTGGAGCTCGTCACGGAGAGGCTGAGCTCCGTCGATCCCTTCAGGGCCATCGCGCATGCCATCGATGCGCGCAGGCTCATCGCGCGGAGGCTGTGCGTGGCCACCGGCGAAGCGAGCCTGCATGCGGCCGGGCGCGACAGCGATTTCTCCTGGGACGGCCGGGACATGATCAAGGTTTTCGGTCCTGCCTGGCGTTTGCTGCTCATCGGCGCGGGTCAGGTCTCACGCTATCTCGCGCAGATGGCATTGGCGCTCGATTACGAAGTGATCGTGTGCGATCCACGCGTGGAATACCGTGATACCTGGCCGGTAGACGGCGTCGCGGTCGACGCGTCCATGCCGGATGATGCCGTTGTGGCCTCGGCTTGCGATGCGCGTAGTGCGGTCATCGCCCTCACTCACGATCCCAAACTCGACGATCTGGCTCTGATGGAGGCGCTCGGCTCGGCTGCTTTCTATGTCGGTGCGCTCGGGTCGACGGTCAACAACGCCCGGCGCCGCGAGCGCCTGGCGTCACTCGGTCTGCCGCCGGACGCGACCGCGCGGCTTCACGGTCCGGTCGGATTGCGGATCGGAAGCCGCACCCCGCCGGAGATCGCGGTCGCGATCCTCGCGGAACTGACCGCTGTGCGCCGCGCTCCGGCCGCTGTGTCGCTGTCCGGATGCGATGCGTCTGTTGAGCGCAACGTGCCCGGGCGTGAACCCGCCGCATGACATGATCCAGGGTCTGTTGCTGGCGGGTGGCGCTGGATTGCGCTTCGGAGCAAACAAGCTTCTCTGCCCGCTTGCCGACGGCTGTGCCATCGGCGTATCGGCGGCGCGCCATCTGGCCCAGGGACTGCCCCAATCCCTGGGCGTGGTCCGGTCGGGCGATGAGGAGCTCGCGCGACGGCTGCGGGAGGAGGGCCTGGACGTGGTATATTGCCGCGACTCGGCGCACGGCCTGGGTCACAGCATCGTCTGTGGTGTGACCGCCAGCGCCCAGGCCGGAGGCTGGGTTCTTGCCCTGGCGGACATGCCGTATATCCGGCCTGCCACCATCGCTGCGGTGGCCGGTGCCATTGAAGGCGGCGCCGAAATCGCGGTTGTGGAATATCGGGGGCAGCGCGGTCACCCGGTCGGATTCGGCGCACCATTGCGCGCGCAATTGTTGCAGCTGCGCGGCGACACCGGCGCCCGCGACCTCATTGCACGTCACCCCGGCCGTGTCGTGCGCATCCCCGTAGACGATCCGGGCATCGTGCAGGACATCGACACCCCGGATGACCTGCACCCCGTCCGCCGCTAGACGGCTTTCGGGCGGCCTGGGGGCAGCAATTTTCGAAGGATGGGCGGTGCCCTTGAAACCCATCCCCGCAGACCCTAAATTCCCATCTGGCAGTTTCCGGACAACCTTCAAGAGGAGCCTGTTTTTCCCCATGACCACAGAGATGCACAAGGAAACCCTCGGATTTCAAGCCGAGGTCCGCCAGCTTCTGGATCTCATGATCCATTCGCTCTACAGCAACAAGGAAATCTTCCTGCGAGAGCTGATATCCAACGCATCGGATGCTGCCGACAAGCTGCGCTTTGAAGCGCTGACCGACGATGGCCTGTTCGAAGGTGACAGCGATCTGGCGATCAGGGTGCAGTTCGATCCGCAGGCGCGGACGGTTACGGTTTCGGACAATGGCGTCGGCATGAGTCGCGCGGAGGTAGTCGACAACATCGGTACCATTGCCAAATCGGGTACCCGCCAGTTCCTGGCTTCGCTCACCGGAGACCGCGCAAAAGACCTGCGGCTTATAGGCCAGTTCGGGGTCGGTTTCTACTCGACATTCATCGTTGCCGACAAGGTGACGCTGTATACGCGACGCGCAGGCCTCGGACCGGAGCATGGAGTGCGCTGGGAGTCGGACGGCAAGGGCGAGTATACGCTCGAGACGGTCGAGCGCCCTGCGCGTGGCACGGAAGTGGTGCTGCATTTGCGCGAGGGCGAAGAGGAATTTCTCGACCCGCACCGGCTGCGGGACATTGTGCACAAATACTCCGACCACATCACACTCCCGATTCGCATGCGCAAGGAAGGCGAAGCGGATGGGCCAGAGGAGGTCGTCAACCGCGCTTCCGCGCTTTGGGCGCGCCCGCGCAGCGAGATCACCGCGCAGGAATACGAGGAATTCTACAAGCATGTCGCGCACGACTTCGAGCCGCCGCTGGCCCACGTACACAGCCACGTGGAAGGAAAGCAGGAATACACAGCATTGCTTTATTTGCCGCAGCGCGCTCCATTCGATCTCTGGGACAGGGAGAAACGGCATGGCGTGAAGCTCTACGTGCGCCGGGTGTTTATCATGGACGACGCCGAGCAGTTGCTGCCCGCGTATCTGCGCTTCGTCCGCGGCGTGGTCGATTCGAACGACCTGCCGCTCAATATCTCCCGGGAAATCCTGCAGCACAGCAAGGACATCGATGCCATGCGCGCCGGCTCGGTGAAGAAAGTTCTCGACCTGCTTGATGACCTGGCCCAGAAGGATAGCGAGAAGTACACCGTGTTCTGGAAGGAATTTGGCCGTGTGCTCAAGGAGGGCATCGTTGAGGATTACGGCAATCGCGATCGCATTGCCCGTTTGCTGCGCTTTGCGTCTACGCACACGGATACCGATGCCCAGGCTGTCTCGTTCGGCGACTACGTGGCGCGCATGAAAGAGGGTCAGGACAAGATCTATTACGTCACCGCCGACAGCTTCGGCGCCGCCAAGGGCAGTCCGCATCTGGAAATCTTCCGCAAGAAGGGCGTTGAAGTCCTGCTGATGCATGACCGCATTGATGAATGGGTGGTGACTCACCTTACCGAGTTCGAAGGAAAGCGGCTTCAGTCGGTGACCAAGGGCGACCTGGACCTCGGCAAGCTGGAAGACAAGGAGGACAAGGCGCAGCAGGAGAAGACGGCGACCGAATTCAAGGATCTCGCGGACAGGATCAAGAGCGTGCTCGGGGAGCGCGTGCGCGATGTGCGTGTCACACACCGCCTGACCACGTCACCAGCCTGTCTGGTGACCGGTGAGAACGATATCAGCGTCAATATGGAACGCCTGCTCAGGGCGGCTGGCCAGAGCGGCGCTTCAGTCAGGCCGATTCTGGAGATCAATCCTGCGCATCCGCTGGTCGTCAGGCTCAGGTCGGAGGACGATGCCGGGCGATTTTCCGACTGGAGTCGGCTGCTTTTCGATCAGGCGTTGCTTAGTGAAGGCGGGCAGCTCGATGATCCGGCGGGGTTCGTCCAGCGCCTGAACCAACTGCTGGAGGTGTTGGCCGTCGTGTGACGGTGTTTCCGCGCGCCGGAGGAACGCCGGAGGGCGTGGTGCGACCGCTATGCTGGACTGTTGCGGTCTGGATCAGGACCGTGGGGTACCGAACAGCTCGGCGAGTTCCACCGCGCTGAGCGTCAGCACCGGCAGCTCCGTCGAGCCTGCGGGAAAAGTGAATCCGCAGCGGCATGTTTTGGCAAGGAGCGCGACCGATGCGGTGCAGCTGGGGCATTCCTTCGTGTCCGCGGCCTGGACCGTGGCGACGATCTGAGCCGCGCGTGCCGATTGTGCCGCCCGAAATGCCGCACCACCCCCGGCCTGTGCGGCGTGCTGTTCCGCCTTGACCATGACCAAAGCATGATCAGCCTTCGCCGCCTGTGCTGCGCGGAATGCCTGTTCGGCCATTTCCTGGCGCGCAAGCGGCGCCAGTTCCGGCTGGGTCTGCGCCGGCGTTTCCCTGTTTTCGTGCGCCGCCCGTTGTGCGTCGGCCTGGACGCTAGCCGCCTGCGCAGATCGCTCGGATTCCGCTTGGGCGAGCCTCAGGGCTTCCTCGCTCTGTGCACGCTGACGCGCCCGGCTGTCGGCCTCGGAGCAGGCGAGCTCCTCGGCACGTGTTCTGGCGAGTGCTGCCCGCGCCGCCTTCTGTGCTTTCACCTGGGCGCGTGTCTCGGCTTTAGCCCGGGCGCCGGCGGGAGCCGGTGCCGGTCTGGCGTGTGTCGCAGCGGCTACGTTACTCTTGTCTGCCCTGGCTGCTGCCTCGTGCACAGAGCGCGCGCGGATCTTCGCTGATCTGGCGGCAGGCTTGGCCGCGATTGGAGCAGTGGGCTGAGCCGAATCCGGGTTCGGGCCGGTACCGGTCTCCACGGCAGTCCGGGGCTCGACGGCCGCGGCTCTGGCGGCCTCCGCCAGTCTTCGCGATTCAGCGCTTTTTTCCATCTGGATATCGAGTTCTGCCTGAGCCGCCTTCAGGGCTGCTTCAGCCTCTGCCAGCAGGCGGGCTGCCTGAGCGCTTCCGGGCGCCCTGGAGGCCTCGGCGCGTGCTGCCTCCATGGCCCTGGCGGTCTGGTCACGCCGGGCTGCAAGGTAGATTTCATAGAGTTTTTCTTCCTGGGCGCGCAGCTCGGGACTCAACTCCGGTCCCGCTTCGCTTTCCAGGACGAAGAAATGGCCGCAGCTGCAGCGGACAGCGCTCGCGGCATGGGTGGCGGCACATTGGGGACAGTCCTTATAGAAGATGCTCACACGTTCTTCCTTAGCGATGTGCCCCGGCGATGGGTGTCTTGAACCCGTTACTGCGGTTGGTCCGGGATGGTTCTCGCATCAACTATGGCACACGCATCCGGATCTGCATCCGGTGTCAGACGATCAGATCTGTCCGCCGGACAAGTGGTGTCTATTCTGGCACGGCATCTGCGGATCCGGGTTCCTGTGGCCGCAAAGGCATGATGCGAGACAGGATGCGGGGGGAGAGGGGTGTAGGCAACCGCAGGAAATGGGTCACTTTTGCTCAGAGGGAGGGCGTGTATTCACGCATCTGCGCGGTGGTGATCAGTCGGCCCAGTTTCGGGTCGGCGTAGACCCCGAAAGCATCAATGAGAATGCCACGGGTGCCATCGGCCGTCTCAATGGCGTAGACCACGGCCATTTCATCCGGATCGGAGGTTCCCTCGAAACGATGATGCTCGCGTACGGCCACTTCGTCCGCGCTGAAGGATTTGCGGTGGTCGGGGGTGCTGATCAGGCCGTCGAACGCCTCGAAGTACACACCGTATCCACGGCGCTTGAGTGCCGTAATCGCCTCGGAAAGTGTTTCATATTGGTTCACGCTCATTGCAGATTCGACACGAGTCCTGCACCCCGGGTTCCGTGCCGGACGGGAGGCAAATCCGGCGAGGCGCGAGGCTGTGTCGGCGCCAGGCTTCTGTCCGTTCCGTGCACGCGCCTTGGCCAGAGACAGAAACGGCCAATTGTTTTCTTGCGCCGCCGTAGTCCTTGACTATAGTAAAACCAGTGGATTGCGAACTGGATGGTCCGCGGTGGTTGCGGTCGTGCCCATTTCAATTGCTTGGGACGGCATAACAAGAGCCAAAATTCTCCACAAAACGTGAGGGGATCATACGATGAAGAAATGGCTAATTAGCGCAATGGGGGTCTTGTCGATCCTCAGCGCTGGTCAGGCGTTTGGAATTGAAGGAGTCCGGGTGAATGGCTTTCTCACCGCCGGGGCCACCTATGCTGATACAGCACCCTGCCAAGGTGATGTTGCATGCACCGCAGGGCCAGGGCGAGGCCTGGTGAGTCAGGATGGAAACATCGCCAACAAGGTCGGGTTCACCAACGACAGCCGCTTCGGTCTGCAGATATCCGCCAAGATCAATTCGAAGGTGGATGTGACCGGACAGTTGCTGTCGCGGGCCCGTGAAGGCAACTACGCGATGAAAGCGAACTGGGCGTTCGTGACTTACCATCTGGCCGATCCGCTGGCGATCCGCGCCGGCAAGCTGAAGCTCACGACCTTTCTGATCTCCGATTACCTGGAGGTCGGCTATGCCTATCCGTGGATACGCCCGCCGCAGGAGGTCTACTACTCCAACCCGATCTCAACGATCAACGGCTTGGACATGCTCTATCGGGTCAATTTCGGCCGGTTTTCGATGCTGATACAGCCCTATTACGGCGCGAGCTCGGGTGAACAGGCGCTGGTTCCGCAGGAAGTCATCGGTGCCGTTCCGGAAACAGTCGTAAACCCGCAAACGGGTGTCGGCAGTGTCCAGCCTTCGCCTCCGGGTACTGTGGCTTACACAGACTTCACTGCCGACAGCATGTACGGCATCAACGTGAGCGGTGGCACCAATGCATTCACCCTGCGCGCCGGGTACCTCAAGACCCTGGTCAGTGCGCCGGCGTTCGGTGTAAGTGACAAGACGGCGACCTTCTCCAGCGTCGGTGGCAGCATGGACTGGGAGAACATCGTGCTGTATTCGGAGTATTTCCAGCGCAAGATCGAGCAGGGCGCCAACGCAGCTTTTCCTGACCAGAAGGGCTGGTATGCGACCGTCGGCTATCGCATCGGGAAATTCCTGCCCAACGTGACCTTCGCCAAGCTCGAGGATAACAACAACCCTGTCGGGCAGGGCTATGGCACGCCGCTTGCGCAAAGCTCGGTGACCGGCGGTCTGCGGTACGAATTGGGCACCGGTGCAGATATCAAGTTCGAAGCGGAAGAGGTCAAACCGCTCGACGGAACGCGCGGGTTGCTCATCGGGCCTCTGCCCGCAGGCAAGAGCCACGTGATGATCTACAGCGTTGCCCTCGACCTCGTGTTCTAGGAGATTCGGACAAATGGCAAGACTACTGAAAAAGCTTACTGTCCTCGTGCTCGTCGTCGTCGGGTTTTCGGGAATGATGAACGCGGCCAATGCTGCGCTCGCGATCATCGGAAATCCCGCAAATCCGCTAGAGGGCATCAGCGCAGCCGATGTTGCCATGATTTATCTCGGCAAGTCTGACGAATTTCCCGATGGCCGGAGGGCCGTGGCAGTAGATCAGTATCGGCACAGTCCGGTGCGGGCCGAATTCTACCGAAAGGTAGTCGGAATGGGTCCGGTGAGACTCAAGTCCTATTGGTCAAAGCTCATTTTTTCCGGCAGGGGCGAACCGCCGCGTGCGGTGGGTGGCAACGAGGCCGTCAAGCGCTGGGTTGCCCGCCACCCCGATGGCATCGGCTATGTTGATGGCAAGGTGCTGGATCGTACAGTCAAGGTCCTGCTGATCGTGCCCTGACGGACGGGTCCGGCGCGGACGACGGGTCCGGGCGCAGGGCGGCTTTGCGTTGAGAGTCTCCGCCTGCCACCCCGGCGCGGGCCGCAGGTGCGGCAGCGCCGCTAAGCACCGCGGGTGAAGGCCGGTTGGTCATGACCGAACGGGACCCCCGGCGGGGGACGCCGTTCCCGAAGCGCGCAGCTTGCCGGAGGCCGCCTGTGCTGATTCCTGTCGATCCGCCATCCCGGATTTCGCTATTTGGCCCCGGTAGCGAGACCAGTTTATGGATTTATCGGTAAACCACCCCACCGCTTCTGCGCTACGCGATCTGCGTAGCGCGGCGGGAGACAGGGGTGGTTTGGCGTTTATGTTCGGTGCGGCGGCAGGGCGGGTAGTTCCAGGCGCAATGCATCGCGCAGCACGCGATACCCGGGTTCCGGTGGGGTGTCGCGGGTGGTGGATCAGCGGATCAAGGACGGTATCGGCAACCCGGCCGGCCCCGAGGTACTCCTGCCCCTTGCCGGCTGGTAACGGCGACGCGACGGGCAGGAGCCGACACCGGCGAGTCCATGGGCGGCCCCTGCCGTCATCGGGCACCTTGATGGTTCGTTGCCCATGTCGCGTTGCGCATCGTTGCTTTCGCCCGAATATAAAGACGTGATGCCGGGCGATACGGTCCCGCGATTGCCTGCCATGCCCAACGACACTCCACGTACGGGCTGGCCGCGCAGATTTGTGGACCTTTAGGACCAGGCATAACCCCACCCGTTCCCGGGTCCGTCCGGAGCGCAAGTGGCTGCGTTGGCGGCCGACGCGGCGGCTGTCATCAGGTACCGCGACCCACCGATCCGGCAAAGGTGGCTGGGTGACCTCGCGCCATCGTCTGGAACCTGGAACAGATGTGCCGGGTGCGCTGCTGTTTCCTGCCGGCTTGGCGATTGCGCCGGGCCGATGGGGCCCGGCGGCTACTAGTGGCAGGTCGAGAGAAACTGGGCCGCAACCCCCTTGCAGGGGTTGGGGGAAAACTGGACGACGTGATGCTTATTCTTGTGAGTCGACGATGAAACTTCCGGCGCCGGCTTCTTGGCGTGCGCGACAGCCGCTGCAGCTTCGCGGGACTTGGCGGCAGCAATCGCCGTAGCACGCTGTCTGGCCTCGGCCTGTGCCTTCTCCTCGGCGATTTTTCTGGCGCGCAACGCCGCTGCATGTTCGCGGGCGCGTGCCAGCGCTTCGGCACGTTCGTGTTCCAGTTTTTTTGCCGCCGCTTCGGCTGCCGCCCGCTTTCTGGCGCGCTCGGCAGCGGCACGCTCTCTGGCGAGCGCAAGGGCCTGCGCTTTTTGCTGCGCAAGTGCACGGGCCTGTGCTAATGCCTGTGCCTTCGCGCGCGCCTCGGCTTGCGCCTTTGCCCGGGCCGCCGCCCGCACCTGCTGCTGGCTATCCGCGGCGTGTTTCACTACCTCGTCCCAGTTCGCCAGTTTGTCCTTGGCTTCGATATTGCCCTTGTCGGCCGATTTCTCGTACCACGCGTGGGCCAGTTCGAGGTTGCGCGGAGTTCCGAGGCCCTGTTCGTACATTTCGCCCACGTAGAACTCGCCATTGGGATCACCGCTCTTAGCCAGGCGAAGCTGTACGTTGAACAGCCGCTCTTCGGCCTGACTCACCGTGCCGGCATAGGCAGTACCCAGGGTGAGCGCGATGAGAAGGATTCCGCAGCACTGGCTCAGTTTCGATTGCATCATGGTCTTAATCCGGAAACCTGACCCTGCGGCTGTCCATCCGGCAACGCCCGATGATCCAGCCAGACACAGGAAACAGCCGGCGGCCGGCAATGCCTCCGGCAGCGTTGCAACTCTGGGTTGTGACGGTATCCTCGATTCATTGGAGGTCGACTCATGATGGCCGGTGCAGGTGACCGGCTGTCAACGTTTGGTAAACTCGAACATCTGATTGTTCCGGTTTGCGCAGATAACGGTTTGCGCGTTGCTCGTCCGGCAGTGCAGCGTCTGTCCGGGCTGCTGCCAGCCGAGCTTTGCCGCCGGGGCGAGGACAGCCGCGGAAGGGTCGGCCGGTGCGTCGGACCCGGCACTGCCTATGTCCAGGACATCGTAGAGATAATTCGCCGTGAAGTCCCCCGTGTGGTTGAAGTCGGACAGCGTGGATTTCACGGTGTATGTAAGCGCCGAGCCGCCGACATCGCGGTGCAGCCGCCTGGAGAAACAGACAATCTCGCTGCTGCCGACCTGGAGACAGCTGGTGCTGGCTGACGGCAGGAATTGTGCTGCGTTCTGGCTGTGATACCAATTGCCGCCCAGAACGATCGGCATGGCATCAATGGACCGTTGTGCCCGTGCCTGCGCTGCCCTGGCGGCAGCCAGCCTGCGGGCCGCTTCCGCGCGCGCCTGTGCAGCACGTTCCGCGGCAAGGTGGGCGCGGGCGGCCATCTCGGCCTGCATTTTGGCACGGGCGGTCGTCTCGGCTTTCATTCTGGCACGGGCGGCGATCTCCGCTTTCATTCTGGCACGGGCGGCATCGGCGCGTTTCTGAGCAGCCTGCTCGGCGGCCAGTTGTCTCGCCTTGGCGGCCTGTTCGGCAGCGTGTTTCCCCCCGTCGAGCTTGTCCTTGGCGGACTGGTTGCCCTGTGCCGCGGCCTTTTCGTACCACTTCTTGGCCTCCTTGCTGTCCTGCTGGACGCCCTTGCCGGTTTCGTAAAGGTTTCCGACGATGAACTCCGCATTGGGATCGCCGCCTTGGGCCTTGGCCAGGAAATACTGGAAGATCCGCACCTGGACACCTTGGTTAGGCTGGGCATACGCCGGCAGCACGAAAAGGGCGCACAATAAGGCAATGGCGACTCTCGACATCTGGACTACTCCCCGAACTGGCCTACCGAAATTTATGGGTATTGTTGCTGCCTATGACCGTTGCACCCGTTATGGTTCCCGGGCTTCTGTCTAAACTTATAGAACAAAATTTCAAGATTGAAAGCCCAAAGACCAAGCCGTAAGCGCCACGACCCGGGGGAAAGCGATCCCGGCTGGGCATCCCCGGGCGGGCGCCCGCTCCAGGAAACGGGCCGCATATCTGCGGAACCGGCCCATGCGCCGTTTGGAGGGCTGGAGGATCGCGCGGCTGGCGGCAGGGCCGGGTTACGGCATGCCCCGGAACCGCACGGAATCGCCAGCCGCACGGACGTTTGGCAGGCGGGCCGGTGCCGGATTGGGCAGCCACGCCCCGGCCGGGCAACAACACTGATCCGCGCGAGGATGAAGTGATGATCGGTACCAATGCGTCGGGTGATCGCGATGCGATGCGCGACGACCAGCACGCCAGCCGGCGCATCTGCGCAGTGTTCAACCGCGCCGCGGCCGGCTACGACAAAGAGCCGCTGCGGTTTTCCGCCTTTTCAGCCGACCGGCTGATTACGCATGCCGGCATAAAGCCGGGGCAAAAGGTGCTGGATGCAGGCACGGGTACCGGTGCGGTGGCGATTGCAGCAGCGCAGATCGTTGGGCCGGCGGGGCGGGTGATGGCGATCGATATGGCAGAACAGATGCTTGATCGCACGCAGGCCAAGATCGTGCAGTTCGGTATCACCAACGTAGATCTGCACCTGATGGATGCCGGGCATCTGGAATTCCGTGCCGGGTATTTCGATGCGGTGCTCTGTTCGCATGCCCTTGACCTGTTGCCCGACATGGAGGCCGCAATCCGCGGGTGGGTGCGCGTGCTCAGACCTGGCGGTACGATCGCCTTTTCCGCCTTCGGGGAGGGAGCGTTTGAGCCCATGGCCGGATTGCTCCTGCACCGCGTCGAAGATGGGGGTGTGCCGGGACCCGGCAAGCCGCTTGCTCCCGGTCTCCACAGTCTGGCTGCGTCCAGTCGATGCCGGCAGCTGCTGCACGACGCGGGTATTCCGGACAGCCGGGTCGCTGAAGAGCAGGTGGGCTATCACCTGCGCGATGCACACGAATGGTGGGAAGTCGTGATGGGCAGCAGCTTCCGTGATCTCGTTGACCGGCTGAATCCCGGGCAGGTCGAGCTGATCCGCAGCGAACACCTGGCGGAGGTAAGTCGCCTGGCTGGCGAAAACGGACTGTGGCTCGATGTTCAGACCCTGTTTGCCTCCGGACACAAACCCTGAGTCAGCGGACACCGCAGGTGGAATCGGGCGCATGCGGTGACTGAAGTCCGGGGAAAGGCCGGCATGCAGGCGATTCATGCATCCGCAGGTACGGAAATCTTTCAACTCTGCGCAGCCTCGTTGCGTGCCGCGATGTCCTGTCCCCGACCACGTCCCGTCGCTACGGATCCCTGGGCGAAGTGCCTGCAAATCCGCACGTCTGCGACAGCCTATACTCCTTTACTGAACGGGGATCTGTCGTGCCGATTCTTTCAGCGGTCGTGGAGGGAGCTTGATCTGTTATCTGGCGCGCATCGTGTGGCTCGGACTGTGCTGGCTGGAACTTACGGCATTCACCGCCGTACTCTATGTCGCATCGTTCGTGAGCGCAGAGCGCACGCAACCGGCGTACTTCACTCTGTTCCGTCTTTGGTGCCGGTTCTTCGTCCGCGCACTTGGCGTTGATCTGCGACTGCATCAAAAAAATCGCGATCCTCTGCCGAAGCATTTCATTCTGATCGCCAATCATCCGTCCGCATTCGAGGACATCGGTGTACCGGCGCTGTTCAATGTGGTTTCGCTGGCCAAGATCGAAGTTCTCGACTGGTGGATCGCCGGGAGGATAAACCGTGCCGCAGGTACCTTGTTCGTCAAGCGCGAATCGCGCGAATCGCGACGGGCTGCCGCCGAACAGATCGTCGGTCAACTACGCAAAGGGCGCAACGTCGTCATCTATCCGGAAGGCGGTTGCAAGGGCAAGCGCATCTTCTCGTCTTTCCGCTACGGCGCATTCGATATCTCTCTGCGCACCGGTGTGCCGATCCTGCCGGTTTTTCTCCATTACGAGGCCCAGGATGTCTTCGAATGGAAGCCGAACGAGACGCCCGTGCAGAAGCTTTGGCATTTTCTCACGGCTCCGAACAACCGCGTGAACTACTATGTGTATGATGCCATCGATCCGGCCAGGTTCACGGACAAGTGCACCTACTGCGACTACGTCCACAATCTTTACCTCGCCTGGCAGGCGAAATATCTTGACTGACTCCAGGGGCGCTGCCGGATGTCGGGCGCGGCCTCCAATTCATCGGGGGGAAATTGGTATCACCCTGACCGTGGTGTATGTTCGGATTGATCCAGTTTGGCGCGCCCGGAATCCCGGCGTGAGGTAGGCCTCCATTGATTCTGGCTAGATGGCGGACCGGCGATACGATCGCGGGCCGCTGGCATGTTCGCGAGGTCCTTGCCGGCCCCTACGGGGTCGTTTATACCGTTTTCGACAACGAGTCGGGCGACGTTCTGGCGGCGAAAACTTTTTCCGATGTGCTGCTGCACTGGGACGGGATTCTCCCGCATCGTCTGAAGAAGGAAGCACTGCCGTGGCTCAAGCTTGGCCACCATCAGAATGTGGTCCAGCCGCGTTTCATACACAGTGTTGATGGTTGCCCGCTGCTTTTCATGGAATACGTCTGTGGCACCCATCTCGGGCAGTGGATCGGCTCGACATGTCTGATCGACGATGCTGCGATGATCCTGCGGTTCGCCCTGCAGCTGTGCGACGGACTGGAACATGCGCAATCGAACGGTATCGGTGCGCACCGCGATGTCCGACCGGAAAACTGCCTCATTACCCCGCAGCGCGTCCTGAAGGTCACTGATCCGGGCTTGTCGCGGGCGCTTGATGATTCCCTGATCGCGGCTGCTGGCGATGCGCGCAGCGCGGCCCAAACACGCACCCGCGCCGACCTCGCAGAACTGGTCCATGGCCGCAGAACCGAAGACGGCCGGCGCGGCGTTGCTGCAGCGGCCTATCTCGCTCCCGAGCAGTTCGCGGGCAGCAAACATGTCGATCAGCGCGCGGACATCTATGCCTTCGGTGTGCTGCTGTTCCAGATGGTGACCGGGGAACTGCCGTTTGTTGCCGCATCGTGGACGGAGTTCGAGCAGCTGCACAAGACCCGGGAGCCTCCGTCGCTTGCGCAGCGTCACCCGTTGTTCGCCAATGTGATTCAGACCTGCCTTGCCAAGGAAGCACCGCGGCGCTTCACCGACTTTGCCACAGTGCGCCGGCACCTAGCACAGCTGTACCGGTCGCTGACCGGTGAGACCCATGCTTTGCCGCTCGAGGGCGATGAGCTGGAAGCCGAGGATTGCGACAATCGGGGACTCGGCCAGCTGCGTTTCGGGTACCTGCGCCAGGCGCTCGGCTCTTTCGAGCGGGCCCTGGAGCTGAGTCCCGATCATCCGGTGCTGTGGGCGCACAAGGGTGAGGCTCTGCGCCAGCTCGGCCAAAGCGACGAGGCCCTGATTTGCCATCAGGTGTCGATTGAGCTCGATTCGAAATGCGTCGCGGCCTGGTACCATCGCGGTCTCGCACTGCGGGTGCTGGAGCGGTTCAGCGAGGCGCTTGCCTGTCATGAGCGCGCGCTTGAGCTTGATCCACGCTGCTGGCAGGCGTGGATGGACAAGGGCCTGACGTTTGCAGCCCTTGGCCAGCGCCAGGCGGAACTTGCCTGCTACGACCGCGTGCTGGAGTTGAATCCCCGTCATGGGGCCGGGCGGTATAGCTAGCGCATCGCACTGCGCCCGGCCGGGCGCGGGAAAAATCGGATAGTGTAACCGTGTCGTTTCCAGCGGCATCCTCATTGCGAGGATGCCCTGCGCAGCCGGGCCTGTCTGCTGGCCGTGGCCCCACCGGCACGCCTGCATGCCGTCCAGCGAAGGCCCGGTTCGACGGGGCTGCTTTGCCGCAACCTGACGGAACGGCGCCGCCGGCAGGGTGTCGCTCGGAATGTCTATACTTCGGGAAGGATCCGCGGTCTGTTGTCCCGGACGGCATCGGCATCACGGCTTCCCCCAACGTCCGATACCGGCTGGCTTTCTGCGCCCCCTGCCATAGAGGCGCGCGGATGGAAGCTCTGCAACGACTGTGCTGTCATGAACTTTCCGGAGGAAATCCGTGAGCGAGAACCGCAGGCACGAACGTTATGCGATGTCGCTGGAGGTGGAAGTATTCTATGCCGAGACAGGCAAGCTGACTCTCAATACCAAGGACATCAGTGACGGCGGTGTTTTCCTGTACATGCCCGGCCAGGCGCGACCATCCGTCGGCACCATCATGAACCTGAAGCTGCGCGGATTGCTGGGCGGGGAGGAGCCGCCAACCGTGAAAGTGAAAGTGGTGCGGGTCACGGATGATGGGGTGGGACTGCAGTTCATCACCGAAGATTGAGGGCTTCAAGCGCCGTGGTGCGCATCGCCGTGGCGCTTGACCTTGTCGTTTCCCTCCGACGGGCCGTTGGCGTAATATCGCTCAAAAATGCCGTGAGCCGGCAGGGACGCCGCAAGATGAGGTCTTTTGGTTCGAAAAGGGGGCAGCAATGGATCATGAACGTCGTGATAAACCGAGAATGCCGGTCGCGCTCGATGTAGCGCTCTATTACAGCTCGCTGAAGCTGCTGGATTGTCAGACACGCAATATCAGCCTGGAAGGCGCCTACGTACACACCGGGGGGCAGGCGCTGCCAAAGAGCGCGTTGATCGATCTCGCGCTGACATTGCAGGTCGGGGAGGAGCTACGCCACCACCGGCTGCAGGCGGAGGTCGCACGCAGTGACCACGATGGTGTCGGTCTGATGTTCCGCCGTTCCGATTACACGTCTTTCAATGCGCTGGTGAATCTGATCGACGCAAGCTGACTGTGCGGCGCCGGCGCTGTTGTTTCCCGTTACCGGACGCGCCGATCGCGAGTCGGTGATTCACGGCCCGCCCGCGTGCCCCGTCACGTTCAGGCGGAGGGCGGGGCGGGACTCTCGACGCTTTGCGCCACCAGGTCCGGCTCACCCGTCCGCTGCAGAATCTGTTTTCTCACCGAGTCGCGCAGATCCACCACATCTGCCCAGTCGCTGCCGGTAGCGCTTATCGCCGGTAACACCTCGACCTGCACGGCGGCGTGCCGCGGAAACCACTGATCGCCCCGCAGGATCGAGCGGGTTCCGCGGATTGCAATGGGAACGACCGGGCAGCCGCACCGGACGGCGACGTAAAAGGCGCCGGTGTGAAAGGGCAGCACGCCCGGCATGCGCGTGAGTGTGCCCTCGGGAAAGAACACGAGGGTCTGCCCCGAGCGGATTGCGGCCAGCGCCGCGACGGTGCTTTGTACTCCACCGCTTGGCTCTACCCGTTCGGCAAACAATGCCCCCAGCCGCCGCAGGAACACTCCTGCGACGAGCTGAGAGGCCAATTCGCGCTTGGCCATGAAAGTCGGGCATCCGGGCAGCAACGCCGCCAGGACCACTCCGTCGAAGTAGCTTGAGTGATTGGCGGCCAGCACGGCGCCTTGTTCCGGAATATGTTCTACGCCAGTCTGCAGGAACGGGATTGCGGCCCAGCGCAGGAATATCCGGGCGATGCCGTGGACCATGCGCCAGCGCCGGTTGCGTCCCGGCAGAATCGCTACCAGCGTCCAGGCAACCACGCCCAGGACGTAAAGCAGTGACCACCAGTACGCGGCGTAGAGCAGTGCGGCCACGGCCGGCCATGCGCGCCGGACGCTTTGGAGGATGCTGCGGACATACAGCCGTGCTGCCTGCCACCACACCGGCGGTGCACGTTCGCCGAGCCGGCCGCTTTCATACAGCTCGCGGCATGCGGCACGGCGAATCTTGCCGCTTGAAGTCTTCAGAACCGTATGTGCAGAGGCGAGCACCACGTCATCGGCTGCGGTATCGAGCAGTGTGGTCACAAGATCCTCGATCTTGCGTCTGAGTGCGGCGCGGTTTTCCTCATCCTCGATCCGTGTCTCGGCGACAACGATTAGCCGTTCCGTTCCGGTGACGCGGTCATGGCTGCCGAAGGTCACTACGCAGCCCCGGCGGACGCCGGGCAGATCGCCGATTGCCTCTTCCAGTTCCTGGGGGTAGATGTTGCGCCCGGCGCGAATGATGATGTCCTTGCTGCGGCCGGTGAGAAAAATGTCTCCAGCCGCGGTATATGCCAGGTCTCCCGACTCAAGCCACGTGCCCGAGAACAGTTCGGCGGTCTTGGCGGGATTGCGCAGATAGCCACGGGTGGTCGAAGGACCGCGGAACTGCAGTCTGCCTTCGCGACGGTCTTCCAGTTCGCGCCCGGCGGAATCAACGATGCGCACTTCATGACCCGGCAGGGCATGTCCACAGGCGACGAACTCCAGGGCCGTGGCATCGCCGGCGGAGGCCGGCGTGGCCGTGCCACTGCGGGTCAGCGCGGCGCGCTGCACGTGGTCGATGACCGGTGTCCGGTTCGGTGGCGGAAAGCTCAGGCCAACGGAACACTCGGCGAGTCCATACACCGGAGTCATTGCTTCAGGACGGAATCCGAAGCGCGCGAAGCGCTTTGCGAAACCGCGCACTGTGTCCGGGCTTACCGGTTCGGCACCGTTGATGGCCATGCGCCATGAACCGAGGTCCAGTCCCGAAATATCGGCATCTTCGATCTTGCGCAGGCACAGTTCATAGGCAAAGTTCGGCGCGGCCGACAGGGTCGCGCGATAGCGGTGAATTGCCCACAGCCAGCGCTCGGGGCGCGCAAGAAATCGCAACGGCGACATGATCACCACCAGTACCGCGTAATAGAGTGATCCCAGCCAGGCCCCGATCAGGCCCATGTCGTGGTACAGCGGTAGCCAGCTGACAAAGATGTCCGTGGAGCTCACGGCCATTGTCTGGCCTATCGCGCGGATGTTGGCCAGCAGATTCGCGTGGCTCAGCACGACGCCTTTGGGGTCCCCGGTGCTGCCGGAAGTGTACTGGATGAGTGCGACATCGTCCGGTGCGCTCCGGGCTGGCGGCCCCGGGGGGTGCGCGGACAGGTCGTCGACGGTATCTACGCTCTTGATCGTTCCGGTCAATCCGCGCACCAGACGGGCGATGCGGCGGCTCTCCTCGGTGGTCACCAGCAGGCGCGCCTGGGCGCTGGACAGAATCGTAGCCTGCCTGCGCAGATGCTCTTCGAGCTGCGAAGGCCGGAACGGAGGATAGATAGGTACGGGCACTGCACCGGCATAAAGCACACCGAAAAAGGCAGCGAAGAAGGCACTGCCCGTTGGCAGCATAATGGCGACCGACTGGCCGGCCTCGAGGCCGCGACTGCGCAGACTGTGGCCGCCAAGCTGATTCTGTCTTGATCCGGCCGGTATGAACGTGCATTTTCTTCCTCATCCGTCTTCTTCAGATCAGCGTCTCTGACGCGTCTTCTTCGGGTTTATTTCCGTTT
>JAKASJ010000016.1 GCA_021819085.1 Pseudomonadota bacterium | reverse complement strand
CGATCTTTGTTTCATTGGCTCCAGGTGGTCGTCCGCGGGTGCGGTACAGTGGGCCGGGCGTCGGGAAATTTTGGATAAATGAAAAGAATGCTGTTTAACGCAACTCACCCTGAAGAGTTGCGCGTAGCCATCGTCGACGGCCAGAAGCTCCTCGACCTCGATATCGAATCCTCCACCTATCAGCAGAAGAAGGGCAATATCTACAAAGGGAAGGTGACGCGCGTCGAGCCCAGCCTCGAGGCTGCCTTTGTGGATTATGGATCCGAACGCCAGGGATTCCTGCCACTCAAGGAAATATCCCGCATATATTTCCGGGATTACGACAACAAGACCCCGATGGCGCAGGTGCGCATCAAGGATGTGATCAAGGAAGGCCAGGAACTGGTCGTCCAGGTGGAAAAAGAGGAACGCGGCAGCAAGGGTGCGGCCCTCACCACGTTCATCAGTCTGGCCGGACGCTATCTCGTCCTCATGCCGAACAATCCCAAGGGCGGAGGCATCTCGCGCCGCATCGAGGGGGAGGAGCGCGCCGAGATGCGGGAGGCCATGGCGCAGCTTAAGATCCCCGAGGATTACGCCGTCATCATAAGGACCGCGGGCATCGGAAAGAGCGCCGAAGAGCTCCAGTGGGACCTCGATTACCTGATTCATCTCTGGGATGCGATCAGCACGGCGGCCCAGGAGCGCACCGCTCCATTTCTGATCTACCAGGAAAGCAATCTCGTGATCCGCGCGATCCGCGATTACCTGCGCCAGGACATCGGCGAGATCCTGATCGACAATCCCGAGATTCACGAACGCGCACTCAAGTTCATGCAGCAGGTGATGCCGCAGAACCTGAACAGGCTGAAGCTGTACCAGGACGAGACACCGCTGTTTTCCCGCTTCCAGATCGAGCATCAGATCGAGTCTGCATTCTCGCGCGAAGTCCGTCTGGAATCCGGCGGCGCGGTCGTGTTCGATCATACCGAAGCCCTTGTGACCATCGATGTGAACTCGGCACGCGCCACGAAGGGTGCGGACATCGAGGAGACCGCACTCAATACGAATCTCGAGGCCGCCGAGGAAATTGCCCGGCAGTTACGGCTGCGCGATCTGGGCGGTCTGATCGTGATCGACTTTATCGACATGACTCCGGCACGCAACCAGCGCGCCGTGGAGAACCAGCTGATCGAGGCTCTGAAAGCCGATCGGGCGCGCGTGCAGGTTGGCCGCATTTCGCGTTTCGGGCTGCTCGAGATGTCGCGCCAGCGGCTGCGCCCCTCGCTGGGAGAATCGAGCTCGCTGGTCTGCCCGCGCTGCGACGGTACCGGACATGTACGCGGTGTCCAGTCCTCGGCGCTGCACGTGCTGCGCTACATCCAGGAAGAGGCGATGAAGGAGAACACCGCAGCGCTGCATGTCCACCTTCCGGTTGAAACTGCAACGTACCTGCTTAATGAGAAGCGCCACGAGATCAACACCATAGAAACCCGTCTCGGGACCCCCGTGGTGATCATTCCGGACCCGGAAATCGAGACTCCGCACTACCACGTGCGCAGGCTCCGCGGCGAGGAGTACGAGGCCGAAAGCGATACACCCAGCTACGAGGTCGAACTCAAGGAAGACGAGGAAGAGGAGCCGCGTCATGCGCGCCCCGTCCCCAGTCCGGTGGCGGAGAAGCCTGCCGTTGGCCAGATCACACACACGGCTGCGCCGACTCCGGCTCAGGCTCCCGTTGCGACCCCGGTACCGAGGGAAGGCATGTTGAAGCGCATCGCCCGCCGGTTGTTCGGAACTACCGAGCCGGCGATACCGGCCGAGGTTACCAAGACTCCGGAGCGCACACGCGAGACAGCGGCGCCGCGTTCGGCCGCACGCCCGGTACAGGGTCGGCGCCCCGAACACCGCGAGAAGCGCCCTCCCCGTCCGGCCCATCCCGGCCAGCAGCGCCCGACCGAATCCCGGACTGCGGAGAGCCGGCCAGTGCCGGCACCAGCACCGGGCCGTGAGCCGTCTCGCGCCGGTGCCGCACAGGCCGGTGCCGCACAGAAAGAGCGACCCGAAGGCAGTCGCGGGCGGCGCGGGCGGCGCGGGCGACGCAGGTCTCCGTCACGTCACGGCGAAACCGGGAATCAAGCGGCGCCTGCGGAATTTCCGACTTCGGAGCATGCACCGGCGCCGGCTGAACGCGCATCCACTCCGGTCCCCGCGGACAACGAAGCCGGTTCGAGCGCCGGACAGTCCTATGCCCACTCCAGGGCGGAGGACGCCAGCACCTCGCCGGCAGCAGCACCGGCAAGCGAGGAACGGGATATGCCGCCGCCGGTCGTCACGCCGCCCAGGCCCGCACCGGGCGCCAGCGCGGTCCAGGCTGAACCCCAGACCGCCCCGGAATCGGCGCATTCGGAACCGAAAGCCGGCGACTGATCCCGCCCGCGGGCAGGGTATTCCGGCCCGGCCAGCCAGGGACGCAACCGCACTGCTGTATGCGCGCATGGATGTTGTCGGCTATGCGGGTCGGATTGCCCGCGGTGCATCGACACCGACTCGGGCCGCGGCGTATAGCGCAGGCGATCGGCATGGTAGCTTGCTGCGATATGCGTGCCGCCAGCGACGACCAGGGTCACCAGCACGAGCGCTGCAAACCGTTCCGGCCCGAGTTGCTCATGGGACTGGTATTCATAGGCGACAGAGAACGCGGCGACCCAGGCTACGCCGAAGCTCAAGCCGCCCAGCACGTCCGTCAGCCAGTGCGCACCGAGATAGATCCGGGAAAGAGCGATCAGCCCGATCAGCGTGGCTGCGGTCGCCATGACCAGCCTGCGCAGTCCCGCGCGGGCCTGGCGGCACAGCAGGTACGCCAGGAAGCCGTAGACGACCGTGCCCATCGCCGTATGTCCGCTCGGAAACGAGAACTGTTCGATCCCGCTGTAGAATGACCCGGGACGCGGCCTGTGCAAAGCGAGCTTCATCACGTTCGCCAGCACTTCGGCAATACCGATGGCGGCCAGCCAGTATCCGGCCGTCAACCACAACCTGCGGATCAGAAACCACGCCAACGTCACGAGAATCACCGGGATCAGGACCTGCGCATCGCCCAGTTCGGTGGCTGCAATCATCACGCGGTCGATGGCCGGAATGCGAAGTGATTGCACCAGGTGATAGATAAAGACATCCGCATCGACCAGCCGGTCGTGACTGATGACATCCTCCAGTACTCCGAAAAACAGCCACGTGCCACCGATGACGAGCATGGCGGCAAGGGCCAGCGGCCATTTGGGGCTTTCCGCGCCGAGCAGCCACCCCACCATTTCCCTGATTTGCAACGGGCGGCTTTTTCTCGCCTGCAAAAGAGGATGGGCGGCAAATGCCGAACTCCAGTGCAGCGCACCGATGGCCACGATCGTGACCGCGCCCACCACCAGCCATGCTGCGGGCGACAGGAGCTCCAGCGCGAAGAATGTCCGCAGCACCGGCACACTGAGCACCGTCACGAACGCGGTCACGGTACCCGCGACCACGAGCATGCGAGCCGGACTGAGCGGCCGAGCCACGCTTACGAGCACCCAGGTGGCGACCGCGAACAGAACAACTGTCGCGGCGGTCCGGTCTGCACCCAGGCCGGCGTGCAACAGCGCATAGACCGCAAACGTCGCACCGGCCACGAACAGGCCGCTGAGTACGGCAAAGCGCAGAACGCGCTCGACGAATCCGGGACGCGCCCGCTGAGTGTTCTGTTCGAGTGACAGGAAGAAGGCGGGGATTCCGATCGTCAGCGCACCGACCAGGGTCAGGTGCCGGGGCAGAAAGGGGAATGTCACATCGGCGACACCGACCACCAGCGCCAGGATCATTGCGTAGACAGTTTTGGTCAGGAACAGTGCCGCCAGCCGCTCGACATTGCCGATCACTCTGCGTCCCTCGGCGATCGATGCCGGCAGGCTGGCGAAGCGATTGTCGAGCAGCACAATGTGCGACACGGCGCTGGCCGCCCGGGCCCCGGCACCCATGGCGACCCCGACGTCGGCACGCTTTAGCGCGAGGACATCGTTTACCCCGTCCCCCACCATTGCCACCATGTGCCCGTTCTCCTGCAGCGATGCGATGAGCGATCGTTTCTGCTGAGGTGACAGCCGCGTGAAGACCGAGTGCGTTTCCGCCAATCCGGAAAATACGTCCGCGCTCTGCGGCAGCGTTCGCGCGTCGACGGGGTCGTTGCCGCGTGCGATTCCGAGCTGGGTTGCGATGTGGCTGACTGTGACCGGATGGTCTCCGGAAATCACTTTGATTGCGACCCCCTGTGCTTCGAAATAGCGCAGTGTCTCGGCTGCATCCACGCGAATCTGTTCGGTCAGCAGCACGAAGGCGACCGGAACGAGACCGCTCGGCATCTGGCCGGACGCAAGGCTGCGGTCGGATCTGGCCAGAAGCAGCACGCGGTACCCGGAGTGTGCATGTTCCTCGGCACGCTGGCGTACCGGCCCGCTTCCCGGGACCGCGGCAAGCAGCGCTTCGGGGGCGCCGAGTACCCAGGTGCCGAGCCGCTCGACGCTTGCGCCGCTCCATTTGCGGGCCGATGAGAACGGCACGAAACTGCTGACGGCACGCGGCTGTTCCTCCGGATAAGCGCGTCCGATTGCCAGCAGAGTGGCGTTCGGCACCGGCTCGGCCATGGCGAGGGCGGCAAGTGCGTGCGTGGCATCGGGATGCTCGCCGAACAGCATCTCGATGCGCTCCACGCGCGGATCGCGCTCTGTGAGCGTTCCGGTCTTGTCGAGGCAGACGACGTCGACCCTGGCCAGGGTTTCGATCGCGGCGAGATCCTGGACCAGGGTGCGCTGACCGGCGAGCCTCATGGCTCCGACCGCCAGCGCAAGGCTGGTCAGCAGCACCAGACCCTCCGGCACCATCGCTACGACACCGGCGGCAGAAAACAGTAGCGCACCGGCGACCGCCCCCTGTATCACGAATTGACTGGTAAAAAGGAGGGCGGCGGTCGGCACGATGGCCCAGGTAATATATCGCAGAATCCGGTCGATCCCCGCCCGCAGCTCGGAATGCGCCAGGCTGAAGCTCCTGGCCTCACCGGCAAGACGCTGCCCGTAGGACGAGGCTCCGACGCGGGTTGCGCGGCAGCGGCCCGTGCCTGCGACCACGAAGCTTCCCGACAGTACTTCCTCGCCGGCCTTTTTGGGGACCGCTTCGGATTCCCCGGTGAGCAGGGATTCATCGATCTCGAGTCCCGCAGCAGAGAGCAGCAGTCCATCGACGACCACTTGATCGCCAACTGCGAGTTCCAGAAGATCGTCCAGGACGATCTCCGCCGTCGGGATGTCGATGCTGCGCCCGGCACGTATCGCACGGGCTCTGGGCTGGCTCACCACGGAGAGGCGATCGAGCGTCCATTTTGCACGCAGCTCCTGGACGATTCCGATCAGGGCGTTGACGATGACAATCCCGCCGAACAGAGCATCCTGCCAGGGGCCGGTCATCAGAATCACGACGGATAGCGTCCCCAGAAGCGCATTGAACCGGGTAAAGACATTGGTGCGTACGATTTCAAGAGTCGTCCGGCTCGCCGGCGCCTTGATCCGGTTGATATCGCCACGCTCGGCGCGCGCCCGGACATCCGCATCGGAAAGTCCGGAATACTCCGCTGGCATTGTTTTTTCTGTAGTCACGCCCAGGCGCCTCGGTACACTCGGTTATCTGCGGCTGTACGGAACGGCTGCCTCCGGATTCCCCGCACGAGGGCAGAATACGCGCTGCTGTTCTTCCGTGCCCTGCCCTCACCCCGCAGGCACGATGCCGACTTCAAAGCGGTGGCTGAAAATTCCCAGGTGAGGGACGGACATCCGGCAGCGACGCGATCAGCGCGGCCCCCAGCAATACGTACAACGCCAGTGCCGCGACTGCCGCCCGATATCCCAGGGACCCTTCTCCCAGCACAGTCAGAATCGTCGACCACGTGGCGTCGCCCAGTACACTGGCGCTGCGACCCGAAAGGTTGTAGAGCCCCCAGAATTCGCCGGATTTCTCGACAGGCGCCAGCGCCGTGAGGAGCACCCTGCTGCCGGACCAGACTCCGGCAAGCCCGATTCCGGCCAGCGGCGCAACAATCCCGGCAAAAAGCTGTTTCCCGTGCAACTGCCATCCGCCCAGCTCAAGCGACATATGCGGTCTGATTGTCAGCACGGCGCCGAAAAGCAGCAGCCAGACTGCCAGGTCTATCAATACGGCCCGCTTGGGGCCGACGGTCCGGATCAACGGACCGAACAATAGCCAGGCCGACAGCATTGCAACCACGATCGCCGGCCCGAAGAGCGAAGCAAGCTCGCTCGCCTTGAATCCCATCACATTGCGTGAATACAGCCCCATGAGCGTAATGACCGAGGCAATGGCATTCTTGTATAAGAAATCGCCGACAAGGAAACGGAACAGGTGGCGGTATCGCGACGCTTCGCGAATGGTCTGCCGCAGCCTCCGATACGCCGCGGCGAAGTGGATAGTGGACGGGTTTCTGGCAATGAAGTCGGGCGAAAGGTACATGGCCGGCATGGCGAAGCCCAGATAGATCAGGGCCATCGGGAGGAACACCCGGCCGGCCAGGGCGTCGCTCGTTACGAGCCGGCTCAGGGTCAGCATGCAGAGCAGAGCCCCGGCATATCCGACACCGACGGTCATGCTGACCACGGTCGCGACAGTGCGCGCGCTGCTCACGGCCGGGATCATCGCGGCGAAGAACGCGAACGCCGCGTTGATGCAGATATAGGCGAGCATGAACAGCAGCAGCGCCGCAGGAGCCGTACCGGTCCATCCGAGGCCGGCGGTCGCCAGCACAACTCCGAACACGGCAACGCGCAGATACGGCTGCCTCCGCCCGCTGTGGTCGGCGGCCGCGCCCAGGATCGGCGACAGCACCGCGATAATCACCGCGCCGCCCGTCACGGCCCAGCCGAGGTCTGACCCGGGCGTTTTCAGGACCGCCTGCAGATAGGTCCCGAAATAGGTAGAGACAACGATCAGCGACCATCCGGCATCGCCCGCCTCGAAGAGGGAGTACCGGTACAGCACTTGCCACCAGACCAGCGATCGGGTCGGCCTGTGCATGCAATGTCGGCCGGCCAAGCCGCGTCAGCCCCGTACCAGGCCGCGGCGCGCCCGAGTGCTGCCGGATGACATATGCATCGATCCGGAACGCGCCATGGTCGTAACCGGCATGCTGGCCAGGCGACAATCGTAGTTGTCCGCCGCGGCGCGAAGCGGGACCCAGGGTAGCGTGTTGATCGGCGGCATTGGCACAGCCGCCAGTATAACCGCTGCCGATGCCATGGCGGTGCGCGGACCGACTCCGTCCCGGATGACGATCGCCGGCGGTGCATGTCCGGTTGCTGCACCGGGTCCGGCGCAAAGGCCGCAAGATCCGGCCGGCACGGAAACCGGTGGCATTCACTGGTGCTGTCCGTCTGCAGGTCCGGATCTTCGCCTCTCGATGCGGCGGAACCCGCCTGAGACAATCAGGGCGATTACTGCCAGCACCACATAGGCAAAGAACCCGCCGGCATAGCCGCGTCTGCCCAGGGCATCAACCACAGCGCCCAGAAAAGGCGGCAGCATAAAGCCGCCGGTGGCCCCGATCCCCCCCACGAACCACGATGCACCCTCTACGGCCTCGGGCACGTATCTCGGTACCATCCTGAACACGGTTGCGTTACCGGTACCCATGCCGAGTGCAACAAGCATCTCGCCCGCGAGGCTCAGGTAGAAGCTGCGGCCCAGAGTGAGCAGCAGTGCACCGGCCAGTACGACCGAGTACGCGAGCACTGCAACGCGCTCTGCGCCGAGCCGCTCGGATAGCGCGCTGCCGTAGACACGTATGACGGCCGCAAGCAGCGAAAAGCCCACCCCGCCCAGGAGGCCGGCCTGCACCATGCTTACGTGATAGGAGTTCACCCAAAAAACCGGGAACCAGACGGTCAGCGCCAGAAATCCGCCAAAGGAAACGAAGTAAAGCACCATGAGCCCCCACGTGCGGGGATTCTCGGCCGCGGCCATCAGCGCAGGCCATGCCGATTCCTTCGGGAAAAGCCCCTCGCCATGCCGGGCGGCGATCTCGCGGCTCTCATCCGCACCGACCCCCTGGGCGCGCAGCTGAAAGTAATAGGCGTCGCGCGCGAACAAGGCATAGATGGAGGCCGCGACGACCAGAAACAGCAGCCATCCCAGATATGACCCCATGGCCCCCCAGGTTTCGATTGCTACCGGCAGCAGCAGCGTGAACAGTCCTGGCGCCAGATTGCCGATGCCGCTGTAGATACCCAGGATCGCCCCCTGACGGCTCCGGGGATACCAGTAGGAGACTTGCGGGATTCCGACCGAAAACGAGGCAACGCCGCAGCCGCTCAGCAGACCGAAAAAGAGCATGACCGGATAGAGCCGAAAATCGATGGCCGTGGTCGTGGCCAGGAGGAACACCAGCCCCCACACCCCGATCAGCGAGAGACCCAGCAGGGTCAGCATCGGCACGCGGCCCCCCGCACGGTCGACCCACGCACCGAAGGGAATGCGGAACAGCGAGCCGGTAATCTGCGGGGCTGCGACCAGAAACCCAAGCGAGACTCCGGTGAGGCGCATCGGGTCCTGGAACAACACGGCCACCGGCCCGTACAGGGCGACTGCTGCGAACCCGGCAAAGAATCCCCAGGTCGCAAGTGCAAATCCTTGCAGAGGGGTTCCTGACAGCCGGTAGCGATGCGCCCCGGGCCCGCTTACGGCAGACGGCATAGCACATCCTCCATGCAATCGTTACCCATGATGCTGCGCGGGCCGCTCAAGGCGATCCAGCCGTTCCGTCAGACTTTCTCATTCATGCCCAGATACGCACAAAGCCGACTTCCCGTTTCCATGAGACCGGTTTCGTTCCGGTCTCGCGACCGGAGCCAGAGCCTTCCCCGCCGCAGGCGGATGCCGTGGAACTCACGGCCATGTTCTTCATGGCTGGTCGCTGCAGTTTTGCCGTGCCAGATCGTTCTTCTGGTCGTGACCCGGGACACGCGCGCAGCCCACAGTGCGCCGTTGCCCGTTCTGCGCACGAAATTGCTCGGGCCGCGGTCGCGCACGGTCGCAGCGACGCCGTCCGCCCGCCGGGCACTCATCGCGTATGCGCCTGTCTTCGCGTCCCCACCGCCGCAGGGTTTGCGCCGCGACGCCCGGGAATCCGGCGGCTTCATGAATGCTGACCATCCTGCGTGACATGATGAAAATATACGTGATTGCGCAGGAATGCGCAGTTACTTTGGAAAGTGTTCAACTCATCGTGGATTCCGGCTATGACCAGGATCAATTCAGCCTGCAGCGCACGTCCCGACCACGCCCCGATGAGCTGCCGGCTGATACGGTGACCCGCCGTTCAGGGCGGAGGCGATCGCTCATAGCGCTTCCTCGGAGGTTTCGGGGCTTCAGTCATTCCCGTCCGCACAATGTTAGGGGGTCGTTCGCTTCATTTCCATGCTTCGGGTTCACGACGCCGGCCAACCTGCGCAGAGCATTCTGCCACCGCGGCTATGCCAACTCCCCAAACATCCACTGGATCTTCTGTTCATGGTCACGACCCCGGGCGCCAGCGTCTTCGCCGTCGGCATAATCGAGGGGTTCGCCGGGCCACCGCGCTGATCGTCAGGGTGTTCCCGGGAAGGTTGGGCGATTACTTCAGCACACGCACGGGGACGGAAGCGCTGCGATGCATCACGACAGCCAGAAAACCTCCCCACGGCAGCGCAGCGGGAATGAGCGGCTCGACAAACCGAGCACCCGCTCCGCCTCCCGGCAGAAACACGGCACTGCGCACCTTCATGCGCGGCCATGGATCGAGCCGGCGTGACCATGCGCGCACCTCATCCGCCGTGTCCCAGCGGGCACCGCGGTAGCTGCCTGTCCCGCGCTTCATCCGATGCAGCAGGCTGCGGCGGTTGAGCAGCCCGAGAATAAGTCCGCTCCGGCAGACGCGCCACATTTCGGCAAGTGCCCGCGACGCTTGCGTGACAAAACACAGGCTGGTCACCGCTGCGACATAATCGAACGAGCGTGCAGCGAACGGCAGATCATTGGCCGCAGCACGCACATAATTTACGCCTCCGCCCGACGCCAGCGCGTACGCCAGCATTGCCGGATCGGGTTCAAGTCCCGTAACCTCGAGCCCGGCAGCAGCGAAGCGGCGGCTGAAATAGCCGGTGCCGCTGCCGACGTCGAGTACGGACGTGCCAGGCATCGGGCGCAGAAGCTTCATCATCAGAGCGAACTCCGCGTCTGCAATCCAGGCACCGCGCACGGTACGATACCAGGCATCGTAGTCTTCCGCCGCGGATGGTCCCTGCCATTGGTCGTACATTGTGCTCGTTCCCGCTCCTGCCCCGCCCCACGCCGAGCGGCCGTCGCCGCATTGCGGTCATCGGCCACACATACGGCCCTCTAGCTCTGCGATGCTGATGATCATGACATAGTTTCATCGAGACCCGGCAGCGTGGCAAACAAAAAGTCCGGGATCGCAGCAAGCGGAATGCAGCCATGCATTCCATGCCGCCGATGCCTGCCAGGATACGAGTAGTTGGCTGGTACATGCCTGCCATGCACACTCCGTGATACAGAGGCAGCCTGCGTCGCACCGTGTGCGGGTCGGCTGGCATCGTGGAGCGACCCCGTTGGGAAATGATGCCGTCACTCCGCGATTGGCATAAAATGCCCAGGAAAGGGAATAATTCCGGAGACGGGAACACCGGTTGCCAGCCCCGCTCGCAGCGTGATTCCGTCGAACTTCGGGGACGAACGAACGCGCGCCCGCGCGCATTTCTTCCGCCGCCTGCGGCAAGCCATGGATGTACTGGAAACCTTCGTGGAACAACACGCAGAGGTTCTAAGCGGGGCACGGTGGCATCTGCACCAGGCGGGATGGCAGGATCTGGCTGCCACCATCCTGGTTCTGGGTGCACTGATTCTGGTCGGCTCGGGGGCACATCAGATGGTTGCGCCTCTGGCTGCTGCGCATCCGCTGCCGATCAGTCTGTCGCCCGCAGCACTGCCGCTGTATACCCTGCGCACGACGATGCGGATGTTCGTTGCCATTGCAGCCTCCCTGGTTTTCACCTTCACTTATGCCACGCTCGCCGCAAAGAGCCGCCGCGCCGAGATGGTTCTGATTCCGCTGCTCGACGTACTGCAGTCCGTACCGGTCCTCGGCTATCTTGCTTTCACCGTGCCTTTCCTCATTTCGGCGTTTCCCGACAGCCAGCTCGGTCCGGAACTCGCCGCCATTTTCGCCATCTTTACCAGCCAGGCCTGGAACATGGCATTCGGCTTCTACCAGTCACTGCGTACCGTTCCGCGCGACCTTGACGAAGCAAGCCGCAGTCTGCGACTTTCCGCGTGGCAGAGGTTCTGGCGCCTGGAGGTGCCGTTCGCCATGCCGGGGCTCGTCTGGAACACGATGATGTCGATGTCGGCAGGATGGTTCTTCGTCGTCGCATCCGAAGCCATCACGGTCGATGGTCGGCAGATAAAACTGCCCGGCGTCGGTGCGTACGTTGCCCAGGCGATCAGGGAACACGATCTGGCAGCCGTCGGATGGGCGATCGTGGCCATGGGTGTCGCCATCCTCGTTTACGACCAGATGGTCTTCCGTCCGCTGGTTGCCTGGTCAGAACAGTTCCAGTTCGCCACCACACCCGTACTGTTAAGGCCACGTTCCTGGGTCCTCAATCTGTTTCAGCGTTCCCGGCTGCTGCGGAGGGCCGCGCGGCCGGTCGCGGCGGGCGTGAAAACGGCTGCCCGTGCGCGGCTGGCTTTTCCCGCCGGGGTGCACCGTCTTGGGCACCGCCTGTCCGGTAGCCGGAGTGCAGACATCATATGGATTGGCCTGCTGCTTGGCGTACTGGGCTATGTCCTCGTGGAGCTTCTGGGTTTCGCCCGTGTGGCGCTTGCGTGGCGCGACGTAGCGGTCGCTGCGCGGAGCGGTGCGCTCACGCTGCTGCGGGTGGTCGTGCTTGTAGCAGTGGCAACCGCAGTCTGGGTACCGACCGGAATCGCGGTCGGACTGCGGCCCAGGCTGGCACAAAAGGTACAGCCGGTCGCACAGTTTCTGGCCGCCTTCCCCGCCAATCTGCTGTTCCCGGTAGTGGTGTTTCTCATTGTTCGGCTGAACCTCGCTCCGGCGATCTGGCTGAGTCCGCTGATGATTCTCGGGGCGCAGTGGTACATCCTGTTCAACGTGATCGCCGGCGCAAGCGCCTTTCCGCCCGATCTGCGCGAGGCCACTGCCAGTCTGCGCATCCGTGGCTGGCGCTGGTGGCGCGACATCATGCTGCCCGGAATTTTCCCCTACTACGTCACCGGCGCGATCACGGCATGCGGCGGAGCCTGGAATGCGAGCATAGTCTCGGAGGTGGTCCGCTGGGGGCCTACGAAACTCACCGCCGGTGGCCTCGGCGCTTATATCGCGCGCATGACGGAAACCGGCGACTTTCCGCGCGCCGCACTCGGAATCGCAGTCATGTCGGCCCTGGTCATCGCCATGAACCGCCTGCTCTGGCGCCCGCTGTACGTATTTGCAGAACGACGCGCACGGCTCGACTAGCGTATCCGATGAATTCCCAATCCGAACGCCCTCTCATCGAACTGCGCAAGGTCTGCATGGATTTCGCCAAACCTTCCGGCGAACCCCTGCCGGTTCTGGCAGACATCGATCTCGCGCTGCGCGCCCGTGAGATCCTCGGCCTCCTCGGACGCTCCGGGGCAGGAAAGTCGACCCTGCTGCGCATCGCGGCCGGACTGGTACGGCCCACCTCCGGACAGGTCTATCACCGTTCAATGCCGCTCACGGGCCCAAGCGAAGGCATCGCGGTGGTGTTTCAGACGTTCGCGCTTTTCCCGTGGCTGACGGTCATCGAGAATGTCGAAACCGGGCTCGACGCCTTCGCCCTCACCGGCCGCGAAAGACGCGAGCGCGCCGAGTCTGCCATCGACCTCATCGGTCTCGACGGGTTCCAGGGTGCCTATCCGCGCGAACTCTCTGGCGGAATGCGCCAGCGTGTCGGCTTCGCTCGCGCAATCGTCACGGGTTCATCTGTGCTGCTCATGGATGAACCGTTTTCGGCGCTCGATGTGCTGACGGCGGAGACATTGCGCACCGATTTCATCGATCTGTGGCAGGAACAGGAGATTCCGACCACATCGGCGCTGCTCGTGACCCATAACATCGAAGAGGCTGTGCTGATGTGCGACCGGATCGCGATCCTCTCCTCCAATCCCGGGCGCGTGGCGGCGGAAATTCCGGTGAGCCTCGCACACCCCCGTAACCGGCTGGACGATGCGTTCCGGACCGTGGTCGACGACATCTATGCCCTCCTCACCTCCCGGGCAGTCGTCTTTTCCGCAGCGCCGGGCCAGCTGCACAGCGGCTTCGCGCGACCTCTGGCACGCGCTTCCGTCAGCCAGATGAGCGGCCTGCTCGAGACCCTGGCAGGCGCCCCGTATCACGGTCGTTCGGGGCTGCGCGAGATCGCCCGTGCGCTCGGGTTGCAGGTGGACGATCTGTTCCCGCTTGCCGAATCGCTGCACATGCTGGGGTTCGCCGAGCTCAGCGACGGTGCCGTCCGGCTGACCCCCGCCGGCCGCATGTTCGTCCATGGCGGAACCGGGGAGCGCAAGCGGCTGTTCAGGGAGCATCTGCTGGAATTCGTGCCACTCTCCGCTCATATCAGGAGGGTGCTCGAAGAGCGCGGCGGTCACCGCGCGCCACGCGTGCGCTTCGAGTCGGAACTTGAGGACCATCTTACCCGCCGCGACGTGGAGAGAACCCTGCGGGTCGTCACCGGCTGGGCGCGTTATGCCGAGCTGTTCGGCTATGACGACCGGGCACAGGAGTTCCACATCTGACATGCGTCGTCACACCGTTCCGGCGTGCGGTCTCTGGTTTCCGGAAAACCTGCCCGGTTACCAGAAAAATATCTGCACTGTCCAGGCGGCAAGCGGCAGCGCAAGCGCCAGCAGCGTCGCGGCCGCGGCGGCGGCGCGATGCCTGGTGGCGAGACGTACGGCGAGCGCCACGCTCCACGCGGCGGCGGCCGCCAGCAAAGCGGCACGCGCCGTATTGGCCCACGGCAGGTACACCCCCTCGTCTGCGAGCTGTGAACTGGTCAGAAAACTCAACCCGATGAACAGACTGGTGCCGGCAAAGGGGATGAGCACTTCGGCAAGCCGCTGCCAGGCTATCCCCGTGAACCCTTCTGCCAGCCGCATCCAGGCCACGATCCAGCTTCCGACGATGAGCGCCTCGCTACCGATGTAGGCGAAAATCATCGCGCCCTCGAGCCAGCTGAACACGTCGCCGGATTGCGGGTAATGGGTGAGAAGCCACCAGTGCCCCGGGGCACGCAGGGGCCACGGCACAGTGTGGGCGGTCAGCCAACCGGTCGCGTGCAGCTTGGCGATCACAAACCATGGCGAGGCGCTCCACTGAAAGGCCCCCAGCGCAGCTCCGAGCATGCCGAAGACCAGCAGTCGTGCCTGCCATCCGGCTGACTCCCGGAGCTGTGACCGGGACTGGGCGGCATCCGTTTCGAGGATCGCCGCGCCGGGCGTACGCCAGGCAAGCGCGACCGCCCCGCGTTCTCCCGCGCAGCGTCCGCACATGTGGCAGGCAGAGGAGCCATCGAGACGACGGATGTTGATCAGTGGCGCACAGTTCACCGCATGGGTCCGGCTGGTGCGATGTCCGGCCGGCGCTGCGTCCCAGATGTCTCGGTCGGTGCGGAAACGGACGGAGGCAGTCCTGGCCAGCAGCGCGAATACCCCGGTCACTGGACACAGGTGCCGGCACCACACGCGCTTGCCGCGCCCATACAGCAGTCCGACCGTCACGGCGGCGGCCGTTGAACCGCCCAGGATGAGAAGCATGGGCTTGGGGTAATCGTAGATACTGGTCAGCTGGCCGAAGACCGTAGTGCCAAGAAAGGCGATAAAGGGCCAGCCGCCCCATTTCATCCAGCGCGGGATACCGCGTCCGGCACCGTAGTGCGAAACCCACTCGCTGAGCGTGCCCTCCGGGCAGAACACGCCGCACCAAAAGCGCCCCAGGCCCATGACCGACAGGATGACAAGCGGCCACCAGACACCCCAGAAAACGAACCGTGCAAAACGCGTGAGGTTGTTCCACAGGTGGGTATTCGCGGCCGGCAGGGGCAGGAATGCTGGCACCGTCACCAGCACCGCATAGCAAAGCACCATGACCCACTGCACTGTCTGGATTGCCAGGCGATGACGCCTCATCGCAAGGCCAAGGCGCGCAAGCCGTCCGCCGGCAATACCCGGCGGCCCGATCCGGCCGACAGCCATGCTCATGGTGTCAGACGCCGCCGACTGCCTGTCCACACCTGTTACAGCCGTTCGTGCCGGATATGCTCAAGCAGGCCGACCGCTGCCTCTTCAACCATGTCCAGAACACGGTCAAAGCCGCTTTCGCCGCCGAAATAGGGATCGGGCACCTCCCGTTCCGGGCGCGAAGGTGCGAACTCCAAGAACAGTCTGATCTTGCCTTCCTGGCCCGGAGGACTCAAAGCAAGCAGATGTCTCAGATTCTCGCGGTCCATCGCGAGGATGAAATCAAAGGACTCGATGTCGCGACGCGTCGCCTGACGACCGCGCAGCCCCGAAAGATCGATGCCGCGCCGCGCCGCCGCCGCCTGCGCGCGCGCATCGGGCGCCTCGCCGATGTGATAGGCATGGGTACCGGCGGAGTCGATTTCGATGACTTCCTCCAGTCCCTGTGCGCGCACCACCGCGCGAAAAACACCCTCGGCCGTCGGCGAACGGCAAATGTTTCCAAGACACACGAAAAGCACCTTTACCATTGCCCTTCCCCGGTTCGTAGCTTCTCTTGCCGCATGCTGCAGCGCGCGCCGGCCCCGCGGTCGCTCATCCGCCGCGCCCGAAAACCGCCCGCACCCGTTCCAGATCCTCGGCAGTATCGACTCCGCCGGGGGGCGCTTCCGGCGTCTCGCATACGGCAATACGTTCCCCGTTCCAGAGCACGCGCAGCTGCTCGAGTGCCTCTATGCGCTCCGGCGGACACGGCGGCCAGTCGGCATAGCGACTCACGAATTCCGCGCGATAGGCGTAGATTCCTAGGTGTCGCAGCGCATCCACCGCAAACTCGCCGATGCGCGCAGTCTCATCACGCGGCCACGGAATCGGGGCGCGGCTGAAGTAGAGCGCAAACCCGCTGCGGTCGGTAACGACCTTGACGACGTTCGGATCGAGGAAGCTGCGCCGGTCATGGATCGCATGCCCGGCAGTCGCCATGGAAGCCTGCGGATGGGCAAGCAGTGTATCGGCCACCTGGCGGATCAGCGCCGGAGGCATCAGTGGTTCGTCGCCCTGCAGATTGACCACGATTTCATCGCCGTCAATCGCAAGGATCTCAATTGCTTCCGCGATACGGTCGGTTCCGGAACGGTGATCGCCGCCAGTCATGCAGACTTCGCCTCCGAATCCGCATACCACATCGTTGATGCGCGCATCGTCCGTGGCAACCACCACGCGCCGGGCGCCGCTGGCACGCGCGCTGTCATAAACGCGCTCGATCATCGGCTTTCCGGCGATATCCGCCAGTGGCTTGCCGGGCAGCCGGGTAGATGCGAATCGGGCAGGAATGATAACGATCATCGGTCTGACCGGCCGGCGCTAAAGCGCCTCTTCCTCGGGAATCTGGCGTGCCTGGTCTTCCAGCATCACCGGAATATCGTCGCGGATCGGGTACGCGAGCCGGTCGACCTTGCATACCAGCTCGGACCGGGTCCGGTCGTAGCGCAGCGGCCCTTTGCACACCGGACAGACCAGGATATCAAGCAGTTTCTTGTCCACCGCACTTCTCCTTCAGCAGTTCCAGAATCAAGGCGCCGACACCGGGATCCGGGCACGCTTCAACCTCGAGAAACCAGTAATCGGAACGCGCGAATCGCTCGCATTTTACCGCATCTTTCTCGGTCATGATCACCGGTGCGTCATCGCCGAACCTCAGATCCTCAGGGCGAAAGCGATAATGATCGGGAAATGGATGTTCCCGGACCTCCAGACCCAACCCCCGCAGTCGTGCAAAAAAACGTCCCGGATTTCCGATGCCGGCCACGGCGTGCACCGTCCTGCCCGCGAATTCGCCTGGGGCGCAGGCCTTTCCGCTCGCCAGATTGCGCAGACCGGTGTCGCGCAACTCCATGCTGCGCTCGCCCGCATGCGCCGCACCCTGGGTTATGAGGACATCGGCGCGTTGCAGGCGCGAAACCGGTTCGCGCAAGGGTCCGGCCGGCAGAAGCAGCCCATTACCGAAACGACGCTGCCCGTCTATCACCACGATTTCAATGTCGCGCGCAAGCTGCCGGTGCTGCAGTCCGTCATCGCTGATCACGACATCGCACCGGTGCGCAGCGAGCAGGGTCTGCGCTGCCGCCACCCGGTCCGGACCGACTACCACCGGGCAGCCCGCGCGGCGCGCGATCAGCACCGGCTCATCACCCACTTCCGCCGGATCGGAATTGGGCGCCAACACCTGTGGCCACACGGCTGCGCGCCCGCCGTAGCCGCGCGAAATGATTCCGGGCCGGTAGCCAGCACGCTGCAGGAACAGGCTGAGCCAGATCACGAGCGGCGTCTTGCCCGTTCCACCGACAGTGATATTGCCCACCACAATCACCGGCACCGGCAACCGCCGGCGCGCGAGCACACGCAGGTCATACAGCCTATTGCGCACCTGCGAGGCCAGCCGGTAGATCCAGCTGAGTGGCATGAGCAGCAGAATCAGGGGCGACCTGCCTTGCCACCGGTCCTGGATGAGTCGGGCAAAGCGTCGGTTCACCACGCGAAAACCCGCTTTAGCAGTTCGTGGTTGACATCTGCGGCGCGCCGGCGCTCGCTCCAGAACAGTCGGCGCAGCCCGTCACCCCGTAAACGCCCACCGATCGGGTCTGCCCGCATTGCTGTCCAGAACTGCTCCACCTGTGTCAGCATCGGCGCCTCTTCGAAAAGTCGGTCGGCCGCTCCGGCGGCGGTGTCCGCATCGAAGCGTCGCAGTACCGCAGAACGATCTGACACGCTCACCGGGCAACCGCCCGCCAGCGCCTGCCAGAATGTCCAGGCGTCCGGGTCCATCACATGGATCGCGTCGCTCGATGCGGTCGCCGCCGGCAGCCAGCGGCTGTCATCGAGCAGGACCACACGGCCGGCAGCCAGCGGGGTCCGCTGCCAGTCGCTGATCCGCAGCCATGCCGCCGGTGTCCTGCCGGAGCGCGCAGGGGCAACGAGCAGGACGCCGCTGCGGCCCAGACCGGACCCCGTCCACCATGCATCCAGTTCCGGAAAGCGCTGCGGGCTGGCACCCAGCAGGCACCAGATGGCCAGATCCGCGCCGCCGCACAATACTGCCCTGAAATTCGGTTCCACCTGCGCCTCGACCAGAAGCGTCGTCAGGTCGGCCTGCGGAGCGATGTAGTCGGCCCGCCCGCAGCGCTGCCACGCCTCGACCTGGCTGCGGTCAGCCGGGTAGACCGCCTGAAATCGCCCGGTCGTGGCCGCCGGAGTGTGCAGTGCAATACAGCGGACCCCCGCCGCTTCCAGCGCCGCACTCAGATTGGGAGCGGGATCGCGGGCAACCATGAGCACGCCGAGCGGCGCCAGCGACCGCAGCGCGCGTCGTACGGCACGCGCCGAATCGCTCGGCCCATGACCGAATGCGGTTCGCTCAAGGCCGGAAAGCGCGCGCTCGAGCAGCAACGGATATTCACGCTCGAAAGACAACACCAGCCGCAGGTCGTGCCGCGCCTGACGCAACGCGCGCACCACCCCGGCGGCCAGGCGCACGCTTCCCTGCGCGCCCCCGGCTTCGATCCAGACCAGCCGTCCTCCGCCTGCCGGCGGGCGCAGATGGCCCCAGCGGGCATTGGCGCGCCCATGATCCCCACGCAGCCGGTCGCGCAGGCCATGCCACCATAACCACAGCGTCCTGCTCCCGTAGGCACGATCAGCGACGCGGCTCATTAAACTGGATGCGGTACAGGCGCGCATAGATTCCGTTGCGCTCGAGCAGCTCGCGATGGCTGCCGGTTTCGATCACGCGGCCGCTGTCGAGCACCACGATGCAATCGGCATTCTCGATCGTCGACAGCCGGTGGGCGATCACCAGCGTCGTGCGGTTGTGCATGAGCTGCTGCATCGCGTCGTGCACCAGGCGCTCGGACTCGGTATCAAGTGCCGAAGTAGCTTCGTCGAGAATGAGCACCGGCGCATTTTTGTACAGGGCGCGCGCAATGGCGATGCGCTGCCGTTGGCCGCCGGAAAGGCGCACCCCGCGCTCACCAACAATGGTATCGAGTCCCTCGGATGTGCGTTGCGCGAACTCCAGCACATGCGCTGCCTGCGCCGCGCTGAGAATACGCGCCTCGTCGATTTCCGTGTCCGAACCGTAGGCGATGTTGTTGCGGATGCTGTCGTCGAACAGCACCGTATCCTGGCTCACCAGGGCAATATGGTGACGCAGATTGGCGAGACGCAACTCATTGATGTTGACGCCGTCGAGCAGGATGTCGCCGGAGTCGGCCGCATAAAAGCGTGCAAGCAGGTTCGCCGTCGTGGTCTTGCCGCTTCCGGAAGCACCGACCAGCGCCAGAGTGGTTCCGGGCTCGATACGCAGCGATACGTTCTCAAGCACCGGTGACATGGAACCCGGGTAGCTGAAGCAGACCTGGCGGTACTCGACTTCGCCCTTGACACCCGGCAGTTCGCGCACGCCCGGATCGGGCTCCGGCTCCTCGTCCATCATCGCAAATACGCTGCCCGCCGCCGCCACTCCCGTCTGGACCGTTTCGTTGACCTGGGTAAGACGTTTGAGCGCCGGCATCATCAGCATCATGGAGGTAATATAGGACACGAATGTGCCTGCATTCATCTGGTGGACAGCCGCTTCCTGCATCGCCGCATAGATCGCGATCGCGATGCCGATCGCCGACAGCAGCTCGATCACCGGAACGTTGAGCGCGGAGGTCGTGGCCTTTTTCATGACGTAGCGCTGATTGCGGGCATTGACCTGCTCGAACGCCGCCCGCTCGGAATCCTGGGCGCAGAAAGTCTTGACCACCCTTTGGCCTTCGATCGCCTCCTGCACCACATGCGTGATTTCACCCATGGACTGCTGGATCAGATGGCTCGATCTCCGGAAGCGGCGGCTGATCTTGGTCACCGCGAACGAGATGACCGGAGCCACAAGCAGCATGATCAGCGTCAGGCGCCAGCTGTAATAGATCATGAGGCCCACCAGGCCGACCAGAGACAGGCTGTCCTTGACCACCGATGACACCGCCTTGGTGGTCGCCGACATCACCTGTTCCACGTCGTAGATGACTTTGGATATCAGCAGACTGGAGGAATTGTTGTCGTAGAACCGGCTCGGCAGATGCACCAGCCGCGAAAACATGTCATTGCGCAGGTGGAAGATCACCATGCGCCCGATCCAGTTCATGGTGTAATTGGCGAGAAACCCGAAAACCCCGCGCGCCACGAAAATCGCCACGATGAGCGGCGGAATGTAGCGGATGCTGTGCGGGTCGCTTTTCACGAACCCGCCGTTGATCAGCGGCTTCATGAGCCACGCGAAGCCGGTCTCGGTCGCGGAGGTGACGGCCATGCTCACGACGGCCAGCGTAAACGGCCCGCGGTAGGGCCATGCGTATCTCAGCAGCCTGCGGTATGCACTCGCGCCCGAACCCGTAGCCTGCGAGGCGCTCACGGTGCCGAGCCGCCGGAGGCTTTTTGGGTGGCGAAGGTCAGGTGAACGAACCCCAGCTGGCGCGCGACATCCATGACTTCGACGACGGCACCATTCGGGGTCCGGCGATCGGCCTCGATGATCACCACCGGATCCTTCTGCGTGCCTGCTGCCTCCCGCATGGCCTGCCGCAGCACGCTTTCGCGGGTATTGAGCAGCGCCTTTCCGCCGACGTAATACTGCCCTTGCGCATCAATTGCGATGCGCACCGCCGGCTGCAGGGTTTTCGACTGGGAGTGCGCGCTCGGCAACCGCAGGCGCAGCTGCGCTTCGTGCGAGAAGCTGGTCGTCAGCAGCAGGAAGATCAGCGCCATCAGCAGCACGTCGATCAGGGGAATGAGGTTGATCTCGGGCTCCTCGGTCCGCTTCGGGCGAAATTGCATCGTTGCGTCTCGCTGCAGCCCGGCTACACGCCTTCGCGCGCGCCCTGGATGATCTCGACAAGCTTGACCGCTTCCTGCTCCATGTCCAACAACAGCGTATCGACCCGGGCGCGGAAATAGCGGTAGAACATCAGACTGGGGATCGCGACCGTCAGGCCGGATGCGGTGGAGACGAGTGCCTGGGAGATGCCGGCGGCGACCACGGACGGATCGCCCAGGCCGTGAGCACCGACGCCGGCGAACATCCTGATCATGCCGAGCACGGTACCGAGCAGCCCGAGAAACGGTGCGATCGCGGCGATCGTCCCGAGCGGATTCAGGTAGCGCTCGAGCTCCGGGACCACATGCCGCCCGGCGTCCTCGATCGACTCCTTGACGATGGCGCGCTCGTGGCTGCGGTTGAGCAGTCCTGCGGCCAGCACGCGGCCGAGCGGCGAGCTGTCGCGCAGCAGCGCCAGGCGCGCCTCGTCGAGCTCGCTGCGCTCCAGCCACTGGCGCACCTGCGGAAGCAACCCGTCAGGCGCCACATAGCGCTTCTGGAGCGCCCACAGCCGCTCGCCGATGATCGCCAAAGCGGCGATCGAGCAGAGAATGATCGGCGCCATGACCCAGCCGCCGGACCTGACCAATTCAAACACGCGGACTTACCTGATGGGTAGAGTTGGACCGAAAAGTGTGCGTAATCTATCAGACACACGCCCGGGCGGAAAGCGCCGCAAACGTCAGCCGTCCTGCCCCGCCGCCCGAGCCGCCGGCCCCGCCAGGGCGAAGGCCCGGGCGAACCTTGCGCCGCGCCGCGCGGGGGCGTCCGGTATCGTCTCTGGCCCGGTATCCCGCTTGCCGGCGAGCCGTCATGCTTCCTTCAAAATACCATCGTCGATAGTGACAATGCGGCCCATGCGGGCGGCCAGTGCCGGATCGTGGGTGGCGATGATGAAACTCGTGTGCTGGACCTGGTGCAGATCCAGCATCAGCGCGTATACGGATTCCGCAGTCTTGCGGTCGAGATTGCCCGTGGGTTCATCGGCGAGCACGCACAACGGTTCGGTCACCAGGGCGCGGGCGACCGCAACGCGTTGACGTTCCCCGCCGGACAGCTCCCCGGGTTTGTGCATCAGGCGGTGTGCAAGTCCGACCTTCCCGAGCATTTCCTGCGCCCGCTGCAGCGCCTCGGCCTCGGGTCCGCGCCGTATGAACAGCGGCATGGCCACGTTTTCGAGCGCGCTGAATTCCGGCAGCAGGTGGTGGAACTGGTACACGAATCCGAGCGCGCGGTTGCGTAGTTCACCACGCTGCCGGTCACTGAGTCTGCCGATATCGCGGCCGTCGAGTTCGACGGTTCCCGCGGTCGGCGTATCCAGGCCACCCAGAAGGTGCAGCAGCGTACTCTTGCCGGCACCGGAGGAGCCTATGATGGCGACCTGCTCGCCCTGTGCAACCGCGAAATTGACATCCCGCAACACCGGCACGGTCAGATTGCCCTGACTGAATGTCTTGGACAGGCCCGTGCACCGCAATACCGCATTCCCCGTCATTCGTAGCGCAGCGCCTCCGCCGGCTGGGTCTGCGCCGCACGCCAGGCCGGATAAATGGTCGCCAGGAAGCCCATCGCGAGCGACACACTGGTTATGGTGATTACGTCCGACCATTTGAGGTGCGACGGAAGCTGGCTTATGTAATAAACGCTGCTCGACAGGAATGTTGTGTGAAACACACGCTGCAGGAACGGGACTATCGTTACGACGTTCAGCGCGAGCGTCACCCCGCCGATCGCCCCGATCAGGGTACCGATGACGCCGATCACCGATCCCTGGATCATGAATATCCCCATGATACTGGCCGGACTGGCGCCGAGCGTGCGCAGAATCGCGATCTCCGCCTCCTTGTCCGTCACGACCATGACCAGCGTCGAAACGATGTTGAATGCGGCTACCGCCACGATGAGCAGCAGTATCACGAACATGACCGTTTTCTCCATACGCAGGGCGCGAAAGAAATTGGCGTGCTCCTGTGTCCAGTCCCGCACCCGGTAGTCAGGGCCGAGCTTGCGGGCCATGAGTCGCGCGAGCGCCGGTGCACGGTAGATGTCGGCGAGCTTGATGCGCAGCCCGCTGATGCCATGCGGCATGAGATAGAGTTTGGCAGCGTCATCAAGCTGAATAAAGGCGAGCCCGGTGTCGTACTCGTACATGCCCACGTCAAATATCCCGACCACCGTGAAGCGCCTCAGCCTGGGCAGCAGCCCGGCCGGAGTCACTTCGCCTTCCGGGGCAATCAGCGTCACATGTGACCCCACATCGACACCGAGTTTCCATGCCAGCTCGCGCCCCAGGACAATGCCGAAGCCCCCCGGCCTGAGTGCGTCGAGGCTGCCGGCAACGATCTTGCCTCCGATATCCGTCACCCGCGGTTCGTCCGCGGGGAGTATTCCGCGCACCACGACTCCGCTCGAGTCGCGACCGTGCGTCAGCATGCCCTGCCCCTGCACATAGGGCGCCAGGCCGGTGACGCCGTGCATACCCTTGACGGCATCCGCAACCGTGCGCCAATGGTGCAGCGGCCCGCCGACGGCTCCGATCGTGATATTGGACGTCACCCCGAGGATGCGATCACGCAACTCCTTGTCGAAGCCGTTCATGACCGACAGTACCGTGATCAGCGCCGTGACGCCCAGGGCGGTCCCCAGGATGGAGGACAGCGATATGAAGGAAATGAAGTGATTGCGCCGTTTGGCACGGGTGTAACGCAGCCCGACAAACAGCTCATACGGTCGAATCATGGGGCGCCAATTAAACCACAGGGCACGGCCGCCGGGAAATCAATTTGCGATCCCCGCCCGGTTTTCATCACCGACCCGCCCGCCGCCCTGCCTTCCTGCGCGCGTGTAACGCACTTAGAGTGCGGGAACGCATGCGCGTTCCCGCCCCCCCCGGGCATGCGCCGCTGCTGCCGTGCGGCCGGATCCACTCAGCTCCCGCTGCCGGAGCCGCCCGAGCCATCACCCGCGCCGCGACCCAGCCGGGCGAGCGCCGCGCGCAGTCCGGGATCGGCAATATCGCCTGCGACCTGCTCGAGCAGGCTGCGGCTGGCGGCCGACAGGCGCGCGCGCCGCACCGGGTGCGGCTCCGGCTGGCCGGTCTGGCCCGGTGGAACGATCCGCACGTGCAGACCGATCAGGCGATCGAACGTCGCCGAGCGCCGCAGCCGCTCAATCAGCGCCTGCTGCTGATAGCGGACCCGGCCAGCCCAGGCCGAAGAGTCGGCACAAAGACTCAGCTGTCCGCGGACGTAACGCACGGCATGCACGTGCCGGCAAAGCGGTTCGCCCGCCGACTTCATCCAGGCCTCGTTCACCTGCGGCAGCAGGCGCAGATCCGCCGGCAGCCCGAGATGCACGAGCACTTCCTGGGAGAAAAAACTGCCGATCCTGCGCGCCGATGTGACCGGCATGGCGCATACTCCAAAAAAGAGTGGAAATCCGGATTATCCGCGCGTTCCGGGTCGCCGGTAAAGGGGGCCTGCCGCCGGTCACGAAAGGTTATACTCGGGCGCATGCGCCGTACTATTGCCATCGATATCGGGGGAAACCTGGAAAAAGTCCGCGACGCGATCGCGGGCGCCGCGCACGCGGCAGGCCGCAGCAGCGACGATGTCACGCTGGTGGCGGTCTCCAAGCGCCAGCCCGTGGAACTCATTGCGGCGGCGATCGCGGCCGGACAGCGGGATTTTGGTGAAAGTACGATGCAGGAAGCACTGCCGAAGCTCGAGCAGTTCCGTGCCGAGGCGCTTGTCTGGCATTTCATCGGCCACCTGCAATCGAACAAAGCGCGGTTTGTGCCGGGCAACTTCACCTGGCTGCATTCACTCGACAGCCTTGCCCTGGCGCAACGCCTGTCGCGGCTGGCGCCAGCACAGGGAGGCGCACTCGATGCGCTCATCGAGGTGAATATCGCGCGCGATCCGGCGAGGCACGGCGTCGCCCGCGAGCGGCTGGTACCGCTCGTGGAACAGCTGCTGCGCGCTCCCTTGCCGGGAATACGGCTGCGCGGTCTCATGGCCATCGGCCCGCATCCGGCCACCGAGCCGGAACTGCGCGCGGCATTTGCCGGGGTGCGCGCTTTGCGCGATGAGTGCCGCCAGCGTTTCGCCCTGTCCGGCTTCACCGAACTGTCGATGGGGATGAGCAGCGATTTCGTGCCGGCGATCAGGGAAGGTGCCACACTGATCCGCATAGGTACGGCGATATTCGGCTCCCGCAGCGATGCACAAACGTGAATGCGGCGCACATCCGCGCCAGCACCGGTCTAACCGGAGGTGATCGCCGACAGGTACGCCGCGGCGATGATCAGCGCACCTCCGGCCCATTCACGCACCCCGACATGTTCGGACGTAAGGAACTGCTGGGACACCGCGCCCGCCACGAGCTCGAAAAGCATGATCACTGCCGAGCGATGCACCGGCATATGCGTCACGCCGTACTGCACGAGCAGCGTCATGAGCAGAATCCCGAACAGGCCGAGGGCTATCGCGCCGGAGAATGCGCCGGCGCCAGCATGTGGCGGATCGAGGCGCAGCAGCGCGATCATCACCGCGGCGACGATCAGGACTCCCAGCCAGATGCTCACTGACTTGGCGGCGACCGAAATGTCCTCCAGCTTGCGCACCAGGACATTGGCCAGGGCGAAGGCAAAACCGGAGGATATGGCGAACCAGTCCGATGCGCCCTGCGGCCAAGCGCCATGGGTGCGCGGATTCCAGAGCATGAGCAGCGCCCCGCCCATCGCAAGCGCCAGACTGCCCAGCGATCGCAGTGCCACCCGCTCGCCCAGCGCCAACCATCCCATCAGGGTTGCCCACAACGGAGAGAGATAAAACAGCAGCAGGACCCTCAGGATATCGCCGTGCAGCACCGCTTCGATGAATGCGACGTTTGTCCAGCCCCCGGCCAGCATGAGTGCACCCAGTGCTGCCGGCGCGCGCGGAAACTCCCTCCAGGCCGCGACGGCAAGCGGCAGGGAAAAGGCGAGCGCGCTGGCATACAGCACCAGGGTGAGCCAGACACCGTTCAGTCCGGCGGCATTGAGCAGCCGCATCGGATACCAGATGACCCCCCACATTCCTGCCCCGGCAAGCAGTGCCAGCACGGGAAGCAGTCGGGACGCGCGGTGGTTGGATGCCATCATGCCGTTACCGTATAATTGTTTTTCTCAGGACATTCCACCGCACAGATGAATTCCAGACTCTCGGGCCTTCAACCCTACCCCTTTCAGAGGCTCGCCGAGTTGATGCGCGGGGTCTCGCCGGCACCGGACAAGTCGCCCATCCGCCTTTCCATCGGCGAGCCACAGCATGCAGCACCGCACATCGTTTTGGAAGAGATCAGCGCGCAGCTGCAAACGCTCTCGTCCTATCCGACGACCCACGGTTTACCGGCATTGCGCGAGTCGGCCGCCGCCTGGGCCAACCGCCGCCATCATCTGGAGCGCATGCCGCTCGATCCACAACGACACATCCTGCCGGTGAGCGGCACACGCGAGGCGCTGTTTTCCATCGTCCAGGCCGTGATCGATCCGGCCGACAGCGCGCGCCCGGTGATCATCCTGCCCAACCCGTTCTACCAGATCTACGAAGGCGCGGCACTGCTCGCCGGGGCGGAACCGTACTTTTTAAATACCGTCGCCGAATCCGGTTATCGCATGAATTTCGACGCCGTGCCGGCGCAGATCTGGAGACGCACGCGCATGGTGTTCGTGTGCTCGCCGGGCAACCCGACCGGCGCAGTGATGGAACGCGCGGAGTTTGCGCACCTCATCGAGCTCGCCCACCGCTACGACTTTCTGATCGTATCCGACGAATGCTATTCCGAGATCTACTTCGACGAACACCAACCGCCGCCCGGAATACTGCAGGCCGCTCACGACCTCGGCGTTGCCGATTTCCGCCATTGTCTGGCCTTTCAGAGCCTGTCGAAGCGGTCCAACCTGCCGGGTCTTCGTTCGGGAATCGTCGCTGGCGACGGCGCCGTCATGGCGCGATATCTCGACTACCGTACCTACCATGGCTGCAGCCTTTCGTCGCTCGCGCAGGCGGCCAGCATCCGGGCCTGGAATGACGAGGATCACGTGCGTGCCAACCGCGATCTCTACCGTGCAAAGTTCGACGCCGTGCTCGCCATACTCGCGCCGGTCATGGATATCGCCCGTCCCCAGGCGGGTTTCTATCTGTGGCCGCGCACGCCCCAGGACGACGAACGCTTCGCACGCGAACTGTACGAGCGCGAAAACGTCCTGGTGCTGCCCGGCAGCTACCTGTCGCGCACCGCCGACGGCATCAACCCGGGACACCACCGCGTGCGCATGGCGCTGGTCGCACCGCTGGAACAATGCGTGGCGGCTGCGCACCGCATCCGGCATCATGTAGAATCAATCTGTTTAACAGGAATCGGCCAATGAGCGATATCAAGACTGTCATCGAGCAGGCGTTCGAACGACGCGCGCAGATCACGCCGCGCAATGTCGATACGCACGTCAAAGACGCGACGCTGGAGGCAATAGCGCTGCTTGACGCCGGCAAAGCGCGCGTAGCGGAGAAACGCGACGGCCAGTGGGCCGTGAACGAGTGGCTCAAGAAGGCGGTGCTGCTCTATTTCCGCATCGAGGACAACAGTTTTGTAAAGGGCGGATACACCAACTATTACGACAAGGTACCGTCCAAATTCGCCGACTACAATTCCCGGAATTTCCGCGATGGCGGATTTCGCGTGGTGCCACTCGCCACAGTCCGCAAAGGCGCCTATATCGCACCGAACGTGGTGCTCATGCCGAGCTATGTCAATATCGGCGGCTACGTCGACGAAGGCACCATGGTGGACACCTGGGCAACGGTCGGATCGTGTGCGCAGATCGGCAGGAACGTACACCTCTCGGGAGGCGTGGGAATCGGCGGCGTGCTGGAGCCGGTCCAGGCTGCGCCTACGATCATCGAAGACAACTGCTTCATCGGCGCGCGGTCGGAGATCGTCGAGGGAGTCGTGATCGAGGAAGGCTCGGTAATCTCCATGGGGGTATTCATCGGCAAGAGTACGAAGATCTATAACCGCGCGACCGGTGAGGTCAGCTACGGACGGATCCCTGCGGGTTCCGTAGTGGTATCCGGAAACCTGCCGTCGGCCGACGGCAGGTACAGCCTGTATTGCGCGGTCATCGTCAAGCAGGTCGACGAAAAGACGCGCAGCAAGGTCGGCATCAACGAACTGCTCCGGGACATCTGAGCGCCACCAGCACGCGCGGCCCGGAACCCGTCATGCCTATGTCCGAAACACTCAAGCTTGCCATGCAGCTCATGGAGCGCCCGTCGGTCACACCGCGCGACGAGGGCTGCCAACAACTGCTGATAGGGCGCCTGGAACGTCTCGGATTTCAGATCGAGCGCCTGCATTTCGGCGGCGTCGACAATTTCTGGGCCCAGCGCGGCGACGCCCGCCCGCTGGTGGCGTTCGCCGGCCACACCGATGTCGTCCCGCCAGGACCCCGCGAACAATGGACGAGCGACCCCTTCCGGCCGCAGATACGCGACGGACTTCTCTACGGCCGCGGCGCGGCCGACATGAAAGGATCACTGGCGGCCTTCGTCACTGCCATCGAGGCCTTTCTCGGACGCCATCCGCAGCATGCCGGAGCCATCGCTTTGCTCATCACCTCCGATGAGGAAGGCCCGGCGGTGGACGGGACTGTACGGGTGATGGAATGGCTCAAGGCCGAATCCCGGATTATCGATTACTGCGTCGTGGGTGAGCCATCCTGCCAGACGCAGTTCGGGGATACCATCAAGATCGGACGGCGCGGATCGCTCAACGGCCAGATCACCGTCCATGGCGTGCAGGGACACATCGCCTATCCGCAAACCGGCCACAACCCCATCCACGAGTTCGCACCCGCCCTGAGCACCCTGGTGCGTACCGAATGGGACAAGGGCAACCGGCACTTCCCTCCGACCAGCTTCCAGATATCAAACATCCATGCCGGCACCGGTGCGGAAAATGTCACACCGGGCCAGCTTACCGCACAATTCAACTTCCGCTTTTCCACCGCGGTGACCGAAGAGGAACTGCGCCGGCGCGTGGAAGAAGTACTCAGGTCCTGCGGTCTGCGCTATGACCTGGTCTGGCGCCTTTCGGGCCAGCCGTTTCTCACCGCGCACGGCCGGCTGCTGGAAGCGCTGCGCCTGGCGGTGCGCGAGACCCTGGGGATGGAACCGTCGCTTTCCACCGCCGGCGGCACCTCCGACGGGCGCTTTATCGCTCCGACCGGCGCCGAGGTGGCCGAATTCGGACCCCTCAACCACAGCATTCACCGCATCGACGAATGTATCGCCGTTGCCGATCTGGACCTGCTCGCGCAGGTTTATGCCCGCACCCTCGAGCACCTGCTGACCTGACCCGCACCCCAAAGGGGTGCGCCGGCAGCCGATTTCCGTGCATTTTTCGGGACGAGAGGTCCTTGCGGACCGGGGGATTGTGTAATATCTATATAAAGAAGGCATTTCACTCGACGGCGAAACCGCAGAATCATTCATGACCATAGGAGGGTTCCTGAAGCAGGACTGGTTTTCCGTTCGAGCCTTCGGCACGATGCTCATCGCGCCTGAAGCCGGCGGCACGCCTCACATCAAGGAAAAGGAACCAGGCATACCCGGCTCCCGGCAGCGGGGGTCACCTGCGTCACCGCCAAGCCGGCTGGCGGCATCTTGCATGCAGCGCCGATCGCGTCGCTCGGCACTGCCTGTCGCGCGACATCCGGCCTCATCCCCGGGTTTCCCCTTGCATGCCCCGGAGCGGATCGCCGGCGAACGCGCGGGCGACCCTCCGTGCGCGGCCTCTCGTGTACTCATGACCGATGAACCACCCGTAGTGCGCCCGCCTTTTGAGGGAGATTCAATGTCGAGCCCCGTGCTCCGCTTCACCATCCGGAAACGTCCGAATGCCGCACCGCTGCGCGCCGACCGGTCCGCTGGTGTGCGCGAGCACTCCGATAAAACGCCGCGGTCAGGACCGGGAAGACCCCCGGCGGCGGCAGTCGCGCACAGCCGGACCATCTGTACCCGTCTTCATACCCGCCCGGCCGCAGACACATGACCACCTTCGCCATGGCAGGCATCAGCGATCCCGGCATGGTCAGGGAACGCAACGAAGACGCCCTGTTCCTCAAGCCGGAAAGCGGTCTGGCAGTGCTGGCCGACGGCATGGGCGGACATCTGGCGGGCGAAGTGGCCAGCGCCATGGCAGTGGACATCATCGGCAGGAGCATCGTTGAAGCGCTCGACGCCATCCCTGGCACGGGGGCGACCGCGCCGGACCGCCGCCCCGAGGATGCAATCGTGGCGGATGCCATCCAGCAGGCCAATGCCGCGATCTACGAAAGCGCCCGCTCGCGGGCCGAATACAGCGGCATGGGCACCACTGTGGTGGTGGCGCTGTTTTACGACAACAAGGTATGCGTCGCGCACGTTGGAGATTCACGCCTGTACCGTTACCGCGCGCAGCAACTGGAACAGCTGACCGAGGATCATTCGATGGTCCAGGAATTGCTGCGACGCGGCCTGCTCTCGCCGGAAGAGGCGCGGACGTCCGTGAACAAGAATCTGGTCACGCGCGCGCTGGGCGTTGAGCCGCTCGTACAGGTCGACATCGTCCAGCAAGTGGTGAATAAAGACGATCTGTACCTGCTGTGCTCCGACGGATTGAGCGACGTGCTGCCGGATTCCGACGTTGAACTGCTGTTGCAGACTTTAGGTGGAAACCTGGACGATGCTGTGCGTCAGATCGTCACCGAGGTCAACTCCAAGGGGGGGCCGGACAATGTGTCGGTGGTTCTGGTCCGCACCGGAAAACGCTTCACTCGCCGCCGGCCCGGATCCGGGCCGGACAGGGGTTGACAGACTTTCAGCGAGTTTATTCAACGCCACGGCCGTGGCGCAACGGGTGAATGTCAGGATAACAAAACAATGGCGAAATTCATCATCAAGTTCGAAGACGTGGTAATCGACCAGCTCGTGCTGAAACAGGGGGATATGACCATCGGTCGCAGGCCGGGCAGCGACATCCTGCTCGACAACCTCTCTGTCAGCGCCAACCATGCGTCGCTGTTTACCATCGGCGAGGACAGCTTCATCCAGGACCTGAACAGCACCAATGGCACGTTCGTCAACAACAAGAAGATTTCCAAGCATCATCTGACCAACGGTGATGCAATAGGGATTGGCAAGCATACCCTGCTGTACGTGAACGAAAATTCCGCCCGGCCTGGCGCCGACTCGCTTGCCAAGACAGTCATCATCCCGCCTATGCGCCCGGCGGAGCCGGGCCAGCCTGCAGCCAGCACCCCGGCCGCATCCGCGCCGGATGCGGCCAAGGGGGTGCGTCAGGGCGCCATCTTCGTCCTCAGCGGCGCCAACAGCGGCAAGCGCATCGATCTCACCAAGGCGGTGACGCATCTGGGACGTTCCGGCAAGATGGCCGCAGTGATCAGCCGCAAGGCAAGCGGCGACTATACGCTGGCACCCGGCAGCGACACGGAAAAGCCGAAACTCAACGGCAAACTGCTCGGGCCACACGGCGAGCAACTCAAGAACGGTGACATCATCGAGATTGCCGGATCGCGCATGCAGTTCTACCTGAAGTGAGACACCCACCGCTCGCAGCCGCTAGCGGATGATCGCCTCGAGCGCCTCTTCCACCCGTCGCACCGGAATGAGTTCGATTCCGGCCTCAGGTTTTCGCGGCATGTTGGCGGCGGGCAGCACGGCGCGCCGGAATCCGAGCTTCGCCGCTTCGCGTATGCGTTCCTGCCCGCGCTGAACGGGCCGCACTTCTCCGGCAAGGCCCACTTCGCCGAACACCACCAGGTCTTTGCCCAGAGGCAGGCTGCGCATGCTGGATACGGCGGCAATCACTACAGCCAGGTCAGCCGCCGGCTCCAGCACCCGCACACCGCCGGCTACGTTGACGAACACGTCCTGGTCAAACATCGCGATCCCGGCATGCCGGTGCAGCACCGCGAGCAGCATCGCCAGGCGGTTCTGGTCGAGTCCGACACACACGCGGCGTGGATTTGGAGAATGGCTCTCATCGACGAGCGCCTGCACTTCCACCAGCAACGGCCGTGTGCCCTCCTGGGTGGCGAGCACGACGCTGCCCGAGACAACATCGCCCTGACGGCTGATGAACATCGCCGAAGGGTTTCCCACCTCGCGCAGCCCGGACTCGGTCATCAGGAAGACGCCGATTTCGTTGACGGCACCAAACCGGTTTTTGATCGCACGGATGACGCGGAACTGGCTGGCGCTATCGCCTTCGAAGTACAGTACCGTGTCCACCATGTGCTCGAGCACCCGCGGCCCGGCGAGGGCGCCTTCCTTGGTGACATGCCCCACGAGAAACAGGCCCACGTCCGCCTGCTTTGCGAAGCGCACAAGCTGTGCGGCCGATTCGCGCACCTGGGCCACGCTTCCCGGAGCGGACTGGAGAAGTTCTGTGAACACGGTCTGGATCGAGTCCACCACCATGACCGCTGGCCGTTCGGCATGGGCAAGCGTGATGATTGTCTCCACCCGGTTTTCCGCAAGCAGCCGGACGGCATCCGCCTGCACGCCGAGACGCTGCGCGCGCAGCGCAACCTGCTGTGCGGATTCTTCGCCGGTGACGTAAAGTACTGGTGCCTTCTGGCTGATGACGGCGAGCGCCTGCAGCAGCAGTGTCGACTTGCCTATTCCCGGATCCCCGCCGATGAGCGCAACCGATCCGGTCACCATCCCGCCGCCGCCCAGCACCCGATCCAGCTCCGCGAGACCGCTGCCGATCCGCACCGCAGCCTGCGCCGGAACCGCCGTCAGCAGCTGGACCACTGATGCGTCGGCGAGCGTGCCGAAGCGCCCGGAGCGTCCTGGCTCGATACGTTCGACGCTTTCCACCAGCGTGTTCCATGCACCGCAACCCGGGCACTGCCCGGTCCATTTCGGCGACTGGGCACCGCATTCCGTGCAGCTGAATACGGATCGTGCCCGCGACATGCGCTCAGCGCTCCTCCGACTCGACCCGCGGCACGCGCGGCGTCACCTGGCACAGAAGCTCGTAGCCGATCGTGCCGGCACGCGCGGCGATCTCCTCCACCGGCAGTCCCGCACCCCACAGCACTGCCGGATCTCCGATTTGCGCACCGGGCTGATCGCGCAGGTCGACCGTGATCATGTCCATGGATACGCGTCCGATAAGCGGTACGCGCCGCCCGTTGACCAACACCGGGGTGCCCGCGGGTACGTGGCGTGGATATCCATCGCCATAGCCGATCGCCACGACGCCTACCGGCATCTCCTCCGGACATACCCAGTCCCCGCCATAGCCGATAGCCTCGCCCTTGCGTCGCCGGCTGATTGCGATGATCTCGCTGCCCAGTGTCATGACCGGTTCCAGACCGAGTTCGCCACCTCCCTGGCCGATCATCGGCGATACGCCGTAGAGCATGATGCCCGGACGCACCCATTCCAGGCGGCTTTCCGGCCAGGCCACGATTCCGGCCGAATTGGCGAGACTGCGCTCTCCGCCGATCGAGGCGGCGAGGTCATTAAACAGACTGATCTGGAACGAAGTGGTGCTGTCGAACTTGTTGTCGGCGTTGGCGAAATGCGACATCAGACCCAGGGCACCGACAGATTTGCAGGCCCGCAGGCGGCTGGCTGCCGAGGCAGCGCGCTGCGGATCGAAGCCGATGCGGTGCATGCCCGTATCGATCTTAAGCCATACGTCCACAGGCGCGCTGCCACTGAAATCCTCCAGGTCCCGGATCTGACGCTCATGATGCACCACGGTAGACAGCCGCTCTGCTGCGAGCAGCGCCAGTTCCTCGTTCCGGAAAAACCCCTCCAACAGGCACACCGGCCGGGTCACTCCCGCACGCCGCAGCGTAATGCCCTCTTCTACGCTGGCAACGCCGAACGCGTCCGCCTGTGACAGCACGCGCGCGGCCCATCCGAGGCCGTGACCGTAGCCATTGGCCTTGATGACGGCCATGACCTTGGCCTCGGGTGCGTAACTGCGCACGCGCCCGAGGTTATGCTGCAGCGCCGCCGCCGAAAGCCGTACCTGCGCCGGTCTAGCCATCGCCGAAACGCGCGCGCAACAATCCGTCAGAACCGCTCGTCATAGGCGCCGCTGGCGTAATTCTCAAAGCGGGTGTATTCGCCGAGAAAGGTCAGACGCACCTTGCCGGTCGGACCGTTACGTTGCTTGCCGATGATGATCTCGGCGGTACCCTTGTCCTGGCTGTCCTCGTTGTACACTTCATCCCGGTAAATGAAGAAGATGACATCCGCGTCCTGCTCGATGGCGCCCGATTCGCGCAGATCCGACATCACCGGACGCTTGTTCGGCCGCTGCTCCAGGCTGCGATTGAGCTGCGACATGGCAATGAGCGGTACATTGAGCTCCTTCGCCAGACTCTTGAGGGAACGCGTGATGCCGGAGATTTCGGTCGCCCTGTTCTCGCCGTTCTCCGGAGACTGCATGAGCTGCAGATAGTCTACGACGATGAGTCCCAGACCGTGCTCGCGTTTGAGCCGTCGGGCGCGCGAGCGCAGCTCGAGCGGCGTGAGCGCCGGGGTGTCGTCGATGAACATAGGCGCATCGGCCAGCAACCCGATGGCCGAAGTGAGGCGCGGCCAGTCGTCATCATCGAGCTTGCCGGTCCGCACCTTGTGCGCATTGATCCGCCCGAGCGACGACATCATGCGCATCGCCAGCTGTTCCCCGGGCATTTCCATGCTGAACACGGCGACTGGCAGCTTCTGTCCCACGGCCGTGTTCTCGGCGATGTTCATGGCCAGCGACGTGTTGTGTACGCAGATGTCATTGGCGATGAAATTGTGTGTGTCCGGAATGGTGAGATCGTACACCTGCTTCTCGCCCAGCGGGACAATCGAGACGATGCGATCCCAGTAGACATCGCTCTGGGAGAGCGCGAGCAGTTCCCGGTTGCCGAGCGCCAGCGCAAATCTGGCGAGACGCGTCCTGGACAGCCGGCGCCGGCCGACATGCAGGTTCGAACCATTGACGCCGGCCCGTCGCGCGAGTTCCGGCCAGGATAAATCGCCTTTCGTGGCTGCAATGCTGTTCCACACTTCGACCGGCACCAGATCCGCATTCGTCTGCCGCCGCCGCTCAACTTGTCTGACGGCAGCTGTGAGCGCCTCTTCCTTCCCGTAGATGCCGATATCACGGGCGAACGTCAGGATCGATTCAGCATGGGTAATGTCGAGCTGCCAGGAGGCACGGCGCGTCTCACTATCCTTGACGTGGCGCCGGCGCAGCGACGCAACAACGCCAAAGCGCAGGAGCAGGTGCTGAATCTGCCGCGCCAGCTTTTCGCTGATCGTGACGTAACCAATCTGCGCCTGGCCCGACGCGAGTACCGTGGCCCAGCCATCCGTCGCGAAGAGACGGCTGAGGAACATCGCCTGTTGCGGTCTGGTCAGCCGGAAAATCACGGCTGGCACGGTTTTTTTAGAGGCGGTGCATTCCAGTACCCCAAGTTCGCCGAGCCAGCGCGTGAGTGGAGTCTTGCCGTTTTTGTGCGCATCCGGGAGTCTTTCCGGCGCCAAACGGGCCGGGTCGATGTGCAGCGTCGCGCACGAACTGCCGAACGTCGCTTCTTCCGGCACTGATCTTCCCTGGCACCGGCAGGTGACTGCGGCCCGGGAATTACCGACGGACGCCGCCACTCGCCGCGCCGGCGTCCCGCACCGGTCCAGTGCGCAACCCAGGCGTGCCGCGAAAGTCTTTCGGCGCTCTGCGATCGACGCGCGATCGCCGACTATGCTGCCGGTCGGCGCAAAGCCTGCCCGGCGTCCCGTCCCCGTCAGCAACAGACCGCCGAACGCCTCCACCGCCTGGTGGAACTCGGCGGCGACGCGCGGGTTGCTGTTGGTGAAACGTACATTGCTGCCGGTCAATCCGCCGTCACCGATGAGGTAGCCGAGCAGCTTGACCTCGCATTCACGCAGTTCTTGCTGCCCGAACACCGGCAAGCGGCGTGGAACTGCGACCTGATCGCCCGCCTTCAGTTCGCCCAAAGGGCGCCATCCGGACGCGGTGAGAAAGGGGTGCGTCAGCGTGGTCTGGATGCGGCGCCCGAGTCGGGTGGTGACCTCGAAGACGGGCTTGAAGCCATCATCGACATAGGCGCTCGGGGTCGCGCGCCCGATGCGATAGTTTTCGGACAGGGTACCGACCCGCTGGCCACGGCGATGGTGAAAAATCTCTTCAATCGTGACCACGCTTCCGTCATCCATCACGAGTTCCGAATCATGGACGACGCATTTGCCCATGCTCGGTCGGCCGGCAACGATGACGAGGTCGCCGGCCTGCAGCCCGGAGGTCATGGCATCCAGGTCGCTGAAGCCGGTCGACACACCGGTGATCGGACTGTCGGACCGGAACAGCTGGTCGATCCGGTCGACCGCCTTGGTGAGCAGCGTTTTGAGCGGCAGGAATCCGCCGCGACGATGGATGCCCTGTTCGCTGATGTCGAGGATATGCTTCTCGGCATAGTCGAGCAGTTCGGCGGCATTGCGTCCCTCGGGATTGTAGGCGCTGTTGCCGATATTGTTGGCAATGCGAATGAGGTTACGCAGGATGGCGCGCTCGCGCACGATATCCGCATACGCCACAATGTTGGCAGCGCTGGGAGTATTGTTGGCGAGCTGGCCGAGATAGGAAAGCCCGCCGGCCGCCTCAAGCTCGCCGTTTTTCTCGAGCCATTCGGATACCGTCACGACGTCGGCCGGACCGCTGGCATCGCACAGGCTCGCAACGGCGCGGAAGATCAGCCGGTGTTCCTTGCGATAGAAATCGTCAGGCGAGACGCGGTCGGCAACCTGGTCCCAGCGCTGATTGTCCAGCATCAGGCCGCCGAGAACGGATTGTTCCGCCTCGAGAGACTGGGGCGGGAGCTTGAGCGCCTCGGTGGCGGATCCGGAGCTTCCGATCGAATAGGCCAAATCCTCCATCGATCCTCCGCATGCAGCAGACTGGAGCTTACATCGGCCGTTCCCCGCTGCAGCGGCGGCGGGGAACGGAAAACAACCGGGTTGGCCTTATGCCTCCCCGACGACCGAGACGATGATCCGGACGTTAACCTCCGAATGCAACGACACTGTCACTTCGTGGTCGCCCACGGTCTTGAGCGGACCATTCGGAAGCTGCACCTCGGAACGCGCCAGCTCGAAACCGGCGGTGGTCATCGCCTCTGCAATCTCGGCGGTACCGACCGATCCGAACAGCTTGCCCTCGTCGCTCGCCTTGCTCAAGATCTGGACAGTGGCTCCGGCCATCGCCTGGGCACGCGCCTGGGCACGCCCCAGCGCATCCGCCTGAGCCTTTTCGAATTCGATCCGCCGTGACTCGAACAGCGCCTTGTTTTCCGCGGTCGCGACCACAGCCTTGTGCTGCGGTATCAGATAATTGCGGCCGTAGCCGGCCTTGACGTTGACCTGGTCGCCCAGATCACCGAGATTGCGTATCTTTTCCAGCAGTATCAATTGCATAATTAAAGCCTCGCGCTTTGCACCGTTGCCGTCATTGCGCAGACGGCGTCGTAAGGTCTAGCGATGGGAATCACTGTATGGCAGCAGCGCCAGGTAGCGTGCGAGCTTGACCGCACGCGTCAGCTGGCGCTGGTAGTGGGCCTTCGTGCCGGTGTTGCGGCTGGGAATGATCTTGCCCGTTTCGGTGACATAGCCCTTCAGTGTGGCGATATCCTTGTAATCGATTTCGACCACGCCCTCGGCAGTGAAACGGCAATATTTCTTACGGCGGAAAAATCGCGACATCTTTTCGTTACTCCCGGAATCTGTTCTGACTGAACCCGACCGGCGCTAATCCGGACGGCACATGTGCGATGAATCAGACCTCGCCGACGCCAGGCGCTTCTCCGCCAGCATCGCCGGTAGCCTCACCGGCCACCTCCGCGGGAATCTCGCGCTCATCGCCATCGTGGTCGGCACGTGCGCCGTGCGCTCCACCGGCCCGGCCCTCCTCCTGGTTCTCCTTGGCAAGCGGCGAAGCGGCGGTAACCGCGGTCTTGCGCGACAGGGTGATCCAGCGGATCACCGCGTCGTTGAAGCGGAACGCGGTCTCGATTTCGCGCAGGACCTCGGCATCGCACTCGATATTCATCAGCACGTAATGTGCCTTGTGGATCTTGTTGATCGGGTAAGCGAGCTGGCGGCGTCCCCAGTCTTCGAGGCGGTGAATGGCGCCCTTTCCGGACTCGATGATGGACCGGTAGCGGTCGATCATCGCAGGCACCTGTTCGCTCTGGTCGGGATGGACCAGGAAAACGATCTCGTAATGACGCATTTCTGACTCCCCACGGATGATAGCCTTCCGGAACATGGCCGGTAAGGCAAGGAGGGCCGGGCAACAGGCGCCGGCTTGGTTAAAGGCGAGGAATTCTAAAGGGTTCCGTCGTGCTTAGCAAGCTGCTGCCGTGGTGTGCCGGCGTCCGCATTGTCGCGTGTCGCAGCCGGTCCGGCAGCGCGTCTCTGCCGCAAAGCCTCGAACAGGCATACTGCGGCAGCCGCCGATACGTTCAGGCTCGCAACACTCCCGGCCATGGGGATGCGCATGAGAAAATCGCAACGTTCCCGGGTGAGGCGCCGCAGACCCTTGCCTTCTGCACCCAGCACCAGCGCCAGCGGCCCGCGCAGGTCCGTTCCGTAGAGTTCGCGCGGCGTGTCGCTGGCCGCGCCGGCGATCCACAGTCCCGCCTGCTTGAGCTCGTCCAGGGTGCGGGCCAGATTCGTGACCCGGAAGACGGGAACCGTGTCGGCACCACCGCTTGCGACCTTGCGCACCGTCGGTGTGATGCCCACGGCATTGTCGCGCGGCAGAATGACCGCATGCACTCCGGCAGCGTCGGCGCTGCGCAGGCACGCGCCCAGGTTATGCGGATCCTGGACCCCGTCGAGCACGAGCAGCAGCGCCGGCTGGGTCAGCCCGCGCAGGAACCCGCCAAGGTCGCGATCATTGCCCGGGTCTATCGGATCACATTCAGCGACCACCCCCTGGTGCCGCCGGGTACCGGCAAGAGCGTCCAGCTCGGCGCGCGTGGCACGTAGCACCGCCACCTGCACCGCCCCGGCGGCGCGGATCAGGGCCTGCGGCCGCTCGCCCGTGCGCCCCTCATCGAGCCATATCCGCCGCACCCGGCCGGGCGTTTGTTCCAAGGCCGACAGCACTGCGTGCCAGCCGAAGATATGCTGCGTCGCTGTGTTCGGCACGGCTACTTCGCCCGGCGCGGAGCCTTCTTGCCCGCCGGACCACGGCGCTGGGCCTTCTGCGCAGTGCGCTGCGGTGTACGCCGCACCTTGCGTGTGCTCCGCTCCGGTTGCAGCGGCGGCGCGCCCTCATCAACAAGCTCGAAATCTATCTTGGCCTCGTCGAGGTCCACCCGTACGACGCGCACCCGCACCGGGTCGCCGAGCCGGAATACCCGCCGGGTTCGGTCCCCCACGAGGCGGTGCCTGGATGCGTCAAAATGGTAGTAGTCGTTGCCCAGAGCGGTAATGTGGACAAGTCCGTCGACGTAAACGTCTTCGAGCTCCACAAAAAGTCCGAAGTTCGTGACGCCGCTGATGATGCCATTGAACAGTTCACCGACTTTGGCCACCATGAATTCCGTCTTGAGCCAGCGCACGACTTCGCGGGTGGCCTCATCCGCACGCCGCTCGGTCATCGAGAAATGCTCGCCCTGGACCTGGGCCTCGGCCAGACTTACGGTGCTGGACCGGCGCTCGAGCACTTCGCTGATCGCACGATGCACCAGCAGGTCGGGATAGCGACGTATGGGCGAGGTGAAATGGGCATAGTTCGGATAGCCGAGCGCGAAATGCCCGATGTTGTCGGGGGTATACAGTGCCTGACTCAGGCTGCGCAGCATCACGGTGTGGACAAGTCTGGCATCCGGGCGTCCCTCGACAGAAAGCAGCAACCGTGCATAGTCGCGCGCCTTCGGCTCGTCACCGCCGCCGAGACTCAGTCCCAGCTCGAACAGAAATTCGCGCAGCGCGGCAAGCTTCTCGGCCGTCGGGCCCGCATGCACGCGGAACGGCACAGCCTTTTTGTGGCGGGCGAGCAGTTCGGCAGCACTGACATTTGCCGCGAGCATGCACTCCTCGATGATCCGATGGGCATCGTTTCGTACCAGCGGCACGATGCGTTCAATCTTGCGCTGCTCATCATAGATTATACGGGTTTCCGGCAGCTCGAAATCGACCGCCCCGCGCGCAGCCCGCGCCTTGTGCAGAACCTTGTACAGTGCGTACAGATCGTCGAGGTGCGGCTGCAGTGCGGCATAGCGGCGCTGCAGTTCGGCATCCTGATCGACGAGCATCGCTGCCACCTGGGTATAGGTCAGACGCGCATGGGACCGCATGACAGCGCGGAAAAACCGGTAATCCTCGATTTTCCCGCCTGCTCCGATATGCATTTCACATGCAACGCAAAGACGATCGACCTCGGGATTGAGCGAGCACAGGCCGTTGGACAGGATCTCGGGCAGCATCGGTATCACGTGATTCGGAAAATATACCGAATTTCCGCGCCGGTAGGCTTCGGCATCGAGCGCGCTGCCAGGCAGAACGTAGGATGATACGTCGGCGATCGCGACGATCAGCCGGAAGGCGCGCCCCTGGCGCTCGCAGAACACGGCATCGTCAAAATCACGCGCATCCTCGCCATCGATCGTCACGAGCGGAACCGAACGCAGGTCTTCCCTGCCTTCCTTCGAGCCCGGCGGAACCTCCGGCGACAGACCGGAAGTCTCGTCCAGGACCACGTCGGGCCAGTTGTGCGGCAGGTCGTACATGCGTATAGCGACCTCGACTTCCATCCCGGGCGCCATGTGATCGCCGAGCACCTCGGCAATGCGTCCGACCGGCCGGCTGCGGGAAGTCGGCGGTTCGGTGACGGCAGCGACCACGATCTGGCCGTCACGCGCGCCCAGATCGTCGCCCGGCGGGATAAGGATCTCCTGGCTGATGCGTTTGTCAGAAGGAACCACGAAACTGATGCGGTTCTCGCTGCTGTAGCGCCCGACGATCACCGCGTTGGCGCGTTCCAGAACTTCGACGACCGTTCCTTCCCTGCGCCCGCGGACATCGATGCCGGCCACACGCGCCACCACCCGGTCTCCATGCAGCACCGCACGCATTTCCTTCGGCGGCAGAAACAGATCTGCACCGCCTTCGTCCGGGATCAGGAACCCGAAACCGTCCGGGTGTCCGACGACCCGCCCGCGCACCATATCCATTTTTTGCAGCAGGCCGTAGCGGCCACGCCGGTTCTTCAGCAACTGGCCATCCCTTTCCATGGCACGCAGACGGCGTCCGAATGCCTCGATGTCACGCTCGCCATCGACGCCAAGCTCGCTTGCAAGAAACTTCAGGGAAAGCGGCTCGCCACGCTGCGCAAGATGTGCCAGTACCGCCTCGCGACTGGGAACGGGAAACTCGTACTTCTGCGCTTCGCGCTCGGCCATTGGATCAACCGGCGCTTTGGGCTCGCCGGATACGCGGTTTGACATGAATTTCTTCTCTCGGTAGAGTGCGCCGCCTGACCTGATCCCACAACCTTTCCTGGGATCGGACAGATGCCGAGGTGGCGGAACTGGTAGACGCGCTAGCTTCAGGTGCTAGTGGGGGTGACCCCGTGGAGGTTCAAGTCCTCTCCTCGGTACCATATTTTTGTTGTGTCCATTTTGCCGCATTACTCCCTTGAATACCGGCAATCAAAGGCTTGAGCATTGTTACTGCCGGTTTTTCAGCGATATTATCCCATAAAACTCCGTATTTAGCCCCCTTTTTTCCGCATCCGCTGGCACCGGATTTCACACGTATCGCTCAGCTCCACGATAACCGTGGATCCGGAACAATCGGCCGGATTGATACCCCACTTTCCCGCACAAACGGCCAGGTCGCGAATGGCGCGCCCGTTCGCAAACACCGTTCGACAAACAACCGGCGGCGCAGGTCAACTTGCGCTCGCCGCCCCATCCACAGGCGCCCTCTCCGTTCGGGACAACCACCGCGGCAGGCGACCGGCGGATACCGGTCCGGGTGACCCGCGAATCCGTGTGCACTGAATTGCGGAACCGGAGCACACGGACTGCCACGCCGGCGCTGCAGTTGGCGGAAAAAAAGTATCGGGCGCAGAATTTTCTGGCCTTTCGTGGTCCCTATTCAGGGATACTAAGGAAAAATGCTTGCCCTGCTTCGCCAGCCTTCGGGCTTCGGGTTTTCTCAGACCCCACAGGTCGATCATGCGGGGAAAGAAAGATGCACCATTTGCGCTGGAGAGGACAGATTCAAACTCTTCCGGCAGCGACGGATATGATTGCCTTTCAAGCTCCCCTGTCTCCTGTGCGTTGAATCCCGAAAAAAAGCATGCCACCCCGCCTCTGGCGCCGCCTGATGTAGGGGACAAATTTGCCGGGCGCGAGCATCGGCTTTATGCTCGCCGGGAAGCAGCGTTTTCCGTATCAGCTCTTCGAGATTCAAAAAAAATTTCGCAGCCACTTCCCGCGTCTTCCTCGTCATTCATCTTTGTCGCCAGCGGTTCTGCTTCGCCAATCACCGGCGTGACACTCAAGGTGCTCATTTCGGGTTGCACGCTCAACCGAAGAACAGCAATCCACAACGATGTCGTTGACAATACGCTTCGAGCCAATGCGATTAGGGCGGGTTTCAGGCATCGGTGGCAGCTGCAAAACTCGCCGCGCACGAATGGTGGCACAGCACATTCCGTATCGACATGACAGCGCGGTACCGGTCGGCCTGCCCATGCCGGTGGTTGAAACAAGCCGTCGACTGGCTCACCGCATCCGCGTTTCTTGACCTTCATTTCGCTGCGCTGACACGCTACGCTTAAACGACACGCCTGGGCTCGATGCCGCAGGTCCCGTCCCGATGCGTGCAGGCATTGGAACTGACGACGGCTCATGGGCAGGCGCAGCCTGACGGGTCCGGCCGGTTTTCGGGACCCGCGAAGGCAGCTGCCGCATCGTGCCGCGGTGGTCAGTGGGCTTTCAGGCTTTTATCCGCATCCGGTCCGCCCGGCTAACGCCGTCGACCCCGCGATATCCGGCCGAGAACCTTCTTCGACCGGGTTACGGGCGAGACGGGATTGCTCTGACTTGGCGTCTGGTGACTGCGTCCGTGGAAATGCCCGATTTCTTGCGCCAGCCAAAGGCCACGGGAAGCTGACAGGCCTTGCTGAATCTGCCACGGACGCCCGAGTTCCGGTCAGTCCTTGGCATGGAATTTGCTCCATATAATACGTTGAGTCCGCCAGCCGCACCGGAAATCCAAGGGAAGCGGCTGGACGCTCCCAAACCAAGTTATCTAATTATAAGGTTGTCAGGAAGACGGACCCGATCATGCACCTCGTCTCCTTGAATCTGACGAAATTCGTCTGACGCCGCGACGATGCCTTTCAGCTCGATCCCGTCATTTCAGAACGACACTGGCACGGCACAGTTGCAGAGGCTGCACGAAGCGTTGCTCAAACTGCAGACACTGCCGGTCACATGCATGCCTGAAGATGACGTGCTGCGTCATGGCATCGAGTCGCTGACTGCGCTCATCGGAGTACGCTATGGCGCCATCGCAATCCTGGAAGGGGATGGAATCAGGCAGTTCATTTCCACCGGCCTGGCGGCCGCCACGGCGAGCCGCATCGGGCATCCACCGCGCGGCCAAGGGCTGCTGACCGCAATCACGGACACTGAAACCCTGCGCCTCGACGACATTTCCCGGGATCCCCGCTTTACAGGATTCCCGCTCCACCATCCGCCCATGAAATCGCTGCTTGCGGTACCGATCGCGCAAAGGAACCACCATTACGGGCACTTTCTTCTCAGCGAGAAAACCAGCGGGGAATCTTTCGACGACAATGATGAAATTCTGGCTAAATGTTACGCGGACACATTCGCCCTCCTGATCGCCTGTCACCGCGCCGAGGCCGCTCAGGCACGAGCGAGCAACACGCTGCAGGAAGTCTCCCAGGCGCTGTCGGGGACGAGCGGTGATAACTTCCTGCCGAATCTGGTGCTAAACCTGTCACGCGTTCTCGGGGTGGACTACGTCTTCGTAGGCGAACCGGTACCGAAAGATCCCGACGTCATCCGCACTATCGCATTCTGTGATCACGGCAGCCTCGTTGACAACATTGACTACCATCTTCATCCGGATACGCCATGCGGACGCGTGGAATCCAGCGTTGTATGTCATTTTCCGGACAACGCCCGGACACATTACTCAGGTGACGAACTCATCCGGTGCTGTCGCGCCGAGGCATTCATCGGTCATCCGCTATTCGACTCCGCCGGACAGGTCATCGGCTTGCTCGTTGCCATGCACGGGAAGGCGATTGCCGACAAAGAACACATCGAACTCGTTTTGCGGCTTTGCGCCGATCGCGCTGCCGCGGAGGTCGAACGTCGGCGCGCGTCTGAAACCATGCGCGAGAGCGAAGAGCGCTTCAGTGCGACGTTCAGTCAGGCCGCCGTGGGAATTGCACACGTCGCGCTCGACGGCCGGTTTCTGCGCGTCAATCAGAAATTCTGCGACATACTGGGTTATACGCAGGCGGAAGTGCTCGAGCGCACCTTCCAGGGCCTCACCCATCTCGAGGACCTGGAAGCCGACCGCGAGTCCGACCGCCGTATACTGGCCGGCGAAATCTCGACCTGTTCGACCGAAAGACGCTATTACCGAAAGGACGGCTCCCTGGTCTGGGCGAATCTGACTGTCTCGGTCGTGCGGGATCTGCACGGTCCGAAATATGTCATTTCCGTAATCGAGGACATCAGCGCACGCAAAGCCGCCGAACTGCACATGCGCGAGCTTTCGAGCGTCATCGAGCAAACCGCCGATTCCGTCGTCATCACTGACCGCCGCGGCATCATCCAGTACGTCAACCCCGCCCATGAAGCGGTGACGGGATACGCACGTGACGAGACGATCGGCAAAAGTCTGCAGATTCTCGATAGGGGGCAGCACGACAAGGCGTTCTTTGACCGGATGTGGACGACGATTCTGGATGGCCGGGCATTCCGCGATCGATTTATCAACCGCAAGAAAGACGGATCGCTGTATTACGAAGAGAAAACCATAACACCACTCAAGAGCCTGGATGGCCACATCACGCATTTCGTATCCACCGGAAAGGACATAACCGAGCGCGTTCTGGCCGAGGAAGCACTGCGCACGAGTGAAGAACGCTTTCGCGGTGTCGTGCAAAACATCCCGCTTTCCATCCACACCATCGACTCGAATGGCCGGATCACGAGCATCAACCACGCCGGTCTGTACATGCTCGGCGCGACAAAGGAAGACGAGGTCTGCGGAACCGAAATGCTCGCATCGGTAAGCGAACCCGACCGTGCACGCATTCATGGCCTTCTCAATGAGGCGCTGCAGGGAACATCATGCCAATTTCAGTTCGTCACGATCACCGGACGAAATTTCGACTCGCAGCTCATCCCGGTAAAGGACCGGGATGGACAAATTCAGTATCTCCTGGGTGTCACGGAGGACATCACCGAACACCGCGAAACGCGCGAACGGCTCCACTATCTCGCGCACTACGACCCGCTCACGGGTCTTCCCAACCGCATTCTTCTCCAGGACCGCCTAAGCCAGGCGATGCTCGATGCCAGGCGGCGCGAGCGCATGGTGGCGCTGCTGTTTCTCGACCTGGACCGCTTCAAGATCATCAACGATACGCTTGGTCATGAAATGGGCGATGCGCTGCTCAGGGAAGTGGCCAGCCGCCTGACGGACTGCGTCCGCGCCGGCGACACGATCGCGCGCCTCGGTGGCGATGAGTTCACCGTCGTACTGGCCAATATTGCGCACGTGGATGATGCAGCACGCCTGGCGCAGAAACTCATCGACAGTTTCATGCCGCCTTTCCTGATCGGCGGGCGAGAAATGTTCATAAGCGCCAGCATCGGCATCACACTGTATCCGTTCGACGACAGCGATCTGGACAGCCTGCTGCGCAATGCCGATGCCGCCATGTATCACGCCAAGGAACTCGGCCGTAATACTTTCCAGTTCTACACGACCGAACTCAATCGCCGCACGGTTCAGCGGCTGCAGCTCGAAACCGCACTGCGCCACACGCTGGATCGCAACGAGCTGACAGTGTACTACCAGCCGCAGGTTGATTTCGCAACCGGAAAAATCACCGGCGCGGAAGCCCTGCTGCGCTGGCGGCACCCGGAAATGGGTCTGGTACCGCCGCTGAAATTCATACCGCTGGCCGAGGAAACCGGACTCATCATTCCGATCGGTGAATGGGTATTGCGCACCGCCTGCCGCCAAGCCCAGGCGTGGCGCATCGCCGGATTCCACAACTTCCGGATCGCGGTGAATCTTTCCGGGCGCCAGTTCCAGAATCACAATCTGGCGAAGGTGGTAGAAGCAGTCCTGAAAGAAACCGGGCTCGACCCGCTATATCTGGATCTGGAGCTGACCGAAAGCATCTTGCTGCACAATACCAATGAAACACTCGCCACCATGAAACGGCTGCACGGCCTGGGCGTGGTCTTTACCATGGACGATTTCGGTACCGGATACTCCTCGCTCTCCTATCTCAAGCGCTTTCCTATCGATGCGCTCAAGATCGACCGCTCGTTCGTGCGCGACATTCCCACGGATCCGAACGATGCCGCGATCGCACAGGCCATCATTGCCATGGCCCACAGTCTCGGAATTCGCGTGATCGCCGAGGGCGTGGAAACATCGGCACAGCGCGCGTTCATGCGCACGCATCGATGTGACGGTATGCAGGGATACCACTTCAGCAAGCCGCTGAGTTCCGAAAAAATGACCAGGCTGCTGCAGCGCAATCACCGGGTCACGCGCAGCAAAGCCTCCTCGGACACCGGCAACCCTTTGCGCAAACCCACGCGCGGCAAGCGATAAGAAACGGATTGCGGCCAGCAGTCTGCGGACCATGCCCGGGGCGGACACCCGGCGGACAGGCCGCGCGGCATCGGTCACGTCGGCCCAATGACGGATTGGTGATGTGCGCCTCGCCCATTTAACCAAAATATCGGGGCATGCCGAAGCATGTCGCGGACCTGGCACATCATCCGGCACTCTCCGGCGCTTGCCTATCCGGTGGCGATGCCTGGAAGTCTGATCCGGACGGCGCCGTACATGAAGCGACCATGCGTCCATCCAGGCGGTCCGACAACGGCGACATCCGTCGCGCGGTCGCGTTGGCCGGCGACGGAATCAATCTCCAGACCGCCCAGGCGGGGCGCAATCCGGCAAGGCCAGACTAGGACAAACACCGGTCCCGGCGCTTGCAGCGCCGGCCGCGACTTGGCATAACCCGGTCTGGTCACGCATCGTTCGTTGCACAGCCATCCTCTGCATCCGGGGCTGCCTGCCGGCACTGCACGTGGCCGGTGGGCTGCCGGACTACCCAAAATGGCGGGATACCGGCAGGCTGCTCAATACGTCGGCCGTTGCGGGGCTTGTCCTGGTCACACTGACAGCGTCGATTCCCAGTGCCCATGCATCGCCTCTCGCCCCGCTACCCCGATCGCCACCGGCACCAGGCTGATGTCCCTTCGCCGCAGGCTGCCCGCACCGCAATATGCAAAGCTGCACCAACAATGTCCAAAGACATCGAGACTTTCCTGTCTATGGTGCAGAATCAGGAAAGAAATTCGCCCAACTATCTCACAACCCATTGTTTACAAATGATGTTATCCGGTGGCACGGGGTTTGCTTTTAATCACCGCGAGAGCACGTGACCGCTCGACACACGGTGATCCGCGATGAGAGATCCAGCAGGGTTCGTGGCGTTTGGTTCCGGGAAGCAACGGGTTCGTCCTTCTAACTGGATATACCGGCTGCTGGGCATTGCGGCCGCACACTGGCAGGGGGAAAAACAGCCGCAGCCCTGTGGAACGTGCACCGCCTGTCCGGATACCCTCTGTTTTGTATTCCCGGCAAGCCTGTCCCACACGCACCCGGCCATGGTCCGGGACCTCGAGTTTTGTCTGTGGATGCTCGAGGTTCCCGATGTCAGTGCCCGCTGCCCGCGCAACGCTGACGCCTCGCGCGCAACGCGCCGAAGCGCCGCCTGAAACGCCGAAGATGGGCACGCGCGGGCGCATGCCGGTCCGCACTGAATCGAGTACGCATCTGCCCGATCGTAGGCGGAATCCGACCACCTCCGCCGCGCCAGCCAGGCCGGCAGTCACGCCGCCCGATCGAACCGGACGTCATCGCGCTCAGGATCCGGACTGCCGCTGCCGGGCATGCCGGACGGTTCCGGGCAAACCGTGGTCCTTGCGCATGTCAGCGCTCTTTTTTCTTTTCATCATGCCCGCCAAACTGCTTTCTCATTGCGGACAAAATCCGGTTGGCATAATCGCCGTTGCCGCGCGATGCAAAGCGCGCAAATAGCGCCGCGTTGATAACCGGCGCAGGCACGCCCTCGTCGATGGCGGCAAGCGCGGTCCAGCGCCCTTCACCGGAATCCGACACATGCCCCGCATACCCGGTGAGCTCGGCGTCCTTAACCAGCGCCGCGGCCGTCAGGTCGAGGAGCCACGACGTCACCACACTGCCGCGCCGCCAGACTTCTGCGATCGCAGACAGGTCCAAGTCGTATTGATAATGCTCCGGGTTACGCATCGGCGCGGTTTCGGCATCGCTATCGAGGGTGCGTTTTCCAGCGTTGGCGTTGTGCAGGATATTCAGACCTTCTGCATAAGCCGCCATCAGGCCATACTCAATGCCGTTGTGGACCATCTTGACGAAGTGGCCCGCGCCGGTCGGGCCGCAATGCAGGTAACCGTGCTCGGCGGGACTGGCGGTACCCTTTCTGCCCGGGGTGCGCGGCGCCGCCTCGATCCCAGGCGCGATGCTCCTGAAGACCGGATCCAGATGCTTGACGATCTGGTCCTCTCCCCCGATCATCAGACAGTAGCCGCGCTCCAGCCCAAACACCCCGCCGCTGGTGCCGCAATCGACGTAATGTATGCCCTTCGCCTTGAGCGCCTCCGCCCTCAGAAGATCGTCACGATAATAGCTATTACCGCCGTCGATAATGATGTCACCGGCATCCATGCGCACGGCCAGATCTTCGACTGTCTTGCCTGCCACGCTTGCCGGAACCATTATCCAGACCGCACGTGGTTTAGCCAGTTTCGCGACCAGTTCGCTGATTGAAGCGGCGCCCTCAATGCCGCGACCCGCGATTTCCTTTACTGCGGCCGGGCTTACATCGTAGACAACGCAATCGTGACCATCCTTCGTCAGGCGCCGCACCAGATTGGCACCCATACGTCCTAATCCGATCATACCGAGTTGCATCTTGAGCCTCCTTGACTTATCTGGGCAAGTCCGTGGCAGAAGCAATGAAAATTCCACGATCATATTCGTACCGACCGCCGGCACGATCCGCCAGCGCCGGAATACCTGTGTCTGCAACCCGCTCGGCCCGCGCCCTGAATCCGGGCTCACCGCCGCCCGGAATTATCGCTTGCTGCGTACGGCTTCACAAACCGCGCCCCATCACACACGCTGCGGCGGTGTTCCAAGGCGGATCAAACACTCCCGAAAAGATTGCAATTCCCTGCGGCTAATCGCGTAGTCGCGTGGGCGGTATTCAGGCCGATGGTGTGACCCGGCCGTATCTTTACGATGCCAGGCGGCTTTGACCGGCTGTCGAAATTTGGCACGATTCCCCGCTGCATACTCCCGACCGCAAACGCCGGCTGGAGGATGCCTGCGCATTCCCCGTGCGCCCAGCCGCACTCCACGGTGCACGTTGTGTTCCGTGATCCGAAGGCGCACACCATCTCTCTCGACCGGCACCAGAAAGGGCATTCTGCAGCACCTGTCGCCGCACGTATCCGGGCTGGAACGACCGCAACGTCGAGTTGCGGTACATGTTCTGCATTGTGGCGGCACCCGCGTCCATCCCGGCATTAAGGTGCGGTGCTGATCTGGAAAATCTGACATTCTGGCGCCTCGGGTTCCCCAAAATATCCCGGACTTCGCATGGGCAAGATGGCCTCTGCGCGTCCAGCGGTTCATGCGAGCATTCGCGAAACGCCAGACTCGATGCGTCTGCCCGGCAGAAGGCGCTGCGGTATCAGGGCAAAGTTTCCAGAATGGAAACAGCCCGCCGGCATACATTTTCTACGGTAAACCCATACTCGCGCATCATCACTTCACCGGGAGCCGAGGCGCCAAATCGGTCCACGGCGAGCACATCGCCGCAGCTGCCGACATAACGGTGCCAACCCTGTGACACACCGGCCTCGACCGCGAGTCTGCCTTTGACCGCGGGCGGCAGCACCGTATCACGGTATGCCTGCGACTGCGCCTCGAACAGTTCCCAGCTTGGCATCGAGACAATGCGCACCCGGACTTTTTTCTCCATCAACTGCTGTCTGGCCGCCACGACCAGACCAATTTCAGAGCCGCTGGCCATGATAATCAGATCAGGCTTGCCGCTTGGATCATCGGCCAGGATGTACGCGCCATTTTGCAAGCCATCGGCGTCAGCATACAGTGTGCGGTCGAGCGTTGGCACGGCTTGTCGCGTCAGCACCAGCGCCACCGGTCGATCGCGTGTCGTCAAGGCAACGCGCCACGCGACGGCGGTCTCATTGGCGTCGCCGGGGCGAATGACAGTCAGACGCGGAATCGCGCGCAAGCTGGCAAGTTGTTCGACCGGCTGATGCGTGGAGCCGTCCTCGCCCAGCGCAATGCTGTCATGAGTGAACACGTAGACCACGTGCAACCCCATCAGAGCGGCAAGGCGCATCGGTGGCCGCATATAATCCGAAAACACCAGAAACGTTGCACCGAATGGCAGGGTCCCTCCGTGCACGGCCAGGCCGTTCATGATCGACCCCATGGCGTGCTCGCGCACGCCGAAATGCAGATTGCGGCCGGCGTACGACCACCCGCCGCCGTCGGAACCCTGCTTGTCGCTGCGACCCGCTCCCGATGCTTCGAAGTCTCCCATCCCGTTCAGCGCGGTGTAGGTCGAGGGGTCCAGATCGGCCGAGCCACCGATCAGCGCCGGCAGGCGCGGTGCGATGGCGTTCATGATTCTGCCCGAGGCGACGCGGGTGGCCAGGCCTTTGGCGTCGACCATGAACCGGGGGATATCGGCATCCCAGCCGACAGGCAAATCGCCGCGCATCAGCTGCTGTAGTTCCCGGGCCAGTTCGGGAAAGGCTCGCACATAGGCGGAAAATTTCTCGTTCCACGCTGCCTCGGCCCGCCCGCCCCGCTCGACTGCCTGTAGAAAATGCGCACGCACCGGCTCCGGAATGTAAAACGGCGGCTCCGTCGGCCAGCCCAGGTTCTCTTTCGTCAGCCGCACCTCTGCCGTCCCCAGTGGTGAACCGTGCGCTTCGAAACTGTCCTGTTTGTGCGGCGATCCGAACCCAAGATGGGTATGCAGCAGAATCAGCGACGGTCGCTGTGTTTCGGAGCGTGCGCTTTCCAGTGCGCGCTCGATCTCGGCCAGGTCGTTTCCATCCATGACCGCCAGCGTATGCCAGCCATACGCCTCGAAGCGGCGCGCGCAATTCTCGGTGAAGGTGATCGCAGTTCCGGCGGAGAGCGTGACGTGATTGTTATCGTACAGATAAATCAGTTTGCCGAGCTGCAAATGACCGGCGAGCGAGGCCGACTCCGACGCAATACCTTCCATCAGGTCGCCGTCGCTGACGATACCGTAGGTGTAATGATCAATGACCCTAAAACCTGGACGGTTGTAGCGCGCCGCCAGGTGGGCCTCGGCCATGGCCATGCCAACGCCATTACCGAACCCCTGGCCCAGGGGGCCGGTCGTGGTTTCCACACCCGGGGTGAGGCCGCGCTCCGGGTGCCCCGGGGTCATGCTGCCCCATTGACGGAACTGCTTGATCTGTTCCAGAGGCAATGCATAACCGGTAAGGTGAAGCAGGCTGTAAAGCAGCATTGATCCGTGTCCGGCGGAAAGGACAAAGCGGTCGCGGTCGAACCAGTGTGGATTGGCCGGATGGTGTTTGAGGAACCGCGTCCACAGCACATAGGCCATCGCCGCCGCGCCCAGCGGCAGCCCCGGATGCCCGCTGTTTGCCTTTTGCACGGCATCTACCGAAAGGAAACGCAGGGTGTTAATACTTAGCTCATCCAAGGAAGAGGCGGTTATTGCGGTCGAAGACTCGTCACTCATATGATTGTCCTTGGGCTTTTTCCAGCATGCGCCCGATCGTCTGTTACGTCGCAACTTACGTCTAAGACAGCAGACCAATCCGACAGTTTCGCCTGCCGAGGAAGCAGCAGGAAAACCCCGCTGTCTGGCTCCGGACGCTGCGGCTCAGACTGCCGACCCATGGTGATCGATCGCGCCGGATCCGGTGTTCTGCCGGATGCGTTTCCATGCTGGCGACATAATCGTGTGCTCCTTGCATAATCAATGCAAACTTCCCCGCGCAATCACCGATTCATGCGCAAGGATGACACGCTCACGCAATATCGATGCCGTAAGCCACGTGCGCTTCAGTCCACCGGAACCCACGGTCGCCGCCGGGCATCAGGAAACAAGCCGCTCCAAATTCTTTCCAGTCTGCCTGGCCACGGGCGTCATCTTCTTCCGCGAGCTGTATGGGACGCTGACGTGCTCCGCGGCGTGACAACCGGGCGCCGCAGCCAACCATGTTTCCTGTCGCATCCGGCCTTCTGCGGTTCGGTCAGCGCCTATTCGGGGTGCGAGGGTGAATTGAACAACATGACTGCCGTACTGCAGTTGCGCGCGTAAATCGACTGCCACTGGCCATTTTTACATTTGTCCATCATCCGGTTCGTCATTACGCTCCACGCAGGTTCCCGTCGCAACGAAATCCGTATCATCGACGGTGCAACTTCACGCGAAATGTCAGGGTATGCTCAGGGCGAGGGCCGTTCCGTGCCGTAGCGCACTTAGCCCGATGGCTGATCGCTTCCTGGCCGATGGCGACAATTGTACGCGCAAGATACTCCCAAACGTCGCCATGGCGCCTGCGCCCCGTTGCATGCACGAACGCCCTGGCTCGGTCCTCGTGGATAGTTTCGATGCCGTCGGCGTCCCGATTCGAGTTCAGGCGATCCGCGCTGATCGTCGCGCCGTGCGCCACACATACTCTCGGTCTCGTGTACAAGAAAATCGCGGATGGTGCACGGTGCATGCAAGATGCGAAGAAGGGGCGCAGCACAGACGACGCTTCAACCACGCGCCCAGGACACGGCCCGGATTGCCGGTACATCGCCCGGTCAGTACGGCGCGTGAGATGGATTCAGCGGCACGACCCATCGAGGCCGGTGCTCAGGCAGGCACTTTGGCCATCCTGTGCCCTCTCCGCGACATGACAGCCGATGGCCGCAGCGCGGAAGACCTCAGTTGCCGCGCTTTTTATCCAGATCGCGCAGATGGGCGAGGCGTTCGGCAATCTTCTGCTCCAGCCCGCGCGCAACCGGACGATAATAGCGCCTGCCCGCCAGCTCATCCGGAAAATAGTTCTCGCCGGCAGCATAGGCTTCCGGCTCATCGTGTGCGTAGCGGTAGTGCCCGCCGTAGCCGAGATCCTTCATCAGCCCGGTCGGTGCGTTGCGCAGACGCAGTGGCACCTCGAGAGAACCGCCAGTACGTACGTCCTCGCGGGCAGCGCCGAAAGCCGTGTAGACGGCATTGCTCTTTGGCGCGCACGCCAGGTAAACAACGGCCTGGGCTATGGCAAGCTCCCCCTCCGGGCTGCCCAGGCGCTCCTGCACGTCCCAGGCATTGAGCGCGATCTCCAGGCCGCGCGGATCGGCATTGCCGATGTCCTCGCTCGCCATGCGTACCACGCGGCGTGCGACATACAGCGGATCGCATCCGCCGTCCAGCATGCGCGCCAGCCAGTAGAGCGCGGCGTCCGGAGACGAACCGCGCACCGACTTGTGAAGCGCCGAGATCTGGTCATAAAAAACCTCGCCACCCTTGTCGAAACGGCGCACACCGCCGCTGACAAGTTCCTGCACGCTCTCCTCGGTGATGGTAAGCCGGCCGCCGCGCGGCTCGGCCAGGTCAGCAGCAAGCTCCAGGAGATTCAAAGCGCGGCGCGCGTCGCCATCGGCGGCCGCGCTCAGGATGTCACGCAGCGCCTGCGGCATGTCGAGTCCGAGGTTTCCCAGACCGCATTCCCGATCGTCCAGCGCACGGTCGATGAGCCGGCGGATGTCGCCGGGCTGCAGTGCCTTGAGCACGTACACCCGGGCACGCGACAGCAGGGCCTTGTTGAGTTCGAACGACGGATTCTCGGTGGTGGCACCAATGAACGTCAGGGTGCCATCCTCGACATACGGCAGGAAACCGTCCTGCTGCGCCTTGTTGAATCGATGTACCTCATCGACGAACAGAACCGTGCTGCGACGCGCTTCGCGCCGCAGCCGCGTGGCCTCATCGACTGCGGCGCGGATGTCCTTGACCCCGGCGAACACCGCCGACAGGCCGATGAAATGTGCACCGCTGCGCGCGGCGATGAGCCGGGCCAGCGTGGTCTTGCCGGTGCCCGGAGGACCCCACAGGATCATGGAGTGCGGGTTTTCCGATTCGATCGCCCGCCGCAACGCCTTGCCCGGTCCGAGCAGATGCGGTTGCCCGACAAAATCCTCGATGCGCGCCGGACGCATGCGATCGGCCAGAGGCGGGTCCACGTGCCCGCCGGCGTGGAGATCGGCAGCATTCGGTGCCATGCTCATTCGCCGACCACATCTACACCTTTCGGCGGCGTGAACCGGAAGCGCCCGGGATCGATGTGCGCATTCTCATGCACATCGGTCAGAGTGATGCGCGTGGTCTGCCCGAAACTGTCCACCATGACCAGTGAACGCACCTGGTCTCCTCTGAACCCGATGCGGATGTCCCGGAAACCTCCGTCGCGCACCTTCGGCTTCATGCGCACCCAGTCCAGCCGGCCCTGGCGCCCCATGTTCTCGACCTGAAAGTGCGCGGTAAGGCTGCCGGTCCCGGCCAGAAGAATGGCCGGCGTATTGCCGAGCCCGCCGGCCATGCGGCGCACCGTGACCTGCTGCAGTTCCTTGTCGTACACCCAGATCTTCCTGCCGTCACCGACGATGATCTGCTTGTACGGAACATCGTAGTCCCAGCGGAATTTTCCCGGGCGCTCGATCCAGAGCGTTCCGGACGATTCCTGGATCGGATTGAGCGCCTCGTCCAGCACGACCTGGTCAAATTTGGCGCTGTACGTGTGCACATCGCGATAGAAGCGATTGAGGCTCGAGATTGCCGACGCATGGGCAACCGTAGCCAGAGACATCAACCCGGCGAGCGTGACGGCCAGCCGCAGGCACCACAAGAAACGACAAGACGAATCGGGTTTCATTCACAACCTCATGCGCTCGGCGCTAGTCGCGCGGCGGGGGTGGGGGCGCAAGCACCTCGCGGCTTCCGTTCGGCTGAAGCGGGCCTACCACGCCCGACTTCTCCATTTCTTCGATCAGGCGCGCGGCGCGGTTATATCCGATACGCAGCCTGCGCTGCACACCCGAAATGGACGCACGCCGGCTCTCGGTCACGATCTTGAGCGCCTGGTCATAAAGCGGGTCATCTTCGCCTCCACCGCCTCCCGGCTCGCCACTGGACGACCCCGCGTCGGGGACATCTATCCCTTGGACCTCGCCGCTCAGAATGGTTTCGTCGTAATTGGGTCTGCCGCTCTTCTTGAGAAAGCTGACGACCTTGTGTACTTCGTTGTCGGCGACGAATGCGCCGTGCACGCGCGTCGGCACGCCGGTGCCGGGCTGCAGAAACAGCATGTCGCCCTGACCGAGAAGTTGCTCGGCACCCATCTGGTCGAGGATCGTGCGCGAATCGACCCGCGCCGAAACCTGAAACGCGATGCGTGCCGGGATGTTGGCCTTTATAAGTCCGGTGATCACATCCACCGACGGCCGCTGCGTTGCCAGAATCAGGTGTATACCGGCGGCGCGCGCCTTCTGCGCGAGCCGTGCGATCAACTCCTCGACCTTCTTGCCGACGACCATCATCATGTCAGCAAGCTCGTCGATCAGAATCACGATATAGTGCAAATTGCCGAGCGTTGCCGGCTCCTCACCATCCAGGGACTCGGCAAACGGATCCAGGATCGGCTTTCCGGCCTTGATCGCATCTTTGATCTTATGGTTGTAGCCGGCGATGTTGCGGACACCGAGCGCGGCCATCAACCGATATCGCCGCTCCATCTCGCCGAGCGCCCAGCGCAGCACGTTGGCGGCCTCCTTCATGTCCGTGACGACCGGCGCCAGCAGATGCGGGATGCCCTCGTACACGGCAAGCTCCAGCATTTTCGGATCCACCATGATCATGCGCACCTGGTCGGGCGTGGACTTGTACACCAGACTGAGGATCAGGGCATTGATGCACACTGATTTGCCCGAACCGGTGGTGCCGGCAATCAGCAGGTGCGGCATCTTCCCGAGGTCAGTGATCACCGGGTTTCCGCCTATATCTTTCCCCAGCGCCAGGGCGAGCGGAGAATTGACATCCTCGTATGCCTGGGAGGACAGTCCTTCGCTCAGGCGCACAATCTCGCGGCTCTCGTTCGGGACCTCGATGCCGATGACCGATTTTCCTGGAATATTCTCGACCACGCGCAAACTGACAACCGACAGCGAGCGTGCAAGGTCCTTCGCAAGATTGGTGATCTGACTGGCTTTTACGCCTGGCGCCGGATCGATCTCGAAACGCGTGATCACCGGACCAGGATGCACCGCCACCACCTGCACTTCGATATTGAAATCGCTGAGCTTCTTAACAACGAGCTGCGACATCATGGCAAGCGTCTGGTCGGAAAATGACACCTTCACCTCGTCCGGCGGATCGAGCAGCGACAGCGGCGGCAACTCGCCGCTGGCCGGAAGATCGGTAAACAGAGGAACCTGCTTCTCGCGCTCTACCCGCACGCTCTGTGTGGGCGCCTTGATCACGGGCTCGATGCGCGGGGGCGGATGTTTTTCGAGCGTCTTCTTCTCCACCGCCACGGTTTCCTGGCGAATGCGCTTGGCGCGCAGGCCGATAACGTAGTCGGCCAGGACTCCGAACCCGTAGCGGGCATACCCGGACAGCACGATGGCCCATTTGCCCACGAGGTCCATCGCCCGTAGCCAGGAAAGTCCGGTGAACAGCGTCACGCCGGACAGGAAAAGGGCCAGAAGGAAGATCGTCGCTCCGACGAAGCTGAAGATCGCCGCCAAACCGCCGCCGAATGACTGGCCCACGGCACCGCCGCTGTTGAACGGCAGGCCGGGAGCGGCATGCCCGAAATGCAGGCTGGCAAGGCCGCAGGCACCGATGATGGTCAGGACGAATCCGATCCAGATGAGGACGCGGTGACGGATGTCCGGAGGACTGGAATCCCGCAGGCTCATGAACTGGCGCCAGGCAGTGGCCAGTCCCAGAATCGGGAACAGGTACGCGACAAATCCGAACAAGTTGAAAAAAATGTCCGATATCCAGGCCCCTGCCCGCCCACCGGCATTCACCACGGTGTTTCCGAACCCGCTGTGGAACCAGCCCGGATCGTTCGGGCTGTAGGTCCAGAGCGAAACCAGGAGATAAACGACCACGGCCACCAGAGCATAAAGGCCGGCTTCCCGGAGCATTCGGGTGACTTTGGGGGAAAGCGGTGCTCTTTGGGTCTTTTTCCAGGTCGCTTGGGCCACAGCGGTTCTCATGTGCGGACAAACTGGCCGGTATTTTCTCTTTTTGTCAGCACTAAGCCAAGGATAATCGCAGCCCGGCCATCGGCGACTGGGGGAGCTCCGCCCGTCCGGCCGATCCTGACGGCCCCTTCCGGCCAGGCCCGCGCCGGCCGCGAGACTTTGTTTTTCCGGCGGCCAGCCCCATTCTCTACGTGGTTTGTATTGGATGTTGACACTCGCTAGAGTACCACCCCTGATTACCCTGGGTTTGCCCAGAACTACCGGAGTTTCGAAACATGGCTGATGTCAAACATGCCCGCCTGCTCATACTCGGATCGGGCCCGGCCGGCTACACGGCCGCGGTCTATGCCGCACGTGCCAATCTCAAGCCGGTGTTGATCACCGGGCTGGAACAGGGCGGCCAGCTTATGACCACGACAGACGTCGACAACTGGCCGGGTGATGTCGAAGGCCTGCAGGGGCCGGACCTGATGGACCGCATGGCCCGCCACGCACAGCGCTTCGGAACGGAAATCATCTTCGACCACATCCACAAGGCCGAGCTCGGCACCCGCCCCTTCCGCCTGAGCGGCGATTCCGGCATCTACACCTGCGACGCACTGATCATCGCGACCGGTGCATCGGCAAAATATCTCGGCATCCCCTCGGAGGATGCGTACCGGGGCAAAGGCGTGTCGGGCTGTGCCACCTGCGACGGGTTCTTTTTCAAAAATCAGCCGGTCGCTGTGGTCGGTGGCGGAAACACCGCGGTGGAAGAGGCGCTGTATCTGTCGAACATCGCTTCCCATGTCACCGTCGTACATCGTCGTGACCAGCTTCGCGCCGAGGCGATCCTGGTGGACCAGCTGCAGGCAAAGAGCCGCTCCGGCAATGTCGCCATCGAATGGAACCGCGAAGTCGATCAGATTCTCGGAGACGGGGCCGGCGTAACCGGTCTGCGCATCAAGGGCAAGGACGGCGGCACCAAGGATCTTCCGGTCCAGGGAGTATTCATCGCCATCGGCCATGCGCCGAACACCGGGCTTTTTGAAGGTCAGCTCGAAATGACCAACGGCTATATCCGAACCCATGCCGGCAACCAGGGCAATGCTACCGCCACCAGCGTGCCCGGGGTATTCGCTGCGGGTGACGTCCAGGATCACGTCTACCGCCAGGCGGTTACCTCGGCCGGCAGCGGCTGCATGGCCGCGCTTGATGCAGAACGCTACCTAGCTGGGCTAAAATAGGTTTTAAAAGTCGATGTCTTCGCTCCCACTGACAAACCAGGAAAGCACATCATCATGAAGATCCCGCACACATCCATCGGAATCATGGCATCCGTTCTGCTTGGCACTGCCACCGCGTTCGCACCACAGGCCGCGTCCGCGCATGTGTCCATCCAGATCGAAGCGGCGCTACCCGGACTCTTTTTGCCGTTGCCCCAGCGACCACCCATGGTCTGGCTGCCCAACATCGGCATCTACGTCGCACGTGGCTCGCGCCAGCCGATCTTCTACCGCGAGGGACGCTACTATGTTCGTCATAGCGACCGGTGGTACTCGTCCCCGTATTACGGAGGTCCCTGGGCGGCAATCCGTCTTGGCATGCTGCCGCCTCCACTTCGCCGGTACCGCAACGAGGACTGGAGACGCTATCAACGCGACGCCGACGAGCGTTTCCAGCGTGACCGGGGTCCGGACAGACCGGCGCCGTTCTACCCCAGGTTCCAGGACCGTGGCGAGCACCGCGGCTGGGACCACCATCCCGGTGACTGGCACGGGCGCGGACCGGACAGGTTTCGCGGCGACCACGGTGATCGAGGTGACCGTGGCGACGACTATCGCCGCCACGAAGACCACTGAGCGCCTGGCCGGTCAAGGGACTGACCGGCGGCCGCGGATGCGCCGGTGTGCGTGGGAGAACGCTGAGTGCCCGCGAAAAAACGTCCGATCAAGCTCTCACCCGAGGATCGGGATCTGTTCCGCCGCGTTGCCGGTAGCGCGCGACCGCTCGAACAGGATCGAATCGCGCGGCGCGCGCCGCGCCGCGCGCCGCTGCCGGACCAAACCCGCAAGGATGAGCAGGAGGTCATGGACAGCCTGCTCTCCGATGACTACGATCCCGCCGAAATCGAGACTGGCGACGAGCTGGCATTCGTGCGTTCCGGCGTGTCACAACGGGTGTGGCGCAAATTGCGTCGCGGACAATACGCAATCCAGGCGCAGCTCGATCTGCATGGACGCGTCGTTGCGGAGGCGCGCGAACTGGTGGCCGACTTTCTGCGCGATGCACGCACGAAGGGCAGGCGCTGCGTACGCATCATCCACGGCAAGGGCCTGAGTTCCGAAGGGAAACTTCCGGTACTGAAGGGGAAGGTCAATTCCTGGTTGCGCCAGAAGGACGAAGTACTGGCCTTCTGCTCTGCGCCGCGGCGGGATGGCGGCACCGGGGCCGTGTATGTGCTCCTCCGGCGCAGCTAGCCCGTCGGCGGCCACTTACGGAAAGTCGACGCCGTTCATGGCAATGGGCTAATCACGGAACGTGGTGATGTTGCCGGACGGTCTGCCTGCGTACGGACGGGACCGGCTGCCAGTGCCGCGCGCGGCAAAATTGCGCCATTCCCGCCTGCTTCGCGGCCGTCCGCAACGGCCTGTCTAGCGTTGCCAGCGGCCGGTCGGCACGTCATGCCAGTTCAAGGATAAGACGCGTCGCAGGCCGTGCGGTAACCGCACCCGATCATACGATAAGCGTCCGGATGCGCGCAGTCCATATCGGTTTCTCCTGCATGAACACGCTGGGGTCATTCCAGCGCCGCCAGCCTGTCCATGGGGTTGACGTGTCTGCCAAGCGCCACACCGGCAATGGCCTCACTCGACGGCGACTCTGAAACGCGCACCTGTCCTCAGCTGCCTGGGCAACTCCTCGCGGCAAGCGGGTTGGGCTCAGGCTCTCGCTTTCGGTTCCGGGGCAGTGGCAAGCAGCAGCACGACGGCGTACGCGGCCATCCCTTCCTCGCGACCCGCGAACCCCATCATCTCGGTGGTGGTCGCCTTGACGTTGACCTGTTCAGTGCTGATTTCCAGATCCATCGCGATGTTTTCGCGCATACCCGAAATATGCGGCGCCAGCCTGGGCGCCTGGGCTACCACGGTGCTGTCCAGGTTCCCCACACGCCAACCGTGCTGTTTGAGTACAGCGCATACCTTGCGCAGCAGCCGGCGGCTGTCGATGCCCCGATAGCGTGGGTCGGAATCCGGAAAATGGTGGCCTATGTCGCCAAGCGCGGCGGCACCCAGGCAGGCGTCGCAGATCGCATGGATCAGCACGTCGGCATCGGAGTGGCCGTCCAGGCCCTTGGGATGCGGAATTTTGACTCCGCCAAGAATCAGGTCACGCCCCGCCTTCAGCGGGTGGACGTCGTAGCCATGTCCGATGCGCATCAGTCCGCTTCCGCCGCCTGCCTCTGGAGATAGAGTTCGGCCAGCGCGAGATCTCCCGGTACGGTGATCTTGATATTATCAGCGTGCCCGGCAACCATGCGCGGTCTTCCGCCGGCATGCTCCACCGCTGACGCTTCGTCGGTCACCTCGATGCCGTCGGCGATTGCGCGCTGCAATGCGGCTTGCAGGACCCCGATCGGAAAGATCTGCGGTGTCAGCGCCCGCCATAGCCCGTGACGGGAGACGGTGGCCATAACGCGACCGTCATCATCCGTGCGCTTTACCGTATCCGCCAGGGGCAATCCCAGCAATCCTCCATCGGGATCGTCGCCCACCGCATCCATAAGTCTGCGCATGTCCGCATGACGAACACAGGGGCGTACCGCGTCATGCACCAGTACCCAATCGTGGTCCCGGGCTCTGGCGGCAAGTGCCTCCAGACCGTTCAGGACGGTATGCGCACGCTCGGCGCCACCCGGAAAACTGCCGAGCAGCCGGGGTATCCGTATGGAGAGGGTCGGCCAGTAAGAATCATCGGATGCAATACCGACGAGGATGCCTTGCAATGGCGCGAAGCCATCCAGGCGCTCAAGCGTATGCTGCAGCACAGTGCGGTCCCGCAGCTTCAGGTACTGCTTCGGACACTTGGCGCCCATGCGCCTGCCCCTGCCTGCGGCCGGAACAAGTGCCCAAAGGCCGCGGTTCAACATGGGACATCTGCCCCCATCGGGCTCGATCAGCGGTATGCAGCGTCGTCGGGCGTACGATCAGGCCACCGCGCCGGCGGTAAGGCCGATTTGCTGCTGGATCCGGTCATAGGCATCCTCAGGCGAGATACCTTCCACCGCCGCAATCTCCTGGCACAGATACTTGCAGGCTGTTTCGAGCAGCCTCAGCTCATCGAAGGACAATCCGGTCTGGGACTTCCAATGGGTCAGGTCCCGGACAACTTCGCCAAGATCGGTCGGCGAGCCGCCCTGCACCTTCTGGCCCAGCTCCCGGCAGCGCTCGAGCAGATTACCGCTCGCGCGGCGCTGGCAACGGCCCGCCAGAATCTTGAACAAGTCCTTGAGCTCCCTGCTCGCCAACAGCGGCCGGATGCCGTTGCGCGCCATGTTCGCCTGGGGAACCTTGATCGTCACATTGCTCTCATGGATGCGAATCACAAAACAGCGTTCGCGTCGCCCTGTCAGGAACAGATCCTCGACGGCCTCGATAAGACCCACACCAGCAGCGGGGTAGAACACCGTATCGCCAACCTTGAAGCGGGGATTCTGGCTCATCAGTCTGCGCGAGGGGACCCGGTCTTCATGCCGGGGAGGGATAGCGCGTCCCTCTTCCCACTCCTCCATTGCGCTATCAGGTTAATGTTCTTCGCTGCCGGTCTTCCCTGGCTTGCCATATCTGCACCGGCCCGGTTGCGTGCACCCTGCTGTGCAACCGCCCCGCCGATATCGAACCTTTCCCCGGATCCTTCCATTCTCAAAAACCGGACCAGGCAACGAACCGAGTTCCTACCGAGACTCCGGTCTGACGGAAACGCCGGCCCATATCCCCGAGCCTCCGTACGACGCCCTTTTCCCTACCGATCTTCCGCCCCGGACCGAATCTGACGACATCCGCAGCCTATCCGACCTTGAAAGCCTTCCGACCCAGGCAGTTACCGGCTCGTGCCGGCCTTTTTTCTGTAGAAAGACGACGTAACGTATTGAGCAATATTATTTTCTGTTTGTCAAATATCCTGTATAACTCTCCGGGTTCCGGATGCACAGGCGTTCCCGCAGGCCGCCCATGGAGTACAATGCGCGCCGGAACGAACCCAATGGTGTATCCCGGACCCAAACCACAATGAGCGAAACCCAGGGCGACGATGCCGGCGGGCTGCTGCGCCCCGCATTGCCGCAACGCCCGGGAGAACGCGTCGCGTGGACGCAGCTGCACGGAAGCGCCTTCGGGCTGGCCATCGCCGAGAGCGCCAGCCGCCACGACGGACCGCTGCTCGTGGTCACACGCGACACGCGTGCCGCGCAGCGCCTCGAGGAAGAGATCCGCTTCTATGCGGAGGAATCCCTCCCGGTGCTTCCGTTTCCGGACTGGGAGAGCCTGCCCTACGACGCATTCTCGCCGCATCCCGACATCATCTCCCGGCGTCTGCTGACGCTGTCCCTGCTGCCCGGCCTGAATCGGGGCGTTGTGCTGCTGTCCGCATCGACCCTGATGCACCGCCTGCCACCGCGCGATTACGTACAGTCGCACAGCCTGGTGCTTGACGTGGGAGAGCGGCTGGAACCGGACGCCTTCCGCGCGCGACTGCTGCACAACGCCTACCAATCGGTCAGCCAGGTGATGGAGCCGGGAGAGTACGCTGTGCGCGGCGGCCTGATCGACATCTTTCCCATGGGCAGCGACAGTCCCTACCGCATCGATCTGTTCGGCGACCGGATCGATACGATCCGCCGCTTCGATCCGGAGACCCAACGTTCCGGGGAACGGCTTACCGCAGTCCGGCTGCTGCCCGCGCGCGAATATCCGATGACTCCGACGGCGATCCAGCACTTCCGCCAGGAATTCCGTGCGCGCTTCGAAGGTGACCCGCAGAAAGTATCGATCTATCGTGATCTGAGCAAGGGGCTCAGTCCGGCCGGCATCGAATATTACCTGCCGCTGTTCTACGAGCAGACCACGAGCCTGTTCGAGTACCTGCCGTCTTCAACTCTGTGCCTGCTCGAAGAAGGGGTCGACACGGCCGCAGCGAAATTCCGTTCAGAGGCGGACGAACGTTATGCGCTGCTGCGTCACGGTACCGAACGCCCGGTGCTCCCTCCCGAACAACTGTTTCTCGCCCCGGATCAACTTCAGGGGGAACTGCGGCGGCGTCCCCGCATCCTGCTTCAGGCCGTCTCAATGCCGGCCGGCAATGCGGATGCGCCGGTCGCCGTAACCGGTGCGGCCGCCGCCACCGAGATTCCGCCGCGCCTGCCGGTCGACCACCGGGCCGAGGATCCGCACGCGGCGCTCTTTGACTGGATACGCCGCTTTCGCGGCCGTCTGCTCATGGTGGCCGAGACCGCCGGCCGACGCGAGGTCCTGCGCACCCTGTTCGAGGATCACGGAATTCACCTCCAGGCCTGTGCGGGATGGCGGACATTTTTGTCTGCGGATCTAACCCCCGGCATCACGGTCGCAATTCTCGAAAAAGGCCTGCTGCTCAATTCGCCGCACCTGGCGGTTATCACCGAAGCCCAGCTCTACGGCGAGCGCGCCGCCCAGCGCCGTCGCCGCACCCAGGCCGCGCGCGACCCGGAGGCAGTCATCCGCAACCTGGCCGAACTGCGCCTCGGCGACCCGGTAGTCCATGAAGACCATGGCGTTGGACGCTACCTCGGCCTGCAGACTCTGGATGTCGGGGACGGACCGACCGAATTCCTGGCGCTGGAGTACGCGGGCGGCGACAAGCTGTACACGCCCGTGACCGATCTGCAGCGCGTCAGCCGCTATACCGGCGCTGACCCGGAGCACGCACCGCTGCACAGACTGGGTGGCGATGCCTGGGAGAAGGCCAAGAAGCGCGCGCGGCAGAAAGCGCACGATGCCGCCGTGGAACTGCTCGAGGTGCAGGCGCTGCGCCTGAGCCGACCCGGTCACGCATTCCGGACACACGACGAACACTATGCGGCATTCGCCGCAGCCTTTCCGTTCGAAGAGACCCCCGACCAGGCCCGCGCGATCGAGGAAACGATTCAGGACATGGAAACCGCCCGCCCGATGGACCGCCTGATCTGCGGCGACGTCGGCTTTGGCAAGACGGAAGTCGCGATGCGTGCCGCCTTCCTGGCGGTCCAGGACCTGCGCCAGGTCGCCGTGCTGGTGCCGACCACGCTGCTCGCCCAGCAGCATTTCCAGAACTTTTCGGATCGCTTCGCGGACGTGAAAAAATACCCGGCACTGACCAAACCGGGGGCGCCTGACCGCGCCGCACTCCAGCCAGCGACACCGATAAGAATCGAGCTTCTGTCGCGCTTCCGCACCAAGACCGAGCAGGATAAGGCGCTCGCGCAACTCGCTTCCGGGGACGTGGACATCGTGATCGGAACACACCGGCTGCTGCAGGACGATGTGCGCTTCAAGCGGCTCGGACTCCTGATCATCGATGAAGAACACCGCTTTGGCGTACGTCAGAAGGAACGGCTGAAGAAACTGCGCAGCGAGGTCGACATACTTACCCTCACCGCGACACCCGTTCCCCGCACCCTGAACCTGGCAATGTCGGGGCTGCGCGACATATCGATGATCGCGACGGCACCCGAGGCGCGCCTGTCAGTGAAGACCTTCGTGTCGGAACGCAACGATGCGCTTCTGCGGGAAGCCTGCCTGCGCGAGATCCGCCGCGGCGGCCAGGTTTACTTTCTGCACAACGACGTGAAGACCATGGACAAGGCGCTGCACCAACTCGAGGCTCTGGTGCCCGAGGCTGAAATCCGCGTCGCGCACGGCCAGATGCCGGAACGTGATCTGGAACGCGTCATGGTGGATTTTTACCACCAGCGCTTCAATGTGCTGCTGTGCAGCACGATCATCGAGACCGGCATCGATATCCCGAGCGCCAACACCATCATCATAGAGCGCGCGGACAAGTTCGGCCTTGCACAGCTGCATCAGCTGCGGGGCCGCGTCGGACGTTCCCATCACCGCGCCTACGCCTACCTGCTCATTCCGCCCCGCAGCGCGATCACCGGCGACGCTCTCAAGCGACTGGAGGCCATCGCCTCGATCGAGGACCTGGGTGCCGGCTTTGCCCTTGCTTCCCATGACCTGGAAATCCGCGGGGCCGGCGAACTGCTTGGCGAGGCGCAAAGCGGCCAGATCGACGAAGTCGGTTTCACGCTGTATTCGGAGCTGCTCAATCGCGCCGTTGCTTCGATCAAGGCAGGACACACTGTCGACCTGGAAGCGCCACCCCAAGTCGGTGCCGAGATCAATCTGCACGTCCCGGCGCTGTTGCCCGAGGATTATATTCCCGATGTGCACATGCGCCTGATCCTGTACAAGCGCATCGCCGGGACTGCCGGCCGCCAGGAGCTTTCAGACCTCCAGGCCGAGTTGATAGACCGCTTCGGTCTGCTGCCGGACGCCGCCAAGGTGCTGTTCAAAATCATGGAGCTCAAGATGCGCGCGAATGCTTTCGGCATCCGCAAGATCGAGGCCGGACCCAAAGGCGCCCGCATCGAGTTTTCCGCCACTGCGAACGTCGACCCGGGCGCACTCATCGGTCTCTTGCAATCCAACCCGCGGACCTACCGGCTGGGCGGCCCCACTCGCCTGCGAATCGTCGGAGAGTTTCCCCATGCAGCGGACCGGATCCAGGCACTGCAGACGCTGTTCGACTCGCTTGCGCCGGCACGAGAGCCGGCCGCTCAGGTGAGCGGGACGTGAAGGAATAGCTACGGCACCATTTTGGGATGGGCCTGCGGGAAGAACGCAAAAATCCAGCTGCCATCACATGGATCTCTGCCGTATACTTCCGTTATCGAAAAGTGTAAAGCCCTATCCTCCTATGCGCCATCGTCATTTAACACATCACGACTTCACGCTTGCTGCGATCGACGACGTGATCGGACGCGGAAAGCGGCGAGATTGGGCTGAACTGCGCCAGGCAGCGCTGGAGGACCGACTCGTTCTCGAGAAGGTAGTGCGCGTGTGCCTGGCTCACGAGACGGACCCCTACGCCCAGCGATATCACTTTTGGAAGCGCTATGCCGAACGACACCTTGCCTGAGTGGGAGCGCGTCTTGTCCTCCGCTGCCCACCTGCAGCGCCTCCTGCCGGAGGCGGTCCTCGTGGGCGGCACTGCATCGGCAGTGTACGCAGGCCATCGGTTGTCCAACGACGCCGATCACGTGTTGACCGACCTCCGGGAGCGGTTCGACCAAGTCCTCGCCCAACTGGAATCTGTCGCTGGCCGGAAAACGGCCCGTGTCCAGCGCCCCGTGCAAATACTCGGCAGTCTCGACGGCATCGAGACCGGTGTGCGGCAGTTGATCCGGGACGAGCCGCTGGAAACTACCCAGATCGAACTCCTCGGACAGAGGCTAACCGTTCCGACTGAAGCGGATATCCTGCGCATCAAGGGTGCGCTGATCCTCAAGCGCAATGCCACCCGAGACTACCTGGATTTCGTCGCCCTGGCCGATCGCCTGGGCACGGGGAAGACTATCGAAGCCCTGCGTTCCCTCGACAGGATCTATCCGCAGCCGAACGACGAATCGGCCCTGCAGCAGCTACAGATTCAGCTCGCAGACCCGCTGCCTTACGACCTTGAAGAAATGAATCTGGCAGAATACAAGCACCTCGACGCGCGTTGGCACAACTGGCAGACCGTCAAGGCAGCGTGCGCCGACTGCGCCATGCTGATCTTCGATCAGATCATCGGGCTGGAGGATGCCCTGGGGCAATAGGCTGCTCGGCACCGGAACCGCAGTGCTGCCGGGCACGCTGCGTCAGGAATTACCCGGGAACGAAACGGATATCGCGGATGAAGGACGGCTTCCAGGACGATTTTCGCTCGGACGATCACTGCGGCGACTGTGCACGGCTCCGTATGTGCGCCGCGCGCGCTTTCGGCGCGCGCGAAACGCTCGCCCCACAATATGTCTGGACGGCGTTTCGGGTGTCCTTGCAGGTGGCCTTCGGCCACCCGCCCGGACCCTACGCCTCCCGGACTACTCGCCTCGGCGCTTCGCGCCTTCCTTGGCTCGCAGCGGCAGTGCAGCACCACGCACAAATACGCGACAGCATCGAGACTGGTGTGCAGCAGCAGATCCGAGACGAGCCTCTAGAATCCGCCCAGACCAAACTCCTCGGGCAGGGGCCTATGCCCTCCAGAGACTGCGCAGGGCTTCACCGTGGCCGGCCGGTCGCAGGCAATGACCAGATGCTGGCACGTCCGTAGCACACGCCCGCGAAACCAGGCCGCTCCCCCCTGCGGGTCCTGTCCTTCCGCAGACGGTACGGAGTTGCCGGTTTCTTCCTTTGCTGCATTACATTTCCGGGAACAGGGCATCCTCGTAACCGAACAGGCGCATGTCCTTCAGGCGCATCGGATACAGGATACCATCGAGATGATCGCACTCGTGCTGCACCACCCGCGCATGGAACTGCGTTGCCACGCGCTCGATCGGCTCGCCCTTCTGATCGAACCCGGAATAACGCAGCCGGGTGGCACGTCTCACGAGCCCGCGCATGCCCGGTACACTCAGACAGCCCTCCCAGCCGTCGTCCATCTCAGGCGACAGGATCTCGATGACCGGATTGATCAGCACGGTGGTCGGCACCGGTTCCACATCCGGATAGCGCGGATTGGCCTCCACCCCGAAAATCACGACGCGCCGGGATACCCCGATCTGCGGGGCCGCGAGCCCGGCGCCATTGAGCGCGGCCATCGTGTCGAACATATCGCCGATTAACGCATCCAGTTCCCGGGTGTTGAATTCCCCCACGGGATCCGCGACCCGGTAAAGCACGGGGTCACCCATCTTCAATACGCGCCTCACCGCCATCGCGCCTCCTGACCGGCCGTCGCTTCGTCCGGCAACTCTCGCCAAAACCCAGGTTCTTGAGACATACTATCGTTTCGACCGGATCTGACAAGAGGTTTCGAGCCCCGCCGGGAACCACAACGTGACAATCCGGTCTGGACTTACATCTTCATTAAAGATCCGCTATTACCGATCGAACAAAGGAAATCCAGGTGTCCCGAATCATCCTCATCGCCCTCTTGTTTTTCACTGTGGCCACCGCCCAGGCAGCACCCAGCAATCAGAGCAACAACTACGAAGTGGAAGTGCTGGTATTCCGCAACCTCATGCCGAGCCTCGTCGGCAACGAACTATGGACACAGGATACGGTGAACCCGGTCATCAAGGACCTCGCCAATGCGGTCTCTCCGGTTCCCGCACCGCCCGTTGATTCGGTACTGTCCGATGCTGCCATCGCCCTGAGCGGAAACCCGCACTATCAGCTGTTGGTCCACGACAGCTGGATCGAGACCGCGGAAACACGGTTCGCGAGCAAGCCGGTACGGATTAGCGCATCGGAACCGGGCAACCCGCAGGAACTGGATGGCACTGTACGGTTCTACTTGAACCAGTACATGCACGTGGTGTTGCACCTGCTGCTCAAGGAGCCGGCGCCGGACAGCGGTGCGTCAATATTCGGCGCGCCCGCTGCCCCAGTCCTGTACCGTTTGGACGATCAGCGTCGCATCCGTCCCAATCAGGTAAATTACTTCGATCATCCGATGTTCGGCGTATTACTGAGAGTGACTCGCGTGCCGGCCACGACGCCGGTTGCCGGCGCTGCGCCCGCCACACAATCCGCGGCCGCTGGCGGCACGAATTAGGTCACCGAATCTCGGTCAGCGCAGCATCGGGACGACCCGCTCCAGCAGCGCACGCACCTTTCCCATCCCCGCATCGAGCGCCTGTTCGATCTCCCTCAGGCTGATGATCCCGGCCGCCCGGCCGGCGGCCGGATTGGCGACCACCGCGATGGACGCATAACACAGCGCCAGTTCGCGGGCCAGACCGGCTTCCGGCATCCCGGTCATCCCGACGATATGGGCGCCGTCGCGCTCCAGACGGTTGATCTCGGCAATCGTCTCGAAACGCGGACCCTGGGTGGCGGCATACGTGGCATGTTCCGCAGCCTCGAAGCCGCCCTCGCGTGCCGCCTCGATCAGCGCCTGGCGCAGCTCTTCGCAGTAGGGAAAGGTGAAATCGGTATGCGTGACCGGCTTCTGATCGTTGCCGAAAAACGTGTGCTCGCGCCCGTAGGTGTAGTCGATGATCTGGTCGGGAAACGCCAAGGACCCGGAAGCGAGAACCGGAATGATAGCGCCCACCGCGTTGACCGCGATCACATGCGTGGCGCCGGTCTCCTTGAGCGCCCAGATATTGGCGCGATAATTCACTGCATGCGGCGGTATCGTGTGGCCGTGTCCGTGACGTGGCAGGAACACTGCGCTCTGGCCGCCGATCCTTCCGTGAATGAGAGGCGCCGAAGGTTCTCCGTAGGGCGTGCGCATCACTTCGCGCCGGGTTATTTCGAGATTCTTCAGCGCGGTCAGGCCGCTACCCCCGATGATGGCAACCAGCGTCATCGGGGTTCCCCAGGCTGGTTTGCCGGTGTCTCGGCAACCGCATAAATGCCGGCGGCATTGCGCAGGTACCCCTGGTAGTCCATCCCGTAACCAAAGACATACCGGTCCGGTATTTCGAGTCCGACGAAGTCGGCTTCGACCGGCACGCTGCGCCGACGATCCTTGCTCACGAGCACAGCCTTGTAGATGGCGGCAGCGCCTTCCGCCTGATAGCGGCGCTCAATGGCCGCAAGCGTCGCCCCCTCGTCCAGAATGTCATCGACCAGCAGCACCGTACGCTGGCGGGCTGAAACAAACGGGCCCGCGAGCCAATGAAGATCTCCCCCGGTCAGACGCTGCCGGTAACGGGTGGCGTGGACATAGTCGACCTGAAGCGGGAACTGCAGTCGCGGAAGAAGTTTTCCGAACGGTACGACGCCGCCGTTCATGAGGCAAACCAGGAGGGGATTCTTGTCTTGAAGGGCCTGGGTAATGCGTACCGCCATCGCATCGAGCGCCGCCTCAACCTGGGGCTGCGTATACAGGCAGTCTGCCTGCTGCAAGACTGCCCAGGCCTGTCGGGCGGTAACCGGCTCCAAGCTCGAAGGAATCCGCTCAGGAAAGGGTTGCGGGATGGCGGTCAGTAGGTGAAGGTGACGGTATCGTCGTCCATCGCCTCGCTGATGACATAGGCACCGCCGACCGTCTCCTCGATTTCCGGAATCAAATCCCTCCCCCAGAGTTCCAGGGTCGGAGTGCAGACCTTGAAGTGCACCCCCGCCTCGTGCGCTTCCTTGATGAAGTCGTAAACACTCTTGGGGCTGCCTGCCTGGACGTGCAGCTTTTCCGCTACACCCTTTATGGCCAATTCGCCGGCAAGCGCGGTGAGGATGACCTCTACTTCGTACTCCATCGCGGCGGCCACGGTAGCCTGGAAAAAGGGCGCCCCCAGTTCCGCTCCGTTGGCAGGATTGGTATTCACCATCACGATCATCAGTTTATGGGGCATCTTCGGGTCTCCGTAATTCGCGCGCGCAGCAACGAGTGTGACACAGCCTGAAACGGGTTGGTCACGGCATGGAAAATCAAGTCTGCATTATATCGGTGTCCCGGCAAGATAATAAAGTATCTTCTAATATACCGATATGCCAGATGGCCCGCCATTCCCCGGGGGAATCCGTCCTGCACCGATTCCCGGCCCCGGCGCAGGCGGCCTACAGCTCAAGGTTCCGGAGGTACTCGCGGAACTCGCCCTCCAGCTCCGGGTGCCTGAGCGTATACTCCACCGTCGCCTGCAGATAGCCCAGTTTGCTGCCACAATCGTAGCGTTTGCCTTCGAATTCGTAGGCTAACACCTGCTCGGTGTCCAGTAAACGCGCGATCGCGTCGGTCAGCTGGATCTCGCCGCCCGCCCCGGGCTGCACCGCTTCCAGGCAGGCGAATATCCCTGGCGTCAGGATGTAACGGCCTACCACCGCGAGGGTCGATGGGGCATCCTCGGGCCGCGGCTTTTCCACGATTCCCGCTACCCGGCTCACCGGCCCGCTGAGCGGACGGGTCTCCACGATTCCATACTGGCGCGTATCCTCGCGCGCCACCTGCTGCACCGCGACGATCGAACATTGCTGCTGCTCGAACTCATCGGCCATCTGACGTAGCGCCGGAATCTCGCCGCTGATCAGATCGTCGGCCAGAATGACGGCGAAAGGATCGTTCCCCACGACCTGTTTCGCACATAAAACCGCATGTCCGAGACCGAGCGCCTGGGGCTGGCGCAGATAGACGCAGGAAACCTGGTCCGGGAGTACCGAGCGCGTCATTCTGAGCAGGTCGGTCTTTCCCTTGAGCTCGAGCTCGTTCTCGAGCTCGTAAGCCGTATCGAAATGATCCTCGATCGCGCGCTTGTTGCGGCCGGTGACGAATATGAGTTCGGTGATGCCGGCTGCGACCGCCTCCTCCACTGCATACTGGATGAGCGGCTTGTCCACGATCGGCAGCATTTCCTTGGGACTCGCCTTGGTCACCGGCAGGAATCGCGTGCCCATGCCAGCCACCGGAAATACTGCCTTGGTCAGTCGCGCCATTGTACAGTCTCTTGTCTCGGATCAGCGGCCGATGCCGGTATATTCAAACCCTGCGGAGCGCAAATGGGTGGGATCGTACTGGTTGCGGCCATCGAAGATCACCGGAGTCTTCATGATTTTCCTGATACGGTCGAAATCTGGATGACGGAACGGCTTCCACTCGGTCACCAGTACCAGCGCGTCGACACCATCGATTGCAGCATACTGCTCCTGCGCCAGATGCAAAAGCCCCCTCTCGAACCAGGACTTCGGAAATTCGCGGCGGGCCGCATCCATGGCCACGGGATCGTACGCCTGCACCCGTGCTCCGGCCGCAAACAGCTCGGCAAGCAGCACGCGTGACGGGGCTTCACGCAGGTCATCGGTGCCCGGCTTGAAGGCCAGCCCCCAGATCCCGAACGTAAGCCCGCTCAGGTCGGAGCCGTACTGCCGCAGGATCTTTTTGACCAGGTAGTGTTTCTGGCTTTCATTGCGCGCCTCCACCGCATGGAGCACCAGCGGCTCGAAGTCGTGCTCGGCGGCCATATGCACCAGCGCTTTGACGTCCTTCGGAAAGCACGAGCCCCCGTAGCCGACGCCCGGATAGATGAAGGAGTGCCCGATGCGGCTGTCCGAGCCGATGCCATGACGCACACTCTCCACGTCCACGCCCATCAGGTCGCACAGGTTTGCAATCTCGTTCATGAACGAGATCTTTGTGGCGAGCATCGCATTGGCGGCGTATTTCGTCATTTCCGCCTCGCGCACGCCCATGAACAGTGTACGCTCGTGACTGCGGTTGAACGGCGCATAGAGCTCACGCATGATGTCCTGGGCGCGTTCGCTCGCGCATCCGACCACAATCCGGTCCGGGCGCATGAAGTCATCGACCGCAGCGCCTTCCTTCAGGAATTCCGGATTGCTCACCACATCGAACTGGATATCGGCACCGCGCGCGGCGAGCTGCTCGGCGATCGCCTTCTGAACCTTGTCGGCCGTGCCGACCGGAACGGTCGACTTGTCGACAATGACGCTGTAAGTCTCGAGGTGCTTGCCGATCTCGCGTGCCACGGCAAGGACATACTGCAGATCCGCCGAACCGTCTTCTCCGGGCGGTGTTCCGACAGCAATGAAATAGAGATTGGAATCCGACATCGCTTCTGGCAGCGAGGTCGTAAAGCGCAACCGGCCGCTGAGATGGTTGTTCTCAACCACCGTATCGAGGCCGGGCTCGTAGATGGGCAGGATCCCCTCATTGAGACGCGCAATTTTTTCCGCATCGATGTCCACACAGGTGACGGTGTTGCCCATTTCGGCGAAACAGGCGCCGGTAACCAGCCCCACATAGCCAGTGCCAACAACGGTGAGTTTCATGGAACGTGTGTCCTTCTGACAGACCGGATAAGGTGGAATTTTGTCGTATTGTTATGGTACGGCAACCCGCAATTAGGCGCCGCAGCGGCTGCATTGTACGCCAATTTATGTGCCAACCCCAGCGCGGGCGATCCGACTGTTCCGGTCGGAACAGGACGAACCTCCGACACGGCCTGTCTTTCCCGGTGCATTGACAACGGCGTGTCTCACGCCTGCGCGCATTGCACGCAGGCGCAGCCGGCAGCGAAATGCTCCCTCCTGCCCTGGCACACCGGGCCTGGGGGAAAACAGGATGCGAAAGACTCTTTGCCGACCGGTCCTGCCTCGGGGCACTGCCTAGATTTCACGCGGCAGCGAGGATGGATTGCTCCCGGGATAGACTACTGCGCCCCGGGGTCCGGCGGTGCCCTCTGCGGAGCTGCCCGGCTCCAGCTGCTCTGGCACCAGCGCGCGCAGAAGCTCGCGCAGCCGCACCTCGGAATTGGTGTCGCAGGCCTGGGTCAGATCTGCAAAAATCCCTTCCATGCTGGCGACGTCAATCGGGCGGCTGCGGGCCAGCATGATCTTGGGGTGCCCGGTATCGACCAGTTGCTCGGCCTCATGAAACAGCTCTTCGTAGAGTTTCTCCCCAGGGCGCAGACCGGTGTAGACGACTTCGATATCCTCGCCAGGCTTTTTCCCGGACAGGAGAATCAGCTGTTCGGCAAGATAGGCGATCCTGACCGGCTCTCCCATATCAAGCACGAAAATCTCTCCGCCCCGGCCGATCACGCTGGCCTGCAATATCAACTGTGCGGCTTCCGGAATTGTCATGAAATAGCGTGTGATCTGTGGATGGGTGACCGTGACCGGACCGCCGTCCGCAATCTGCTTCTGGAACAGCGGAATTACGCTGCCCGCGGATCCCAGGACGTTGCCGAAGCGCACCGTGATGAAGCGGGTATTCGAACAGGCATCGAGTCCCTGGCAGTAGATTTCGGCCACACGCTTTGTTGCCCCCATCACATTGCTGGGATTTACTGCCTTGTCCGTTGAAATCATGACGAACGCGTCGCATCCGTGCTTGTCCGCAACCGATGCCAGGCAGCGCGTCCCCAGCACATTGTTCGCCACTGCAGCCCGCACCTGCCCTTCCAACATCGGAACGTGCTTGTACGCCGCGGCGTGGAAAACAATGTTGGGCTGATGCGCCTGGAACACTTGTTCCACCACCACGGCATCCGTCACGCTTCCCAGAAAAACCGCGAGCGGCAGGCCCGGAAACTCGCGCCGAAGTTCGAGTTCGATCGCATACAGGTTAAATTCGCTCTGCTCCAGGAGGACGAGCCGTGCCGGCTCGAGACGTGCGATCTGACGGCAAAGCTCGGACCCGATGGAGCCACCGCCGCCGCTTACCAGCACGATCTTGCCCCGCATGCCGCGCGTAATGGCCTGCCAGTCTAGCGAGACCGCCTCGCGCCCGAGCAGGTCGTCGAGCTTGACCTCGCGCAATTCCCGAATGCTGACCTGCCCGGTGACCAGATCCTCTATGCGCGGCAGAGTTCGGAAGTGAATTCCCGTCGATTCACAGGTACCGACGATGCGACGCATCTGCGCGGGGGTGGCCGAAGGCAGCGCGATGAGTATCAGATCAACATCGCGATCGGCCGCGATCGCCGGTATCTCGTCTACTGTTCCCATCACGGGTATACCGTGGATGTCGATGTCGTGTTTTTCCGGGTCATCATCTACGAACCCGGTTGGCTGATAGGTATGGTCCGGATCGCGAAGCAGGTCGCGTACCAGCATCTCCGCCGCCCGGCCGGCACCGACAATCAGCACCTTCTTGCCGGACTTGCCGTAGAGATGGCGATCCTTGGTCCAGCGATAAAGAAAGCGTGGTCCGCCGAGCAACAGCACCAGCAGCAGGCCGTCCAGCACGAATACCGAACGGGGGATGAATACAAGCCGGGTCAGCACGAAGATCGTCACGGATGTGATAGCTATCCCGGCCGCGGACGCCTTCAGGATTCGGACAAGATCGGGAAGCGAAGCGAACCGCCACACCCCGCGGTACAAGCCGAAGTACCAGAGCATGATGCCCTGCCCCACCAGAACCACAGGCACCATCAGTAACGCCTGATGCAGGAATTCGGATGGTATTCTTGCCAAATTGAAGCGCAGCCAAAAAGCGCCCAGCCACGCAACCAGGATCGCAACGAGATCGTGGAAGGTAACCAGCGCCCGGTTCTTCAATGGAACAAATCGCTTCACACAGTACCCTCTTCGGTTACCTTGAAGCCGTCGCACCGCATGGCCGCTGAGAAACCTGCAGCCGCCGGCAAGCAGGCCGTCGATGCCCGGCTCAGCCTCGCTGGCACCCCAGCCGAGTCGGTCTCCTTATCCTGCCAATCAGGATCTTTTCAGCCACGCATCATAGCCAATTCGGGTCGGAGCATCAAAAACCGCATTCAATCCGGTCAGCATGGGAAAGCGGGGTTCCCTGGGAACATCCCGCTAGTCACGCAATCCGTTTATGCCACCGCTCCAGGCGATGAACGAAAAGCATCAGACCGAGGTACACCAGACACCATACCAGCAGCATCTTCGCTTGAACCCCGGGTAACTGAGACTTCGCCCAGAGTACAGACACCACACAGCTGGACATCAAGACGTATTCCCACAAAACTGTCCGGCGATGTCCCCATCCAAGTTGCACCAGACGTTGGTAGTAGTGTGTCTTGTGCGCCTGCCAGACTTTCTCGCCGCGCGCCAGGCGGCGTATCAGAGTCACCGTGGCATCGGTCACGAACGGCGAGAAAACAAGCAACGCCGCCCAGAACGGAAACACGCCATCCCTTACCCCCCATAGCGATAGTGCTGCGGCCAGAAAACCCAGCACCGATGACCCGACGTCGCCCATGAAAATGCGCGCCGGCGGAAAGTTGTAGAGGAGAAACCCTCCTGAGGCGGCAGCGATGACGATATTTGTCCCGAAAAACAGGTCGTTTCCTGCCAGCCCGCCCAGCACGGCAAGGCCCCCGAACCCGATCACTGCCATGCCGCCGGCAAATCCATCCATGCCGTCCATAAAATTATAGAGGTTTACCATCCACACCACGTACAGCAGGGTTCAGCCGGCCCCGACCAGCATGGGCAATGTCCATACGGCACCGGGAAGCGTGACGTCCGGCAACAGGTACCCGCCCCGTAACAGAAAACCTGCAGCGAGCAGGTGCACAACCAACCGGTAAAGGACCGGCAAGCCGTAACGATCATCCAAAAACGACACGGCGGCGACCAGCAGCATCCCCGCGGCGATCCACACCAGGTGCGAAAAATCCTGCAACCACCATGACATTGCGGCCATGCCGATGACGATGGCGGCAAAGATGGCTATGCCGCCGCTGCGCGGCGTGGGCCGGCTATGCAAGGAACGCTCGTTTGGATGATCGAGGATGTGCAGGCGCGAAGCGGGATTGCAGAATCTCCGCGTCAGCCAGGCGGAAATGATAAATCCCGCCGCAGCAATCAATGATGCTACGAGCGCCGGCATGTCCGGTAATACGCAACCATGTCCGGCAGGGCGCTTTCAAGGTCACGTGTGGGGTGAAACCCGAGGTCTTCGGTGATCTTGCGGGAACTGTACCATGCGGAACCGAGGAGCTTGTCCAGCACGCCGGTGTTGAGCGGGAGAGGCTTGTGCAGAATTGCACCGATCATATCCCCGGCCGTAGCCGCACTGCGCAGAAGGCCCACGGGCACAGTCCAGCCTGGCACCGGCTTGCCCAGCGCGTTGCAGATCAAGACATAGATCTGGCGGGTAGAATAGGTATGCCCATCGGTAACAATGTAAACCTGCCCCGAGGCACGTGAACTCTGTGCTGAAAGCAGTGCCGCCTGCACCACATCGTCGACGTGCACCATGGACCGCCTGTTATGCATTTCCGGAAGCGGCGGAAAGCGGTTCCGGTCCACAGCCTCGATCATCCTGGGCACGTTACCCTTGCAGCCAGCACCGTAGACCATGGGTAAACGCAGGACACAGACCCTTGTTCCGTGCCTGCCGAACTCCAGAACCTGCGACTCCGCCGCAAACCGTGCCTTTCCGTATGCTCCTTGGGGATGAGGGGCTGCCGTCTCGCTGAGTTCGGCCGATCCGCCCTCCCCCATGGCTTTGACACTGCTGATATATATGAAGTTAGTCACCTTTCCCGCGGCTTCCTCGAGAAGGTTTTCCGTACCAGTGACGGTAGTGCGCCACTGGTTGGCGGCATAATCTTCGTGGGCACGCGGCTCCGTGTGCGCCAACCCGGCAAGGTGGAAAACACTTTCGACCCCGTCACACAAGCCGCGAAGACTCGAACGGTCGCCCAGATCTCCGAAAAAAAAGGACACTCCGTCTTGGAACCGGACTGATCCACCGGAACCAGGTTTCCGCGTGAGCACCCGCACTGTTGTGCCAAAACGGCGTAGCGTCGATACAAGACGCCGCCCAATGAACCCGGTCCCGCCCGTAACCAATGCAATATAAGGGCCGTGACGCTCCATAGATCAGAAAGACGTCTCGTTCCGCAATTGTGCGCGCCGCAACATGTAGCGGAAAAACACGGGGGAAATAAAAAACCGTGCAATACTGGCAACATGGCGACGGAAGTAACCGAAATTTCTATGGCTTTCGCGGCGGGCATCATGAACGACGGATACACTTGGATCAAGCACAATCTTATAACCGGCAAGCATCAGGCGTGCGCACAGATCCACATCCTCATAATAGAGGAAATAGCGTTCGTCAAACCCACCCATGCGCGCAAAGACGTCACTGCGAAACAGCATGAACATTCCGGCGATCCAGTCCGGATTGATTGGCTGTTGGCCTATGCAGTAGTCAGGCTCCTGCTTCCGATCGAAAAGTTTTCCTACGATGACCAATGGCGTGGGCATACGGCGAGCACTGTCTTCAACCGTTCCTTCCACGTTACGCACTAGTGGCGCAACGACACCCACGTTGGAATCCGCTAGCGAGGAGAGCAGCGGTCCAAATGGATCCATATTGAGACGTATATCTGGGTTCAATACACAAAAATATTCGCCGCGCCGCAACGCGAAAGCAGCGTTGTGGTTCGAGCCAAAACCGCGCGGCTTCGCGTTCCTCAGAATCCGGATGGAAAAATCATACTCCCCATTTTCGAGATCCATATCTTCAGATGCATTTATCGTCAGGATCACATCTATACTACGCGACGAGTATTTATTTAAATCACTTAGCAACGCCTTGATCAAAGGGCCTTGATCGTGACTAACGACCGATACAGTAATCTGGCAATCAGATCCCGAGGTTCCGGCGCCACCCGGTGCGTGATGATCATACAATTGAGGGTCCTATCCGTTATCGGGCAATTAAATCAGAAAGATCGTTGATTTGCAGATTGCAATGGTGACTTGCTCTATTTTCGAGAATCAAAATCGATCTCAAGCACGCGCCGCATTTCGTCTATGGAGAATCTGCTCTTAACCATTTTGACAGCTGCTTCCGCCTGACGTATCCACAAAGCATCATCAGATAACAAACGCAAAACGTGATCCGCGAAGGCTTGTGGATCGTCCGCCACCGCAATAGCGTCACCAAATTTCTCAAGTCCTTGAACCCCGGTGGAAGTTGTAACGACAGGCACCCCGAAACGCATGGCCTCAATCACTTTTCCCTTCATTCCAGCTCCAAATCTCAACGGTACAATGGCAATCCTAGAACGCTGATATCGGCAGGCTAACTCTTCGTCCGTAACGTATCCTGAGACCGTCACGTTATGAGATGCCAAGGCCTTCACCTCAGGAGCCGGATTAGATCCTACTAAGTCGAGATGAATATCAGATCGTCCCACGACGATAAGCGCAAACACCTCCCGAACGAACCAAACAGCAGCATCTATATTCGGCGCATGACCGAAACCTGCGACGAATAGAAGCCCCTTGCGATCCTTCAGTCCGGAGACACAATCCTCCTGAAAGCTCTCGAAGGCGAACAAAGGAATTGTGCGTACTCTTACCGCGTTATTGCCTGAGTGCGCCGCGAGCCATTCTTGCACGTATCCAGTTTCGGAAACGGATGGATAGTAGATCATGTCCACCGCACTCCACACTCGCTCTTCCATTTTCTTCAGAGTACGCTCTGCCATTTTGAGTGCTGTGTCCGCTCCTTTGATTTTCATTTCTGCGCGAATCCGCAGATGATGAATATCATGTCCATAATACATAAGCTTTGCTCTTGAGTACTTCCGGAGCAAGTCTAGGTAGTCCACCGAGACCTGCGGCCTGTTTAGCAGCACATAATCAAGAAGCCCGCCGTTCTCCCTCAGCCATTCCTCAAAATCGTTGTTGCGATCCGGACCATAGAACACCTCGATACCAATCTGCTGCAACAAAGGCGTATATTTAGGATCCCACCATAAATTTGCTGGCAAAAATTTCACATCCATCCCTTTTTCACACAAAATCTTCATACAATGAAACACCGTGCGTGAACCAGAATCTTGATCCGGTCTCGGAACGTACTTATCAATCACTAACACCACGGACTTGTTTTGTGCACGGTCGCGTGCTCTCACAATATCTTCCCCGACTGGAAGGTGATCAAGCTCTAACACATCCTTCCATTCCTCGTAGACTTTGCGCAGACTCCCGATTTCGCATACCGGTGCTTCTTTGCCATCACTAATACTGAATCATGCAGTTT
>JAKASJ010000015.1 GCA_021819085.1 Pseudomonadota bacterium | reverse complement strand
GGCTAGCCTGGATTTCCACGGCGCGCTGATCGGCTAATTGCTGGGCTGCCTGCGTCGCTTGCGCGCGTCGGCCATGTATCTACCAACCTTCAGTTTTCTCGGCCTAAATGCCGGATTGACCCATCCGCTTGCCCGTCCTTCTGGGGTATAACATTAGTGTGTATAGTGCATCGGGATAGATGTACTGTATTTTCTATATTGCCACCACCCTCGGTTTCCAAATATCAGTAGTCCAGTGATAGAAGGCGATTTAGGCCGAATCTATAGCCTTTGTCTTCACAACCATAGATTGATCTCATATCCAACGCTTGACACAACGGATGGTAGTAGTAAAGTGTATATGTGCAGGACGATGCACCAAAAGACCTAAGTCGCTGCCGACGCTTCTTCCTGAGCCCGGCCTCAGCCAAGCAGCGCCAATACGAGGCGCTGCGCGCCTATTTCGTCGAGGGACGACCCTCCCGCGAAGTCGCCCGCGACTTCGGCTACAGCGCCGGCTCCTTCCAGGTCCTCTGCCATCACTTCCGGCGCGAGACCGATCCGGTGTTCTTCGTCTCCCCGCGCCCGGGGCCAAAGGATCAACCGAAGAAGTCCGCCGCGCGCGATCTGATCGTGGCGCTGCGCAAGCGCAACTATTCGGTCTACGAGATCAGCGAGTCGCTGAAGGAGAGCAATCTGTCACTCAGTCCGACCGCGGTGCGCGAAGTGCTGAAGGTCGAAGGATTCGCACCGCTCCCACGGCGGCGCGATGAGGAGCGTCCCGAGCGGCCCCGCGCCACGATCGAAGCGGTGGCCGATGTGCGCCGCTTCGCCCTGGCGCCCCGTGAGTTCCAGACCCGCTGCGGCGGCTTATTCTTGTTCGTTCCGTATCTGGTGCGGCTATCCCTGGAGACGCTGGCCAAGAGTGCGCGGTTGCGCGGCTCGAAGATGATCCCGGCGCCCCATGCGCTACGCGCCTCGCTCGCCCTGAAGCTCTGGTCGATCGAACGCAAAAGCCATGTCATGGCGTTGGTTGCCGATGAGGGTCTTGCGCTGTTTGCGGGCCTCAATGCTTTTCCGAAGAAGAGCTATCTGTCGGAGTATTCCTCCCATATCACCCCTGCGCAGAACACCGCGCTCTTGGGGGCCTATCAACACCGGATCGCCGGTGACGAGCTGCTGCCGGGACGTTCCTTCAACCTCGACTTTCACTCCGTCCCGTACTACGGTGAAGACCCCGTCATCGAGCGCCATTACGTCTCCATGCGCTCGCGCCGGCAGACGAGCATCCTGACCTTTCTGGCACAAGATGCCGACGGGCACGCCTTCTGCTACGCCAACGCGGATTTGCGCAAGGGCGAGGAGGCCGAAGAGATCTTTCGGTTTATCTCGTTCTGGGAAAAATCCCATGGCGAGAAGCCCCGGCATCTGGTCTTTGACTCCCAGCTCACTACCTATGCCAATCTCGCCCGCCTCGATGCAATGGGCATCACCTTCATGACGCTGCGCCGACGGTCCGCGGCGCTGCTCAAGGAAGTCATGCTGCTGCCGCGTTCGGCGTGGCGCACCATCGAACTCGACGTCCCGGCTCGCAAGTTCCGCACGCCCCGGGTATTTGAGCAGACCATCACGCTGGCCGGCGCAAGCTTTCGTCAACTGTTCATCCAGGACCTGGGCCACGACGAACCGACGATCCTGCTGACCAATGACCGCAAAAGTACCGCACCGAAACTCATCACCCGCTACGCGCAGCGCATGCTCATCGAGAATGCGCTATCCGACGCCGTGCGCTTCTTCCATATGAACGCACTGTCTTCAGCCGTCGGCCTCAAAGTCGACTTCGACATGTCGCTGCTCGTTATCGCCAGCGGCCTGTATCGGTTGCTCGCCAAAAACATGCGTGGCTACGCCGACGCTCAGGCGCGAATGATCTTCCGCGACCTCATCGACATGCCGGCCACCGTTGTCATCACCGCAGACCAGGTGCAGGTTCGCTTCCACCGTCGTGCTCACCTGCCCATCGTGCTAGCCTCCGGATTGATGAACACCCCCGTCCCTGTCCCCTGGTGGAACGATAGGCCGCTCGTTTTGACTGCGTGAGCCGCGCAAACGGCCTTGCTCTTAGCTCAATCCGCCGCCGTGGAAATCCAGGCTAGGCAGAACTACCCCGGAGACAGACCTTTGAGAGGGTGTATTGGCATACCGTGGCGGGAAGCATGCCGCCGACGGTCGGGATACCCGAAAATGGACCGGAAAACAGGTTGCCGGCTAGCCCGGCATGGCGGCGGGCTGCCGGAAAGCAGGGCGGGCTATCCTGGTTTGCCTTACGGCGGGGTCTCGGCAAACGGGCCGATCTGGCGTACCAAGGCCAAAGCTTCGTCCGCCTTGCCGCTCATCGGTACGATTTTGGCAGTACCCTGTTTTGCCACCTCGTCGATGCGAACGATCGCATGCAGGGGGATGCGCGTAACCTGAACACCGTCGAATTCAGCTTTCAGACGCTCCTCGCCCGGATCGATCACCACTGAGGATTTCTCCCCGAATGTAATGCCCTCGACCGCGATAAATCCATACAGATCACCCTGGCTCACGCGCTTGGCATAAAGCTCGTAAACCTTGCCCTGATTGAGAAACGTCACACGATACAAGCACTTCTTTGCCATCCGCATTGCCTCGAATTAACTTCATACTGCATGGTACCGCCCGCCCTACCAGTTATGGAAGCCTGCCACCGATCCAGAGTTTGACATACCCGGGACCCCGTCCCAATATGGTGAAGTGCCATTGCCCCTTTGTGGTGCAGCGGTTGCGATCCACCCGGCCCCTCACTGGAATGGCGGATGGCCCCCTATGTCGAAAGCGCATCCCATCGTTGCGGTTACCGGATCTGCCGGTGCAGGCACGACCACGATCCGGCACGCTTTCAGCGACATATTCCACCGTCAGGGGATCTCTGCCGCTTTTGTCGAAGGCGAGAGCTTTCAGCGCTACGACCGCGAAACCATGGCGCAGGTGATCGCCCAGGCACAGGTGGCCGGGCTGGCTCTGAGCCACTTCGGGCCGGACACCAATCTGTTCGAACAGCTCGAGACACTGTTCGCGGAATATGGCCGCAATGGCAGCGGAAGGATCAGGCAGAGCGTCACCGAGGAGAACTGCAGGGAACTTGGCCAGGAGCCGGGCACCTTTACGCCCTGGGAACTGCTGCCTCCTGGGACGGATCTGCTTTTCTACGAAGGTCTGCACGGCGGCGTCATGGCGCGCGCCTGGACCCGCCGGCAAATGAGCCCGTCACACAATCCGATCGTAATCGAACGACGATCGACCCGGAGCGACAGCGGTAACGGGGTGGATGTCGCTCGGCATGTCGACCTGCTGCTCGGGGTGGTTCCGGTTGTCAACCTTGAGTGGATCCAGAAAATACATCGTGATACTCGCACCCGGGGCTACTCTGCGGAGGCGGTGACCGATACGATATTGCGGCGCATGCGCGATTACGTGAATTTCATCGTGCCTCAGTTCTCCGTCACTGACATCAATTTTCAGCGCGTCCCCGTTGTGGACACGTCAAATCCCTTTATCTCCCGTGACGTTCCCACGGACAACGAGAGCGTCGTTGTCATTCGCTTTCGCGAACCGTACCGCTTCAACTTTCCGGAGTTGTTGCGCAAGATCCACGGTTCTTTCATGTCGCGTCCCAACACCCTCGTGATACCTGGCAGCTACATCGGGCATGCGCTCGAAGTCATTTGCGCACCACTCATATACCAGTTGTGCGAAAAGTGACCCCACCCCGCGCGTCAAGCGCGGGGACAGTCGCCGGCGGACATGGCGCTACATCGGGCACAGCAACGCCACAAGGTCTGTATAAACCACCTTGCCGTATCTGCTGAAATTGAGCGCCAAACCTTCCGATTCCACCCGGACAACACGTGCCGCCACGTAACGCATGACCGGCACACCCCTGGGCGCGTGGCGGAAAGCGACATCCAGAAGTGTGCCGACCGGCACCGGTTCCAGTGCCCCCACGAGGAATGCCCCGTGCAGACTCAGGTTACGGATCGTCCACTTTCCGAAACAGGTCAGACACTGGCCGAGCGTGACTTCCATGGTAATGGACCTGCGCTGGCTGCGGCGCTGGTCCGGTCTGCCTGCACCTCCGGCGATGCGCGCCAACCAGTTTCCACCGTCATCGTCGCGTCTGCCGAACCGCTCGTAGCTCGCATTCCTTTTCATCAGGCACACCTCCATGCACTATTGCTTACTGCTGTTCGCACGCCGCGCGCGGCGCATTAAGACAGAGATACCGGCTTTCACAGGTCTGCATCCCCTGGAACATCGGCCGTCGGAGGCATGAACACGCCCCGCCCGCGCTTGCTCTTTGTCCGATACGATTTTATGGGAGTTTGAGAACAGATGTAGTCGGGAGATTCACCGCTCGGCGCCCGATTCCGCGGTTTCGTCGCCACGACGGTCGGCATCTGGGTGATTGCAAGCGGAAGCCGACGCAGACGCACGAAACTGCGGGGCCCGCGACCAGGTCCCGCACCAGAATGTCGGTCAGGGAAAAAAAACGGTGCATCCTTGCACCGTACGCACAGGAAACCTCATCACCACGGAGCCGCTCCGCAGGTCATCGTGCCTGCGTCCGCCCCAAAATCCGGCAACCGGGTCAGTACCGGAGACCCGACCTCCTCCGCTAGAAGCGGATATGGGTCGACGAATTCAGACTTGCACGCGAGCCACGCCAGTTGTCGATGTGGAATTTCGTGAACGGCAGACCGGTCAGCTCGAAGAAGCGCGGCCAGCCGATGCGCTCCACCCACTCACCCATTCGCTCCCAGTCCTTGGCGTCTTCCTTGTAGACGCGCAGGATATTCTTCACGATCGCCGCGGCCTCGGGCCAGCGTGGCGGGTTGTTGGGAATGCCGGCCGCCACGAGCTTGTGGAACATCGGCTTGGAGCGGGCGTTGGAGTTCTTGCCGCCCACCCAGATCGCGATCTTCGAATGCTCCGGGTCGTTGATCTGCATCGGCGGGCAGGGCGGATAGCAGGCCCCGCAGCAGATGCACTTCTTCTCATCGACTTCGAGCGAGGGCTTGCCGTTGACCATCGCCGGGCGGATGGCCGCCACCGGACAGCGTGCCACCACCGAGGGCCGTTCGCAGATGTTGGCCACGAGATCGTGATTGATCTTCGGCGGCTTGGTGTGCTGGATGTTGATGGCGATATCGCCCTGGCCGCCGCAGTTGATCTGGCAGCACGAGGTCGTGATATGCACCCGGTTCGGCATTTCCTCGTGGATGAACTCTTCATAGAGCTCGTCCATCAGCGACTTCACCACCCCCGAGGCATCGGTGCCGGGAATATCACAGTGCAGCCAGCCCTGGGTGTGGGAAATCATGGTCACCGAGTTGCCGGTGCCGCCGACCGGATAGCCGGCATCGGTCAGCGCCTGGATCAGCGGCTCAACCTTTTCGAGCTTGTCGACCATGATTTCGAGATTGCTGCGGATGGTGAAGCGTACGTAGCCGTCCGCATACTTGTCGATGATGTCACACAGCAGATTGATCTCGTAAGGCCCGAGCTGGCGCTGGGTGCCGGCGCGCACCGTCCAGATCTCGTCGCCGCCGTGCGCCACGTGGTGCAGGACGCCGGGGCGCGGACGATCGTGATATTTCCAGTTGCCGTAGTTCTTGATCATGAGCGGATGCATGTACTGGAACCCGTCCGGGCATCCGCTTTCAATCGGTTGACGCATTGCGGCCTGTTCAGCCATGGAACCTCCAATCTGTCACTTTCAGCATGTCGTTCGGTTCACGCCCGTCGCACGGGCATGTGCCATCTGTGCCTGACGCCGTTTCAGCCGGCTGCCTGTTTCTTGCGTTCGAACCACTTTTCAGCTTCCTTGTCCCACTCGTCCGTGCGGATGTACGAGATCGTACGGGGATGGTTGATCATGTTGGGATCGACATCCAATCCGATGCCTTCGAGGAAATTGACAAGTCCGATGCGCTCTATCATCTCGCCGCAGCGCTCGTGCTCCAGGCCGTTCTCAGCCCAGAAATCGATCGTGTTGACGGCGATTTCCTTGAGCTTTTCGTAGTCGTCGTCGTTCTCGAGTTTCATGAACGGAACGATTACGGTGCCCATGGTGTCGCCGATCTTCAGCGTACGCTTGCCACCGATCAGGACGGTGACGCCCTTGTCCTTGCCGGGCGAAAGCGCCTTGGTCATGACGTTGATGCAATGCATGCAGCGAACGCAGTTGCGGTTGTCCACGTCGAGCGTATCGTCGTCGTTGAGCGACAAAGCCTGCGTGGGGCAGCGGCTGACGACGTTGTCGATGACATACTTGCGGCCCCTGCTGGCCACGAATGCCTGGACTTCTTTCTGGTCCACCTGCATGTCGTCACGCCAGGTGCCGATTACCGCCATGTCCGAGCGCTGGATCGAGTTCATGCAGTCGTTCGGGCAGCCCGAGACTTTGAACTTGAACTTGTACGGCAGCGCCGGGCGATGCATGTCATCGATGAAGTTGTTGACCAGCAGACGGTGGATTTTCTGCTCGTTGCAGTTGGACTGCTCGCAGCGGGCAGCACCCACGCACGACATCGCCGTGCGCACGCACGGGCCGGCGCCGCCGAGATCGAATCCGTATTCGTTGATCTCGTCGAAAAAGTGCTGCACGTTGTCGCTCGTGGATCCGATGAACATGATGTTGCCGGTTTGTCCATGGAACGCGATCAGACCGGAACCCCACTTGTTCCAGGAATCGGAGAGCTGGCGCAGGATCTTGGTCGTGTAATGGTTGCCGGCGGGCGGCTGGACGCGGAGCGTGTGGAATTCCTTCGATTCGGGAAACATCTTGGCGACTTCGGAGAAGCGCGGAATGATGCCGCCCCCGTAGCCGAATACGCTCACGGTCCCACCCTTCCAGTAGCCGGTCCGCGTCTTATAGGAATGTTCCAGCTGCCCCAGCAGATCCACCATCATGTTGTTTTCATGAGCTAGCCGCTTGAGGCCGGTAACGAAACTGGGCCATGGACCGCTCTCGAGCTGGTCGAGCATCGGCGTTTCGTGGAATGGCTTGGTCGACTTTTTTTCCTTAGGAACAAAAGTCGCATGCTTCTGAGGGTTTTTTGGTGCGTTTTGCATCGTTGACTGCCTCCTGTGCGTACGGCAAGGACTTGCATTGGCTGGCCCGCTTTTTGCGATGCAGGCTCAGCATCATTTCACTCGTCTCGCGACAACGGTTCTCTCACGGGCAGGCGCCGCATTCCGGTGTCCGGGTTCCCGGATCGGATGCCCTGCATGCCCGATCCGCGATCTGAGTTCAGCATGGGCCATTCCGTAGCTTCCATGGCGCAAGCTCAGTTCGGGGAGCGAGTCTAGTTGGGGGGCTTGTTTCAAATACATCCTTCATTGGGGGGGTAAAAGAACCTGAATTACCTACCAATAGGGATAGGGAAACAGGATATCGCTGCCTTGAACAAAGGCAGGCCGCGAGGGTTTATTCACGTAAACAATACCTTATATAATGTGCCGAATTTTATGTACCTATCCATAAGAGATATAGGAGCGTCGCCGGCAGTCGCCATTTATTGCAGAAATGATGCCCGCGAAGCCCGGATTTCTCGTAGAATGCCGCCCAATCTCTGCTGGCGGCCTGCGGGGCAGGCCCGTGTTTCCAGCTTTGGAGCCCTGGAGTTCTCTTGAATAATTCATTCCAGCCGTCCGGCGCCGGCCATGGTGGGACGCTTACGCGTTCCGGACCGTTTTCATTCGACGACGAGGCGGCCTACCAGCGTTGGCGGGCATGGAAGCTCGAGGGCTACCCCGCCAGGGCCGACGCGCTGATTGTCGAAGTCGGAGATCCGCGCGCCCTGACGCGGGCCGAGGAGTCCGAGCTGCGGCGTGTGTGCGCCAAAACCAATATGGTGATCTACGCCAGCCGTGTAGGCGAAGAAGCGGATAAGGCTATCCCCCGGGTGCTTGGCGAAAAGTTCGGCATGCACCGCCTGGATGCCAACTCCCTGGCCGATGACGACGGTATCAGCTCGCTGCAGGTTGTGCCTGGGAAATCCGGCCGCGGCTACATACCGTATTCTGACCGCCGGTTGCTGTGGCATACCGACGGCTATTACAATCCGCCCGCGCGGGCAATCGAAGGGATGGTCTTGCACTGTGTTCGCCCCGCAGCGACCGGAGGCGAAAATGCCCTTCTCGATCACGAAATCGTCTACATCCTGATGCGTGACGCGGCGCCGCAATACGTGCGCGCCCTCATGGCGGACGATGCCATGACCATCCCGGCAAATACCGAAGGCGGCAGCGAGGTACGGGCGGTCCAGAGCGGCCCCGTGTTTGCGGTCAGCAGCCGAAGTGCGAGCCTGCTCATGCGCTACACGGCGAGGACGCGCAGCATCGTCTGGAAGCAGGATTCCGTCACCCGGGATGCGGTGCAGTTCCTGGAGCGGCTTTTGGAAGACGGATCGCCGTATGTGTTCCACCACCGGCTTGCTGCCGGCCAGGGCCTGCTGTGCAACAACGTGCTGCATAATCGCAGCGGCTTTACAGATTGCGCGGAGCGCAGTAAAAGTAGACTGCTGTACCGGGCGCGGTTTTTTGACCGGGTTGCCGGTACCGAACTCGACACGATCTATGGTTAAGGCGGCACCATGCTTTATCTGAGCGAGATTCTGATCCAGAACCATGACATAGACAGCTTTGAGGAACTGCTGGGGGTGGTATCTCAGCGTGCCCAGGGCGGGGAGATTTTCTTCCGGATCGACGTGAAGCCCCAGTTTTCCGATACCCCTCCAAACTGGGAAGACCGGTTGGAGGGGGCGTTCGTCGGCGTCAACTCCGTTACGCGCTGAGCGCCGCGCAGACCGGAATGTATCCATCGACAGGCATCCTCTGCTGTCCCCGCGGAGATCAGTGCGGATGAAATATCTGAAGGATCAAATGGGCGTCATGGACGCCGACGGCAGCGAAGACACGCTGGGTTCGATGCTGCTGGTAGAGCAACGCCTGAGCGAGGTCCTTGAACGATTGCGGACGCTGAAGGCGAACGACGTTGACGTGCTCGCCCGTGCCGATCTGCTGCTCGACGCGGGGCGCCTGCTGGTGGAACTCGGCCGGGGCGAGGAGGCCTGGGAAAGGGGCCGCGCCGCCTTTGACCTGTACGCATCGGCGGAGTCCTGGGAAGGAGCGGTCCAGGCCTGTGATGTCATGTTCCAGGCCGACCGGCCGGAATCCCTGGCGGCGCTCGGGCAGGGGCTGTGGTTGACCATCACCTTCCCGATGGATCCGGAGTTGTCGGTAGCGATGCTTCAGCATGTGATCGACGAGACGCCACCTGATTCCGATGGTGCTGCAGTGGCGGCCGTGGTGGCGCGCTATCTGGTTGACATGCGCGCGCAGGACCGGCAGCGCGAGGACCTCGAATTCTACACCAACCAGATGCTCGCTACCGTGGCACGGCGTCACAGCGACGTCGACGACCAGCAGGCCTTCGATGCCTGGTTCCGGCGCCTGGAGCTGAATGATCCGGCCCTGTTCCTGCCGCGGATGCGCAATGTCGTCGATGTACTGGTGCAGGACGAGTGGTGGATCGATCGCGAGGAACTGCAGAAAAAGCTTCCTGTTCACTGAACCATGTATTGGAGCGAACACAATCCGGCCGAGAGTTTCCGTATTACCGACGACGTCGTGGACGTGGCGTACGCGATTTCTTGCCGCTGTCTGCCGGTAGATCATGCGCACGCCCTGCGCCACGCCCTGCAGGAGGCACTGCCGTGGCTCGCGGACGAAGAGAGCGCCGGCATCCATCCGGTGCATGGTGCCGAATCAGGCAACGGCTGGATGCGTCCGGAAAATCCCGATGACCTGCTGTACCTGTCGCGCCGCACGAAACTGACCCTGCGTCTGCCCCGGCATCGCCTTGATGACGCCGGGGCTCTGAACGGCAGAGTCGTCGAGATAGCCGGACATCGGCTTTCGGTCGGTGACAGCACGGTACGCCTGCTCAGCCCGATCACCACCATCTTCGCACGTCATGTCGTCATCGGCGCGGAGGCCGACGAGCAGGCGTTTCTGGCCGCGATGGTGAAGCGGCTCGGTGACATGGACATACACCCGAAAAAGGCGTTGTGCGGCATGGAGAAGACGATTGCCACGCCGCAGGGAGGAGTGCGCACGCGCAGCCTGATGCTGGCCGACCTGACGGTTGAGGAATCGGTGCGGCTTCAGCAGTGCGGTCTGGGGCCGGCGCGTCTGCTCGGGTGCGGGTTGTTCATTCCGCACAAGGATGTCGATGAGGTGAAAGGAGCCGAGCGTTGACCGCGGCATCAGCTGCATAAGTGCCTCGGTACCCATGCCAGCGCCCGATGGCGATCGAAATCCTGACCGTTGGTTTTGCTGTGAAACTCTGAAAATAAAGGGGGAAACCTTATGAGCTATGAGGTAAATGGAAAGTCGCTGGAAGCAACCGCGACCGGCTATCTTGTCAATCAGGACGATTGGGACAAGGGCGTGGCCGAAGTGATCGCGCAGTCCGAAGGGCTGGCGCTGAGCCAGGACCATTGGGATGTGATCGAATATCTGCGCGATCAGTACTTCAATCACAACGGGGAATTGCCGAACAATCGCCACATCGTCAAGGGGATGCAGGAGAAGTGGTCCGATCGCAAGGTCGATTCGAAGATGTTGTTCGATCTGTTTCCTGGAAATCCCTCCAAACAGGCCGGCAAGATCGCAGGTCTGCCTGAAAGCATGCGAAAGGGCGGATATTGAGAGACATCCGGTACGGCATGCGCTCCCGACCCGGACCGGGTCGGGAGCATTATGCTCTCGCTGTCCCGGGCTGGCTCCAGAAGGAATGTTCAAAACCCTAATCGATACCGCGACGCTGTCCGGATTCCTGGATGACCCGCAGTGGGTCATCGTGGACTGCCGGTTCACGCTGACCGACACGGAGGCCGGAGGTCGGGCCTATGCCGCCGGACATGTTCCGGGGGCGCGCTATGCACACCTCGATCGGGATCTGGCTGCTCCGGTTGCACCGGGGACGGGCCGCCACCCGCTGCCGGATTCCGCAGTGTTGGCGCGGACGCTCGGGGAATGGGGCATCGGGGCGGGCAAACAGGTCGTGGTCTACGACGACAGCTTCGGCGCCATTGCGGCACGTCTCTGGTGGTTGCTGCGCTGGCTCGGGCACGATGCGGTGGCGCTGCTCGACGGCGGTTTTGCGAAATGGCGGCGCGAGGGGCGACCCGTTGCCGCAGCCGTGCCCGCACCGCGTCCCGTGCAGTTCGAAGCGCATCGCGACGACAGCCTGTGGGTCGACAGCGAGTTCGTGCGCCGTGCCGTGGCGCGGCGCGAATGCCTGCTGATGGATGCGCGCTCCGAGGAGCGGTTCTGCGGGGATGTCGAACCGCTCGACCCGGTCGCCGGCCATGTTCCCGGGGCGGTGAACCTGCCGTTCGAGGACAACCTCGATCTGGGCGGGGAGTTCCTGCCGCCCGAAGCGCTGCGTTCGCTGTACCATACGTTCATCAATGATCTGCCACCCGATCGCGTCGTTCAGATGTGTGGCTCGGGCGTGACGGCTTGCCATAACCTGCTTGCCATGGAACACGCCGGTCTGCACGGAGCAAGGCTCTACGCCGGCTCCTGGAGCGAGTGGATCACGGACCCGCTCCGGCCGGTGGCGTTAAACGGGGACGAGGGGATGCCCGGCGCCGGCCGCTAGGCCGCGCGTGCCCGGCTTTCCGGGCCCGGGTCCCCGCAGGGCGGTTCTGCCGCAGGTTTTCGTCAGTGCCGGCCCGGACGGGAAGGCCAGCCCGCCTCCCGCAGCTGTTCCTCGTCGAGTTCCCGCAGCCGTGCCGCCAGTATGTTCGGGCGCCCCAGATAGCCCACGATTTCCTGCGGGGCATCGCGGTTTACGACAGGCAGCCGTCCGACATTGCGCCGCAGCATGCGGGCGGTGGCACTGCCCAGCGTCTCGTCCGCATAGGCAACGATGAGTTCACGGCTTCCGGCTTCCAGCGCCGTACGCTCGGTGGTGCCCAAAGAGCGCAAGATATCGCTGCGTGTGATGATGCCCGCCAGGCTCCCGTCTTCATCCACGATCGGCAGGGCATGATGATGCGTGAGCGCCGGGTCACCGCGCGCGATTCTGCTGGCCAGGTCGGCTACCGGCATGCTCGCCGGAACGGTCGCGGGATCCGGGTCCATGACATCGCGCACGCGCAGCCTTTCCAGGGCGTCGACGCTGTATTCGCGTGCTATGTGGTGACCGCGCCGCGCGATCTTCTCGGTCAGGATGGAGCGGCGCATGAGCAGCACGGTGACCGCATGGGATGCAATGCAGCCGACCAGAAGTGCCGGCATGACGTTCACGTCGTGGGTCAACTCCAGGATGAACACGATGGCCGTGAAGGGGGCACGCATGGTTCCACCCATGATGGCGGCCATGCTGATCATCGCCCACAGGCTCGGATCGCCGATCGGGATCCAGTGCGCCTCAAGTGCGCCCAGCGCGCCGCCGATGATGAGCAGGGGCGCCAGGACGCCTCCGGACGTGCCGGAGCCGAGTGCAATGCACCAGATGAGGGTTTTCCCGACCAGCAGTTCCAGCAGGGCCCGGCCGACGAGGGTTCCGCCGAGCAGCGCGCGAATCGTGTCGTAGCCGACCCCGAGGATCTGCGGATTGAATGCGCCACCGATGCCGACGAACAGCCCGCCGATCGCGGGCCACCACATCCAGTGGAGCGGAATGCGGCCAAACAGGTCTTCCACTGCGTATACGAGAAGAGTCAGGAGGCTTGAGGCGAGGCCTGCGCCGATGCCGACGGCGAAAGCGACCAGCATGCCGTGCAGTCCGGGAGCCGGATGGGGCGCGACTGGAAACATGGGGCCGCTGCCCAGCAGGAAGGGGCGCAGGGATGCGGCAACTGCGGCCGCTATCGCCACGGGAATGAAGCTGCGCGGCTTCCACTCGAACAGCAGCAGTTCGACCGCGATGAGCACGGCGGCGACGGGCGTGGCGAAGATTGCCGCCATGCCGGCGGCGGCGCCGGCGACGAGGAGGGTTTTGCGCTCTGCCGCAGAAAGCCGGAACAGCTGCGCGAACAGCGAACCGAATGCCCCTCCGGTCATGATGATCGGTCCCTCTGCGCCGAATGGACCGCCAGTGCCGATGGATATCGCGGAGGCCAGGGGCTTGAGCAACGCCACCCTGGCTTCCATGCGGCTGCCGCCGATCAATATCGCCTCCAGTGCCTCGGGGATTCCGTGTCCGCGAATCTTTTCCGAGCCGTAGCGTGCCATGAGTCCGACGATCAGCCCGCCCGCCACCGGAACCAGCACGATCCAGAAGCCGAAGACGCTTGCGGTCGGGGAAACGAACGCGGACGAAAAGCGCGCGTAGAAGGCGAGATTGGTGATCACGCCGATGAGCCTGACCAGGACGTAGGCGGTTCCCGCGCCCGCCGCCCCGATCAACGTTGCCATCGCCGCGAGCAGCAGCACGCGGACGTCGCGGGTGAAGTCGGACAGTTCGTCCTTTTTCAGAGCGATTCTTCCGGCATTCGTCGCCATGTCAGGGACGGTCCGTATGCAGGAGGGAAGCCCGCGGCTGGAACGGGTACGGATATCGTTTCCCGCCGCCGTGGCTGCGTCCCAGGCGCAGGTGGCGCGATCGCACGGGCAGCGCTGGAATGGTCATCGGACCAGGTTCCGCGCGGACAGTGCGGCAGACCGGGGCGTACCCCGGATGAGGTCACGGCAGGGAAATTCCGCTTGCAGCATCTGAACATCCGTTAAATAGTATCGCAAAGCGATATATAAATACACAGACATGCGGATGAGTGCAACCGCCGGGAAGGGAGAGACGCTACTTCGCGAACAGACGATCGGGATCGGCGAACGCCTTGAACTCCAGGGCATTGCCGCTCGGGTCCAGCAGGAAGACAGTAGCCTGCTCGCCGACCTGACCGCGGAAACGGATCCCGGGCTCGATGATGAACTTCATGTCGGCCGCGCGCAGCCGTGCGACGAGATCCCGCCACTGGGCCATGGCAAGCACGACCCCGAAATGCGGCACGGGGACATCGTCGCCATCGACGGCATTGTGGATCCGCACCGGCTCGGTGCGCGGATCGAGATGGGCAACGATCTGATGCCCGAAGAGATTGAAGTCCACCCAGGTCCGGTCGCTGCGTCCCTCGGGGCATCCGAGCACGCCCCCATAGAAGGCGCGTGCGGCGCCAAGATCGTGTACCGGGAAGGCGTAATGGAACGGGTTCTGCATGTTCGCGTTACCCCGGCGGCTGGCGTTTGCGGTCCAGACGCAGCGAAGCGGAGTTGATGCAGTAGCGCAGGCCGGTCGGTGCAGGTCCATCTTCGAACAGGTGACCGAGATGCGCCTGGCAGCGGCTGCAGTGGACCTCGACGCGTTTCATGAACAGGTTCCGGTCCTCTTCGGTCGCGACATTTTCCCGGGCGAGCGGCTGCCAGAAGCTCGGCCAGCCGGTGCCGGAGTCGAACTTGGCCTGCGAATCGAACAACTCCGCGCCGCAGCAGACGCAGCGGTAAACGCCGTCGTCCTTGCAGGCGTGGTACTGCCCGGTGAAGGCGCGTTCCGTGCCTTTTTCGCGGGTCACGCGGTACTGCTCGGGGGTGAGCTGCTCCCGCCATTCGGCATCGCTTCTGAGCACTTTTGTATCCATGGCATCCTCCCTTGCACGAACCGTGTCGTGCACGATCAGAATTCACTCCACATGCGCACCAGGTTGACGTAGGCCGTATTGACGCGTGCGGTCTCGGGTGCATCCGGGGATTTTTCGAGCAGGGCTTCGCGCGCCTGGTTGAGCTCATACAGCAGTTCGCGCCGCGCCGGGTCGCGTACCAGGCTTTGCGCCCAGGTCACGGCCACCAGGCGCTCACCGCGCGTCACCGGCGCGACGCGGTGCAGGCTGGACGCGGGGTACAGCACGGCATCGCCCGCCGGCAGCTTGACGCTGTTGCTTCCGAAAGGTGTGCGAATTTCGAGCTCGCCGCCATCGTAGTGCGCCGGGTCATTGAGAAAAATCGTGATGGCGATGTCCGAACGGTACAGCGTTCCGTCCGCGCCCATCACCGGGTCGTCCACATGATCGCCGTAGGCCCGTCCCGGCAGGTAGCGAGCATAGAAGGGTGCGGCGACCCTCAGGGGCAGTGCGCCGTTGCGGTACAGGGGATGCTGTACGAGTTTTCCCATCACCAGATTGTCGAGCTGAGTCAGTTCGCGCGAGGTTCTGTCGGCTTCTTCGTTGTTCTTCACCCGGCGCGCGGCCGAGCCGGCCGACAGGCGGCCATCGACGAAGCGCGCCGCGGCGAGGATGTGGGTGGCGGCAGCGAGTTCATCCGGGGCGAGGACCGACGGGATGCGAAGCATCATGGGCGTGGCCTCAGGACTGCAGACGTGCGCGTGCCGCGCCCGAGTCGAGCACATGCCGCACTTGCTGTGCGGCGGCGGCGAGGGAGTCGTGGCGCCCGAGGTGCCACAGGCAGATCGACGCCGCATAGATCAGGCTGTCGCGCACCGGTCCAGCCGCGCCACCGAGCGCCGCAGCACCGGCCTGCGCCGCAGCCGCGGCTACGGCGGCGGTGTCGAGCCGCGCATTCTCGACACCTTCCGGCAAGGCGAGCTCGGGCGGCAGAGGCGCGGCGCGCTGCGCCTGGTCGATGCCGAGCGCGAGCGGGTCGAGGTCCAGGGACTGCTCTTCGCCGCGGTCATGGTAGAAATAAAGCTTTCCGGCCTGACGCAGAGACGGGATGACGCCGCCCTCGACGCCGCGCACGAGCAGCGCTGTATCGAAGCCGGAATGGCGCGCGAGCATGGCATAGACGCGCGCGTAGGGTTTGTGCACGTAGCCGGTTATCAGATGCGTGCTCCGCCGGCCGCGGATGGGTCCGAGAAGCGTTTCGATGGTCGTAAGTACCGGACGCTTGACGATAAGCCGGCGCAAGCCGGTGAGATCGTGCAACGACGGACAGAACGCACTCTGGTCCACATACGACCAGCCGACCGCCGGATCCGCCACGCGCGCTGCCGCCTGCCCGGGTGTGAGATCCACCGGGACGCCGGCAGCACGCAGAACCTGATGATGGGTCACACCGTACTTGGGGCCGATGCTCTCCACGCCGTGCGAGACCGCAGGTACGCCGCAGGCGGCAAGGAGCGCTGGCAGAAAGGGCGATGCCGGCAGCGAGCGCGCGTAGCCATCGTAGGGATCGCCAATGTCCACGACTTCATCGACCGCCGCGGTGACTGTCAGGGTCTTCTCGCGCAGCGCATCGAGGATGCCCAGGTTCTCCTCGTCGGTCTCGCGCTTCATGCGCAGCGCGATGAGGAACACCCCGGCCTGAACCGGATCTGCACGCTTCTCGAGGATCTGGCGCATGGCGCTGTGTGCCTCTTCCTGCGAAATGTCCTTGCTGAGCTCCGGACCGGTGGCGATGCGCTGGATCACGGAACTGAGGGACGTTTCGTGGCTAGGTACGGCGTTGGCGGACTTGGTCATGAGGAAAACTCCTGGAGTGGTCCCGGTCCTGGCGGTGGCGATTAGCGGGGTGTCCGATTATACAATCGCGGCGCCAGCGCCATACAGGGCCGGCACCGACTTGTGCTGGCGGCGCTGCTGTTCAGCCGAGACCGACCAGAATGTCATCACCCTCCACACGGACTATATAGGTGCGCAGGTTCTCCTGCGCAGGCTCCTCCATCGCCTCGCCAGTACGCACATTGAAGCGGCTGCCATGCAAGGGGCATTTCACGAGTTCGCCTTTGAGCGATCCGGTGGCGAGCGAGGCGTCTTCATGCGAACAGGTATCATCCACCGCGTAGTAGCTGCCGTCGACATTGGCGATGAGGATCCTGCTGCCGTCCAGATCGACCCGCTGCATTGTTCCGGGCCGGAGGGTGCGTGCCGAAGCCGCTTTGATGAACTTGGTTTTCATGGGTATTCGCAGGTGTTGTAACTACCGGATTATACATCCGGATGCGGCACAACCAAGCCGCCGGTTCAGTGAAAGAACATCGACAGTCCGCTGGCCAGGATGATCCACGCCACTACGCGGCGAAACAGCGTCTCGTTGACCCGGAAGTGCAGGTGGTTGCTGAACCAAAGCGCCACCGCCACGAACGGCCCGGAATCGAGCATAAGCCGGCCGATCTGAGGGGTGATCGTGTGGGCAAGCAGGTAGCCGGTTGTGCGCAGGATGTTGAGTGCCAGGAAGAACGCAAGCGCATAATTGCGCACGGTGGTCTTGTCACTGAAGGTACCGAGCAGCCGGGTTATGGCGATCGGGCCGCTGATGCCGAACAGCGCCTGCGACATCCCCGCCAGGGTGTCCAGTACACGGCCGCCGGCCGCGTGCAGGCGCAGGCGACGAGGGCCTGCAACCAGATGAAGGCCGGCCAGGGTGATGATCGTTGCCAGGAGGTAGCGGAAGACATGCGCCGGGACGCGGTAGAAGAGAAAGAAGCCGAGGCCGCCCCCGAGTGTGGCGAACGCAAGCATGCCGCCGAGGAACCCGATGCGCACGGTGCGTGGTGAGCGCGCGAGGCCGATGATGCCGACCAGGGTCTGCGGCAGGACCGAGTAGACCACCAGGGTCTTGGCGCTGTAGAACAAGGTGAGCACGGCGAGCATCAGAATGGTCCCGGCGAGCCCGAAGACGATCTCGATGGAATAGGTGAACGCGCAGACCAGTGTGACGACGAGCGGGACGGGGGCGGCGGTCACGAGATGACGGTGCAGTGCAATGGATCAGGCGAAGCAGACCCAGGTGGTCGCGATGTACTTGACGCCTTGCTGCAGGGTGACGCCGCGATGACCGTGGGTCCAGAAGGGTGGAAACAGAAGCAGCTTGCCTTCCTCGGGCCGAATTCTGACGTCCTGGGACAGAAACTCGGTTTCGCCCCCGGGACCGGCAACCTCATTGAGGTACCAGATTGCGACCAGCTGGCGCTGGCTGAACTCGCCCGGTCCTCCGTCCACGTGCCAGTGGTAGTACTCTCCGGGCAGGGTGCGCTGCAGGTTGTAACCCATGTCCTTGAAGGAATTGGCGGCGAAAAATGGAAACCGGGCTGCCAGGACCCGGAAGTTCTGCATCAGGGAGCGCACCAGTATGCCGTCAATGTCCTTCCAGTCCGTGCGGCCGCTGATGCGCAGGTCGGTGGATTTCTTTATCGACTGTTCCAGACCGGCAGCCTGGCCGATGCGTCCGGCGTACTGCTGTTCCGGATTGGCTTCGAAGCGCCGGATCATCTCCCGGCACACGTCGGCGGCGAGCGCGCCCCGGATTTCGTAGATGAAGCTGTGGGGTTTGACTTCGATCATTTCTATCGGAGGCGGGTCCAGCCCGGCCGTGGTGGATTATCGCTGCCGCTGCGCGGCCTTCAGCGTGTGCAGCCCGTCAGTTGCTCGAAGCGCTCATCGAAGGCTTCCATCCGCTGCTGCTGTGCTTCCTCAAGGCTCGACATGAGCGGCGACTCGATCCACCGGCCTGTCCCGGGATCGCGCGCGGCGAAGCGGTATGCCTGTCCGACACGGTATACCTGGGTCACTTCCTTTTCGGCGAGGGCGATGGCGTCCGCGCGTGCCATGCCGGTGGAGACGGTCTTTTCGCCCGAAGGCGCGCCGGTATGCGGCGGTACGCCGGAGCCATCGGATCCGAAGATGAGCTCGGTGCCGAGCGGTTCCCCGCCGGTGTCGATACGCACGCCGGTAACGCCCGGCTGGCGTTTGAGGATGTATCCGGCCATCAGCATAGCCAGGCTGGAGTTGCCGGTGCTGATAGAGGCGAGCAGCTTGTCGGCGGCGATCTGGCAGCGGTTGGTCTGGTCGGGGTTGTCGATGAATTCGGGACCCATGCGCCAGCCGCGGTCCATGTCGCTGTCCATCTTCCGGAAAAAATCTTCCGCGCTCGCCAGCAGGTCCTGCGGCACGTCTATTTCCCGTACGCTGTCGTCGACGATGATCTTGAGCTTCATGCCTGCCTCGTGTTGATGCCGGCGCGTACACGCGCCCTCCGGGCGCCGGCTGGCGACCACATTATCAGGACTGGCCGGCAGCGGGAAGCCCGGGCCCGCGATTCAGTAGGGAGCCGCTTCCAGAAGGTTTTCGATGGCATCGCCGGCCAGCGACCCGGTGCGGCGATAGAGATCGAGTATCGCCTGGGCAGCCGTCAGCCAGCGATCCGTGCCGTCGTCGATCGCACGCCGCAGTGGCTGCGGATCGTGGTCCGATGCCCACAGGCGGTAGGCTTCGAGCACCTCGGGATACAGATGTCTGCGCATGCCAGAGAAGGTCGCGAAATAGAAGTGCAGGGCGGCGACGTTACCGTCGTCCAGCAGGACGGGCAGGGTCGAAAGGCAGTCAGCGAGCAGGTCGCGCACGGCGCGTGCCATGATCTCTGCCTTGGAACGCGAGAGCGTGAGCAGCATCGCGTTCCAGTCCTCGCCGAGCAGGGCTCCTGCCATGCCCTCGCCAAGCTCGTGGAGGATCATCGATTCGGTCTGCTCGTCCGTCATGCGCTCGAGCCCGCGGTGTACCTCGGTATCGAAGCCGGATTCGGCGAGCGCTCGCCCCATGGCTTCGTTCTTGCGGTTCCAGCGCCATTCCTCGATTTTCTCCCACAGGAAGCGCCGCACCGATTCCCGGCACACGAAGATGTTCCTGTCCTGCAGCATTGCCGGCGGCGCCACCAGGTCGCGGGCATATTCGCACGATGAGGTATAGACCGCGAAGCCCGAGCGTGTCTCGGCACGGGCAAGCGCGCCGAGAAAGAAATGAGGCTTGTTGTAGCGTCCGTAGCCAGCACTGTAGATATAGCCGCGCGGCGCAAGCTCACGGTTGACCGCGGCCGAATCGAAGGGATCCGTCAGGGTGTCGCCGAGAGGGAGCGCTTCGTAGGAACTGGATGCCAGCTGATCCCACAGGCGTTCCCGCTCTTCGAGCCAGGCACCCACTTCATCGTTGGGCAGCGGGCCAGAGAGCGGAATCTCGTGTTCCCAGCGATAGAACTCACGCATTCTCAGCAGATAGATGCACAGTGTGAAGTCGCCGGCGTGCTGTGCATCAGAGATGTGGCAGTTGTGCTGAACCGTGCTCGTGAGTTTGCCGAGGTTCCACATGGAGAGAGTTCAGTCTTGGTCGCGGGCCGGCCCGGTCATTGTCCCAAACCCGGTGGCGCTGACTTAGAGGTTAGCCCGGAACGATCATAGAGGGCCCGATGCAGGAGATTTGCTCGGCCGGGCGTCCCTTTGAATTTCGTCTTCCAGCGGTAAGCAGTGGGCATTGTCGCAACCGGATGAACAGGTGTTTCGGGATACCGAACGGCAAGTATACCGCGAAACCCGGGGATTCGCCGTAAAGTGCGCACTGAAAGGTGAAGACTCGGCTGAAGGACCAGTTCTTCATGCTGATGCCATGCTGAAAGCGGAACTTTTTGCGCGCTGCCATGCGACATCCGATATCAGACCCGCCATGAAAAGAGCATAAAATGTCCATGCAACTTTAAGGGTAAGCATTTCAATGGTCAGAGCGCTGACAAAATAGCCGATGATCAAACAGATTGCCTGAGCTGCAGCTACATTCGTTCTCCTCGATTCGGAATAAATCTTTCCAAAATAATATATAGGGATAAAGTAAGTTCCGGCAAGGCTCAGAATCCCGAAAACTCCGGAACGGAGCAGCTGCGCGATGATTTCGTTATGGGGGCCACAACACTGGATACCATGAATAGATACAGGATCAGCAAACGAGCGGATATACGGATCATTCAAATAGGGCATCAGTTGATGATCGCCATACCCAAGAAGCGGATGTTTCAAGAACAAGTAAAGCCCGATTTTCCACATGGTCAATCGAAGGCCAGTCGGGGTCTGGGTATCGCTGCCTGTTATCCAGCCATATAGACCTCTGTATGCGGTGTCAACCCGGTAATGGACAATTGCAGAAAAAAAATACAGCAAAATTCCTGTCGCGATCATTCCGGCCGTGACGGCCATCAGCTGACGCCGGGACATCGTCTTGCGGTGAAGCCATCCCCAGAGCAATAAAAGGACGCCCCCGGCGACCCATCCCCCCCTGGATTGGGAAAGAATGGACATGAAAACACCCACAACCAGCCCGACAAGCAGGTATGTCTTCCTGGCGATTGAATCCGTTGAACGAATGCCATACAGGCACATGAACCCAAACACCATGGCCGAGTCCCCCCAGAGAATTGGGTTCATGTGTTTGACGGTGAGTCGGCCTGCTAATTCGTAACCCTGGGATATGGCATAGATAAGAGTTGCGATGAGATCCAAAGGCAAGGCCAGCAGTATTGCTTTGGAAAAGTCGATTCTTCGTATGTACAGCGCGAATAAGATGGGAATGACCATCAACATTCTTGAGGGGCCGTCAAAATCCCGCAAATGGAAATCGAGTCTCAAGGGTTCCGCGATAAGAAGCGCTATCGTGGGAAGCGCCATTGATACAAGAACCAGTCGCAATTTATATATTTCGGATATTTGCTTACGAATCGATTTTTCGCGCCAAAGGACGATCAGTGAAGCCAGCAGAATGAGAATTCCCAGAAGTCCAAGGAGATTGGGATTTCTTACGGTCAGGTAAGCCGCTGGCAGAAGTGCTGACAGCAAAAATAGAGAAGTATCGAGGACGCCTGGAGCCGAAGACCTGCTGATTTCGAGCCTTTGAAGCAGGGCACTTAATTTTTGCATCGAAGAAACCTCTAAGTAACCTTTTTATTTTAATATTAAAACAGGATACGAGACAGGTGATGTGCTCTTTTGGATCCGCCGTCGGCTGCGTGCACGCGCATTTGAAACGTTACGGATAACTGGACATCCCCGTCACGAGGCGCCTGACAGGGTGCCGGTGAATGGCAGACTTCACCATTGCTGACGCCAAGCGCTGCACATCGGGTGATCGAAGCAGCATCGGCGTCGGTCGGCCCGGACTGATTCATGGCTGGTTTTGATCTCCCTGGCGATTCCCGCAACAAGGCGCCTCGCGCTGTCATGGACGGTTGTCCGATCCGGCATCTCCGGACACGGGAGAATCTCATGGTTGTCCTGCCCCTATCGGGTGCCGGGCGCGGGATGAACTGATCGGCAAAGACGAAGGAGTGCCTGGATGTGATGGATCGGGTCATCGTTATACCGAATGGACTCGGAACGGGATCTCTCTTTTAGGGAGTTATGCCGCTGAGCCGCCTCTTCGATGGCTTGCGCGAGTCCCTTGCCGTCAAGCGTAGGCATAACTACCTTGGCTTCGTCCGCGATGACCTCACCCGCGCCTACGCGATCGCTTATGATGACCGGGGTGCCGCATTTTAGAGACTCAACGCACGCCAGACCGAACGGCTCGTAATAAGACGGATGGATGGTGAAATCGACCGCCCGGTAGACATCTCCGAGGTCATTGCGATATCCGATATGGCTTATGCGCGAACTCGTGGAAGTGATCGGGCGACCAGCCACGAGCAAACGAAAAGGGGCGCGGGCAGCCTCGAAATACTGCCGGAGCAGATCAAATCCCTTGCGCTTGTGGCCGGTAGAGACGAACAGAAATAGCAATTCGTCTTTTGGAAAATTGAGACGCTCCCGCAGCATTTCTCGCTCGCCGGGCGCCAGGGGGAAAAAACTCTGCGAGGATACGGGAGGATAAATGACATGTATTTTTGATGGCACAATGCCATAGATCTGTTCAAGTTCGGTCTGCATCAGACGAGAGTGAGCGACGACAGCAAGGCTTCGGGCATAGAAATCCCGCTCCAGCTTCAGCTCCAGCCGGTCCATTATGCCGGCCTTCTTGCCGGTGCTCCGCAGGAATCCGATATGCGTTCCGCCGCAAATCGCAAGGTCGCTCGCCCGATTGCGGGAACACCCGATAAGGCAAGACAGATTGTCGCGGGTGCGAACATGGCGAAGCCGCGCTGATAAATAGTACGGTTTCAGCCGGCGCGGAATCAGGGGTGATCCCAGAACATGGGGTTTGATTGCAGCGGTTTCCGGCAGGTCCTGATCGATACGGTTGGCGTAGACATGCGGAGAAATTCCCAGCGTGCCCAGCGCGCGCACCAGATCCATTGCGTACCGCTCAATCCCTCCTCCGTGACGGAACGCATTCAGGGCAATGCCAATCTCGATGCCGGATTGGCCCGCGGGATATTCAACATCCGATGAATACAGGGACAAGGTCTACCCTCAAGAGAGAACTAGTTTTTTTGTGATCGCAGTCCGGAGATATCAACATCTGTACTCATAATTCGGCAATATGGGCTGAAGACAGATGCCGGAAATCCGGACGAACCGGATGGACTTGTCGCCGGTCTTCCATAATGACTCGTGCGTGCACTCTTGCAAGGATCCCGCCCGTCCGGGGGTTGCGCTCTACGGTCATCATGCGGGTCAACTTTCAGGCATCACGATCATTCATTCTTCCATCCCTGGTTCATGCCCGATCCGGGTTTGCATGAGGACGCTTCGTTCGCGGATTATAGGCTTCAACTATGTATTTTGAGTAAAATTGGCGTGCGTAAAGCCGCGGATGTTGAAGGCTCAGGGAGTGGTGCAGACGGATCGCTGTGCTGCGGTGACAGGCAGGGGCGATGTCTCGGTCCGGTCATACGCCCTGATGGGGCAACTGGCAATCCGGTTATGCGCCAGGCTTGCATTTATGCCATGGGCCAGCACCACGCTGTGATCGAAGCGATGGGCCTCAGACACAGTTTCGACTTCCGGTGCTTGCCGCTGACGTGATGCCTGCGATCTTGTACCTGCCTCCTTGGCCCATTGCGTACCTGCCGCGCCCCGGGGCTTCAAAGTGTCCGTTACCCGATCGGGTGCACATCTTCTTCGATACGCACTACACAATCAAGGCGGCAGTGCCCGGATTCCGGCCGTTGAGCAGTCAGCGGACTGTTCGGTGCCGCAGCGCGATCCGTGATCCCGGACAAGCCCTCCAGCCGATTGCGTTATTATGTCAATAGCGCACACTTTCTTTGGCCATCAACGCGCGGAATTCGATACCCCATCACCAATAGTGCGCGATGAACCATGCGTTCGGGCGGACAGGAAACAGCTGCCGTACCTCGGGTGCCCCTGCGCGGAAAAGCCATCCGGACGCGACACGTCATCGCTGGCTAAAATTCAATGCCCGGTCCCGGAAGACGCGCTTCGCCAGTAACCCCGTACACTCTGTCCTGTATGCCCGCCAGGTTCCGGTGCCGACAAGGGTGCCCGCCAGTCACCGGTTGTGGCGCAATATCCATTTCAGCTGAAACAACGGAGCATAGAACAGCGGGAACGTCGTATATGAGAAAATGCGCAATCGATGTCCCCATTTTACGCCATGACTGCGAAGCATGATAACCAGGCGGTGGCGAATGCTGTCCGACTCGAACATCGCAAGAGTGAATTGTTCGCGTGCGAATTTCGGTGCCAGCACAGACCGCATCTTATCGGCGATCCCGGCCCGGTGCGCATCACGCTGCAGTTGAGATAGCTCAATCAGCCCATGCCGGTTGCTGCGCCGCATTTGGGCGACCTTCTCCGTGACCGACCTGAACACGCGTTTATGAGATGAACCTCCGCGTCTGTAGTTCACCAGGGGGTCACCCAGGCTGATCGCACCGCCGGCGACAATCGCGCGCAACGTCATAATTTGGTCTTCCGCCATTGCGCCCTGCATGATTGGTCCGAATTGATGAAAAAGACGTCGCGTCCAGACGTGTGAAGCGCCAATGACCCATGGTTGGCGCGCTGCCCAGTCCTCGAAACTCCGGTATGTTCCAAGATCGGTTGGCGTGATCCGTCCATGTGTAATGCCCGAATCATCCATATCGGTTAACGCAGACGCGATGAGATCGGGTCTGCGTCCATGATCAATCCAGCACTTCACTACGAGCTCGCATCGGTTAGGCAGGGAAATGTCATCGCCCGCAGCAACAACCAGCAATTCGCCACTCGCCAGCTGTGCAAGCAGCGACAGGTGCGCGCCTATCCCCAGATTGGTGCCATTGCGACGTACGATTACACGATGTGGTCCGGAATAGGCACGCACGGCATCCTCGATGGCCGCGAACGTTCCATCGCTGGATGCGTCGTCGGAAATGATTATTTCCAGAGGCTGGTACGTCTGGTTAAGCGCGGCGCGAACGGCCTCTGCAACAAACCCCTCCTGGTTATACGCAATCAGTAATATCGACACGAGCGGCCGGTCGTTAACGGATTGTGGCATGGAAACATTGGCTTCAGACATGGGTGGCCTGGTTACACGCCGCGAAAATTTTGATGCGAATGGCAGGGCAGCGATGCAAATGATGGTACACATATCGAGCTGCAGGTCGCGAGGCAGACGAATGCTGTCTTTCACTTTTGTCCATTGGTTGCGGCCCCGGCTTCAGGAGACTGGTCGCAGCGCCATTATATTCCGAAGAATCACCATCCGGATGAATTATCTGAAACGTATTGCCCAGTCATGTATGTCGCCCATATTCACCGATCCATGGCGTACCGGGGCAGCCGTGCTGGACAGCTTTCCGACGTTTGATCATTCCGGCCGGGACAGAGGAATTACCGCATGTCTGGCAAAGCATCCGGGACCCGCCTCGCAGTCCCACCGTATCGGGCCAATGTCCTTGCCGTTGAAGCGCACCCGTTCCTGCACAGCTGGCAAACCTCTTCCCTGTCCGGCTGTTGTAATCAATCGATCCCGGGCCGATCTGTTTGCACTGGGTCTGCCGTGGCCAGCATGCATTTTGCTGCATCGATGACGGTGCTCGCCTGCAGTTTTTGCAGGCAATCGCTGAGGCTGCGGGTGTGGCGGTCGCAGCCCTCTTCCAGGCAGGGCACGCACCGTCCTGGTCCCTGCAGCAACAGCACATTTCCGACCCGCTGGCTGCCTCGCATCGAGTAGGGGTTGGTCTGGCCGCGGTAATGCGCCGGCCAAGGTCCCCACTTGACGGGACTGGAAGGGCCGTACAAGGCGATTGTCGGGGTGCCGAGTGCTGCGGCCACATGAGTAAGCGCAGTGTCTGGGCCAACATAGAGGCTGGCCCTGCTGGTAAGGCAGGCGATTTGTCCGAGATTCCACTTGCCCGCCACGTTTACGGTGTCTGCCGGCAGGTCTTCGGACAGGGCTTGCACGTAGTTCAGTTCCTCGATGTCGCTGCTGCCGGACAGTACGATCCGCAGACCTTGCGCGTGCAACCAGTGCGCGAGATTGCGCCAACCCTCCTGGGTCCACATCTTATAGGGAAACTTAGGATAGACATGGAGCAAGGCAAAGGGCCGAACCCGGCTATCAAACGGCAATTGGGTATCAAGCGAGGCTTCGTCCTCGGTGGTCCAGGATACAACCACCTCAGGGCAGCGCGGTATGCCTAGCAGATCGGCGATTGCCAGATTCATCAGCACCGTGTGGGTGTTGACACCGTCGAGTGGCGCTGAACGCGTCAGCATGCGCATCTTCAACGGCTCCTTCTTGCGTTGCGCGTACAGACCGGCGCGCTGTTTTCCGGCCAGCCAGGTATACAGGACGGGACGGTCACCCGTCTGGGTAGTTACCGCCACATCGTATTTGCGGAATAGCTGGATGAGAAACTCCAGATTGCTCCAGAAACCGCGCTGCCGGGGTACCGTGAGTATGCGGTGGATGTCGGGATTGCCGCGCAATATGCCTTCGGTATTTGCGAAAACTAATACGTCGATGTGTGCGGCCGGCCAGGCCCGGTGCAGGGACCGAATCAGCGGTGTAGTGAGCAGCACATCGCCAATGCGTTGGGTGGCGACCACCAGCACGTTTTTTGGAGGCTGTGTCACGTGAGCTATCGATTGGGCTTGGCTGGATCGATGGGCGCTGCCGCCTGTCGCAATTCCAGTGCCTTGGCATATTTCATGAATGATCCCAGGGCTGTGGCAAGGGCAATGCCGACACCATCGCTGCCGTCCAGGAATCCGAGGCGGAAGACGTAGCCTTTCAGGAAGGCAGCGAGCGCGTGCAGCGGGGGGTCATAGCGGCTGATCGTGCGGCCACGTGCCATCAGACCGCGTGCATTCAGATCTGAATAGAGGTCAAGCTTTGCCAACATGGCCTTGTAGCTTTCGAACGAATGGTGGCCGATTGCAGCACTGAGTCGGCAAACCGAGCCGTCGGTGAGCCATCGCTCGTGGACCGCATCGTTTGAAAATCGACCACGCCGCCGATCGACCAGGCGCAGTACCTCATCTTTTCCCCAGTCCCCGAAGCGTATGCGCTTGCCATGAAAAAAATTGTGCCGCCGCAGCGTAAAGCCGGCAGGAAGGGTGGCAGCGGTCAGGGCATTCCGGATCGATATAACGGCCGGCGACAGCAAGATTTCGTCGGCATCCAGGATCAATACCCAGTCGTGATTTGCGTGTTCGACGGCAAATTGCTTCTGCGGTCCGAAACCTCGCCAATCACGTACCACGATTCGCGCACCATGGCGGGCAGCGATGGCAAGCGTGTCATCGGTGCTCCCCGAATCTATGACCACGATGTCGTCAGTCAGACCGGTGACGCTTTTCAAACTCTCGTCGAAACAGCGTGCGGCATTACAGGTAATATAGACAACACTCAGGGCTGGCATGGCGGTGTCTTCGTTTTGGCCATCAAGAGCTTGATTAGACCATAGTTGCTTTAAGGGCGGCATTTATCCGGCAACCCCCAGCTTTTCGGGCGCCCGAGGATATGCCAAAGGACGATTCGCCAGTAACCGAGCGTGCGACTGCGCTGCGTGCCCGATTGGCACAAGGTTAACATGCAGGCAAGGCTGTTGGAGAGCGCGTTCACGACTGCTTTTGCCGGCAGGACCGCGGATACAAGCAGATAGGCAAGACGGCCCTGAGTTTTACGAAAGAAAATCAGCTTCGATCGCTGAAATTCGATACGGGCGGCGCTGCGAAAGCGCTTCGCAGTTTGTCCCTGGGCGTGCAGCGCGTGCGCCGCTGGAACGTGATAGACCTGGAAACCGAGACGCCGTGCGCGCTGGCACCACTCGGTTTCCTCGAGAAAAAAGAAATAATCCTCGTCCAAATTTCCGAGATCCGCGAGGCCGGAGCGACGCATCGCCAGGCAGGCGCCTATCACGCTTTCTACTGCTACCGGGCTGGAGCCCTGCGATTTGCCGTGTAGCGGCCATGACTTGCGCGATTTCTGCAGGAACTTCGGCAGGAGTTCGCCGGCGAGGCTCGGAATCGCCGCAACCGAGTTTTGCGGATGCCCGTCCGGGTAATACAGCTGCCCCCCAGCGATGAGCACCGTGGGAATCTCGTCAAAGACCTCGGCGAAGGCGCGCAGGCTGCCTGCCTGCAGTTGCGCATCGTTGTTGAGAAGCAATACAAAATCGCTGTTTGCCAATTCCAGCCCTTGGTTGACGGCACGGGCAAATCCTGCGTTACAGTCATTGCGGATCAGGTTTATAGCAGGCGCCTCCCGTTCCGCCAGATCCACGGAATCATCCCGACTGCCATTGTCGATGACCACGATCTGCTCTGCCGGCACGCCCTGGTTCAGTACTGAACGCAGGCATTCTGACAACATGCAGCCACCGTTGTAGTTGACGATAATGGTGAAAAAGCGCCGAGCGCAGTCAGGTCCAGTCATGGGTTCCGGCGACACGCAGGTCAGGGTGCACAGCTATTTTTTCGGGGACAGCTGCTTGGGCCTTAACTTCAGTCTGGCGAGCCGGACTCGATCCGACGCCAGAGCCTCTGTATTCTCAACGACAAAACCGGAAGAATAACCTACCAGTGCAAGCGCTGTCTTGCCAGCCGCCGGCCATTGGCTCTTTATATGCGATAGCGCAGTGATGTTGCAGGAGAAATGTTCCCGGTGGATTCAGCGGCGATGGCAACGGCGATCCCCGGGCCGCGGCCCGTTACCGGCCTGTACTGCAGACCTCTTCTTCACTGCCGACCGGATAGCGGACCGACTCGCAATGTTTTCGCGATCAAGGCCTGGGTGGCAGATCGATGTTGCTTGCCTGTGTGGCGATAGGACGAACCGTCCCTGATCCGGGGCTTTGGTCCTTGAGCACGACCTCCGCAATTTCCCGACCCCGGTTGCGGGCCACATTGATCCCTTTTGCCCAAGGGTCGAATCAGAGCCGAATTGCAGGTGCCGGAACTGCGGCCTGGAGCGGCGGTATTGTGCGTGCGGCCCATCGGGCGTGGCCTGTTGCAGGCTTCCGTGGAGGACGGAATTCGCAGCGGATCCTGTCGGTGGCACATAGACCGTTTTTGCACGGGCAGGGTGCGTTGGGCAACGCCCCGTCGCCCGTACCCTGTGCCTTGCCTCGTCGTCTTCAGCAGCGGTGCCTTTTCGGCGCCGGAAGCCATTTCCGGTGCTATCGTGCCATTCCCGCGGGCCGGGCAGCGGTTTGACCCGGGACGTCAGGGCCTTGTGGTTGAAAACCCGGCCCGCCTGAGTAATATATCGGCCCGGGCTCGCCATGATGGCGGCGGTAAACCACATTTTTTGAAAGAGGATCAGAGATTCATGACTAATGTCTACTACGATACCCTCACCAAGATGGAGAAGACCGGTGTGGACAAGGACTACGTCAATGGCTGGGCGTGTGGCTATCTGCACAATCCCAAGCGCGAAGAGCAGCGCGTCAACGAGGCCTACGATGCCGGTTACAACGATGGTGTTGCCCAGAAAACCGACGGCTTCAAGGCTTGGGCAAAGAAGTAGCGGTTGCGGCGCCGGGCGCCCAGGGACGGGCAGGCCCGGGACAGCATTAAGTGGCGGCGGGCCGGTCAGCGTGCGGTTGCGTCCGCCATCTGGTACCACCGACGGGCCTGCGCCTCATCCTTCTCGACGCCCAGCCCCTGTTCGTAGATCATCCCCAGCGTCATCTGTGATCCCGTCATCCCCTGTTCGGCGGCGCGGCGCAGCCATTCGATGGCTTTGAGCGGATCCTTCTCGACGCATTCGCCGTAGAGATACATGAAGCCGAGACCGTGCTGCGCCAACGCGTAGCCCTGATCGGCAGCGGCCTGCATCCATTTGAACGCCATCAGGTCGTTCTTGACCATTCCGAGCCCGTTCTGGCACATGATGGCCATGCGATGCTGCGCCTGCGCGTCGCCCTGTTCGGCAATCGGCTTGAGCAGCTGCCACGCGCGCGCAAATTCCTTGGCCTCGAATGCCGCCATTCCGCTTGCCATTTCGATATCGAGTCCGGACATGGATTAATCCTGCCTGCTGTGATTTTGCCAAACAGCCGTTACTCTATCAGAGCGGCCGGCCGGCGGCGAATCGCAAACCGGCTGTCATCAGATGCTTTGAGGATTCTGCTCGGACGACTATCCCTCTATAATGGCGGTTTGCGAGTTCGCGGAGGTTCGATGGCGATACGAGTCAACACGCGGTGGCGATCGAAGGGTCCGAAAACCCTAGGGGATCGCGCCAGTGTCGTGGGTGTGACCATCTGGCGTGTGGCGCACGAAGTGGGCCGGCACATGGAGAAGGAGGAATTCCGGATCAGCTCGGATGCCCAGTATACCGCGCTGCTCACGGAGCTCATCGCGTTCCTGCTCCAGATCACGGACCGGATCGTGTATGGTCAACTGAACGAAGAGGACCGCGCGACGTTCATGAATGCGCTGGGCCAGCACCTGGCCAAAACCATGGATTCGAATCTGGTCGACTTCCTGGGCCCCGGCGATCATGTCGGGCCATTCATCGCCACGCTCAACGAACGTGCCTGCGACTACGCAGAGTTTGAATTCGGGGATGGCGGTCCGGGTTACGGTTTTCTGCGCTATCTCGGCGAGAAGGCAGCGGAAGTGATGGCGGTTACCGATAACCGCTGGGTCATCGAACACATCATGGAAATCGAAGCGCCGGAGGCGATCAAGACGGTCAAGCGCGTGATCGGTGAGGTCCTGGGCGTGCCCGTGCCTGGAAATTCAAGTAAGACCTGAATTATAATATATAATAGTTTGTTTTTAAATAATTAAATTGGCCATTTTTCCCTGCTGACCGAATCACCAGGGCGGAAGGCTCGAGACCATATGGAAGACATCAATCCGCTGTTGCATAAACTCGACGATCTTCGCCAGCGTGCTGATGCGCTCAGGGGGTATCTTTGACTTCGCTGGCAAGCAGGAACGTCTCGCGGAGGTGGTGAGGGAGCTGGAGCAGCCAAACATCTGGTCCAGTCCGGAACGCGCGCAGGAACTCGGTCGTGAACGGGCACGCCTGGAAAACGTGGTTGCCACTCTGCTGCGCCTCGACGCAGGACTCAACGAGGCCGATGAGCTGCTGCAGCTTGCACGCGAAGAGCGCGATGAGGCGGTACTTGCATCGGTCGCGCACGATATCGAAGGGCTCGATCGGCGGCTGGCCGAGCTTGAGTTCGAGCGGATGTTTTCCGGTGAAATGGATCATGCCAATGCGTATCTCGACATCCAGGCCGGTTCGGGCGGAACCGAGGCCCAGGACTGGGCGGCGATGCTGCTGCGCATGTACCTGCGCTGGGGCGAGCGGCGGGGTTTTCGTACCGAGCTGATCGAACAGTCCGACGGCGAAGTGGCCGGAATCAAAAGTGCGACCGTTAAATTCAGCGCCGACCACGCTTACGGCTGGCTTCGCACCGAGACCGGTGTCCACCGTCTGGTGCGCAAGTCCCCGTTCGATTCCGGCAACCGGCGGCATACCTCGTTCGCCTCGGTGTTCGTGTACCCGGAGGTGGACGAAGACATCGCCATCGATATCAATCCTGCAGATCTGCGCGTAGACACCTACCGTGCCAGCGGTGCCGGCGGCCAGCATGTGAATCGCACCGAATCGGCCATACGCATTACCCATGTTCCCACCGGCATCGTGGTCCAGTGCCAAAGCGACCGGTCCCAGCACAAGAACCGTTCGGCCGCGATGGCCATGCTCAAGGCACGCCTGTATGAGGCGGAGCTGCGCCGCAAACGCGAGACTCAGCAGAAACTGGAGGAGACCAAGTCCGACATCAGCTGGGGCAGCCAGATCCGCTCCTACGTGCTCGACCAGTCGCGCATCAAGGACTTGCGCACCGGCGTGGAGATCGCGAATACTCAGGCGGTGCTCGACGGTGATCTCGACCGCTTCATCGAAGCCAGCCTGAAGAGCGGACTTTAGAACATGCAACCACACTCTGCTTCCGGCGCGCGCCGCGCATGCCCGCTGCCGGTGTGCCCCATAACATCAGCCGCCAGCACATGACCATGACCGCGATCCCCGAAGACGATACGCCCCGGCCCCAGTCGGACGAGAACGCCCAGATTGCCCAGCGCCGTGCCAAGCTTGCGGAGCTGCGTGAACGGGGACTGGCATTTCCCAACGATTTCCGCCGCAACGTCGTCGCGGGTGAGCTGCACGCCGAGTACGGCGGGCACGACGCCGCGGCGCTCGAAGCGCGGCCGCTGCGCGTGCGGGTGGCGGGTCGCCTCATGACGCGCCGCATCATGGGCAAGGCAAGCTTTGCGCATCTGCAGGACATGTCCGGTCGCATCCAGCTCTATGTGCAGCGCGACGCGCTGGGCGAGGCGGTTTACGAGGAGTTCAGGAAATGGGATATCGGCGATATCCTCGGGGCCGAGGGGGTGCTGTTCAAGACCAAGTCCGGGGAGCTCTCTGTCAGGGTCGACGCAATGAGGCTTCTTACCAAGGCGCTGCGGCCGCTGCCGGAGAAGTTTCACGGCCTGGCCGATCAGGAAACACGCTACCGGCGTCGCTACCTCGATCTGATCATGAACGAGGTGGCGCGCAAGACCTTCCGCGTGCGCTCCGATGTCGTCGGCTTCCTGCGCCGCTTTCTGATCGAGCGCGACTTCATGGAGGTCGAGACACCGATGATGCAGGCGATACCGGGCGGCGCCACGGCGCGGCCGTTCGTCACCCATCATCACGCCCTCGACATGCAGCTGTTTTTGCGCATCGCGCCGGAACTCTATCTCAAGCGCCTGGTTGTGGGCGGATTCGAGAAGGTTTTCGAGATCAACCGCAATTTCCGCAACGAGGGGCTGTCCACGCGACATAACCCGGAGTTCACGATGCTGGAGTTCTACCAGGCCTACGCGGATTACCACGACCTGATGAACCTGACCGAAGAGATGCTGCGTGCGCTGGCGCAGGAAGTCATCAGCGCGAGCACGTTGTCCTACCAGGGTGAGGAGTACGATTTTGCCAGACCGTTTGCGCGCATGACCGTCACGGAGTCGATCCTGTACTTCAATCCCGGGGTCGCACCCGCGGACCTCGAGACGCTGGAGGCCGCGCGGCGCGTCGCGGCGGGCCTGCACCTCCCGCTCAAGGACAGCTATGGGCTCGGCAAGGTCCAGATCGAGATCTTCGAGAAGACGGTCGAGCCGAAGCTCAGGAACCCGACGTTCATCACGGCCTATCCGACCGAGGTCTCACCGCTGGCGCGGCGCAACGACCGTGATCCGTCCGTGACCGACCGCTTCGAGTTCTTCGTGGGCGGACGCGAGATTGCCAACGGCTTCTCGGAGCTGAACGATGCCGAGGACCAGGCCGAGCGCTTCCGCAGGCAGGTCCAGGAGAAGGAGGCCGGCGACGAGGAAGCCATGCATTTCGATGCCGACTACATACGTGCGCTCGAGCACGGAATGCCGCCGACGGCTGGCGAGGGCATAGGGGTCGACCGGCTGGTGATGCTGTTCACGGATTCACCGAGCATACGCGACGTGATCCTGTTTCCGCACATGCGTCCGGAATCCGGGGGAAGCTGAGGCGCGGCAGGCCCTTATGCGGCCAGCAGATTCTTCATCTCGTTGACGTCGGCGCGCGCCTCCTCCAGCGCTGCGATACTCTGATCCGGGGTGAGACCGAGGACGGTGAAGGCCGGGATTGTTCTCCAGTCGATTCGGGTAAGACGGTGGTCCGTACCAAGGTAGCTGTGCAGGTTGGCTACGAGCACGACGTCGACATACGCGATCTTGTCGGGAATGCGCATCAGGTCTTCGTGCTGGGCCGCGACGTCCACCAGCTCGGGCGGAAACTTCCACGCTTCCAGTATGACCCTTCCCACCGACGCATGCAGTTTGTCGATGACTTCGTCGAGTGCGCACGGATCGCCTGCAAGCTCGGGAACGTCCTCGGAGCGCGCCAGGATGGGGAGGGCGCCGATGTCGTGGACCAGGCCGGCAAGCAGCGCCTCGTCGGGCTTGAGCGTCGTGAATTTGCGTGCCAGCGCGTGACTGATTGCGGCCACGTCGGTGCTGTGCTCCCACAGCTGCTTCATGCGTTGCCTGAGGGCCGGCACCTGGGTCCGGTACATCTGCTGCATGATCAGGCTGGTGACGAGGCTGCGCACCTGCGGTACCCCAAGGCGTGCGATCGCAGTCTGCACGCTCTCGATGCGGTTGGTGCCGCGGAACAGCGGGCTGTTTGCTACCTGGATCAGGCGTGCGCTCAGCGCCGTATCGGCGCTGACGATCTTGGCGATGCGAGCCGCGGGGGCGTTGCTGTCGGAAACCGCTTCGCGGACCTTGAGAGCAACTTCCGGAAGGATCGGCAGCTTGAGCCGGTGGTGGCGGATGTCGTCCAGCAGAGTGGAAACGAAGTGATCGATGGATGTCTGCACGTTATCCTTTGCCTCTTGTTAGTGTCAGTCCGGTTTCCCGCCTGGGTACGGCCGACTGGTCGCGTTCGGATGCCGGGAGCTTCTATGAAGCATAGACGATCGCCGGCCAGCCGGCAGTGCGGTTGTGAAACCGGCCGCGCATGGCATAATTTTTCCCATGAGTTATGAGACCTTGCCGCCGGCCATCTTCCTTATGGGGCCGACTGCGGCCGGCAAGACCAGGCTCGCGCTGGCCCTGCACGACTGGCTGCCGCTGGAAATCATCAGCGTCGATTCCTCCCAGGTATACCGCGGCATGGATATCGGCACCGCCAAGCCGAGTCTTGAGGAGCAGGCGCGCGCCGTCCATCGGCTGATTGACATCCGCGATCCGGCGCAGTCCTATTCAGCGGCGGAGTTCCGCGCTGATGCCTTGCGGGAAATGGCCGAAGTCACCGCCGCCGGCCGCATACCGCTGCTTGCCGGCGGCACGATGTTCTACTTTCGGGCGCTGGAGAAGGGATTGTCGCCGCTGCCTTCGGCCGATCCGGCAGTGCGCCGCCGGCTTGCCGGCGAGGCCACGCGCGCCGGTTGGCCGGCACTGCATGATCGTTTGCGCCGGTGCGATCCGGTCGCCGCCCGACGCATCGATCCGCACGATGCACAACGCATTCAGCGGGCCCTGGAGGTGATCGAAGTCAGCGGCCGGCCCCTGAGCGAACTTGCGACGAGCCCGCTCCCGGACTTCCCCTATCGTGCGATCAGGCTGGCTGCCTGTCCGGGGGAGCGGTCCGAGCTGCATCGGCGCATTGCCGCGCGCTTCCATAATATGTTGCAACAGGGATTCGTCGCCGAGGTCGAAGCACTGTGGCGGCGTGGAGACTTGTCGCCGGAACTGCCGTCGGTACGCACGGTGGGCTATCGCCAGGTCTGGGGATACCTGAGCGGGAACGTCAACTACCAAGAAATGGTTGAAAGGGGTATTATCTCCACACGTCAGCTTGCGAAGCGCCAGCTGACGTGGTTGCGTGCCATCCGGGATATAAAGTGGTTTGACAGCAGTCAAAACGGATTCGAACGTGCGGTCGCCGGTCATTTGTCCGGAAGTTTGTGGCCTTAAAGGGTATAATTTCACTGGGCCCGGCGCGGATCCCCGGGATTATCCGAACTAGAGTGCCGAAGTCGGCACGCATGATAAGAACAGGAGAACTGTCATGAGTCAGCAGAGAGGGCAGGCGCTACAAGACCCTTACTTAAATGTACTGAGAAAGGAACGGGTTCCAGTGTCGATTTTTCTGGTCAATGGAATCAAGCTGCAGGGACAAATCGAATCTTTCGATCAGTTTGTTGTGTTGCTGAAGAATTCCGTCAGCCAGATGATCTACAAGCATGCTATTTCCACGGTTGTGCCGAGCCGGCCGGTGAAGTTCTCCATTGAGCATTCCGACGACAACGAAAAAGCCCCAGGAAACGAATAGTCCGGCGCGGCAGCGCGCTGCGCGCCGCGGCGCAGAGCGCGCCGTACTGGTACATCTGTGTTTCCCCGGCAGCGATGCGGAAAACGAGGTAGCGGAGCTGAAACTGCTGGCCCAATCCGCGGGTGCCGAGGTGTGCGAGGTGGTGCTGGGCAATCGCCAGCGGCCGGACGCTGCGACCTACCTCGGCAAGGGCAAGGCGGATGAGGTCCGCGCGGCCGTGGCGCGGCAGGAGGCAGATCTGATTCTGGTCAATCACGATCTTTCACCAGCCCAGGAGCGCAATCTCGAGAAAATCACGGACTCCCGCGTGCTCGATCGCACCGGCCTGATTCTCGATATCTTTGCGCAGCGCGCGCGCAGCCACGAGGGCAAGCTGCAGGTCGAACTGGCGCAGCTCGACCATCTCGCCAGTCGTCTTGTGCGCGGCTGGACGCATCTGGAGCGGCAAAAGGGCGGCATCGGCCTGCGGGGTCCCGGCGAGACCCAGCTCGAAACAGACCGCCGGCTGATCCGCGAACGTGTCAAGCACCTCAACCGGCGGCTGGATAAGGTACGCGGCCAGAGGGAGGGGCGGCGCAAGGCACGCAACAAGATCCCCATACCGACGGTGTCGTTGGTGGGTTATACCAATGCCGGCAAGTCCTCGCTGTTCAACCGGCTGACCGGAGCCCAGGTATATGCTGCCGACCAACTGTTTGCGACGCTTGACCCGACCATGCGCCGGATCGAGCTTCCTGGTCGCGCCAGCATCATTCTTGCGGATACTGTCGGGTTCATCCGCCATCTCCCCCACAAGCTGGTCGAGGCTTTCAAGTCCACGCTCGAGGAGGTGGCGGAAGCCGACCTGTTGCTGCACGTGGTCGATACGGCCCACCCCGAACGGCGTGACCAGGCGCAGCAGGTAGATGAGGTTCTCGCGGAAATTCACGCCGAGCACGTCGAGCGCATCACGATTTTCAACAAGATCGACCTGGTGAACGAGCCGCCGCGTGTGGAGCGCGATGCGAGCGGCGCGGTCAGGAAGGTTTGGCTGTCGGCAGCCACCGGCGCCGGCGTGCCGCTGCTGCTGGAAGCACTCGCTGAGCACTACCGTCGTCACCGCATCACGCGCCGGCTGCTGCTGCCTACGGCCGCAGGCAGACTTCATGCCCTCATCCACGCCAGATTGCATGTCACCGATGAGCGGGTGTTGCCCGGCGGGCAGTGGCAGATGCAGGTGGAACTCGGCCAGTCGGATTTCGACTGGCTCGTGCAGCAGGCCGATTTCTTCCCGGAGTATCTCGTGCACGCCCAGCCCGAGGAACGGGCAGAGACTGCGCTCTGAACGCTGCTTCCGGCCCGGCAAGGCGGTGCATCGGGAAAATGCCGTGCCCCGGGTGAAGTTTTCTTGCGTCCTGTTAAAATGCCGCGGGCGTGCGCATCTGGTGCACGACGCATAACAAATGAGGGGTAGATCGTGGCTTGGAACGAACCCGGCGGCTCGGGGGGAAAAGATCCCTGGGGGCAGCGCAAGAAAGACCAGGGACCACCTGATCTGGATCAGATAGTCAGGAACATCCAGCGACGGCTCGGCAAGGTTTTCGGGGGCGGTTCCGGGGGCGCGGGTGGCGGACACATGGGCCGTTTCAGTTTCAGCGCCATTCTGATTGCCGCGGCCGTCCTGTGGTTGGTCAGCGGTTTCTACATGATCCGGCAAGGCGAGCGCGGTGTGGTGCTCGAATTCGGACGCAGTGTGCAAGTGACCCAGGCAGGCCTTCACTGGCATATTCCGTTTCCCGTCGAGAAGGTGGACAAAGTCAACGTCCAGCGGGTGTATGTCGTGCAGATCGGATACCGCAGCAGCGACCGTGCCGGGGGGTCGCGCAAGGTCCCGGACGAGTCCCAGATGCTCACTTCGGACGAGAATATCGTAGATATAGAACTCGCCATCCAGTACAAGATCAAGGATCCTGCCGATTACCTGTTCAATGTCCGCGATCCGACCGAGACCATCATCCAGGGTGCACAGTCTGCGGTGCGCGAGGTGGTGGGCCAGAACAAGATGAATTTTGTGCTCACCGACGGACGCAACGTCGTTGCCCAGGACACGCAGACGCTGCTGCAAAAGATTCTGGACAAATACCATACGGGCATTCACATCGTGACCGTGCGGATGCAGGATGCGAGGCCGCCGCAACAGGTGACCGCCGCGTTCGAGGATGCGGTCAAGGCGCGTGAGGACGAGCAGCGGCTGAAAGACGAGGCGCAGGCCTATGCGAACGACGTCATTCCGCGCGCCAAGGGTGCAGCGGCGCGCCTGGTGCTCGAGGCCCAGGGTTACCAGGCAAGCGTGATCGCCCGCGCCGAGGGCGATGCCAGCCGCTTCGGTCAGATTGTGACCCAGTATGACAAGGCGCCGGAGGTCACGCGCGAACGGCTGTATCTGCAGACCATGCAGAAGGTTCTCGGCGACACCACCAAGGTGTTTGTCGATCTGCCCCGCGGGAACAACGTGATTTATCTGCCGCTCAACAAAATCGTGGGCAAATCCGGCACTGCCGCCGGGTCGGCCGGCACGCCGCAACCTCTGCCGGAGCCGGGTACCGCGGTACAGCCGGGAAGCCCCGGCCAGAGCAGCATCAACGATTCGCTGCGCGGCAGGGGGAGATAGACATGACTCACAACAAAGTGCTCGCGCTGGTCGGCATTGTTGTTCTGCTGTTCATCGTCGCCAATGGGTCGGTCTACACCGTCAACGAGGGCCAGAAGGCGATCGTGACCCGGTTTGGCCAGGTGATCCGGTACAGCGATCAGCCGGGCCTGCATTTCAAGACGCCGTTTGTCGAGGCCGTGCATTACTACGACGGACGGGTACAGACGCTCGACACCGAACCGGAGACGTTCCTGACGGTGGAGAAGAAGAGCGTCGTCGTCGATTCCTACGTCAAGTGGCAGATTGCGGATCTTCTGAAATTCTATGTCTCGGTTGGTGGCAACGAGCTGCAGGCGCGCGAGCGCCTCGTTCAGCTGGTCAACAGTGGCCTGCGCAACCAGTTCGGCAAGCATACGGTGCAGGAGGTCGTCTCCAGCGACCGCAGCAAGATCATGCACGTCATTACCACCGCTACCGACAAGGAAGCGGGCGAGTACGGCATCAAGGTGCTGGACGTGCGCATCGACCGCGTAGATCTGCCCAAGCAGGTGAGCGAGTCCGTATACCAGAGGATGCGGGCGGAGCGCACGCGCATTGCCGCGCAGCTGCGGGCCAAGGGCGCAGAGGCGGCCGAGAAGATCCGCGCCAAAGCCGACCGGGAGCGTGAGATTATCCTGGCTGATGCCTACCGCGATGCGCAGCGCATACGCGGTGAGGGCGATGCCAAGGCAGCGGAAATCTACGCGCGCGCGTACCGTGTGAACCCGCGGTTCTACTCTTTCTACGGGAGCATGAATGCCTACCGCAAGAGCTTCAAGAGCAAGCATGACGTGATGGTCGTCGACCCGAGCGCGGCCTTCTTCAAGTACCTGAAAAACCCGCGGCAGTGAACCGGGTGGTGTGTTCCATCGACCGTGGACGGAGCCTGCGGCGGGCATGATGATAAGATGGCATGACCTGGGCGCGGCGCTCGCCCTGTTGCTGGTGCTGGAGGGGATCCTGCCGTTTCTCAGTCCCGAGCGCCTGCGCAGGATCCTGCGGCTGGTTGACAACATGGGAGACCAGCAATTGCGATTCATCGGCATAACCAGCATGTTGCTCGGGCTGGTGTTGCTGTATATCGTGAACCGCTGACCATCAACCTTATCCGGATCCAGGGCGAATCGACCATGTCGGACAAAGACCGCTGGCTGCTGCCGGAAGGCATCGAGGAGATACTCCCTGCGGAGGCGTTCCGTCTCGAGGCCCGGCGGCGCGGCCTGCTCGATCTGTTTTTCAGCTGGGGCTACGAACTCGTCATGCCGCCGGCGATAGAATTTCTGGAGTCGCTGCTGACCGGAACCGGCCGGGACCTGGACCTGCAGACCTTCAAACTCACCGACCAGCTCAGCGGGCGGATGATGGGCGTGCGAGCCGACATGACCCCGCAGGCGGCACGCATCGATGCGCATTATCTCAAACGCGACTTTCCGGTGCGGCTTTGCTACGTGGGAACCGTGCTTCACACGCGTCCCGATGAATTCGCCGGGTCGCGCGAGCTGCTGCAGGTAGGTGCCGAGCTCTTTGGTCATCCCGGCCCGGAAAGTGACATCGAGATCGTCGGCCTGATGCTGGCGGCTCTGCGAACGGCGGGCCTGACACAGATCCACATGGATCTGGGCCATGTGGGCGTGTTCCGGCATCTGGCAGCTGCGGCGCAGCTCGACGCGGGCGTGGAAGGTGAACTATTCGAGGCGTTGCAGCGCAAGTCGCGGCCGGAAGTCGAAGCGCTGCTCGATCGATGCGACATGGCCGCGGACATGAGACGCGGCCTCGCTGCGCTGGTCGACCTCAACGGCGGTGACGAGGTGCTGGAGGAGGCGCGCGCGCTCTTCAGCCATGCTCCCGTGCAGGTAGGCCAGGCACTGGACATGCTGCAGACGGTCGCGGCGTCGATCCGTCGTGATGACCCCGCGTTGCCCGTGTATTTTGACCTGGCGGAACTGCGCGGCTATCGCTATTACACGGGCGCCGTGTTTTCAGCTTTCGTACCCGGTTACGGACATGCGGTAGCCCAGGGCGGGCGCTACGATGGCATCGGACGGGCTTTCGGACGCGCGCGCGCGGCAACGGGGTTCAGCGCCGATCTGCGCTCACTGTCGAAGCTTGCGCCGGCGAGTACCGCGAATGGTCGCGGGATTCTTGCGCCATTCGCCGGCGGAGATGCCCTGCGTCAGCGCATCAGCAGCCTGCGCGCGGCCGGTGAGCGCGTTGTGGTGCGCCTGCCGGGCACCGATGCGGACGCTGCCGCTCTCGGCTGTGACCGGGAGCTCGTCGAACGCGACGGCGCATGGGCGATCGTTGGCGTGCGGCAACCATAAACCATCAACCATTCAAGTCAGGTGCTATGGGTAAGAACGTCGTGATTATCGGTGCCCAGTGGGGCGATGAGGGCAAGGGCAAGATCGTCGACCTGCTCACCGAACGGGCACACGCCGTGGCGCGGTTCCAGGGCGGGCACAATGCCGGCCACACGCTAGTTATAGACGGGAAGAAAACGGTTCTGCACCTGATTCCCTCGGGCATACTGCGCAGCGGTGTGAGCTGCCTGATCGGCAATGGCGTGGTGCTCTCGCCACAGGCGCTGTTTGAGGAAGTGGAGGAGCTCGAACGCAACGGGGTACCGGTGCGCGAGCGCTTGCGCGTGAGCGATGCCTGTCCGCTGATCCTGCGTCATCATATTGCGCTCGACGTGGCGCGCGAGAAGGCGCGCGGCAAGCTGGCCATCGGCACCACGGGTCGTGGGATAGGGCCCGCGTACGAGGACAAGGTCGCCCGCCGCGGCCTGCGCGTTGCCGATCTGCTGGATGCCGCGCGGTTCTCGAGCAAGCTCCAGGAGGTGATGGAATATCACAACTTTGCGCTCACCCATTACTTCAAATGCGAGCCTGTCGACTATGCGCAGACACTCGACGAGAACCTGAAACTCGGCGAGCGGTTGCGTCCGCTTGTGGCGGACATTCCCGGCATGCTCGAGCGTCTGGGCAAGGAAGGCAAGTCGGTGCTGTTCGAAGGGGCGCAGGGAACCCTGCTCGACATCGATCACGGCACCTATCCGTATGTAACTTCATCCAATACCAGCGCCGGTGCGGCCAGTTGCGGCACTGGAATCGGACCGTTGCGCCTCGATTACGTACTGGGTATCACCAAGGCCTATACGACACGTGTGGGTGCCGGCCCGTTCCCGACCGAGCTCTTCGATGCTGCGGGCGATCGTCTGGGCGAACGCGGGAAGGAATTCGGGGCGACGACCGGACGCAAGCGCCGGTGCGGCTGGTTCGATGGCGCGGTCATGCGCCGGGCCCAGCAGATCAACGGATTCAGCGGGCTATGCATCACCAAGCTCGACGTACTTGACGGTTTCGACACGGTCCGTGTCTGCACCGGCTACCGTTGTGGTGACGAGGTCCACCTTACGTCACCGAGCGGCGCAGAGGCGCTCGAGCGCTGCGAGCCGTTATACGAGGAGCTGCCGGGCTGGAAGGAATCGACGGTCGGAATCCGCGAGTTCGACCGGCTGCCGGCGAACGCCCGGCGCTACCTGAAGCGCATCGAAGAGCTGGTCGGAGCGCCGGTTGACATCGTTTCGACGGGGGCGGAACGCGAAGATACCATCATCCTGCGGCACCCGTTCGGCTAGATCCGGGCGACATTGTCGCTGTGCCGGCCGTTAGCGATGGTCTTTGACTGCGACAGCTGACCGGGCCCGGGGAGGTCGCCGTCCGGTATGATATAATATTGCTTCAAAAGGTAATGATTCTCGGAGGTCCGGGGATGAGCGTGAAAGCCCGCCGCCGCATGACCGCCCAGATGGACAGGGCGGCGCAGGTATGCGCACGGCACGGTGCGCAACTCACCCCATTGCGCCGGCATGTTCTCGGCCTGATTCTGGAGGCGGGCGCCCCTCTGACCGCCTACCAGCTCCTCGACAGGCTCAAGCTGACCCACAAAGGCGCTGCACCGCCGACGATCTATCGTGCACTCGATTTTCTGATGGAACAGCACCTGATCCACAAGATCGAACGGCTGAATGCCTTCATTCCGTGCGTGGAAGCGGGCCACCGGCATCCAGCGCAATTCCTGATCTGCTGCCAATGCGGTGTCGTTTCGGAGATAGAGAACCGTGCGGCTGCTAACGCACTGGAACATGCCGCCGAACGGGAAGGATTCCGTCCGCGCAATACTGTTGTCGAGATCGAGGGAGTCTGCGCGGCCTGCTTCCGCCCGTCCTAGGACCAACCTGCCCGCGCTGGCCGCGTTGCGGCAGCTATCGGCGAGCGCACCCAGTGCGAACAGCCCGCCGGATGAAAACATCGCACTGGCCATCCGGACCGGGTGACGCGGCCCGCAGTCTGCCGCTTCATGCATGCTGCGCTGGCGGTGCCAGCCCGCCCGGCATCACACCCGCTATGCGAAAACCTCGCTAAAGAGATCCAGCATCGCGCGCCAACCGCGCTCGGCCGCGCGTCGGTCATAGGCGGCCCCCTTCGATACGTCGTTCCCGGCCTGGGGGTTGGTAAAGCTGTGGACCGCGCTGCCGTATTTCACAAGCCGCCAGTCGACCTTCCCCTGCCGCATCTCCTCTTCGAAGGCATCGACCTCGGCCTTGGGAACGAACGGATCATCGGCACCATGCAATGCCAGAACCGCACCCCGGATCTGGCGCGCATCTCCTGGCCTTTCGGTACCGAGACCTCCGTGGAAACTCACGGTTGCGCGCACGGCGGCACCGCTGCGTGCGAGCTCGAGTGCCGCAGTTCCACCAAAGCAGAACCCGATCACGGCAAGCCGGTCAGGATCGCACTGGGGTTGTGCGCGCAGCGCCGCAAGCCCCGCCTGGGCCCGGGCGCGAAGCAGGGCGCGCTCGCCCGCGCGGTAGCGCGTTGCATATTCGACCGCCTGGTTCACGTTCTTCGGCCGGTCGTGCTTGCCGAAGATATCTGCTGCGAACCCGAGATAACCTGCATGGGCAAGCTCATCACAACTGTGACGTTCGTGAGGTCCGATCCCCATCCATTCATGGATGACGAGTACCCCCGGGCGCCGTTTCTCGTTCGCGCCATCCCAGGCGGCATATCCCTCAAGCTCGGTGTTATCGTGCCGGTAATCCACAAGCGCGTTCTTCATTGCGATCTCCTGGAGAGCGGGAATCCGGTACAGTGTACCCGATTAACCGTCCCGCCGAGGAGCGGTCCTGCAGCGTGCGCGCTCGAAGTGTGGCGCTTTGCTCCCGGCAATTCCCGGTGCGGGCTGTCCGGTTTTTTGCGGTCGCGCAAATTATCGGGAAATCGATGCGGCAAGGGAACCATCCCGGGTGCAACGATGCCGGATTCAGATCCGGGCGAACGCGGGTGCCGATTTCTTTGGAATCGCTAGCGCGGTGCCGCGGATGCCAGCCTGTCCATCGGCCGGGGAAGGGTTGTGATGAGATAGACGGCCGCACTCAGCGCGGTGATCCAGAAGCTGCTCGGCCAATCAGTGTAGTAGGCGAGTGCGATGCCGGACCACGCTTCGAGCAGCGCCAGCACGGCGGAGAGCAGGACGCCTGCCGCCATGGCGCTCGTAAGGCGTTGGGCGGCTGCGGCCGGCCCCACCATGAGCGCAAAGACCAGCAGTACGCCGACGATCTGTGCGCATTCCGCCGTCGCGAGCGCTACGACAGCCAGAAACAGTACCGAATAGAGCCGCAACGACACCCCCTTTGCCTCGGCCAGCTCCGGATGCAGGCTGGCGAACAGCAGCGGACGGGAGATGACTGCCAGGGTCGCGAGGCTTACCGAGCCCAGGGCCAGCAGCACCCAGACGGTGCGCATATCGACCGCGAGCACGTTTCCGAACAGCAAAGTCGTTGCCTGGGTCGCGAATGCTGTGAAGAAATGCAGGAACAGCAATCCGAGACCGAGCGCGAGCGCCAGTACGAGCCCGATGGCGACATCCCGCTGCGCCAGCCGTTCGCCCATGAAGCCCATACCGACTCCCGCGGCCACGGTGGCGAGCACCAGGCCCCAGATCGGGGCGATGCCGAGAAGCACGGCGCCCGTGGCACCAGTAAAACCGACGTGCGCCAGGGCGTGACCGGCAAAGGTCTGGCCGCGCAGAACCAGGAAGTATCCGACCGTGCCGGCAACGATCGCAACGACTGCTGCTGCGGCGAAGGCATTGCGCATGAAGTCATACCGGAGCATCTCAAGCATGGCCCGAGTGCCTCGGCTGCCGGCCGGTCGGTGCGGACTCGTGCCGATGCTCCTCGGCCTCCGCACAGCAGCTGCCGGACATAACGAAAATGCGGCCACCTGCGCGCACGACGTCGATGTGCGATCCGTACAGGCGTGACAGGACCGGCCCGGTGATGACTTCGTCGCTTGTCCCGAGCGCTGCCTGGCCGCTCCCGAGGTATAGAACCTTGTCGATGGCGCCGAGCAGAGCGTTCACATCGTGGGCGCTGAACAGCACGGCGATTCCGAGATCGGCCTTCAGGGTTCTCACCAGATCAACGACCTCCTGCTGACGGTGCGGGTCGAGACTGATCAGCGGTTCATCGAGCAGCAGCAGCTGTGGCTTGCCGATGAGCGCCTGCGCCAGCAGCAGGCGCTGGCGCTCACCGCCCGAGAGCTCGGCAAGCGGGCGGCGGGCAAGTTCCTGTGCCCCGACCAGCCGCAGCGCGTGCTCCATCTCCGCGCGGGCGGTCCGGCCCTGAACGGGGAGGCCGAGGCGATGGCCATTGGACACGCTCGCCACGAAATCGCGTCCGCTCAGGCGCAGATCCGAAGCGAAATGACGGGCCTGCGGCATGTAACCGATGGCGGGATTGCCACGTGTGGCCGGCCGCCCCAGGACATGAATGCTGCCGTGGCTCGGCGGCACCAGACCGAGGATGGCGCGCATCAGTGTGGTCTTGCCGGAGCCGTTTGGCCCGAGCACGCCGATGAATTCCCCCATTGCGATATCGAGGCCGATGCCGGTCAGGATGGTCCGGTCGCCCAGGGTCAACGAGACGTTTCGAAGTTCGACTGCATTCACCGGTGACTGACTCCCAGCGCGCGGTCGACCGCATCCAGTTCGCTCATTATCCAGGTCTGGTAGGTCGTGTCCGGCGGTTCGGTCTCGCTCACCGCCAGCACCGGAATACCGGATGCCTTTGCCAGACGGCGCATGCGATCGGTCAGCGGGTCCGACGTCTGGCCATTATAAACCAGCAACCGTACCCGGTGCTTCCTGAGGTCATTTTCGAAGGCAGCGACTTCGGACGCGCCCGGTTCCGTGCCGTTCATGACGGCAAGCTGAAATGAGTGATTGCGCACCTGCATTCCGAGCGCTTCGAACATGTAGCCGAAGACCGGCTCGGTCGCAGTGACTGGCATGCCAGCCAGGCGTGTGCGCAGAGCGGAGATCCTTGCCTGGATCGGCTGCATGGAGCGCTGAAATTGCGCCAGACGCCGCAGGTATCCGGCCTGGTGGGCGGGATCGGCGCCGGCGAGGGCCTGCGCCAGCGCCCTGGCCATGGCGAGCATCGTATTCGTATCGTACCAGATGTGCGGATTGTCGCCCGGGTGCCTGTCTGCAAGCGCGGCAACGTCGATGGCCGTGCGGCGGGTATTCCGGGCGGCGGCCAGCAGCTTCGGCATCCAGGGGTCATAGTCAATTCCGTTGTAGATGACGATCTGCGCGCGCGAGACGGCGCGCGCCACGGACGGGCTCACTTCGAAAAGGTGCGGATTCATGGCGGGGTTGTTGAGAATGCTCGATACTTCGACCCGCGAGCCGCCGATCTGCCCCGCGACATCGCCGTAGAAATTCTCGGCCGCGACAATGTCAATCCGCCCCGCAGCAGCGGCCAGCGCCGGGGCGGCGAGAATCAGGGTGACAGCGAGCAACAGTAGTCGCTTCATGCGGGTTTTCCCGAGCCGGCTTTTTCCTGGGGATTCGACGGTCTCCGTTTCCGGAACCCGGAGACACGTGCGCCCTGCGATGTGCGCGCCATCGTACATTCTTGTCGGCCCTGATGCAATGTTATAACATTGAAAAAAGGCCGTGGTGTCATCAGTTCCCGATAGGCGACCGCGCACCTCCCCTGAACGCTGATCAGTTCTTCCCGCCACTGCGCGAGGATCCCGATGATGAGTTGGCATGGCAATAAGCGATGGCTGGCCTGGGTGCTGAATGGAGTTCTTCTTCTCAGCGAGCGCACTGCCCTGGCGCAGGGTGCGTCTGCGGTCTCCGATCCCTGTTCGGGACGTTCTGGGCTGCTGGCCCAGCTCGACCGACCAACGGTTTCCGACAGTGCCTGCGTGGTGCCGCAGGGGCGGGTGATCGCGGAAGCCGGTTACGAGCATGCCGCGCTCACCGGGGCGGGCGGTTCCGCCGACAATCTTCCCGAACTGGAATTGCGGTTCGGTCTGCCCGGACACAACGAGCTGGTTCTGCTTCCCCCGAATTTCACTCGTCAGTACGGTGCGGTGGGCACACTCAGCGGATGGTCGTCCACGACCGTGGGGATCAAACACGAACTCGGTTATACGCGCCGTTGGCTGGGCGCGGTCGAGGGTCTGGTCACGCCATCATCGGGCAGCGCCGCCTACGGCAGCGCACGTACCGGTGCCGCCGTAAACGGTATCGTCGCCTATGCCCCCAGCAGTACGACCGGGATCTCTCTCCAGGCCGGAGTCAGTACCCAGACCAATCCCTCGCTGGCGGGCGGGGCCCGGTACACGAGCTTCAATCCACTGCTCACGTTCACCTGGGATCCGCGCTGGAATCTGCAGTATTACCTGGAAGTGTACGGGCAAAGCCGTATCGGTCCCGGTCAGGGAGCCGGCTTCAACGCGGACGGGGGCGTGCAGTACCTGATTACGCCCCGGTGGGAGGTGGATGTGGAGGAGGGGGTGCGGCTGCACGGGCAGCTCGGAGGGTTTACCCACTATACCGGAGCTGGTCTGGGTCTGCTCTTTTGAATGCCAAAGTGACCCCCATAGACTGTATGGAGCGGATGCTTCGATCCGGTGCATCCACACGGTGCCGCGCGTGCTACGAATGAAAAACTGATACAGCAATATGCCGTGACCAGGCCGGGTCGGCGCAGCCTCCGCGCAATCCAAGCACGGATCAAGCAGGGTGGACAGCCCCGGAGGTCGTCATGGCAACATTCCTTACTGACGCGGTAAAAAAAGAGACGCATACACACCTTGCCGGCATGAACAGGCCGGTGCGGCTCGTTTTTTTCACGCAGAAGAATGCCTGCGGTGCATGCCGCGAGCAGCAGCAGCTGCTGGAAGAGTTCGCCGCGCTTTCGCCCAGGCTGGCCCTGGAAGTTCGGGAATTCATTGCCGACGCCGCCGAGGCAAAGCGCTACGGCATCGACAAGGTACCGGCGACCGTCGTTCTCGGGGACCGGGACTACGGCATCCGTTTCTACGGACTGACCGGGGGATACGAATTCGGTTCACTGCTCGAGGCGGTCTCGATGGTGTCGACCGGCGAGTCCGGACTCGATCCGCAGGTCGAAGCGCTCGCGCAGCGCATCGTCGTGCCGGTGCATCTCGAGATCATGGTGACCCTTACCTGCCCGTACTGCCCGAACATGGTGCGTCTGGCGCATCAGCTGTCGTTTGTCAACGCCGGGATTCGCGCCGACATGATTGATGCTGCGGAATTTCCGGCATTGACGCAGCGCTACGGAGTGCAGGGCGTTCCTCGTACCGTAGTCAACGAACGACCTGCGTTCGAAGGGGCGTTGCCCCCACCGGCGGCGGTCATGGAAATCCTCAAGCTGGCCGACCCGCAAACCTATGAGGTGGTCGATGCGGCGCTGCGCACGGCGCAGGGGCAGCGTAAAGCGACCGAGGCGGGGGCGGAGCAGGAGTACGACCTGTTGATCGTGGGTGCCGGACCGGCAGCCATGGCTGCGGCGCTTTATGCGGTGCGCAAGGGCCGGCGGGTCGCAGTCCTCGGAGTGCATCCCGGCGGGCAGATCACCGACACGGCGGTCGTCGATAATTATCTCGGAATGATGGAAATCGGCGGCAGCGAACTTGCCGAGATGTTCCGTCATCATCTTGAGAGTTACCCGGTCGCTGAGCGCATGCATGCGCGCGTGACCGAGGTGCGCAGCTCGGGTGTCGCATTCGAGGTTCAGGCAGACGACGGAGCCATCTACCATGCCCGCAGCGTGATTTACGCGGCCGGCAAGCAGTATCGGCGGCTGAATGTCCCAGGGGAATCACGCTTCATCGGTCACGGCATCGCATTCTGCGCCACCTGCGACGCGCCGCTTTTCAAGGACAAGCCGGTGGCGGTAGTCGGTGGCGGCAATTCCGCCCTCACCGCCGTGCGCGACCTGCGCGGGTACGCGCGCGAAATCCACCTCATCCACATGCTCGATCAGTTCCAGGCCGACCAGGTCCTGGTCGACGAAGTGCGCGCGGCACCCAATGTGACCGTGCATATGCGCATGGAAGTTCGGGAATTTCTGGGCAAGGAGGCGCTCTCCGGGGTGCGTCTGGCATCGGTCGATGGAAAGGAGCGGTATGACTTGCGGGTGGACGGTGTATTTCTCGAAGTGGGTCTGGTCCCGAATACCGGGCCGGTAAGCCGGCTGCTCGCCTTGAACAGTGCCGGAGAGATTCCAGTGAGCCGGGATCAGTCGACCATCGTGCCAGGACTGTTTGCGGCCGGAGATGTCACCGACCAGCGCGACAAGCAGATCACCATTGCCGTCGGGGATGGTGCCCAGGCGGCGCTGTCTGCGGACCGGTTTCTTGCCCGGCGGCAGACCGCAGGGAACTGAGCGGCGCGCGCACCGCGTGGGCGCCAGGCGGAATGTGGTCTCTGCGGGACGCAGGCCGCCCGGCGGCGGATGTCCATGGTGTTGCGACCGGCGTGACGCAAAGGCGGTAGGGAGAATACCCCGCGGGTAACGCGTTTTGATGCGTGTCAATGTCTGCTGCGGCATTCGCGTGCTATGAAGTAGGCGTGCCACACGGCTGTGCCCATGCCGGGTGAGCGGCATATAGCCGTTTACGGTCTTGCGACGGACCTGGATAGCGTGCGTCGCCGCCGGAAATTCCGAATTCACGCCGGTGCGGTATCAGGTGCCGGGGGATTGTCGATGCAACGTAAACTCGCACGGCAGTTTTTTTACGACATGACGCTTGCACGTCAGTTCGAGCAGGCCGCTGCGGAGCAGTACATGCAGGGAAACATCGGTGGATTTCTGCACCTGTATCCCGGAGAGGAAGCGGTGGCGGTCGGCAGCCTGCATGCCGCCGAGCCCGGTGATTACGTGGTCAGCACCTATCGCGAGCATGTGCACGCGATGGTCTGGGGCGTGAGTCCCTCGGCGGTGATGGCGGAACTGTTCGGGCGGGCCACCGGCTGCTCAGGCGGCTACGGCGGCTCCATGCATCTCTACGATGTCAGCCGCAGATTTCTCGGGGGCTATGCCATCGTCGGAGAGACGTTCGCGATCGCGGCCGGTGTCGGGTACTGGCTGCGCCTGAACGATTCCACGCAGATTGTGTTGTGTTATTTCGGAGACGGTGCTGCCAACCAGGGAACGTTCCACGAGACGCTCAACATGGCGGCGCTATGGAAGCTGCCGGTGCTGTTCATCTGCGAAAATAACCACTACCAGATCGGAACCGAAATCCATCGGCATTCGGCAGTGCCCGATATCTACCGTCATGCGTCCGCGTATGGCATAGACGGCCGCCATGTCGACGGCATGGATGTGGTAGCGGTTCACGAAGCGACCCGTGCCGCGGTGCAGCATGTGCGGTCGGGCAACGGACCATATCTGATCGAGTGCGAGACCTATCGCTATCGCGGGCATTCCATGGCGGACCCGGGGGCCTATCGCTCGGCACTGGAGCTCGCGGAACTGCGGGCGCGCGACCCGCTGGAGATCTTCCGCGAGCGTGCTCTTGGGCAGGGGTGGCTGAACGAGACCGACTGCCAGGAAGCTGAAAAGACGGTTGCGGAAGTGGTTGCAGAGGCCGTGCGCTTCGCTGCCGAAAGCCCGCAGCCGACGGATCTCGGAAAGGGCGTTTACAGCGAGCCTCTGGATCTGTACGGCGGGCGGCCATGACCCGGCAGCGCAACGACAACGTCGGTATCATCGGGACGGCACGCCCGGCACCGGAACTGGAGGTCTGGCAGGCCCTGAACATAGCGTTGGACCGTGCCATGGAGCGCGACAGCAGTGTGTTCATTCTTGGTGAGGACGTGGGCCTGTTCGGCGGAAGCTACCGCGTGACCCAGGGCCTTTACGCGAAATACGGCGAATGGCGCGTGCGCGACACGCCGATCTCTGAAAACAGCTTCGTCGGCATCGGCGTGGGAGCGGCATTGGCCGGCGGACGGCCCGTGGTCGAAATCATGACCATCAACTTCGCGCTGCTTGCCCTGGATTCGATCATCAACATGGCAGCCAAGCTGCGCTACATGTCCGGCGGGCAGCTGCAGGTACCCCTGGTGATACGCATGCCGGGAGGCGTGGCGAAGCAGCTCGGAGCCCAGCATTCACAGCGGCTGGAGCATACTTTGGTCAACGTGCCGGGTTTGCGAGTTGTTGTGCCCGCAACGCCGCAGGATTCCTACTGGCAGCTGTCACAGGCGATCGTCGCCGATGACCCGATCATTGTACTGGAACACGAACTGCTGTACTTCACCAAGGGACCGTTCGACCCGGATGCCCCGCCGCCTGCCATGCATGCTGCGGCAGTACGGCGGGAAGGGCGTGACGTGACCCTGGTTGCCTGGCACCGCATGGTATCTCTTGCCATGGAAGCCGCGGCACAGCTCTCCACGCGCGGCATCGAGGTGGAAGTCATCGATCTGCGCAGTCTGCGTCCGATCGATTTGCCGCTGCTGCGCGAGTCGGTAAGCAAGACGCGCCACGCGATCGTGGTCGAAGAGGACTGCCGGTTTGGTGGCGTCGGCGCTGAAATCGCCGCGACGCTGGGTGAGGTTGCGCACCCGGATCTGGCATCGCCGGTGCGCAGACTGGCCGCCAGCGACGTGCCGACTCCGTACAACGCGGAACTGGAGCGCGCGTCCATTCCCGGGACAAAGAACATAATCCAGGCAGTCGAAGAGCTGGCCGGGCTGCACACCGACTGATCCCGCGGCGCGCGCTGCGATTCACGCCCCTGGGCGGGAGCTGCTGCGGCCGGTGTGACTCTCAGGTATGACCTCCCGGCGAAAGGTCGCGCAGCGGGGGCGCGAAGGCGGAGAGGTTCCGGTACAGGATGTACAGTGCCACAAGTGCCACCACTGCAGAGAAGATCACGTTGAGTGTGCCCTTGCTGCTGCGGCCGAGGCGGGTGGCCAGCCGCGAGCCGATCCAGCCGCCGACAGCGCCTCCAGCGAGGTATAGTCCTGCCACCCGCCAATCCAGCAGACCGGAGCGGGCATAGTTCAGCGCCGTGACCAGCCCGAAAGTCCCCACCGACACCAGCGAGGATCCGATGGCGGAGATCATCGACATTCCTGTCGGAAACACCAGACCCGGAACGATCAGGAATCCGCCACCGATCCCGAAAAATCCCGACAGAAGCCCCACGGCACAGGCGGCGACGACCAGCTTCAGCGTTTTGCGTTTCTTTTCCGGCGGGGGGGTTGTCGCCGGTGCCTGGCGATCGGCGGGTCTGCCGCGGCGCAACATCAGGCCAGCGATCACGAGCATCAGGATGGCGAACAGAAAAAGCAGTTTCTCCGATCCCACCGCCTTGCCGGCCGTGGAGCCGGCGAATGCCGCGATGGCGCCGACAATTGCGAACAGTATCGCTTCCTTCCAGCGCACGTTGCCCGCGTACGCGTGCGGCACTAGGTTGAGGAATGCGTTTGCCGATACCGCCAGTGCGGTGGTGCCGATGACGACATGTGGCTTGGGATAGCCGACCAGATACAGGAGCAGCGGCACGGCCAGGATGGATCCTCCGCCGCCGATGAGGCTAAGGGAAAAGCCGACCGCGAAGCCCGAAATCACGGACAGAATGTGCTGTCCGGTGGTCAGTGCGACATGCGTCGCGGCAAACTCAGGGGGCATCGGCTGGCTCAGTTGGGTGCCGGCTGCCGCCCGGCTGTGCGCGGTGCGATGGGTCGATCTCGTCCGCAGGCCCGTGTTGGGCTGCGGCGCTGCCGATGCGCCGGTCCACACCCGGCAGACCGGGCAACCGCAAGACCGCTCCGTTCCGGCGAGGCAGGGCGTCCGACACGTGCCCGGCAGTTCGATGGCCACCGCAAGGACTCCATTTTTTACGCCTGTGCCCCGCGGGTCAAGGCTTCTGGATCGAGCCCTCCAATAAAAAAGGCTCCTCGGGTTAGCAGGTGGGTAAAAAAAACAGCCATCGGAAAGCGGCCGGACCACGCGGTTCCCGCCGTATAATGCGTATTGCGAATGACATGGTCTGTATGGGAGGGAGGAGGGAGCCAGTCATGAACGAACCCGTGGCGTCAGCACCCATCCGGTCTGCCCCGGCATTCCCATGCCCGGTGTCGGTTGCCATCGCAGCTGCTGGCGGATACCGAATCCGGGGCGCATGCGCAACTGGCAACGCACGCTGCTGACTGACGTTCTTCAGAATATCAAGAGGGTGCTCCCGCCCGGGACGTGGCACCCGGAGCCCGAACGCTGCCTTTGCGGCAGGTGGCCGTGCCGGATGGCCGACAGGGTCGACGCACAGCGCCAGACAAGCCCGGCGCTCGTGCGATGGTGCGGCAAGGACAGGCTCGCCTGTGGCCGGAGCTTCCCGCAGCCCGACCGCCGCCGGGCAGTGCTTTCGCCCGCGCCATCATCCTGAGTGGTATGTTTTATTATTAATAATAAATACTTGTAATGTATTTATAAAGTTAATTCAACATTATGACATGGCACAGATACGGTCCGCGTACCCTATATGCCGAATCGTAACGCGGTCAGCGGGTATTTTGATTTGAGTCAAGGCCGCCGGTTTCGGCTTGTGTTGCCGTGTCGGCATTGAAATCCGGGACCGGGGTCAGGACCCGGCGGTCAGACTGCGGAGAAGATCATCGCAACCGCGCAAGACATCGAAGGACGGTTACGGATTCGCGTTTCCGTCGATTTAGACAGGGTAGCGGCAGTCAGGGTAGAGTCGACCAGGCGGACGAATGCCAGCCGCATCCTGGAAGGTCGGCCGGTGAACGAGGCGTTGCAGGCGTTGCCCCTGCTGTTCAGCATCTGCGGAGTTGCCCAGGCGAGCGCCGGCATGGCGGCGTGCGAGCAAGCCCAGGGTATTGCGGCGACGGCGGCTGAGCGTGCGCGGCGCAGCCTTCTGGTCGCCGCCGAATCCGTTCAGGAGCATGCCGGCCGGCTGCTGCTCGACTGGCCGGGGCTGTTCATCGATGCCTCGCCCCGGATCGAGGAACTCGCCGTTCTGCGCCGAAGCGTGGTCGCCCTGCGGCGCGCGCTCGGTGGCGGAATATGGCAGGCCACGGCCGGTGGAGTGCCGCCAGATATGGACCTGGGCGTTGCCAGCGACCAATTGTCCGAGATCGACGCGGTGCTTGCGCACGGCATCTTCGCCATGTCCGCAGACCATTGGCTGCAGATTCGCGACGGGGCCGCATTGCGGGAATGGTATCGCCGTGCGACAACCGTCGCCGCGCGCACTTTGAGAGCAGTTGAGGACTGTGGGCTGGCAGAACTCGGTCGCAGCAGTGTCGGAGTTCTGCCGCGCATCACGCCGGGCGCGTTTTCGGCGGTCCTGGATGCGGATACGGCCGACGGGTTCACCGCCCGGCCGGTATGGAACGGACGGGCCTGCGAGACCGGTCCTCTTGCGCGCCAGGGCCGGCGCAGCCTGGTAGCCGAGCTGCAGCGGCGGCAGGGAAATGGTTTGATGACGCGGCTTGTGGCGCGCCTGACGGAACTCGCATCTTTGCCGCGCCGAATGAGGCGCTGTCTGCAGGTGATGCACGGTGGCACCGGACGGCGTCCGGTGCGCGGCAGCGGGGCATCGGCCACGCAATCCGGCACAGGGCTTGTCGAGACCGCGCGCGGCTGGCTGGTACATCGTGTGAATCTGCGCGGCGGTATCGTTGAGCGTTACCGGATCGTGGCGCCGACCGAGTGGAATTTTCATCCCGACGGGGCGCTGGTGCACGCGCTCCTCGCCCTGCCGGTTACGGGCGCGCAGGAACTTCGGCGCCGCGTGGCCATGCTGGTCGTCGCACTGGATCCGTGCGTGGCGCACGAGGTGATCGTCGAACCGGCCCCTGCGGAGGACCTGTAGAAATGTGTCTGGCCATACCTGCCCGAGTAGTCCGGCTTCTGGATGATGACAAGGCGCTGATCGACGTGGGCGGCGTGCACAACGAAATCTCGTTGGGCCTGGTCGAGGATGTCGCTGTGGGCGATTACGTCATCGTCCACGTCGGTTATGCGATCGCGCGTCTGGATGCGGATGAGGCGGACCGGACGCTCGCCCTGTTCGCGCAGATGGTGAATGAGCACGAGGGATCATCCGGTGAAATACATTAGCGAGTTTCGCGACGGACGCGTTGCTTCGGCCATCGCCGCTGCCATCGCACGCGAAGCTGATCCGGCACGCGACTACCACTTGATGGAGTTCTGTGGCGGTCACACGCATGCGATTTTCCGCTACGGCATCCAGGATCTGCTGCCGGCCAGCATCCGGTTGGTTCATGGTCCAGGCTGCCCGGTTTGCGTGCTGCCCATAGGTCGCCTGGACAGCGCAATCGAACTGGCTGGGATCCCGAACGTCATGCTGTGCAGCTATGGGGACATGCTGCGGGTGCCGGGTTCGCGCAAGCGCAGTCTGCTCAAGGCCAGAGCCGAGGGGCGCGACGTTCGCATGGTCTATTCGTGCGCCGAGGCCATCCGGCTCGCGGTCGATAATCCGGAGAAGGAGGTGGTGTTTTTCGCAATCGGCTTCGAGACAACCACGCCGCCCACGGCGGTGGCAATCAGGGAGGCGCACCGCCTGGGCTTGCCGAATTTCAGCGTGTTCTGCAACCATGTGCTGACGCCCTCGGCGATCCAGAGCATCCTGAACTCGCCCGATGTGCGCCAGATCGGCAGTGTGCGCGTGGATGGATTCATCGGTCCCTCGCATGTGAGCACGATCATAGGCAGTCGTGCCTACGAGTACTTTGCGCGCGAGTACCAGCGTCCGGTGGTCATATCCGGGTTCGAGCCGCTGGATGTGCTGCAGGGGATACTCATGCTGGTGCGTCAGCTGAATGAGCACCGCGCCGAGGTCGAAAACCAGTTCAGCCGCGGGGTGACCCGCACCGGCAATACCAAGGCCCAGGCGCTGGTGGCCGATGTGTTCGAGTTGCGTCGCACGTTCGAGTGGCGCGGACTGGGGGTGGTTCCGTACAGCGGACTGCGCATCAAGAAGCAGTATGCCCGGTACGATGCCGAAGTGCGTTTTGCGGTGCAGCCGCGTCCGGTCGCCGAGAACAAAGCCTGCGAATGCGGCGCGATACTGCGCGGGGTCAAGAAGCCGCATGACTGCAGGATCTTCGGTACCGTCTGCACGCCGCGCAATCCGATCGGGTCGTGCATGGTGTCCTCGGAGGGCGCATGCGCGGCCTATTACAAGTTCCGGCGGCGCAACGACGCGCCCGTGCTGCAGGCGGGCAATAATGAGTAGACCGCTCCGGATCCTGTTCCTGAGCCACAGCTTCAACAGCCTGACCCAGCGCTTGTACGTCGAACTGTCGGAACGCGGCCACGAGGTCTCGGTCGAATTCGACATCAACGACGCGGTCACGGCCGATGCCGTGAGGCTCTACCGGCCGGATCTGGTCGTCGCGCCTTATCTGCGACGTGCCATACCGGAGGAGGTCTGGCGGCAGCATGTGTGTCTGGTGGTGCATCCGGGAATCCGGGGCGACCGCGGCCCTTCCGCGCTTGATTGGGCAATAATCGATGGCGAAGCAAAATGGGGCGTCACGGTTTTGCAGGCGAACGCGCAGCTTGATGGCGGCGACATCTGGGCATCGGCGGACTTTCCGATGCGCTCCGCGCGCAAGAGCAGTCTTTATCGCAACGAAGTGACCGAGGCCGCGGCCGACGCGCTTCTTGCCGCCGTAGAGCGTTTCACTTCCGGCTCGTTCGTGCCGCAGGTGCTGGACGACCGGGATCCGGCCGTGCACGGCCGTGCACGGCCGCTCATGCCCCAGGCGCAGCGCCGGATAGATTGGCTGAACGACGACAGCGCCGCAATCCTGCGGAAAATCAGATCGGCCGACGGAGCCCCGGGTGTCGAGGACGAAATCCTCGGTCAGCCGTATCTGCTGTTCGATGCTTGTGGGGAGACGGAATTGGGTGGCCGCCCCGGCGAAATAGTCGCCCGGCGCGATGGCGCGATCTGCCGTGCCACAATCGACGGCGCGGTGTGGATCGGGCATCTGCGCAGGATCGATACGCACGGGAAGACCTTCAAGCTTCCAGCCGTCACCGCTCTCGGCCCGCAGGCAGGCAGCGTGCCCGAGTCGCCGCTGTCCCTGGACACGCCGGAAGATGTGACGACCTACCGGGAGATCCGGTATGCGGAGGAGGGGCGTGTCGGCTATCTGTATTTTGATTTCTACAACGGGGCGATGAGCACAGAGCAATGTACGCGGCTGCTGTACGCCTACCGCCATGCCTGCACACGCCCGACGCGCGTCATCGTGCTTCTGGGCGGCAGGGATTTCTGGTCGAACGGCATCCATCTCAATATCATCGAATCGGCGGAAAGCCCGGCTGACGAGTCCTGGCGCAACATCAACGCGATGAACGATCTGGCGCATGCAATCATCACGACCCGGACGCACCTGACGGTGGCGGGCATGCGCGGCAATGCCGGAGCCGGGGGCGTATTCCTGGCGCTGGCTGCGGACCGTGTCTGCGCACGCACCGGTATCATCCTGAATCCGCACTACAAGGGCATGGGCAATCTTTTCGGTTCCGAATACTGGACTTACCTGCTGCCGAGGCGCGTCGGCCGGGAGCGGGCCGAGACGATCACGGAAAATCGGCTGCCGCTCGGGGTGCACGCGGCCAAGCGCCTCGGACTCATCGACGATCATTTCGCGACCACCGTGGAGGAGTTTGAGCTGCGCGTGCGGATGCTGGCGCGTGATCTGGCGGGCGATGATGCGTTCCGCTGCGCGCTGGCCGAGAAGAACCGGTGCCGCACCCGGGACGAAGCCGAACGGCCGCTGCAGTCCTATAGGGATGAGGAGCTTGAGCGGCTGCGGATGAATTTCTACGGATTCGACCCGAGCTACCATGTCGCCCGCTACCACTTCGTACACCGCATTCCGCATTCCTGGACGCCGCTTCACCTGGCACGCCACCGCCGCCTGGAATGGAACCGGGAATCCGCGGTCCGTTGAGCTGCGCACTGCGGGCCGTCTCGCGGCGGTCACGCGCCTGGGCTACACTGTCGACGATGGGTCAGGGCGCGCGCCCGGTGAATGGGGACCGGCAGCAGGTGCGGCCCCGGTTGTGGAGAACCGCGGACGGCGATATGCGTTGCGGGTGTCAGGTTCAGCGGGTTGTCCGATGCGGGTCGACCCGCCATGGGTGCAAGACATGTTTCAGTTGATCAGGCGGCCGCAATCGGTGCTGTGCTGGCTGACGGCGGTCGCGCTGATCGCCGCCAGCGGCGCAGCCGTCGCGCGCCGACCGCATTACCTGCGCTTCGGTGTGCTTCCTTTGCAAAGCCCGACCATGCTGGCCGGGATGTTTCTGCCGCTGACCGATGCTCTGCAGCATGCGCTGCACCGGCCGGTGCAGTTTGTGACCGCACCCAATTTCGCGGCCTTCATGCGTCGTGTCCGGCGCCGCGAGTACGACATCATCTACCTGAATCCGCTGCTGTACACCCGCGCCCGCCGGTGGGGCTACCACGTCATTGTCAAGGTCGCGGGCGAGCCCTTTGCCGGTATCCTGGTCGTGCGCCGCAACAGTCCGATCCACGCGCTCGGACCGCATGTCCTGCCGCCGGGTCTGCGTGTCGGCTTCCCGGATCCCAATGCCTACGCCGCCACGATCATGACCCGGCAGTACATGGAGACGCGCGGCATTCACGTCAACCGGGACCTGAAAGTGAAGTATTTCGGGTCCCAGGACTCGGCGCTGATGGCGGTATATTACGGGATGGTAGGCATGGCGGGCACCTGGTTGCCGTCGCTGCGCTCCATGCCGCCGCGCGTTCAGCGGGAACTGCGGGTGATTGCCCAGACGCCGCCTCAGCCACAGATGCCGATTGCGGTTCTCGACGACATGCCGGCACATGAAACCGACCAGATCAGGAAGCTGTTGACGCACCTGACGGCGACGGCCAGCGGACGCACGGTGCTCAGGCATCTTGGATTCAGCCGGGGGTTCGTGGTCGCACACAACAGCGAGTACGACGGTGTGAAACCATGAGCGTCATCGAACTCGATCGAGGGCAGACTGTCGCCGCGGAGCAGCAGTCGCCGAGACTGTCTTTCTTCCGGACGCTGCGGTTCCGGCTGGTACTGTCAGTCGCGCTCGTGCATGCCGTGCTGATGGGTGCGTTCGTCTGGTCGGCAGTGAACAAGCAGTCCGAGGCGATCCGCGCCGAGCTCCATAACCGTGCGCACTCCCTCATTACGCTCATGGCGGTGGCCAGCACCAATGCCCTGTTGGCCGAGGACCTGGGTTCGCTGGCCGAGGTTACCGAGCGTGTGAAGCAACAGCCCGACGTTACCGAGGGCGCGATCGTCGACGTGCGCGGTGACGTGCTGGCGAGCACCGACCCACATCAGGTTGGCCATCGATTGCCGGCGCCGCCGGATGGAGTTGTGGTACACAGACGCAACAGACTGCGCCTGCACGAACAGATCCGGGTGGCCGGTCAGCGTGTTGGCACGGTGTTTCTGGAAATGTCTACGCGCCATCTGAAATCCGAATTGGCCGCCACGCGCAATGAGGGTCTGCTGTTCATTCTGCTGGCCCTGGTGGTGGGCAGCGTCGCCGCATGGGTACTGTCGGTTCTCATTACGCGCAATCTGTACACACTGATGGCGGCGGTGCGCAAGATCGGCGGCGGCAATCTGGGCGTGCGCGTAGAGCTGCAAGCGCGCGACGAGGTGGGCCTGCTGGGCGGGGCATTCAACGCCATGGCCGAGTCGTTGCAGCGAATCTCCGAGCAGGTGCGCAGCGAACACGAGAAACGCACCGACGCCGAGCGGCTGGCCTGTGTGGGCGAGCTATCGGCCAGCATCGCCCACGAGATACGCAATCCGCTGTCGGCGGTGATCAACTCGGTGAAGCTGCTCGACCGGGCGAACCTGCCGGTAAGCGACCGCGCTCAGGCGATCGCGATCCTTAATACCGAGTCGCTGCGGCTGCAGCGCATCCTGAATGATTTCCTGGATTTCGCACGGATACGCGAGTCGCGGCTGCTGGAAGACGATGTATGCGCGTTGATCGAGGAGGTCGCAAGCCTGATTCGCCAGAACCCGCAGGCGGCAGCGGTGCGGGTCGAGGTGGAGTGCGATGCATGTCCGTGCCGTGCGCGTCATGATCCCGATCATTTGCGTCAGGTGCTCTGGAACCTGATGCTCAACGCGGTTCAGGCCATGCCCGAGGGTGGCAACCTTCACGTCCGGGTCGAACGCGCCGGACGCATTGTCAGAATCAGCATTGCCGACAACGGCTGCGGCATACCGGATCACCTGCTCGACAAGATCGTGCGGCCGTTCGTGACCGGCCGCAAACACGGTACCGGCCTGGGGCTCTCGATCGCGCAGCGGATTCTGATGCAGCACGGCACCTCGCTGTCGATCGTCAGCCACGTGAACGTGGGCACCGAGATCAGTTTCGATCTGGAGGCCGTCTGAATCCGATGGCCACGATTCTGATCGTCGACGACGAGTCCTCCATCCGCAAGACGCTGAGCATGCTGCTGCGCTCAGAGGGTCATGTGGCGCTCGAAGCGGACGGGCTGGAAGCTGCCGGGGCCGCGCTCGAGCGCAACCAGGTGGATCTGGTCGTCCTCGACCTGCGTCTGGGTGATGCCAACGGCATGTCGCTGCTCGCTCAGCTCGGTGCGAGCGCGAATCCCGCTGAAAGCATCGTGATGACCGCCTATGCGTCGATTGAAACTGCAGTCGAGGCGATGCGGCTGGGTGCTTACGACTACCTGACGAAGCCGATCAACCCTGACGAGCTGATGCTGCGCATCAACAAGGTGCTTGAAAAGAAGTCGCTGCGCGAGGAGGTGACTCGCTTGCGCGAGAAGCTTTCGGGACGCGACCAGCTGTCCAAAATCATCGCGGGCAGTCCGGCGATGTGCGGGATCCTCGATCTGGTCGAACGCATCCGCAACCAGGACATCCCGGTACTGGTCACGGGCGAGACCGGCACCGGAAAAGAGGTCATTGCCCGTGCCATCCATTCAACAAGCCGGCGTGCGCGCGGACCGTTCATCGCTGTCAACTGCTGCGCCTTGCCCGAGGAACTGCTCGATTCTGAATTGTTCGGTCATGTCAAAGGAGCGTTTACCGGCGCCACCGCGAACATGCGCGGTCTGTTCCAGCGGGCCCACGGGGGCACGTTGTTCCTGGATGAGATCGGCGACATCAGTCCACGGCTGCAGGCGAAGCTCTTGCGGGTACTGCAGGAGGGTGAAGTGCGTCCGGTAGGCGGCGAATCAGAGGTCAAGGTGGACGTGCGTGTGATCGTCGCGACCAACCGCGACCTTGACGCCATGGTGGCGGAGGGCAGCTTCCGCAGCGACCTCCTGTTCCGACTCAACGTGCTGCCGATCGCTCTGCCGCCGCTGCGCGAACGGCGCGAGGACATTGCGCTGCTGGTAGAACACTTCCTGACGCAGTTGCGCAAGAGTCGCGGCCGCGACGATCTTTCCCTGACAGAGGCGGCGCGCCGCAAGCTGGTCGGGTACGACTGGCCGGGAAACGTGCGCCAGCTCGAGAACATCATCGAGCGCAGCTTCGCGCTCCACGCTAAACCGGTACTGGATGCCGACGAGATCGCCTTCGGGCCGATCCCGGCAGGCGCGGCGGCCAGGGAGGACGAGACACGCCTCAGCCTTACGGAAGTGGAGTCGCGCCACATCCGCCGGGTGCTCGCGGCCCATGGCGGAAACCAGGTCGTGGCAGCGCGGGTACTCGGCATCAGCCGATCCACGCTGCGACGCAAGCTTGAGGAACCGGACTGAATCACTTCGCTACAGACGTGTCGCAAAATCGGCCATTTCAGGCTGGTCTGGTTTGCCCTGTTATTTCGTAAGAGACTGGTGTAATTACGAAATATCTCTTTGTCGATGCGGTTTTGCCAATGGCATCGAAATTGCTCTAGGAACGGCAGCGGGGGGCACGAGCCCGTTACCCGCCAAGGCGGTTATTGCCCGGGAGAGCATGCATGGATCTGTTCAAGAAGACCCTTGACCCAATCATCGCGCTTGCCATCATCGCGCTGCTCGACGTGTTCCTGTTCGTGATCGTCGGGGCCTGGACCGTGGGCGGCGGCGAAACCATGCTTGCCGGCCTGGTCGCGAAATACGTGCTTGGCGCCAAGACCCTGGCGCGCATTCCGTTCTGGACCCTGGTGTTCACGCCGACCTGGGCCTACTGGAAGATCTACATCAGTCTTGGCATGGGCTTCGGCGCGTTTGTGGCCGCGGTGCTCAGCAAAGAATTCTACTGGCGTGTTCCGCGCCATCTGTCGGAATGGGTGATGATCACCATCGGCGGACTGCTCATGGGTATAGGCATACGCCTGTCCTTCGTCTGCAACGTAAGCACGTTCTTCGGTCTGACTCCTGAGATGAATCTCGGCGGGTATCTCGCCGTGAGCGGCATCGTGGCGGGCGCCTGGGTCGGAAGTTTTATCTACAAGAAGGTTCTGGAGGCATGAGCATATGATTACGGTGACGGGCCAATGCGTCGCGGCGTTCATATTCGGCAGCACTGTGGGTCTGCTGGTACAGCGCTCTCGCTGGTGCAACACTTCGGCGTTGCGCGATGCCATGCTGTTCAAGAACTATCGCAATACCAAGGCGCTGCTGGTGGCCATGATGATCCTCACGCTCGGGTTCACGGGCTTCATCAGCGTCGGCAACGGCAATCCCATGCGCTTCGACGTCGGGATCAATCAGTTCATCGGACTTTTTCTGTTCGGCATCGGCATGGTGCTGGCTGGTGCCTGCACAGTCTCGTCCTGGGTGAAGACCGGTGAGGGCAATATCGGGGCGCTGTGGGCGCTGCTGTTTCTGATCATCGGACTGTTCGTGTCCTCGTTGTTGTGGTCGTTCACGTACTGGCCTCCGGCCCCGGCGACCATGACCGGTCAGCCGAACCTGGCAGCACTGCAGTTCGGTTTTGCCGATGCGTTGACGCTGCAACAGAAGACCGGGATTCCGGCGATCGTATTCGGCCTGATCCAGTTCGCCGCACTGTTCGGACTGTATCGCCTGATTCTGCGCAAGGAGCGTGCGATACAGACCGCGCGGGGGCAAGTTCAACCTGAAGCCGCGAAGTCCTCGCCGCAAGTGGACGCTGCCATGCCGGAGCCGGCAATCGGCGCGGTCATGGCCGGTGGTGCGGGCGCGAGCGGTTCTTACCAAGAGGAGGCATGATCCATGGGCCTGTTCGGCAGCAAAAAAAGCGAGGAACCGAGTACACAGGCAACCGCTACGATTACGCTCGGTAATCAGACCTACACGGTGAGCCAGGTGGTTGATGTCTTGGGCGACTCCTGCCCGAGGCCGCAGCTCATGACCAAGAAGGCGCTCAGCAAGGCGGCCCCGGGGGCGGTCATCGAGGTCATGGTGGACAATCCGACTTCCATGGAGGCTATTCCGCCGATGATGCCGGAACTCAACGGCTCCCATTTGGGCACGCTCAAGGCGGAACGCTACTGGCGCGTGTTTGTGCGCAAGAACTAGGAGGCCATGATGCCCAAAGCCCAGATACAGATGATGATCCTCGCGCTGGTCGCTGCTGCGACCACCGTGGGTTCGTTTGTCTATCTGTTCGCAAAACCACCCGCCAGTCTGCGTGCTACACGGGACGGCGTGCCGTACTTCACGCCGCCGGTGATCAATCCGGTCGACGGCAAGCCACTCAACGTGAACACGCTGGTACGCAACTACAAGGGCTCCGCCGGCCCCGGTGCAGTTGCCGGCGTCGACTGACCGAATCCGCACCTCAGGAGGCAATCATGCATCTGGACCTACAAACCTGGCTACAGATCATCATGTTCGTGGTCATGTTCTATATCCTGTATGTCGCGCTGACGAAGGATGTCTTCTGACGGGGGTCACGATGAACACAAGACAGATCCTGCTGTACTGTGTTATTTCCCTGGCGGTGACGCTGGCCGGGCTGATTGTGATGTTCCGGTATGCCGCGGTATCGCCGCAGGTGCTGGCGCGCGCCCAGACAGCGCAACCCATGGGATCGTTTCCTGACATCAACCTGGGTGGCACCTATGGCACGGTATCGATGACTGACCTGGTCGGCTACTACCTGCAACACCCGCCCAAGGCGCCGGCTGCCGGCAGCGCATCGGCGGCGCCGGTCCGAATCGGTGGCTGCTGAGCTGCCATGCTGCGATCGCCCGTGTTTGCCCTGACCCTGCTGCTGGTCAGTGGCACCGCGATAGCGACACCGCGCACGCGCAACTTTTTCTATTTATCCCGGCCCGGGGATCCGCGCGTGCACAATGCGGTGGTAGTCGATACCAGGCCGCGTGCGGACTGCATTGCACGCTCGCTGCCCGGGGCCCGCTGCCTGCCGCCGCGGGAATTTCTGGGACCGCATGATCGGCTCGCCAGCTTCCGCGACATCGTCTGGGTGCTGGGGGCGGCTGGCCTCTCTGGCCGGGAGACTGTTCTGGTGGCGGGCGACGATCCGGTGCGGCGCGATTTCGTGGCGGGCCTGCTGTATCTGGCTGGACAGTCCCGGGTTGCAGTGCTCACGGCGCCGCTCACACCGTTGCTTGCCCGAAGTCCCTCGGCACCGGGCACGCCGCGCGGGATGTTCCGCAACCCGGTGTACGAGGGTCGGCCGCGAGCCGGGTTGATCGTGCTGCGCGAAGAGCTGGCACGGGCGCTGCAGTCGCCGCGCCCGCCCTATCTGCTCGACGGACGCAGCCGGGCATCCTATTGGGGCCGGCGCATCCGCGCGCTGCGTGGCGGGCACTTGCCCGGGGCGCAGCCGCTGCCAATGGCGGCGCTGCGACTCGACGTGGCGCAGCACGACGTTGAGCTTCCGCTGGTGACTTCGGCTGTGGTGTACGCGAACAATGCTTACGACTCGATCGCCTATTTCACGCTGCTGCGCGCCGGTGCGGGCTTCGATGCCAGGGTCTATCCCGGCGGCTGGGAGGACTGGGCATACCATACCGGGCTGCCGGTAGATGCCGAAACCTATCGCGAGCGGCCGCGAGCGGCTGCTGCATTCACGCCGGTGACGGATGCAGGCAGACCCGATTCCGACAAGTCCATCACGTCGGTGTTCGCGGGGCTGGTGCTTGCCGCTGTTACCGGCTATTACCTGGGGAGGCGACGCGCGTGACCGATCTGATGTTTCTCGTTTCGAGGCCTGATTCGGCCCAGACGCTGGCGGCGCTGATGCGCGCATGCCGGCGACGGGGTGCAACCTGGTCGTGCTTTTTCACCAATGCAGGTGTGCGCACTTTGGCCGACCGCGGCATGGTGGACCTGCTGGCCTGCGCATCCAAAGCCGTGGCCTGCGAATATTCCTGGGTGCGCCACATGGGCCATGCGCAGTGCCCGGTGGAGCTCGGAAGCCAGACCGGAAACAGCGCACTGGCGGCTGAAGCCGCGAAGATAATCAGTCTGTAGGGGACGGAAATGAAAGGGCACAAATCCATTCTGTTGCTGGGGCGTGAGGACCACACTGAGGCCATGCGTGTAGCGGCCGGGTTGACCATCTTCGGGCACCGGGTACGGCTGGTTTTCATGACCGGTCCGGTGGCCGAGACTCCGGATAACGCACGCCAGGCAGAGCTTCTCGAGCTTTCGGACATCCAGCCGGAGACCACGGTCGAAGGACAGGGGCTGCCTCATCTGAGCGCCGCGGGCCTGTCCATGGCCATGATCGAGGCCGATGCCGTCATCAGCCTGTAGGAGGGAAGGGAGCATGAACATCGCGGTGCTGAACACGGGCCTGTTTCCGGACAGGAAAATGATGGAAGACGCGCTGTCCGAGCTCGAGGCATTTCACAATGTTTATAGATGTGATGTAGCGGGGACGGCGATGTCCGATGATGCGTGGAATCAGGTGCTGGATGAATTGTTGGCGTCCGATGTTGTAGTTACCCTTTAACGAGGTGAGGAGACGTGCGATGAAAAGACCGTTATTGTTTGGAATTGCGCTGTTGGCCAGCGGGGCTGCCTATGCCTCATCTTCAGCTCCGCCGCTGGTGGATGCCGGCTGGGTGGCGGCACATGCGTGCAAGCCGGGAGTCGTGCTGCTCGACATTAGAAACCCGATCGGTGGCGGCGGAGACCTGACCGCCTATCTGCGTGGCCATATTCCGTGTGCGGTGTACAGCAACTATGCGAGTGGCGGCTGGCGCATCAAGGTCGATGGCGCGCCTGGCCTGGTGCCGCCGGTGCCGGCACTGGAGAAGCTGATCGGCGGACTGGGAATCGGAAACGACGCACATGTGGTCATCTATACGGATGGCAACAATGCGACCGACATGGGTGGTGCAGCGCGTGTGTTCTGGACCTTCAAGTACCTCGGTGACAACAACGTATCTATCCTGAACGGTGGTTACACCGCCTATGTCGCCGCGAAGCATCCGATCCAGGCCGGGTTCAACAAACCCAGCGCGACGACTTTCGTGGCGCACCTGCGTCCGGAACTGCTCGCCACCGAGCAGAACGTGCAAAGTGCCATGAAGAGCGGCATTTCGCTGGTGGACAACCGGCCGTCGGCCCAGTACCTCGGCATCAACCGCAACGTCGTCGATGTGCGGAGCGGTACCATTCCGGGTGCCCGCAACCTTCCCGAGAACTGGATTACCCGTAACGACGGCGGTATGTTCCGCTCGCCGCAGAAGCTGCGGGCCCTGTACAGGGTCGCCAAAGTGCCGACGAAGGGCAAGCAAATCACGTTCTGCAATACCGGGCACTGGGCGGCGCTCGGATGGTTTACAAGCTATGAACTGCTCGGCAACAAGCAGGCCCGGATGTACGCGGGTTCCATGTCTCAGTGGTCGCGCAATCAGTCGTTGCCGGTCGTGAAGAAGGTGAGTGACTGACGCTGCTGTTGAACCGTTGTCGCTGTGTGGCCGTGGCGATCCTGCTGGTCGCCACGGCCGTCTGTTCCAGTGCCATCGCCGGGGGGGAGCGCACCCAGCGCTTCGCTGTCGAACTCGCGGTCCTGGCCATCCGCAGCCACCGGCTTCTCGGTACCGGACTTGCACCCGCGCAGCGCGTTCGGTTGCGTGCCAAGATAAGCAGTGCGATTGGCGTGCTGCCGCTGCTGGCACGTGGCTATTTCGAAGAACAGCGGCGCGCGAACGACCGGCAGCTGCTGGGGCAGTTGCGACGGTTGCAGGTTCTGTACGCGCATGGGCATCTCGCCGCACTCGCGACTGATATCGATCGCCTCTCGCAGCATTACCCCATGGATACGCGCGGCCTGCTGCCGCTGCCCGCGACCCCGCTGGCGTTGAACGCCGGACGCGCGCTGTACAAGAACCTGTGTATGGCCTGTCACGCCTATCCCGATCCCAGGTCACCTGCCCCCGCACCTGATCTGTTCACGATGGCGCGCACCCTTGCGCCGCAACAGCTGGTCGCCAGTCTGCTCGGCGGCGTGCGCGGCACGCCATCGACGACGCTGGTGGATCCGCTCAGCAACCAGAACATTGCCGATCTGGCGGCCTATCTGAAGGGCGGCGTTGCGCCCAAGCCGTGATCCGACAACTCGAGGCAGCCGATCCGGATCGGCTGCCTTATAGCCGTCGGGCATGCCCCGGATCCATCGCAGTTTTGAGCCCCAGGGCGGGCCGCTGTCGGATAGTGACACGGCCCGATCCGGATTCGCTGCCGTCGGACTGGACGCTTTTAGCCGGGTTTGAACGGAATACTCGGAATCTGGCCGGACGCGTCGCGCAGCGCTGACGCCGTCGCTTCGGCGAGGAGGCGGAAATTTCCCCGGGAACCTCGACCCATCGGGAGACGATCCCGCGATCTGTGTATTTCAGCGGTAGCGTTTCCGTGGCGACAAGCAGATATTCGACAGCGCGATGTTCGCGGGTATATATTTCAAAAGAAGAGGCTGGCAGCGCGTTCTGCGTCATCGTGCGCGAAGCCCCGGGAACGGGAGGCGTGATCGGCCATTGCGGCGCGTGCAGGTCGCATCTTTCCCCGGAATTCGGGGTTCCACCCTTATTTAGGTGGTGTGATGTTCGAGCGCTGCGTTCCAGTCATTGCGATCGCCAGAGGCGGAATCGGGGTGAAGGTGCATGACGGTTCGCAGGCTTCCATCGTGCACGGCCGGCATGTTCGCCCATTCCGCCGGTCTTAAAATTGTTATTAACACAATTACCCAGGGTGGGCGCCCGCATCGGGCGGAGATCGAACGCGAATGCTGAAGGACGCCGTCACGCGGTCCGTATCGCCAGGCCCGGCGGAGGCGGCCTCGCGCGCTGCCCCGATTGTCGTCTTTCCTGGCCGGGCCCCGGCGTTCGTTTTGCGGCTGTTGCATCATCGCGTGCCGGGAATTTTTGCATGGCGTGGCGCGTCTGTTCCCGTAGGGGTGCGTCGTTGGTGGACGGCGTGAAACCGCTGTGCGATCGGTACCTACCGGGTGTGCCTGCCGAAGTCCCGGGCTGCATACGCAGTATCCGAAGACGGTGTCTGCGACAGGAGCGCATTGCCGGCTTTTTCCATGGTTCGCGGGGCCCTGCAAGAAAAATGGCCATTCGGCTCGTGATACGCCACCGGGTGTACGCCACCGGGAGATTCCGCTGGCCCACATCCAGGCGGGCGACCCCGTGAGTGTTGCCTCCGAACAGGTCGCGCCGACGGCTCTTGGCGGCGAGCGGCTTGCGCGCATCGGGGTTTTCATGCGGCACCATCAGGCCCTGATCGTTCTCGCGCAGTGGGTGATGGTGATTGGCTACGCAGTGCTTCTGGTTGTTCCGGTATTCCTGCCTCTTCCCCCGAATGACGCTCGTATCTTGGGCAATTTCACGCGTTTCGCGCAGTTCATGTTCTGGGGCATCTGGTGGCCTTTTGTCATCGTCTCGATCATGGCATTCGGGCGTGTGTGGTGCGGGGTGCTCTGTCCGGAAGGGGCGCTCAGCGAATGGGTTTCGCATTGCGGTCTGGGTCTGGGCATCCCACGCTGGATGAAGTGGGCCGGCTGGCCGTTCGTAACGTTCATGATCATCGCGCTGTACGGTCAGATGATCAGCCTGCATCGGTACCCTGACCCTGCACTGCTGATCTTGGGCGGCTCCACGGTGGCGGCCGTTGCCGTCGGATTGCTATACGGACGCGGAAAACGGGTTTGGTGTCGGCACCTATGCCCGGTCTGCGGGGTGTTCGCGCTCCTGGCGAAGGTTGCACCGGTTCATTTCAGGGTAGATCGGGTCGCCTGGGACGCGGCGCCGGCCGGGTCGCGGACGAGTCTGCAGCATCCCGTGAACTGTGCACCGCTGATCGACATCCGGCGCATGGAAAGCGCCTCCGCCTGCCACATGTGCGGGCGCTGTGCCGGCGAGCGGGGAGCTGTTCAGCTCACCCTGCGGGCGCCAAGCGCCGAGATTCTCGGCGCTTCTGCCCAGAAAGCGGTGCGGAAAGTGGATGCATCGGACCGCTGGCTGGCACGGCTGCTGATCTACGGTATGGTCGGTGCCGCGCTCGGCGCTTTTCAGTGGAGCGTTTCCCCCTGGTTTTCGACCATGCAGCGGGCTGCAACCGGATGGCTCGTCGCGCACCAGATCCTCTGGCCACTCAGTCACCCTGACCACTGGTGGCTCTTTGCCTCCTCTCCTGTGGCAGGCCACGCGTTCACCTGGCTCGATGGCGGGATGTTGATCGCCTATATCGTGGCCGAGACGATGGTTCTGGGTGCGTGGCTCGGCGGGTGGATGCGGCTGGCGGGCGCGGCGGCAGGGCTGCCCTGGCAGCGCCTTGCCGATGTTCTTGTCCTTTTTGCAGGGACGAACCTGTTCGTGGGTTCGGCCTTGCTTGCCTTTTCGCAAGATGCCGGAAATGTCATGTTGCCGCCCTGGATCGGCGCAGTTTCGATGGCGCTGCTTTCACTCGCCACAGCGTGGGGTGTGGTGCTCGCCTGGCGTCTGGCACGGCGACAGCGGGCCGTCGTGGCTTTGATGGTGCTGATCGCCGGCGCATTGCCGCTGGCCGCATGGGCGGTGGAGTTTTTCGTATGGCGTCCGCTGTAACATCCGCCGGGCATGCCGCGGGTTGTGCCGGCTGAAGTCCGATCTTCTCGCCTTTTTTCCGGATTTCCTGTCCGGAAAGGAACGGTTGCCGCCTGATTCTTAAGGACAAGTTATGCACATAGGGCCTACTGACGCCGGCCATCGGTGAACTGTCGACCGGCCCAGCTGTCTGCATAATACATCCGGTATAAATCGGGTTTGTCGCCGACACGTACTCGAAGAGCACTGTCAAAAAGCGGAGCTACCCCCGGCTGGGGGTCGGAGAACGTGACCAGCCGTCAGGATCGGACGGCAGATCACACCGGCCGACGTCTGTGATGGCTGCGGAAAGGGTTGATCTCGGGAGAGCAGAGGTCCTATGTTGCGTGGGGCGATGCGATGCGGTATGCCATGCAGGGGCAAATCCCGAGGCAGGATCGAAGTCAACGATGCCACAGCGCAGGGTGCGTCGATTGTTCCTGGGGGTTTCAGGTTGTGACGCCGGCCGGCACGGATGCAGCCGCTGAGGCAGGGCGATGGGCATGACAACAAGAACGAAGGAGGCGGAGATGCGCAAGACCGCAGCAGGCCCGGAACCATCCGGCGCGCTGGTACTTTTCGGAGTGACCGGAGACTTGGCGCACAAAATGATCTTTCCGGCGCTTTATGCGATGGTGAAGCGCGGTGTCCTGAAGGTTCCGGTTCTCGGTGTTGCCTCTTCGAAATGGAGTCCGGCACAGCTGCGCCGGCGCGTGACGGACAGCATAAGACGGTCAGGAAGGATCGATGACCAGCGCGCTTTGCAGCGGTTGCTTGCGCTCATTCGCTATGTGCAGGGTGACTACAATGACCGAAGCACGTTCATGGCGATAAGAAGTGCACTCGGCGACGCCCGTCGTCCGGCGCACTACCTTGCCATCCCGCCAGCACTTTTCAGTACGGTCATCGAGGGGCTCGGTGCTGCGGGGCTGTCCGAGGATGCGCGTGTTATCGTGGAGAAACCGTTCGGCAGCGATCTCGCTTCGGCGCGCGAGCTTAACCGCATTGCGCGCTCTGTGTTTGCGGAAAACTCCATTTTCCGCATCGACCATTATCTCGGGAAAGAGGCCATCATGAACATCCTCTATTTCCGTTTCGCCAATTCGTTCCTGGAGCCGATCTGGAACCGCAACTGCGTGGCGAGCGTGCAGATCACGCTGGCCGAGGATTTCGGGGTAAAGGGACGTGGCGCATTCTATGACAGTGCCGGCTGCCTGCGCGATGTGGTTCAAAACCATCTTTTCCAGATCGTTGCCCTGCTGGCCATGGAGCCGCCGGCCTATCAGGGTTTCGGCGCCGTGCATAGCGAGAAAGCCAAGGTGTTCCGGGCCATGCGCCCGTTGCGGACCGAGGACGTGGTGCGCGGGCAGTACCGCGGCTACCGCAAGGAGCCGGGTGTCGCGAAGGGATCCGACGTAGAAACCTTTTGCGCACTGCGGCTTTTCATCGATTCGTGGCGCTGGGAAGGAGTGCCATGGTACCTTCGCTCGGGAAAATATCTGGCTGAAACAGCGGCCGAGGTTCTGGTGGAGCTCAAGCCGCCGCCGCAAAGGTTGTTCGATGATTCCCGGCCTGTCGCCGGGCGCGCCAATTATCTGCGCTTTCGCATCTCCCCAAGCTCCGCCGTCGCGCTTGCCGCTCGCGTCAAGCGTCCGGGCAAGGAGTTCATCGGTGATCAACGGGAGCTTTACCTGCTCGAGCAAGTACCGGCCGAGGAGAGTCCGTACGAGCGGCTGCTCGGGGATGCCATGGCTGGCAACGGAGCGTTGTTTACGCGTGAGGACTCGGTCGAGGCAGCCTGGGCGGTGGTCGATCCTGTCCTCAAGAGACATCATCGTGCCTACCCCTACCGACGCGGTGGCTGGGGACCCAAGGAGGCGGATGCGCTCATCGCCCCAGACGGATTTTGGCACAATCCCCAGCCGGAGCGAACCGGCTCATGACCGCGCCCGGATTATCCGGGCCGGAAACCGGCAGATGCCTGCCGGACGGGGATCGGACGAGGTGCGATTTTGTGCGGCAGATCGCAGCGGGCAACAAGATCGGCTTGCGTCGTCGGGTGTTTTCGGATCTGGCGCCGCGGAACAGGAGGAACGATGAGGGCTACCCAACAACTGCATGATCTCGGCCAGAGTATCTGGCTCGACAACATCACTCGCGGTCTGCTGACGAGTGGTACGCTGCGTCATTACATCGAAGAGCTTTCGGTGACGGGGCTGACTTCAAACCCCACGATTTTCGACAAAGCGATCGAGGATTCCGACTTCTACGATTCCGCCATACGCCAGAAGACCGCCGAAGGAAAATCCGGGGAGGTGCTGTTCTTCGAACTTGCCCTGGAGGACGTGACCCGGGCAGCGGATCTTTTTCGCCCGGTCCATGACGCTAGCGCAGGAGTCGACGGCTGGGTATCGCTGGAGGTGTCGCCCCTGCTGGCAGATGACACTGCCGGCACCGTCAAGGCCGCAGTGCAGCTTCACGGGCGCGGAAAACGTCCCAATCTCTTCATAAAGATTCCGGCGACTCCCGGGGGAATTCCCGCGATCGAAGAGGCGATTTTCGCGGGCGTTCCGGTGAACGCCACGTTGCTGTTCTCGCGCGAGCAGTACCTTGGTGCTGCCGAGGCGTATACGCGCGGCATTGAAAGGCGGATAGACGCCGGTCTCGATCCGAAGGTCGGTTCCGTGGCATCGTTATTTGTCAGCCGGTGGGATGTGGCGGTGAAGGACAGGGTAGCGAAGCCGCTTCGGAACCGGCTCGGGATCGCGATTGCAAAGCAGACCTACAGGGCCTACCGCGAGCTGCTTGCCTCGTCGCGCTGGAAGAGACTCCTCGCTGCCGGCGCGCGGCCGCAGCGCCTGCTTTGGGCGAGTACCGGCACCAAGGATCCGGATGCCCCGGAGACACTGTATATCGAAGCGCTTGCTGCGCCAGATACCGTCAACACCATGCCCGAGAAGACGCTGCTGGCTTTCTTCGACCGCGGGAAAATCAATACCGCGTTGCCGGACGACGGAGGGGATGCGGAAACTGTGCTTGCCAACTTCGCGCGGGCGGGGGTGGATGCCGTGGCGCTCGCTTCCGACCTGCAACATGATGGCACGTTGTCATTCGCAAACTCCTGGAACGCCCTGATGGATTGCATCGCTTCGAAAAGCGCCTTGCTCGGGAAGGCCAGGTAGGCATGAGCGGCAAGAAGCAGACGACTGGTTCGAACGCGCCGGTGCAATGCCTGACTGAGCGTCCCGCGTGGAAGGCGCTTGCCGGGCATTTCCAAACGATCCGCGACCTGCATCTGCGCCAGCTCTTCGCTGACGATCCGCGCCGGGGCGAGCGCCTGACCGCCGAGGCTGCCGGCATTTATCTCGACTATTCAAAGAATCGTGTTACTGACGAAACGATTCGGCTGCTCGTGAATCTGGCCGAGGAATGCAGCCTGCATGAGCACATAGCCGCAATGTTCCGCGGTGAACGGATCAACGTGACCGAAAAGCGAGCTGTCCTGCATACCGCCCTGCGTGCGCCCAAGACCGAGCGGATCGTCGTTGACGGCATCGATGTCGTGACCGGAGTGCATGCCGTGCTGGAGCGGATGTCAGAGTTTGCACGCCAGGTCCGCAGCGGAGCGTGGCGGGGATACACCGGAAAGCGCATCCGCAACGTCATAAACATCGGGATCGGCGGATCCGACCTCGGTCCGGTTATGGTTTACGAGGCGCTTCGATATTACAGCCAGAGAGACATGACGTTCCGTTTCGTCTCGAACGTGGACGGTACCGACTTCGTGGAAGCCACGCACGATCTCAATCCGGAAGAGACCCTGTTTATCATCTGTTCGAAGACGTTCACCACGCTTGAGACCCTGACGAACGCCCACGCCGCCCGCGCCTGGAGCCTGCGTAAGCTCGGCGACGACTTGGCTGTGCGCCGGCACTTTGTCGCTGTATCGACTAACGGCGAAGGGGTGTCTCAATTCGGCATTGATACCGCGAATATGTTTGGCTTCTGGGACTGGGTCGGAGGGCGCTACTCGATGGATTCGGCGATCGGCCTGTCCACCATGATCGCCATAGGGCCGGAGAACTTCCGTGCGATGCTTGCCGGATTCCATGCGATGGATCAGCACTTCCGCAGCGCCCCTTTCACGCAGAATCTGCCGGTGCTCATGGGGATGCTGACGGTATGGAACAGTAACTTCTTCAATGCGCAGACAGTAGCGGTGCTGCCTTACGAGCAGTATCTCAAGCGTTTCCCTGCATATCTGCAGCAACTGACGATGGAGAGCAATGGTAAGCACGTCACCCTCGATGGTGCGCGCGTCGCCTATCAAACGGGACCTGTCTACTGGGGTGAGCCCGGTACCAACGGCCAGCACTCGTTCTATCAGCTTATTCATCAGGGAACCCGGCTGATTCCATGTGACTTCATCGGTTTCTGTCAGGAGCTGAATCCGGTGGCCAATCATCACGATCTCCTGATATCAAATCTATTTGCGCAGACCGAGGCGCTGGCGTTTGGCAAGACGGAGGATGAGGTCAAGGCTGGGGGGGTAGCAGGATGGTTGGTGCCGCACCGTATCTTCGATGGGAATCGCCCAACCAATACCATACTGGCGGAGCGTTTGACGCCTGAGACGCTAGGAGCACTGGTTGCGCTTTACGAACACAGTGTCTTCACGCAAGGGACAATCTGGAATATCGATTCATTCGATCAATGGGGCGTTGAGTTGGGGAAAGCGCTGGCCGAGCGGACGAGCGTTGAGCTTGAAAGCAGGGATGAACCGCTGCTTGGGCATGACAGTTCGACCAATGCGCTAATTCGCCGCTATCGTCTGCTCAGGAATAAACGTCCATGATCATTGGCAAGTACGTTCAAAACTCGTTTCCAGAGACCATCGGGAGCGTATTGCGACCGGATGACAGTCAGAATAGCGCAATGGATCAGCGACAAACGGTTGCCGCAACTGATTCGGTTGTTTCCGGAATCTCCGGTGGCGCGTTGCGATCTGTGCGGTGTCGGGATTAAAGGCGCAACCTTACGCACGGGGTTCAAAGCGCAGCTTCTGTGTGCCGTCCAAAAACGCGCGTAATCGTGTCACTGTTTTCAGTTTCTTTTCGTTCGTGCCGATCACTATGGGAGTAATGATCCACCCAGACCAGCAGGCCTCGCCGGAAATGCCCCTCGCCGTCGGGAAACTGACGAATTTGGCAGGGACTGTTTCTTTTAACCAGACCGGTTTGATGATAAAATTTCGCTTGTATGCGATGCCTTGCGTACAACATGGCGGCTAACCTGCTTATGCTGGTCTATCGTGGTATGAAAATAGGTGCGTTCCTTGGTTTGCGTATGCCACCGCACATATTGCATACCGTGTGCATGCGATAATCCCCGTAGTGACAATTATCGCCGCCAGAGATTTGACTGTAATCCGCAGTCGCGTGAATTTCTTACCAAGGAGATAGAACAATGGAACATACACTGCCCGCGCTGCCCTTTGCGATGAACGCACTGGAACCGCACATCTCCAAAGAGACCTTCGAGTATCACTACGGCAAGCATCATCAGGCCTACGTGACCAACCTTAACAATCTGATCAAGGGTACAGAATTCGAGAGTGCAACACTGGAGGGCATCATCAAGAAGTCTTCCGGCAACATTTACAACAACGCTGCCCAGGTATGGAATCACACTTTTTTCTGGAACTGCATGAAGCCGAATGGCGGTGTGGCTCCGACCGGAGCGCTGGCCAATGCCATCAGCAAGCGGTGGGGAAGTTATGACGAATTCAAGAAGGCATTCCTGGCTTCTGCAGTTGGCAATTTCGGTTCCGGATGGACCTGGCTGGTGAAAAAGGCCGATGGTTCAGTGGATATCGTCAACATGGGTGCGGCTGGTACGCCGCTTACCACGGGTGACAAGGCGCTGTTTTGCGTGGACGTGTGGGAGCATGCCTATTATATCGACTACCGCAACCTGCGCGCCAAGTTCGTTGAGAACTTGCTAAGTTACCTGGCGAACTGGGATTTTGCGATGAAGAATTTCGCGTAATTGTCCTGTCGTAAGCGCGACAAAATGGGAAGCGTCCAGCTGCCTCACCTCTCCAGGATGGAAACCGGCTGTCAAATCGCAACATTAATAGTCCATCGATCCGGTTATTCGGCCAAACCGGTAGTTTCTCGATCGGCTGTTTCAACCAGGTATAAGGCTCGATCCCGTTAAGCGTTTACAGTGCCGAACAACCCCTGGATCGCCGCCGCTGTGCGCCTCCCGGCCCGCGTTGTGAACCCGCGAATGGCCGGTTCTGCCCCAAAGCGGAAGCAGCGATGGCGCGCGCGTTCCGGGGTGGGGGCCTGGATCATGAGCTGCGTGGCCTTGAGTCTGGTCTCGCGTGCGGCGAGGGGTTGGCAGATTTCGGAGACCATCGCCGATACCCGGTGGACCAGGCCGGGAGCGGAATCAAGCCCGCCCATTTCGGCATCGAAACCCCTGCAGGACGATATCACGCAATGCCGTTTTGCCCTATTTCCTCAGCTTGCGCTTTCGGCGCTGTAGCGTGCCAGCAATCCGGTGCGGGCAGCGTAGCGATAGACGTGCACGAAGTAGCCGCCGGCCAGCATGATGTACAGCACCGCCAGACATCCTCCCCAGAGCAGCGTAATTCCCGAAAATCGACCACCGAGAACAATAGTGCGCATGCCTTCGAACACATAAGACGGTGGCAGGATATGGGCAACGACGCGCATCCATGACGGCAGGGTTGATAGCGGATAGAAGACGCCGACGAAGGGAGAAAGCAGCGCCGGCACCGGCCAGACAAGCCACTCCGACGCCGGACCGAGTCGCAGCACTACGGCGCTTGCAAACACGCCGAGCGCGATGCCGAACAGGAACAGGACCAGCAGAAACGGGATGAGCATCAGTCCGTAAACGAAGAAGGACAGTCCAAAGACCAGCATCGCCAGCGCCATCATCACGGCAAGTCCGATCAGGCTTGTGCTGATGCTCGTCATTACAAGTCCGGTAACGTATTCGGAGATCGAAAGCGGTGTGGCAAATATGTTTATGAAGTTGCGCGACCACACGTCTTCCAGGAAGGCGGTGGTCACGCCAAGCATGACGCGGCCGAAGAAATCCCAGAGCAGTACCGCCCCGAGCAGCGTATAGGCGAAATTGAATCCGGGCGCGGCAATGCTGTTGAGATACTTCGTGATGAAGCCCCACAGCACGATGTCGATCGCCACCCACACGAACAACGGCAGCAGACGCGCTGGACTGCCGCGCATGAGATAGAACTGGCGCAGGACGATGGCGGCAGCGCGGTTGAATCGCAAGGTCTTCACCCCGCTCCGAGTGTGAGTGGTTCACGGGCGACCGTGATGAAAAGTTCCTCGAGAGAAACCTTGCCATGCTCCCGCGGCAGGGTCTTCGGATCACCCTCAAGCAGAATCTTTCCATGGGAGAGAAACAGCGCCCGATCGCACACATCCTGGACCTCGTACATGTTGTGTGAGGTCCAGAGCACACCGACGCTGTCGCGTACCGTGAACTCGCGGATGGTGGCGCGAATGTCTCGTGCCGCGGAAGGATCGAGTGATGCAGTCGGTTCGTCCAGAAGCAACAGGTGCGGGCGGTTGAGCAATGCTTTCGCCAGTTGTACCCGTGTCTGCTCGCCGGAGGAGAGCAGTCCACACTTCACGTTCCGGAAAGCCTTGAGGTCGAACTGCACAAGGAGCTCTTCGATGCGGGAGGACAGCTGTTTGACGTCGTAGATCATGCCGAGAATGCGCAGGTTCTGGTATACGGTGAGGTTTCCCGGCAGGGTAGCATAGACCGCCGTGAAATTGGTGCAGGCAAGCGCCCGCGAGCGGTCGGTGGCCAGGTCCCGGCCTTCGATGCGGATCGTTCCGGTGGTCGGCTGGAGCACGCCGAGAATCATGTTGATGGTGGTGGTCTTGCCGGCCCCGTTCGGTCCAAGCAGGCCGACGATCTCGTTGCGCCCGACCTCGAACGAAATCCCCGCAACAGCCGGTTTGGCGCCGTAGTATTTATGCAAAGCCTCGACCGAAAGTACCTTGTTCATGTGTACGCGCCCGTAGCAGCTGGGTCGGCCATCATAAATCATTCTCCTGACGGCATCGACGAGACTGAAGACACCCCCCCATCCCCAGGGTGTCCACAGCGCGGGGTCAACGCCAATTCCGCCTTTGCGGAAGGCCGGGAAATATCGGTGTCCGCAGGTTCGAACGGTTGTGCAAGGGAATTCTATTCGAAATACAGGCCACGGTGCCGGACAAGCTGCCGTTTCAGCAGAATGTGGCTGCCCGGGCCGCGGCAGTCCACCGCGATGCCGTACCTCGGAGCCGGGTGATTCGGCTTCCCGGAAATTGTGCCGACAGCGACATCCTCGCTGCGCGTTTGTGCCCGGGCTGTTTGCGGACCGAAAGGCAGTTTTCCTGCGGTACCGTGGAGAGTTTCGGTACCCTGGCAAGACTGGCCTGCGAAAAATTGCCCGGTTTTTGATCGCCTTGTGGTGCTGTCATTGCCTCGTAGCGTGCCCGCACCGGAATCATCCCGCAGGCTCTTTGGCGCACCTTGCCGGCTAGCTGTCGCCACACTCGCACTGCGCGTGCCAGTACACCACGTGGCCGGGTGGCACGAGATCTTTCACCATCTTGATTGCGGCTTCCGCAACTACGGGTTCGTCGAAGAATTCGATCACCAGCGGCAGGCGAACGGTGAGTCGCAGCAGGTCGGCCGAGTGTACTTCGCCCTTCGATCCGAACCCCGCGATACCGCGAAACACCGTTACTCCGTGAACCCTGTGTTGATCGTGCAGCAGCGCAAATATCTCATCCAGAAGTGCTTTGTGACGTCCGTGATCAGCTTCACTGATATAGACGCGTACGAGCATTATGTCTTTGATCATGTCGGCCTCCCCTCAGATTAATAGGTGCGCGCCAGGTAGGCACCGCTGAAAACTGCCAGAAGCCCCAGCGTGATGGACAAAGCCACGTAGGTGGTTGCCTTCAGCACCTCACCCTCCTCGGCGAGCAGCAGTGTTTCCATGGAAAAAGTGGAAAAGGTGGTGAAACCGCCCAGACCACCGGTGAGGATGCCGGCGCGCAGTGCCGGGGAGATCGTAACCCGATCCAGGGTTACGATGAACAGAAACCCCATCAGGAATGAGCCGAGAACGTTGATGCACAATGTGGCTACAGGAAAGCTGCGACCGAACAGCAGCTGCAGCAGATTGGTCATCCCGTACCGGGCCCAGCAGCCCAAAATGCCGCCTACAGCGATAGCGACGTATGTCCACATTCTCTGTTTCCCCCTTTTGCTAGGTTAGCGTACTGGCCAAGATAAAGAAAAAGCGTGCCGCCGATCAGTGCAAGCTTGCAGAAAGCGATACTCCTGCCAGGAAATCAGCAGCACTGGGGCCCGGCATGTCGAGACGCAAGGGATCTGCACTATCGTCCGGCACGGATGTTTCAGCGGTTGGGGTGACGGAAAGCAGCGGCGGAAGCGAACGCAATGTCGCTTGCGATGAACGGACATGCATCGTGACTGCAGGCTGTTCGCAATGCTTCATTACACCCCTCCTGAAAATTCACCGGACATCTTCGGAAATCGGGGCAGGGCAGCGGGGTTGATTGCCCGGGGTGCAGCTGGGGCGTCTGATAACCACCTACCGTTCCCGTCTTCCGAGGGAATCTGTAGGCATCATCAGCCAATGCGGCGGTTATCGGGAGGAATGCCATCTCCCACATCGTTTATCGCAAAAGTGTAGAGGAAGCGAGTTGTCCGTGCAATAGGGACGTAGGGCAGAAGTAAACTTTGGCAGCGCGGGCATTCCTGGAAAGTGAATCCGACAACAACTGTGGGTATGATTCCCGGTGCGCGTGGTGCGCCCGGGTTGTGGGCGCCTTGCGTTATGTGCCAAGGATATGGCGCGGCGATCCATTTATGCCGCGTATTCTCGATTCGCAGGAGAATTCGCAGTTTCCAATTTCGTTCTTTTCAACAACGGCCATTGCCGAATGAGAGATTTATGCTTGACCCACGCCTTCTACGCAGTGATCTGGACAATACCGCCAAGCGGCTCGCACGCCGCGGCTATATGCTTGATACGGCCGCGATCGCGGCGCTGGAGGAGCGGCGCAAGACCATCCAGGCGCTGACGCAGCACTACCAGAACGAACGCAATGCGGGCTCCAAGGCAGTCGGTCAGGCGAAAGCACGGGGAGAGGACGCCAACGCACTGCTGGCCGAAGTGGCCGGAATCGGTGTGCGCCTCAAACAGGCCGAGGCAGAGCTCGAAACCATACAGGCGGAGCTGGGCTCCCTGGTCATGGGAATCCCCAATATCCCGCACGCCAGCGTGCCGGAGGGCCGCGATGAGCGCGACAACGTCGAGCTGCGCCGCTGGGGCGAACCGCGGACTTTCGACTTCGAGCCACGTGATCACGTGGATATAGGTACGCAGCTGGGTCTCATGGATTTCGAAGCAGCCGCAAAGATCGCCGGTACGCGCTTCGTTGTGATGCAGGGTACGCTCGCACGCCTGCAGCGCGCCCTGATCCAGTTCATGCTCGATTTGCACACCGGCGAGCACGGCTACCGCGAGACCTACGTTCCCTACATGGCCAACGCCGACAGCCTGAAGGGCACCGGGCAGCTGCCGAAGTTCGAGGCAGAACTTTTTGCGCTCAAGGGGGAGCAGGGCTACTATCTGATTCCCACGGCGGAAGTCCCGGTAACGAACCTTGTGCGCGACATGATCCTTCCGGCCGAATCCCTGCCACGCAGATACGTGTGCCATACGCCCTGTTTTCGGAGCGAGGCCGGTTCCTACGGGAAGGACACCCGCGGCATGATCCGCCAGCACCAGTTCGAGAAAGTCGAGCTCGTGCAGATTGTCCGTCCGCATGACTCCTATTCCGCGCTCGAACAGCTTACCGGCCACGCCGAGGCGGTGCTGCAGCGCCTGGAACTGCCGTACCGCGTCATCACCTTGTGTTCCGGAGACATGGGATTCTCGGCCGCCAAGACCTACGACCTGGAGGTTTGGCTGCCGAGCCAGCGGAAATACCGCGAAATTTCGTCATGCAGCAACTTTGAGGATTTTCAGGCACGGCGTTTGCAGGCGCGTTGGCGTAATCCGCAGAGCGGGAAGCCGGAACTCGTGCACACGCTGAATGGTTCCGGGCTGGCGGTCGGGCGCACTTTGGTGGCCGTGCTGGAGAATTTCCAGCAGCGTGACGGTACTGTCACGATTCCGCCTGTGCTGCGACCCTATCTCGGTGGCCTGGAAACAATGCGTCCGGAATGAGGCGGTATCCGGGTGACCCAGATATCCCGGCAGCAGTGTGGTGGGGCGGTCTGCACATTATTAACCAC